>DASZQN010000014.1:0-4275 GCA_035549635.1 Opitutaceae bacterium
ACCGCGGACACGCAGATGGAAGGCCCCGACGCCGTTGCGACAACGGTCGCGCAGCTCGAGGGATTCGAGGCGGCGGCGGGCGCCTGGGAGACGGAGATCCTCCCTGCGCGCATCGGCGATTATGAGCCGGCCTGGCTCGACGACGAATGCCTCGCCGGCCGCGTCGCCTGGGCGCGGCTGAAGCCCCGCAACGGCAAGCCGAACGGGGCCGAGCGCGGCGTGGCGCCTGTGCGCACCACGCCGATCACGCTCCTCGCCCGCCGCCACGCGCCCCTGTGGCAGGCCCTGTCGGCAAACCCGGACAGCACCGGCCCGACGCCGAGCGGCCGGGCCCAGGCGGTGATCGATTTCATTCGCGAGCAGGGCGCCTCCTTCTTCGACGAGCTGGTCGCCGGCACGGGACTCCTGCGCCCGCAGGTCGAAGAGGCGCTGGCCGAGCTGGTGGCGCTGGGCCTGGTGGCCTCGGACAGCTTCGGCGGTTTGCGTGCCTTGCTCGTTCCGTCCGACCGCCGCAAGCCCGGCGCCGGTGCCCGCCGCCGCCGGCGCATCAGCGATCACGGCATGGAGGAGGCGGGCCGCTGGGCGCTCGCGCGGCGCGCGCCTGTCGGCGGAGCGAAAGGACCGGCGGCAAGCGCGGAAGCCGTCGAGCACGCCGCGCGCAGCCTGCTGCTGCGCTACGGCGTCGTGTTCTGGCGGGCGATCGAACGCGAGGCGGACTGGCTGCCGCCCTGGCGCGAGTTGCTGCGCGTCTATCGGCGGCTGGAGGCGCGCGGCGAGATCCGCGGTGGTCGCTTCGTGGCCGGCTTCTCCGGCGAGCAGTTCGCGCTGCCCGATGCGATCGGTCTCCTGCGCGAGATCAGGCGCAAGGACGAATCGGGCGGCTGGGTCTCCTTGTCCGGCGCGGACCCGCTCAACCTCGCCGGCATCCTGACGCCGGGGCCGAAGCTCGCCGCGCTGACGGGCAACCGCCTGCTCTATCGCGACGGGATTCCCATCGCCGCGCTGGCCGGCGGCGAGATCCGCTTCTACGAGACGCTGGACCCGGCGACCGAATGGCAGGCTCGCAAAGCGCTGCTGCGCGGCACCGTGCCGGCGGCGTTGAACGAGTTCGCGGCGTCTTGAGCGCGGGCGGAGCGGCATCGCTGTCGCGCGAGCCGCTCCCCGCCTTTCGACCGTTGCCGCTCAGGCCGGGGCGGTGAAGCTGCCAGGGCTCTTCGCCGTGGCGCGCCACTCCGGCTGGCGTTCCTGCTTGGCTTCCTTCAAGGCGCGGCGGACACCTTCCGCATTCAGGTCGGTGCAATAGACCGGCGTGCCGGGCTGCTGGCGCCAGGATTCGTCGAGGCCGCCGGCATCGATGCCGTCGAAGCCGAGCGCCTCCACCAGCTTCAGCACCACGGTTTTCGCGGCGGCATCGTCGCTTGAGACCGGCAGCGCGATGCGGCCGGGAGCGCCGGCCGGGCGGCCCAGCTCCAGCAGGTGCTTGGCGTAGATGTTGTTGAAGGCCTTCACCACCTTGCGGCCGATCTTCTGTTCCACCCAGCGGCTTTCGGTCAGGCCCTTCTCGATCCCGTCGATGCGGCCGTCGCGCTGGCGCGGATAGTAGTTGCCGGTATCGACCACGACGACATCCGCGGGCACACCCTTGAACAGATCGGCCGGGAGTTCCGGGATCCGCCCTTCCTGAATCGTCACGACGACGACGGCGCCGCTTCGCGCCGCCTCTTTGGCCGACACGGGCGTCGCACCGGTTTCCTTCGCCAGCTTGGCGAGCGTCTCGGGGCCGCGCGAGTTCGCGACGAAAACCTCATGCCCCAGCGCCCGGAAGCGGCGCGTCAGCGTGCCGCCGATCTGGCCGGCTCCGATGATCCCGATTTTCATGATTGGCTCCTTTTCCGCTGCAGACGGATGCGTCTCGTGCGGTCTGGTGAGGAGATGGGGATGCACCGCGGCCGATGCATCACCCGCCCCCTCAACGGCTTCTTAAGCTTGCCCCGATAGGGTGACGGCGTTGGTCGAAGCCGTCCCGCGCCCCCGCAACCTATTGATATTACAGGGATCGGCGGAGGCTTGCCGGACGGGCGACGGGCCCTCCGAGCGGCTGGCCATGTAGGGCACCACGGCAGGGCAAGGCAGCGCAGCGCCGATGAAGCTCATCGTCCAGATTCCCTGTTTCAACGAGGAAGACACGCTGCCGCAGACGGTGGCGGACATTCCGCGAACGATCGAAGGGATCGAGCGCGTCGAGATCCTGGTCGTCGACGATGGATCGAGCGACCGGACGGTAGAGGTCGCGCGCGCGCTCGGCGTCGATCACATCGTGCGCCACAAGAGGAACAAGGGACTGGCGGCGAGCTTCCGCACCGGCCTCGATCGTTGCCTGGCGCTCGGCGCCGACATCATCGTCAACACCGACGGCGACAACCAGTATGCGGGTGCGGATATCCCGACGCTGATCGGGCCGATCCTGGAAGGCCGCGCCGACATCGTGGTGGGCGACCGCCAGACCTCGGGCACCGCCGATTTCTCGCCGGCGAAGAAGCGGCTGCAGTTCGTGGGGAGCTGGGTCGTGCGCAAGCTCTCGAACACCGACATTCCGGACGCCGTCAGCGGCTTCCGCGCGATCTCGCGCGAGGCGGCCCTTAATCTCAATATCGTGTCGGCCTTCAGCTACACGACCGAGATGCTGATCCAGAGCGGCCGCAAGCGCATGGCGATCACCTCGGTCCCGGTCGGCACCAACCCGAAGACCCGCGAATCGCGCCTGTTCCGCAGCATCCCCAGCTTCATCCGCAAGTCCGCGACGACGATGCTGCGGATGTATTCGATGTATCAGCCGCTCAAGGCCTTCTTCTATATCGGCCTGGTGCTGATCCTGATCGGCATGATCCCGGTGGGCCGCTTCCTCCTCAGCTACGCGCTGGGCGAAGGCCAGGGCAAGATCCAGTCCCTGGTGCTGGGCGGCGCCTTCCTGGTGATCGGCCTCACCACCTTCCTGATCGGCCTGCTGGCGGACCTGATCAGCTTCAACCGGCAGCTGCTCGAGGT
This sequence comes from Opitutaceae bacterium, assembly GCA_035549635.1. GTDB lineage: Bacteria > Verrucomicrobiota > Verrucomicrobiia > Opitutales > Opitutaceae > CAIUWA01. The sequence continues at coordinate 3,046 of DASZQN010000014.1, forward strand.
CACGCTGGAGAAGGTGCGCCGCATCGAGCTGGCGCTGAACCGATCCGCGTCCGCGACAGGATCGTCCGGGCTCGGCCTGGCGGAGCGGATCGCGGCGATCGAGGAGAGTGCCGCCGACTGGCCCGATTCGGAGCCCGAATCCAACGCGCCGGCGGCCGGCCCATCAGCACGCGCGCCCCTGCCGCGGCGGATCCGCAGCGATCGTCGCTGACAGCCGGGAACGTTTCCCCGCGCCCATCTCGCGCTGGAATCAGAAAGCCCCGCCGACGTTTGTGCGTCTGGCGGGGCTTTTGAGGTTGGTTGCGGGGATAGGATTTGAACCTATGACCTTCAGGTTATGAGCCTGACGAGCTACCGGGCTGCTCCACCCCGCGTCTGACGTTTGGACCGGGTTTCAGCCCGGTTGGCATTGGTTTGTCCGCCTGCGGCGGACGGGGCTGCTCCACCCCGCGTTTATGACTTTCGTTCGGATGAGCGATTGGTTCCGGAGGTTATGGGTTCCGGATGGTGTTGCTCATGGTTTTGGTGCGAACGGATGTTTGCTTGGGATCGGACTGCGTTTGTGTGTGTGTTTTGAGAGTTTCGCTTGGAAGACCTGGCGGCGACCTACTCTTCCACGTCTTGAGACGAAGTACCATCGGCGCTGAGGGATTTCACGTCCGAGTTCGGGATGGGATCGGGTGTTGGGGCCCTCGCCATGACCACCAGGTCATCGAAGCGAAGCTCGTTGTTCTTTGCGTTGAACGGAATGTGACGAAGGCTGGAAGTCTGATCCAGATCGTTGCCGAGGTCTTGAGCCCCGGCGGGCGGAGGCCCGCAAGATCTTGGACTTTGAGCGATCAAGCCTGACGAGCGATTAGTACCAGTTAGCTCCACGCATTGCTGCGCTTCCACACCTGGCCTATCGACGTGGTGGTCTTCCACGGCTCTTCAGGGAGATCTGGTTTAGAGGTGAGTTTCCCGCTTAGATGCCTTCAGCGGTTATCTCGTCCGCACATAGCTACCCGGCGGTGCCGCTGGCGCGACAACCGGTACACCAGAGGTGCGTCCATCCCGGTCCTCTCGTACTAGGGACAGCGCCTCGCAAATCTCCAACACCCACGGCAGATAGGGACCGAACTGTCTCACGACGTTCTGAACCCAGCTCACGTACCACTTTAAATGGCGAACAGCCATACCCTTGGGACCTGCTCCAGCCCCAGGATGTGATGAGCCGACATCGAGGTGCCA
>DASZQN010000015.1:0-126131 GCA_035549635.1 Opitutaceae bacterium
CGGGGTGCGGCCGCCGCGGCGGCGCGCTCGGCCTGCCAGGCCGCCTGCGCGTCGATCGAGGCCTGGTCGGCGTGCGGCACGTGCTGGTAGTACCAGTCCTTCCGGTAATCGCTCTTGCCGATCACGAAGTTGATGTCGTGCGGGAAGAGCGTGGCGTAGAGCAGCGGCATGCCGTCGTGAAAATAGTCGTCGCCTTTGAAGAACTCGGTGGCCGTGCGGTTGGGAATGCCGATCTCCCAGATCTGCCTGCCGCGGCGCACCGGGGTCCAGGCGATCCGGCTCAGGTCGAGCGTCCGCCCGGCCTCGACCTTCACCTCGGCCTGCGTGTACTCGCCGAGCACGCCGTCCGCGATCGCGTGCAGCGTGTAGGTGCCCGGGCGGACATTGGGAATCGTGAACCGGCCCTGGTCGTCGCCGCGGACCCAGAACTCGTAGTTCTTCGCGTCGTTCTGCCAGTCGACCATCTGCCGGGGGCCGTTCGCACCGGGGCCGCTCGCGGGCGCGGGCGGAAGGTAGGCCGGGTGCGACAGGCCGACAAGGAGCCGCGACATCTTCGCGCCCGGCATCTGCGGATCGACCAACGCGAGCTGGCCCTTGACCGTCCCGCGCTGCTCGCGCGCCGGATAATCCACGCCCTTCACCCAGGTGTAGGGCCACTTGGCGCTCTCGCGGTCCACCTGCGCGAGCGCGTCCTTCCACAGCGTCTGCGGATCGGCGCCGGAGTTCACGTAAAGGAGGAACGGGCCGATCACCTTCGTCCAGTGCTCGCCCTCGGCGATGTTCAGCGACGACCCGCCGTAATGGCTGCTCCGCCAGTAGTTCAGGATGCAGGGGGCGGCCACCTGGTTCGTGTCGCGATGGCAGAGGAACTCGATCTTCATCGGCCCCGAGCTCATGTATTCCATCGAGGGATTGACGATGAAGCAGGCCGTCTTGGTCGCCGTGCTCGCCCAGCCGAAGGCGCGATGGTCGAACTGGTTCGTCGTGTAGTCGTATTTGTTCTCCCGCGATTCCTTCGGATAGAGCTTGTTCCGGTGCGGATTCTCGTCGACGAGCATCCAGTCGAACGTGTCGTTCAGCTTGAAGCAGAACCGCGCCTCGGTGCTGATCGCGAGCGGGTACTGCGGCTGGTGCTCCCAGATCGAGTAGGTGTAGACGCCGGACTCGCCCCGGCCGAGCGCGTAGCGAATCTCGATGTCGACGGCGAGGTTGCCCTGCGGATTGGAGCCGGGGCCCGTGCCCATCTTGCGTCCGTTGGAGATGCCCTTGACCGAGACCTCGGCGCGCTCGCCGCCGTTCTTGGCCGGGTCGATCGTGACGGCCGCCACCGCCGCCTGCGTGTCGCGCGGCCCCATCGCGTCGTGCGACCAGAAGCCGTACTGGTGGTCGTTGAACCCGCCGCCGCCGCCGCGCGTGTTCTGCCCGGGCGGGTCGATCTTCAGGTCGGGCAGGCCGTCGGCGCCGTAAATCGTCGCGAGCATCTCGACGCCCTTGTACTTGAGCGACACGAGATCGCCCGAGCTCTTGTCGACGCGGGCCGCGATCAGGCCGTTGTCGAGCGTGTAGGCCGTCTGGTCCTCGCGGAGGGCGACGGGCGCGCCGGCCGACGAGGCGGCGAGCGCGGAAGTGGCGAAGGCGGTGAAGCCGGCGGCGAGCAGCGCGCCCGCGGCCGCGAACTTTCTCAGGGCGAATTTCATGGGGGTATCCTTTCCTGAACGAACGATGGGCCGTTACCGTTACGCAAAGCGGGCTTGGGCGCCAGTCGGTTTTCGGAATTAAGAAGCAAGCAGGAGGAATAAAGAGGTGCTCACACGAAGGCACGAAGCTCACGAAGAAGGCGGCGTGGTCCGACGATACACTTCGTGAGCTTCGTGCCTTCGTGTGAGCCCTGCCTTGGACGATCGGGTTTCTCAATTCTTCCTTCTTACTTCCTAGTTCCAAACCGAGCTTGCTGGCTCGCTACCGCGAGCGCCACACTCCCCCGCCCCCAATGAGAAAGATGTTCGCCGCCCGGCTGGCGCTGCTGTCCCCCGGCGCATGGGTGATCCTCGCGCTGGCAGCCTCCTCCTCGGTCGCCGTCGCGCTCTGGCGGGTGCCGCAGCGCACCGGGACCGATTTCTGGATCTTCGCCCGCCAGCACCTGCCGATCTACCAGCCGCTGGCCGACCAGTGGAACCGCGAGCATCCGGGGCAGCCGCTGCACGTCAGCGTGATCCAGTTCTACGCGCTCGAGCGCCGGCTGCTCTCCGGCTTCCTCTCCGGCACGCCCGTCGCGGACCTGATGGAGGTCGAACGCATGGTGGTGGGGCGCACCTTCACGGGTCCGCCGGACGACGTCGGGTTCACCGACCTCACCGACCGCCTCCGCCAGGACGGCCTGCTGGAGAAACTGAACGGCCCCTCCCTGAGCCCGTGGACCTCGCATGGCCGCATCTACGGCATCCCGCACGACATCCATCCCGTCGGCCTCGCCTACCGCGCCGACATCGTCGAGGCCGCCGGCATCGACATGACGCAGGTCGAGACCTGGGACGATTTCTTCCGGCTGCTGAGCCCGCTGATGAAGGACCTCGACGGCGACGGCCGGCCCGACCGCTACCTGCTCAACTTCTGGCCCTCGCCCGCCAACCGCAACCTGATCGAGACGCTGGTGCTGCAGGGCGGCGGCCGGCTGTTCGACGACGACGGGCGCCCGGTGCTCAACTCGGAGGCCAACGCGCACATCGTGGCGACCCTCGTGACCTGGCTGGCCGGCCCGCGCCGCATGTGCATCGACGCCCCCGAGCAGACCGCCGGCGGCGACCAGATGCGGGCCAACGGCACCGTGCTCGCCTCCCTCATGCCCGACTGGCTGGCTGGCGCGTGGGAGAACTTCAACCCAGCTCTCGCCGGCAAGGTGAAGATCATCCCGCTCCCGGCCTGGACCCGCGGCGGCCGCCGCACGAGCGTCCTCGGCGGCACGATGCTGGGCATCCCGAAGACCACCGCCGACTTCGAGCAGAGCTGGCGGATGGCGAAATACCTCTACCTCTCGCCCGCGTCCGCCGAGGCCCTTTACCGCAACGTCCGCATCCTCACTCCGGTGACCTCGCTCTGGTCGCTGCCGGTCTTCCACGAGCCGGATCCCTATTTCTCCGGCCAGAAGATCGGCGAGCTGTTCATCCGGCTCGCGCCCGACGTCCCGCACCGCAGCTCGTCGGCGTTCACCGTGCCCGCGATCGAGCGGCTGACCGGCGTGCTGCTTTCCCTCCGCGACTACGCCCTGCAGGAAAACCGCTTCACGGTCGAGGAACTGCGGCCCGAGGCCCACCGCCTGCTCGACGAGGCGCAGCGTGAAATCGCAGGCGAGATCGCGCGCAACGTCTTCGTCTCGCAGCCCGCTCCCGCGCCCGCCCCATGAAACCCGCCGTCCTCCGCCGCCACTCCCCGTGGGCCCCGTGGATCTTTGCCGCGCCCTTCGTGCTGGTGTTCGGCACGTTCGTCGCCTGGCCGCTGCTGCAGTCGCTGCTCCTCTCGTTCCAGCAGACCTACGGCCCGCGGCACGCGGTCTTCATCGGCGGCGGCAACTTCCGGCACCTGCTCGATGACCCGCTGTTCTGGACCGCGCTCCGGAACACCGCGACCTACGCCGGCGGCTTCGTCTTCCTCATGGTCCCGCTCTCGCTCGGGCTCGCGCTCCTGCTCGACCGCCCGGGCCTGCGCGGGCGCGCCCTGTTCCGCCTCGTGTTCTTCGCGCCGTCGCTCGTTGGCATGGTGTTCGTGGCGATGATCTTCTTCCTCCTGTTCCAGATCCGCACGGGCCTGATCGACTCGCTGCTGCACGCGCTCTTCCCCGCCTTCGATCCCGAGTTTCCCTGGATGCAGGACTACGTGATGACTTCCCTGATCGTGGCATCCCTCTGGATGTATGTCGGCCTGAACATGGTCTATTTCCTCGCCGCGCTGCAGAACGTGCCGACCGAGCTGCTCGATGCGGCGAACATGGACGGCGCCGGGCCCTGGCAGCGCTTCCGCCACGTGATCCTGCCGGAGATCCGGCCGGTCGCGGGCTTCGTCGTGCTGCTCTCGGTCATCGGGAGCTTCCAGCTTTTCGAGCTGCCCTGGGTGATGTTCGACAACAGCGCCGGGCCGAACAACCACGGCCTCACGGTCGTGATGTATCTTTACAAGAGCGGCTTCATCGTCGGCGACCTCGGCTACGCCAGCGCGATCGGCTGGCTGCTTGCGCTGCTGCTGATCGTCGCGGCCTGGGTCCAGCGCCGCCTCGCGCGGGCCGAGGAGGAGGCGTCATGAACGGCCCCTTCCGCCGCCTGGCGCTCGCGCCGGTCTACGTCGTGCTCACCCTGTGCGCCGTCGTGATGGCGCTGCCGTTCGCGTGGATCGTCACCTCCTCGCTCAAGACGAAGCAGGATTTCTTCACGTCGCGCTTCCTGCCGGCCGGGGACGGCTTCCTCGGCGTCGCCTGGGACCGCCTGACGCTTGCGAACTACACGCAGCTGTTCACCCAACTCGGCATTCCCCGCGCGCTGCTCAACTCCCTGTTCTACGCCTCGGTCACGAGCGTGCTCGCCACCCTGTGCTGCGCGATGGGCGGTTACGCCCTCGCGAAGTACGAGTTCCGCGGCCGCGGCCTGCTGACCGCGATCGTGCTCGCCGCCCTCATCATCCCGCCGCCGCTGCTGCTGGCGCCCGGCTACAAGCTGCTGTGGCAGCTCGGCCTGCTGAACTCCTACGCCGGCCTGATCCTCCCGGCGCTGACACCGGCGTTCGGCGTCTTCCTCTTCCGCCAGGCGATGCTGAACGGCGTGCCGTCCGAGCTGATCGACGCCGCCCGCATCGACGGCGCCGGGGAGGGCCGGATCTTCTTCACCGTCGCGCTGCCGCTGGTGCGTCCGATGATGGGCGCCTTCCTGCTCATCACCTTCGTCGGCGCCTGGAACAATTTCATCGGCCCGCAGGTGATCCTGCAGACGCCGGAGCTCTTTCCGCTCTCGGTGGCGCTGAACAACCTCAAGGGCGTCTACGGCACCGAGTACGGCCTCATCACCGCCGGCACCGTCGTCTCCGTCGCGCCGGTGATGTGCCTGTTCCTGCTGCTGCAGCGGGAGTTCATCTCCGGCCTGACGGCCGGGGCGGTCAAGGGCTGAGCCCTTGACCGGAGGACGGAGGCCGGACGCCGGAGGACAGATGACTGAGACCGGACGATCATTGTAGGTCACCTCGTTGAGGCGGCAGGGCAGGATGACCGATCGGATCCGCCGCTTTCGTCCGGCTTCCGTCCTCCGTCCTCCGCGCGCGCTTGCGCTCGCGCGCGCGCGCCCTACACATGGGGCGCGCTCATGCCCACCACCGTCTTCACCATCGCCAACCAGAAGGGCGGCGTCGGCAAAACCACCACCGCGGTGAACCTCGGCGCCGCCCTGGCGGACAAGAAAATCCACACCCTGATCGTCGACCTCGACCCGCAGGCCAACGCGACCAGCGCCCTCGGAGTCGAGAAGCAGGCCGGACGCAGCCTCTACGGTCCGCTCCGCGGCGAGGGCTCGGCCTTCGGCATGATCACGCCGACCGCCTACGAGCATCTCGCCGTCATTCCGAGCGAGGAGGACCTCGCCGCCGCGGAGATCGAGCTGGCCCAGGGCGAGAACTACCTCGCGCGCCTGCGCGGCGTCCTCGACGCCATCCGCGCCTCGAACGGCTACCGCGCCATCATCATCGACTGCCCGCCCGCCCTCGGGATGCTCTCGATGAACAGCCTCGCCGCCGCCGACTACCTCCTCATCACCCTCCAGTGCGAGTACATGGCGCTCGAGGGGCTCGGCCAGATCCTGCGCAACGTCGAGCGCCTCAAGACCGCCGGCATCAATCCCGCGCTCGAGCTCGGCGGCGTCGTCATGACGATGTTCGACGGCCGCACCAATCTCTCGCGGCAGGTGGTCGACGAGGTGAAAAAGCACCTGCCCGACAAGATCTTCGAGTCGGTCATCCCCCGCACCGTGCGCCTCAGCGAGGCCCCGAGCTTCGGCAAGACGATCTTCGCCTACGACCCGCTCAGCCCCGGCGCCGTCGCCTACCGCGGCCTCGCGAAGGAAGTGATCAGCCGCTTCGGGCTCGAAGCGGCAAAGTAGCGAGTAGTGGGTAGCGAGTAGCGAGTAGGTCGGAATTTTTCATTCCGCTTCGCTCTACTTGCAGTCCAATCCCCCCCCGCTCACTCGATTCCCACGCTTGCGCTACTCGCTACCCGCTACTCACTACTCGCTACTCGCCCCATGCTCTCCGCCTTCGACAAATACCGGCACGCCTTCCTCGTCGGGCTGCAGAGCAACATCGTCTACCGGTGGAATTTCCTGATCCGGGCGTTCTTCTCGCTCTTCCAGCTGGCGGTCGTGTTCATCCTCTGGGGCGCGGTCTTCAGCGGCACGCCGCGCGTCGGCGGCTTCGACCTGCCGTCAACCATCACCTACTTCGTCGTGCTCGTCGTCCTCCAGTTCTTCATCGGCGCCTTCAACGAGGACTACCAGATCAGCGAGGACATCCGCAACGGGCTGATCAACCAGTTCCTCCTGAAGCCGATCAACTACTTCGGCTACCGCTTCAGCGTCTTCACCTCCGCGCGCCTGGTGTCGGGCTCGCTCATGCTCGTGCCGCTGCTCGTGCTGTTCCCGTTCGTGCGCGACCACCTGTCGCTCCCCTCGCTGGTGGCCTGGCGCGTGGGGCTCGGGCTTCCGGCCGTCGCCCTCGCCGCGCTGATCCAGTTCAGCATCGCGTACTGCTTCGGGCTGCTGACGTTCTGGTTCCTCGAGATCCAGGGCTTCGTCATCCTCTCGATGGCGGTGGAGGCGCTGCTCGGCGGCCAGATGTTCCCCCTCGACCTGCTGCCGCCGCGCCTCCTGCGGATCGCCGAATACCTGCCCTTCTACTACCAGATGTATTTTCCCGCCGCCATCTTCACCGGCCGCATCGACGAGCCCCGCGCCGTCGCCGGCCTCGCGCTCCAGGCCGGCTGGGCGGTGGCGCTGCTCGCGTTGACCCAGGTGCTCTGGACCCGCGGGCTCCGGCGGCATACCGCGGTGGGCGGGTGATTTGATTTTGGATTTTGGAATGCGGATTTTGGATTTGTCGATCAACTGAACACCCGAGCCCTACCGTGAACTCAGCGAATTCCATTCCACCCTCAGATTTCGGGTCCGGAACAATCCAAAACCCAAAACCCAAAATCCAAAATCGGCCGAGCTACCTCCGCATCTGGCTCGCGAGCGCGCGGTACTCGATCGTGCGGACGCTGATGTTCCGGTTCGATTTCTTCCTCTGGGCGATGGTCGAGCTGCTCTGGATGAGCGTGAACCTGCTGCTCGTCACGGTCATCTACGAGCACACCGACTCCGTCGCGGGCTGGACCAAGTACGAGATGATCCTCCTCGTCGGCACGGCGATGCTGATCCAGCGGTACGTGATGGGCTTCTTCTGGAGCAACTTGTTCGAGATGGCGCGCAACGTCCGCACCGGCACGTTCGACTTCTTCCTCGCGCAGCCCGGAAACCCACTGTTCATGGTCGCCACGCGCAAGCTCGATCCCGACGGCCTCTGCAATTCGTTCGTCGCGATGGGCGTCGTGATCTACGCGGCCCACAAGCTCGGGCTCCATCCGGGCTTCGCCGACCTCGCGCTCTACGCGCTGATGATCCTCTGCGGCCTCGCGATCCACTTCAGCGTGCTGGTGATCTCCGCCTCGCTCGTCTTCTGGACCACCGGCGGTGACAGCGTGGTGGCGAGCTATTTCTCCCTCTTCGAGTTTTCCCGGCTGCCGCGCGCGGCGTTCAAGGGGCTGGCGGAGACGGTCTTCGTCTGGATCCTTCCGGTCGTGGTCGTGAGCAATGCGCCGGCGAGCACGCTGCTGCACGGTTTCCATCCGTCGTACGCGGTGTGGCTGGCCGGAGTCACCGCCGCGTGGCTGGCCGTGGCGATCCTCTTCTTCAATCTCGGCCTGCGGCGTTACGCCAGCGCCTCCTCGTAGCCCGCAGGGCGGGCAAATCGCAAACGCCAAGGGGGACAAACGCCAAAAGATCGGCGGCGCACCCGGTAGGGCGCGGACTCCGCTCCGCGCCGGGTCCGCATTGGGGTCTTGCTCGGCGATGACGATGCCTGTCTTTCGGGTCTGCGCTCGAGGTTAGCCCGGCGCGGAGCGGAGTCCGCGCCCTACGGTGGTCCGGCAGGATTTGGAATTTGCCCCTTTCTTTGGCGTTTGGACCTTTGTAATTTGGGTTTTTCAAATCCATTGCCCGACTCCGACTCCCAGCTTCTCGAGCGCCTGCAGCACCGCCTGGTCTACTCGTTCCGCGACGTCACCGTGCTCGCGTGCGCGCTCACGCATCCATCCTACCTGCAGGACCACCCGGAGGTGGCGGAGAGCAACCAGCGGCTCGAATTCCTCGGCGACGCGGTGCTCCAGCTCGTGCTGACGGAGGCGCTGTTCCAGCTTTTTCCCGGCGACCGCGAGGGTCCGCTCAGCCGGCGGCGGGCGGCGCTGACGAAGGGGAGCTTCCTCGCCGCGCTGGCGCGCGAGATCGGCCTCGACGCCCTCCTGCGCCTCAGTCCGGGCGAGGAGGCCACGGGCGGACGCCGGCGCGACGCGGCGCTGGAGGATGCCTGCGAGGCGCTGTTCGGCGCGATCTATCTCGACGGCGGCCTGCCCGTCGCCCGGCGGGTGATTCTCGATCTCTACGGCCCCCTGCCCGACCGTCTGGCGGTGGCGCTCGGGGCCGACAACCCGAAGGGCCGCCTGCAGGAAATCGTCCATCCGCGACACGGCAACGCGGCGCTGCGCTACGAGGTCGTCCAGGTGGCGGGGGTGGACCACGCCCGCGAATACGAGGTCTCCGTCTTCATCAACGACCAGCCGGCCGGAACCGGCCGCGGTTCGTCGAAGAAACTGGCCGAGGAAGCGGCCGCGCAGGCGGCGCTCGATTCTCTCGCGGAGGCGTGAGGTGTGAGGCCTGAGGCGTGAGGGCCGAACCTCATGCCGCTGCGGCTTGGCCGACCCCGCCCTCTGTCCTCTGTCTTCCGTCCTCCGCTGCCGCCTTACGCCTCCGCTACCGCGTAGCGTATTGTCTTTCCGCGCTTTCGCGTTTCCGTGCTTCCCTCTTCCGCGCCCGCCATGCCCGCCTCCACCTCCCCACGCTCCAAACTCACCGGCGTCTGTCCGCCGGCGCGCGGCGCGGTCCTCGCGGGGCTGCTCCGCGACCGGCCGGCCCCGGTCTGGATCGTGGTGGCGGAGGACCTGAAGTCGGCCGAGACCCTGGCGGAGGACATCGTCTTTTTCCATCGCGTGGCCGGCGGGAATCCGGAGGCGCTGACGGCGCTGGTCTTTCCCGAATCCATGCCGGACAACCGCGACATGCGGGAGGCCTTCGCCGCGTCGAGCGACCGGCTGACCGTGCTGTCGCGGCTGCGTGCGGTGCGGTCCGCGTCGGGAACGGCCCACGTGCTCGTCGTGCTCTCCACGCCCGCGGCCCTTCTCCAGCCCGTGCCGTCGCTCGGGGAGTTTGCCACCCGCGAACTCGTCCTCACGCGCGGCCAGAAGCAGCCGTTTCACGGATTGCTCGAGCAATTGCAGCAGCTCGACTACGATTCCGAGGCCGTCTGCGAGGCGCCCGGCCACTACGCGGTGCGCGGCGGGATCGTCGACGTCTATCCGGTGACGGCCAGCCGGCCGTACCGGCTCGATTTCTTCGGCGACGAAATCGAGGACATCCGCCTCTTCGATCCCGTCACGCAGCGTTCGGGCGACGCCGTCGACTCGATCTCCCTCGCCGCCTCCCCGCGGGTGAAACTCGATCCCTCGACCACCGGCCTCGCGGACTATCTTTCGCCGCACGCCCATCTCGTCTTCGTCGAGCCCGCTTCCCTCGAGGAGGAATTCAACCTCTTTGCGGAAGAGCCAGGCGGGGCGCGGACTCCGCTCCGCGCCGGGCAAGCCTTGGACGCGGACGCTGCTGAGGGGCACGTCGTCGCGGAGGCAGCCGCCAACGCGGACCCGGCGCGGAGCGGAGTCCGCGCCCTGCCGGCCTTGCTGGCCAAATGCGCCGCAAGCTTTGGGGTTGGTGATCTCGACGAGGCCTCGGTCCTGTTCGACGGCGCGGAAACCGAAGTCACCTGGAACAGCGAGAGCCTCACGCACCATCGCAGCTATCCGGACGAGGGGCTGGTGGCGCAGGAGCGGCTGCAGGCCGAGGACGACGCGCGCCGCCGGTTCCTCCGGCAGACAGCGACCTGGCAGGCCGGGGGCCACGCCGTGGTGTTCGTCGTCTCCAAGGACGGCGAGGAGCAGCGCGCCCGTGAGATCCTCGCGGAAGACCCGACGCTGAAGGGACTGGTACCCGTGTTCCAGCGGGGAACGCTGAACGAGGGCTTCCGGCTGACGTTCGGAAGGGAAACCCGGCTGGACTGGCCCACGTTGCAGGCGGGAAAATCGCGTCCTGCGGGGAACGCTCGAAAGAAGGCGCCGCCGGCTCCGGCCGGCGCTCCGGCCGGGCTGGTGGTTGTCACCGAGACGGAGATCTTCGGCCGCCAGCGCACCCGGCGTCCGTCGCTGAACCCGCGCGCCGTCGCCCAGCGGGCGCAGATCGACCAGCTGCTGGATTTCGCCGAGCTGGTCGAGGGCGACTTCGTCGTTCACCTCCAGCACGGGATCGCCCTCTACCGCGGGCTCACCAAGCTCGACACCAGCCAGGGACCCCGCGAAGTCATTTCGCTCGAGTTCGACGACCAGGTCACGCTGCACGTGCCGCTGACGGAATCGCACCTCGTCAGCCGGTACGTCGGCTTGAGCAAGGCGAAGCCGCAGCTCGGACGCATCGGCTCCGGGCGCTGGGAGAAGGCGCGGCAGGCCGCCGAGCGCGCCACCATCGACCTCGCAGGCGAGCTGCTCCGCATCCAGGCCGCGCGGGAGGCGCAGCCCGGGCATGCGTTTCCCGCGGACAACGCCTGGCAGAAGGAATTCGAGGCGTCCTTTCCCTTCACCGAGACGCCCGACCAGCTGCGGGCGATCAACGACGCCAAGGCCGACCTCGAGCGCTCGCGCCCGATGGACCGGCTGATCTGCGGCGACGTCGGCTTCGGCAAGACGGAGGTCGCGATCCGCGCCGCGTTCAAGGCCGTGCAGGGCGGGCGGCAGGTCGCCGTGCTCGTCCCGACCACCGTGCTCGCCCAGCAGCACCTCAACACGTTTCGCGAGCGCATGGCCGGCTATCCCGTCGCGATCGACATGGTCAGCCGCTTCCGCTCTCGGGCGGAGCAGAAGGCGATCCTCGCCGCCACCGAGGCGGGGCAGGTCGACATCCTCATCGGCACGCACCGCCTGCTGCAGGCCGACGTCCGCTTCCGCGAGCTCGGGCTCGTCGTGATCGACGAGGAGCAGCGCTTCGGCGTGAAACACAAGGAGGTGTTCAAGCGGATGCGCGCGACCGTCGACGTGCTCTCGATGAGCGCCACGCCGATCCCCCGTACGCTGCACCTCGCTCTCACCGGCGCGCGGGACATGAGCGTCATCGAGACCGCGCCCACCAACCGCCACCCGATCCAGACCCTCGTCAAGAGCTACGACGAGAAGACCGTCGTGGACGCCGTGCGCCACGAGCTGCGCCGCGGCGGCCAGGTTTTCTACCTCCACAACCGCGTGACGACGATCGATCTCGTCGCCGCGCGCCTGCGCGAGCTGCTGCCCGACCTCCGGATCGGCATCGGCCACGGGCAGATGGGCGAGGACGCGCTGGAGCGCACGATGACGGACTTCGTCGCCGGGAAATACGACGTGCTGGTCTGCACCACGATCATCGAGAGCGGCCTGGATATCCCCAACTGCAACACGATCATCATCGAGGGCGCGGACCGCTTCGGGCTGTCGCAGCTCTACCAGCTGCGCGGCCGGGTGGGACGCTTCCGCCACCAGGCCTATGCCTACCTGCTGCTCCACCGGCACACGCGCCTGGTCGAGGTCGCCCGGCAGCGGCTGAGCGCGATGCGGACCCACAACCAGCTCGGGGCCGGCTTCCGCATCGCGATGCGCGACCTGGAGCTCCGCGGTGCGGGCAATCTGCTCGGCGCCGAGCAGAGCGGGCACATCGCCGGCGTGGGCTTCGAGCTCTACTGCCAGCTGCTCCGCCAGAGCGTCGCCCGGCTGCGCGGCGACAAGCAGGCTGCGGCGGTGCGCGCCGCCGTGAAGCTCGACTTCGTCTCGATCGGCGAGGGCGCCGGCGGTGAGGAGGGCCGGCGGCGCTACGCCGACAGCTACACGGCGGTCCGCGACGCGGAGCACGATGCCAGCGGCGCCGTCGAGGTGCCGGCGATCCGCGCCCTGCTGCCGCATTCGTATCTCGGCGAGACGCGCCTGCGGATCGACTTCTACCGCAAGCTCGCCCTCGCCGGCAACCTGGCCGACCTGAAGCAGATCGAGGCCGACCTGCGCGACCGCTTCGGCAAGTTCGGCGACGAGGTGAAGGCGCTCTTATTAGTCACGGAAATCCGCATCCGGGCGGAACAAAAAGGGCTCCTTTCCGTCGAAACGGAATCGAGCCGGCTCAAGTGCCTGCGCAACTCCGGGCGCCGCGACGACTGGGTGCAGGTCGGCACCCGGTTTCCAAGGTTGACCGCCCCGAAACCGCTTCTACGTTTGAGGGAAATAATCGTTTTTCTGAACAATCTTCCATGACGCTCCGTCGCTCCATTCTGCCCCTGGGACTGGCCTGCTTTTCGACCCTGCTGGCCCTGCCTGCAGCCCGGGCGCAGCCGATGAAAGCCCCGACGGCTCCCGCCGCGCCGGCGGCGGAAGCCACTCGCCAGCAGGCGCCGGACGACAACCTCGACCTCCGCTTCGCCAACGGCATCGCCGCCCAGGTGGAGGACCGGATCATCACGGTGGACGATGTCCGCCACGAAATCTCCCCGCTGATCCCCCAGCTGCAGCGCCAGGCGCACAATGAAAAGGAGTTCAACGACATGCTGGAGTCGCTGCAGGACGACACCATCCAGGGCCTGATCGACCGCGTGCTCATCGTGAAGGAATTCCGCAAGCCCAAGGGCGAGGAGGAGGAGCCGCGTTCCATTCCCGCGACGTACATCGACAGCGAGATCGCCCGCCAGCAGGCGGAGAATTTCGACAACGACCGCTCCAAGTTCCTCGCCTACCTGCGGTCGCAGGGGAAGACCATCCGGGAATTCCGCCGCGACACGGAGGAGGACATCATCGTGAACTACATGAAGCAGCAGCAGCGGAAGTCGCAGAGCATGGTGAGCCCGGTGAAGATCGAGCAGTATTACAACGAGAACAAGGAGCGCTTTTACCAGGAGGACCAGGTGCACCTCCGGATGATCCAGTTTTCCCGCGGCGAGGGTGAGACCGACGCGCAGCTCCAGGCCAAGGCGGACGAGGTGATGCGGCGCCTCAAGGGCGGCGAAAAATTCGAGGATCTCGCCAAGATCTACAGCCAGGACCCGAAACGCAGCAAGGGCGGCGACTGGGGCTGGCAGAACCTGTCCGAGAGCGAAATGCGGAAGGAATTCCGCACCGCGCTGCTCAACGCGAAGAAGGGCGACGTGCCCGACCCGGTCTTCATGCCCGAGGGCTGCTTCCTGCTCTATGTCGAGGACCGCAAGTACGCCGGCATCGAGCCGCTCGATGCGGTGCGCCCGCAGATCGAGGCGATCCTGACCCAGCAGATGGCGGCCATCAGCCAGCAGCGCTGGCTGGAGCGGCTGCGGCGCGACGCCTACATCAAGCACTACTGAGTGCTGAGTGGGCGCTGACGATGGAACGCGCTGCCCCCAACGCGTTGTTTGGCTCCGTCCGCCCTAACCCGTAGAGCCTCAAACCGGTTTAACGCAGAGGGCACGGAGAGCGCTGTGCCGCCAGGCGATCCAGATTGGCGGGGTTTTACTCCGCGTTCTCTGCGGCCTCTGGGTTAAGATTTCCGAGGTTTGATGATCAGCGGTCAACGCCTTCCACTTTTTCCTCGCGTTCCGAAAGAACGGGCTCGCCCGCCACGTTCACTATGATCGGCCGGCGCGCTGTCCGGCCCATCATGGCCGAAACCGCTCCTCCCTCCGAATACCCTCCGACCAACCGCCTGCGCGAGCTCACCGCCACCGAACGTCCGCAGGAGCGGCTCGGCCGGCTCGGGGCCGGGGCGCTCGGCGACGCCGAACTGCTCGCGATCGTGCTGCGGAGCGGAACCCGCGGGCACGACGTGCTCTCCCTCGCCACCCGGCTCGTGGCCGAGGCGGGCTCGCTCGCCGGGCTGGTCTCCTGGAGCGAGGCGGACTTCCGCCGGCTCCGCGGCATCGGCGGCGTGAAGGCCTTCCAGCTGGTCGCGATGATGGAAATCGCCCGGCGGACGCTCGCACAGCAGGGCGCGGAGGCGCCGCTGCTCAACCGCGGCGACGCCGTCGCCGCCCATTTCCAGCCGATCGTGCGCGGACTGCAGGTCGAGAAATTCTGGGTGCTGTGCCTGAACCGCAAAAACCGCCTGCTCAAGCGCATTGAGGTGACCTCCGGCACCGCGACCGCCGCCCTCGCCCACCCGCGCGAGGTCTTCCGCGAGGCCGTCCGTACCGCCGCCGCCGCGATCATCTGCGTGCACAACCACCCGAGCGGGGATCCCACCCCCAGTTCGGCCGACCTCCAGGTCACCCGCCAGCTTCGCGAGGCCGCGCGCGCCCTCGATATCGAGCTGCTCGACCACGTGATCGTCGGCCAGCCCTCCGCCGATCCGCTGGGCCTTGGCTACTACAGCTTCCGGACGGCGGGATTGCTCTGAGCGTCCTGATGTTCGCACAGAGGCGCAGAGGCACGGAGGTGATCCGATCTCTGTGGTCCTGCGCCTCCGCGCGAGATGCCGGATCTGAATCCGAAAATGGACCTAGAGCAGCGGCGCCAGGAGACGGCTGAGTTCCTCGACGAGGTTGCCCACGATGCGGTAGCGGCTGGGGCGCTCCGCCTTGGGACGGCGGCTGTGCTCCATCAATTCCTCGGCCCAGGCGCGCATCGCCCGGATGTCGGGCTCCGAGTAGAGGAGCAGGCCGATTTCGAAATTCACGAAGAGGCTGCGCAGGTCGAAATTCGCCGAGCCGATGAGGCCGATGCGGTCGTCCACGATCACGCCCTTGCTGTGCATCATGCCGGGACCGAAAAGGAGCACGCGGCCGCCGGCGCGCTGGAGCTCCCGGACATAGTGGCGCCGTGCGAAGTCGGTGATCGGATGATTCGACCGCGCCGGCACGACGAGGACGACCTCCCGCCCCGCGCGCGCCTTCACGATCAGGCTGCGCAACAGCACCTCGTCGGGGATGAAGTAGGGCGTGACGATCCAGATGCTGCGCTCCGCCTCCTGGATCATGGACACGATCGCCTCGTAGAGCGCATCGCCCGGCACGTCGGGCCCGCTGGGCACGACCTGCAGCTCGCTGTTGCCGGCCGGCACGGCGGATTCCGAGGGGAGACTCCTGCGCAGTTCCTCCAGCGGCTGGCCGCTGGCGAACGACCAGTCCGCGAGAAAGACGTCGTTCAGCAGCGAGGCGGCGGGCCCGGCGACGACCGCGCCGAAATCCCGCCAACGCTTGCGGATCGGGGTCGGGCCCATGTATTCGCGCGCGAGATTGTGTCCGCCGATGATCGCGTGCTGCCCGTCGAAGATCGCGATCTTGCGGTGATTGCGGAGATTCGCCGAGTTGCGGAGGGAAAAGAAGGGCAGCACCGGCATGAAGCGCCGCGCTTCCCCGCCGGCGGCCCGGATCGGCTCGACGAAACCCCGGCTCGAGAACACGCAGCCGACCGCGTCGAGGAGGAGGCGCACCTTCACGCCCGCCCGCGCGCGCTCCGCCAGCAGCCGCACGACCCGCTTGCCGGTCTCGTCCCGGCCGAGGATGAAGGTGGTGATGTGGATCGAGTGCCGCGCGGCAAGGATCTGCCGCTCGAGTTCCTTGAAGGCCTCCTCGCCCGTCGCGAGGAGCCGGACCTGGTTGCCGCCGGTGGGCGGACACGCCCCGCTGCCCGTGGCCGCCTGCGCGGTGGGAGAGACGGCAGCCCGGGCGGGCGGAAGCTCGGTGCGACCGGCGCTGAAGGGGGACTTGCGCGCGAGCAGGCGGCGGAGCTTCCGGCCGCCGAGGAGCAGGTAGAACGGCACCCCGACGTAGGGGATCAGGATGATCGCCAGCAGCCAGGCCAGGGTGTTGCTGGGCTGGCGGCGCTCGCTGATGATGCGGGCGATGGCGAAGAGCGCGAGCACGACGCCGCCCACGGTGAGAAGATGGCCGAGAACAGGATGATCGAGCAGGGACTGCATATGAATTCGGCCCGGGCGCCCCGGAAAATTGCCGCCGGACCCGTCGCTAGCAAGGAACGAAAAAAGCCTTGAACTCCCATGAGCGACTCGCGAATTTCCGCGTTCCACTTTTGGTAGGATACTCAAGTGGCCAACGAGGGCAGACTGTAAATCTGCTGGCTAACGCCTTCCCTGGTTCGAATCCAGGTCCTACCACCAATTTTCTTCCCGAATCGGGAAGAAAATTGCCCGCCGAGTCTTGGCGAAGGAGGGCATTACCCTCAGCAGACCGGGGACAGGAGACCCGGGACAGGGGTCAGCCGGCAGGACGGAGCCAAGACGCCGGCCAGGCGCAAGGGGCCAATCCGCAGTCCAAAATCCGCAATCAGCCGCCCGAGGGGCGGCCGAGCTTGTACTCCACCGACTCCCGCAGCGCTTCCCAACTGGCGTCGATGATGTTGTCGCTCACCCCGACGGTGCCCCAGATGGACTTGCCGTCGCCGCTCTCGATCAGCACGCGGGTGCGCGCGCCGGCGCCGCTGGCGCTGTCCAGGATGCGCACCTTGAAGTCGCGCAGGGTCATGTCGCGCAGCTGCGGGTAGGTCTTCTCGAGCGCGCGGCGGAGCGCCTGGTCGAGCGCACCGACCGGGCCGGACTCCTCGGCCACGGTGTGGACCGACTCCCCGTTGATCTTCAGCTTCACCGTCGCCTCGGCCCAGAGCTCGGCGCCGTGGCGCTCGACGATCACGCGGTAGCTCTCGACCTCGAAGAACGTGCGCTGCTGCCCGAGCGAGCGCGCCACCAGCAGCTTGAACGAGGCGTCGGCCGCCTCGTATTCGTAGCCGCGGAACTCGCGCTCCTTCAGCTCCTCGATCAGGCCCTTCATCTCCGGGCGCTTCTCGTCGAGCTCGAGCCCCAGCTCCCGCGCCTTGAGCGCGAGGCTGCTGCGCCCGGCCATGTCGGAAACCAACACGCGGGTGTGGTTGCCGACGAGCGCGGGGTCGATGTGCTCGTAGCTGCGCGCGACCTTCTGCGCCGCGTTCGCATGGAGGCCGCCCTTGTGCGCGAAGGCCGACTGGCCGACGAACGGCGCCTTCGGGTCGGGACGCAGGTTCGCGAGTTCGTCGAAGAACAGCGACAGGTCGCGGATCTGCGCCAGCTGCGGCGCGCAGTGGGCGGTCCGGCCCATTTTCAGGAGCAGGTTCGGCAGGATGGTCGTGAGGTTGGCGTTCCCCACCCGCTCGCCGTAGCCGTTCATCGTGCCCTGCACGAGCGTCGCGCCCGCCTCCACGCCCGCCAGCGAGAGGGCCACGCCCAGCCCGCTGTCGTTGTGGCAGTGCACGCCCACCCGCTCGGCGCCGAACTCCTTCACGACGCGCGCGACGATCGTCTTGAACTCATCCACCAGCGTGCCGCCGTTGGTGTCGCAGAGCGTGAGGTTGGAAGCCCCGCCACGCAGCGCGGCTGCCAGGGTCTTCAGCGCGTAATCGGGATCGGCCTTGTAGCCGTCGAAGAAATGCTCCGCGTCGTGCACCACCTCGCGGCCGTGCGCGACGAGGTGCCGCGCCGAGTCCTCGATCATGGCGAGGTTTTCCTCCAGCGTGGTGCGGAGGATCTCGGTCACGTGCAGCGTCCAGGTCTTGCCGACGATCGTCGTGACCGGCATGCCGCTGTCGACGAGCAGCTTCAGCTGCGCATCCTCCGCCGCCTTGACGCCCGCGCGCCGGGTCGAGCCGAAGGCCGCGAGCCGGGCGTGCTTCAGCTTCAGGCCCCTCGCCTCCTGGAAAAAGGTGATGTCGCGCGGGTTGGAGCCCGGGAACCCGCCCTCGATGTAGTCGACCCCGAACTGGTCGAGCTTCTCGGCGATCCGGAGCTTGTCCGTCACGGAAAACGAGATGCCCTCCCCCTGCGTGCCGTCGCGGAGGGTGGTGTCGTAGATCTTGAGGGCGTTTTGAGCGGGAGCTTTCATGGTCGAAGGTGGCGGGGCTAAAAAACAAAACCCCGGGGTTTTGGCCCGGGGTCTTTGCGGTCGGCGGCGTGCGCGGTGCGCTTACGCCGAGTCTCCGGACCCGGGCTGGGGTTCGCTGATAATGCTAATGATCGCCGGAGCGATGGCCGAGAACGAAGACATGAGAACGTGGAAGGAATCGAAATTTTGCCGGATGTCCATGCCGTTCTCCAGAACTCCAGCCGGTTCAGATCGCCGCCACGAGCGGAGAAGAGTCCGCAACGTGCTCGGCGACGAAGCGCTTGATCACCCCGGTCTCGGCCTTGAGAGGGAACTTGTGCGGCTGGCGCAGCTTCAAAGCCTCCAGGCTCTTCGCCTGCGGAACCTTGCTCGCATCCTTGATCGCCATCCTGATCGTTTCCGGAAATTTCGCCGGGTCGGCGGTGGCCAGCACGATGCTGATTTTGTCCGGCGACAGCTCCTTGAACGCGCAAGCGGTGTGCGGATCGATCACATAGCTGTATTTGCGCCAGACACGGCCGATGATCTCGTGAATGCTCTCATCTTCGGCCTTGGAGACCGAAATGTTTCCGGCGCTGAACCGCCGGAAGGTGTATTGGCGGGTCCCCTTCGGCTTCGAGATCTGCTTCATGATCTCCGACACGCGGACCGGATCCTGGTCTTCGTAGTAATAGATGAACCGCTCGAAGTTCGACGCCACCTGGATATCCATCGAAGGCGCCAAGGTAGGCTTGACGATTCCGACCCGGTAGACGCCTTTCTTGAAGAACCGGTAGAGAATGTCGTTCCGGTTGGTCGCCACCTTGAAGCTCTGGATCGGAACGCCCATGCGGGTCAGCAGCCAGCCAGCCAGCACGTTGCCGAAATTTCCCGTCGGCACGACAAACTCGATCCGCTCGCGCTTCGCCTGGTCGAACTGCAGCCAAGCATAGAGATAATAAACCGACTGAGCCAGCAATCGGGCAATGTTGATGGAATTGATCGCCGCGAGACCGTGACGGGCCGAGAAAACCTTGTCCGCGAGGATCGCCTTTACCGCCGCCTGGGCGTCATCGAACGTCCCACTCACGGCCAGGGCGTACACATTCGGCGCGCCGGTGCAGGCGATCTGGCGCTCCTGCAGCGGCGAGATGCGGCCGTCAGGATAAAGGATGAAGATCTTGATGCCCGGCTTGTCGACTAGACCGTGAATGGCGGCCGCTCCCGTGTCGCCGGAGGTGGCGCCCAAGACGTTGATCGGACGACCGGTATTCCGGTACTGCCGCTCATAGAGATTGCCGAGAAACTGCAGCGCGAAATCCTTGAAGGCCAGCGTGGGTCCATGGAAGAGCTCGAGCACATAAGTGTTGGCATCGAGATTCTTGAGCGGCGCGACTTCCGGTCGGCTAAAATTCTTGTACGACGCGTTGATGATCGAGCGCAGTTCGCTTTCCGGGATGTCGTCGATGAAGAGCCGCAGAAACTCAAACGCCAGTTCCGCATAGCCCAGTCCCTCCCATTTTGGCCAGATCGCGGAAAGATCGGGCAGGTCCTTGGGCACGAAAAGTCCACCTCCGGGGGCCAGACCACTGGCCACTGCCTCGGAGAAGGAACACTCAGATCCGCCCCTGGTGGAAACATACTTCATGCCACTCTGGGGGAATAAACGGCCGGGAAAACAACAGTCAAGATTGGGCCGCAGACCCATTGGCCTCGGGGCGGCCGCGAGAAGGCTTCCACTCGCTTGAACGAGAGAGGATTCCATCGGGACGTACGCCCCCCCCCGCTTCAATCGACCCCAGGTCCAAGATCGGCCTATTGCTGCAAGTCGAACGCCTTGTGCGCCACCCGGGCGGCCTCGTCGGCCTTGTCCTTGCCGATCACGACGGAGATCTTGATCTCGGAGGTGCTGATGAGCTCGAGGTTCACGCCGGCCTTGGCCAGCGCCTCGAAGAGCGTGGCGGCGACGCCGCTGTGCGTCCGCATGCCGACGCCGACGACGGAGAGCTTGGCGATCTTCTCGTCGAACGCCGCCTCGCCGCCGACCTCCTTGAGGGCGGGCGCGAGGGCCTTCACGGCCTTGTCCTTCTCCGACAGCGGCACGGTGAACGTGAGGTTGGCCACGCCGGCGCGGCCCACGTTCTGGACGATCATGTCCACGTTGATGTGGGCGTTGGCGAGAGCCTTGAACACCTTCGCGGCCGAGCCTGGCTTGTCGGTGATGTTGTTGATCGTGACCTTGGCCTGGTCCTTGTCCACGGCGACCCCGCGGACGACGACCTTTTCCATGTAGGCGACTTCTTGTTTCACAATGGTTCCTGGGTTCTGGTTGAAGGAGGAGCGGACCTCGAAGACGACGTTGTACTTGGCCGCGAACTCGACCGAGCGCGACTGCATCACCTTGCTGCCGAGCGAGGCCAGCTCGAGCATCTCGTCGTAGCTGATCTCGTCGAGCTTGCGCGCATCCTTCACGACGCGCGGGTCCGCGGTATAGACGCCGTCGACGTCGGTGTAGATCTCGCACTTGTCGGCCTGGATCGCGGCCGCCAGCGCGATGGCGGTGAGGTCCGAGCCACCGCGGCCGAGCGTGGTGATCTGGCCGTCGTCGTTGATACCCTGGAAGCCGGCCACGATGATGACCTTGCCGGACTTGAGGTCCTTCTCGAGCGGCTTGGCGTTGATCGTGCGGATCTTCGCCTTGGTGTGCACCTTGTCCGTGAAGATGCCGGCCTGCGCGCCGGTGTAGCTGACCGCGTCCACGCCGATGCCGTGCAGCGCCATGGCGGTCAGCGCGATCGTCTCCTGCTCGCCGACCGCGAGGAGCTGGTCCATCTCGCGCTCGCTCGGGTTCGCGCAGACCTCCTTGGCGCGGGCGATCAGCTCGTTGGTCACGCCCGCGCGGGCGGAAACCACCACGACCAGCTCATGGCCTTCGTCGCGGATGGCCTTGATGCGGGCGGCGACATTCTTGATGCGGGTGGGATCACCGACGGAGGTGCCACCGTATTTCTGGACGATGCGGGACATGGAAGGGGAAAAGTCTAGGGCTGAGGGTCGAGAGTCGAGAGACGGAAGAAAATCACCGAGCCCGGGACGATTGTCCGGCCCTCGACTCTCCACTCTGGACTCTGGACTGCACCCCTCATCAGTCCGCGAAATCGCCGATGCGGAGCAGCAGCGGCGCCTCCAGCACGCTCTTCAGCCGGGCGAGGTCCGCCAGCGTGGCGCGGATCGCGCGCTCGTTGCTTTCGTGGGTGGTCAGGATGAGCGAGGCCGCGTCCTTCCGCCCGGCGGCGGTCTGGATGACGCTGGCAATGCTGACCCGATGGCGCGCCGTGATCTGGGCGATGTGCGCGAGGACGCCCGGCTGGTCCCGGACGGTCATGCGCAGGTAGTAGCGGCTGAGGACATTCTCGAGCACGGCGATGCGCGGGCGGGGACCGCGTTCCGGCCCGCCGGTGGAGACCGCCTTGCCGGTGGTGAGCAGCGTGACGGCGTCGGCGATGTCGCCGATCACGGCGCTGGCCGTCGCATCCTGCCCGGCGCCGCGGCCGATGTAGGTGGTGGTGCCGACGACGTCGCCCGCGACCGAGACGCCATTGAACACGCCGTTGACGTTCGCCAGCACGCGCTCCTTCGGGAGCAGCGTGGGATGCACGCGGACGAAAAGCTCGTTGCTGGCGAAGTCCCGGCCGATCACGGCCAGCAGCTTGATCCCGTAGCCGAGCGTCGCCGCGGTGCGGATGTCGATCGGCGCGACGCGGTCGATGCCCTCGACGATCATGCGGTCGGTCTTCACCCACACGCCATGGGCGAGGAAGGCGAGGATGCTGGCCTTGTGCGCGGTGTCCCAGCCCTCGACATCGAGCGACTCGTCGGCCTCGGCGTAGCCCAGCCGCTTCGCCTCCGCGAGGATGTCGGCGTACGGCGCGCCCTCCAGGCTCATCCGGGTGAGGATGTAATTGCAGGTCCCGTTGAGGATGCCGTAGATCAGCCGGAAGCGGTTCGCGACGAGGCCCTCGCGGAGGGCCTTGATGATGGGAATCCCGCCGGCGACCGAGGCCTCGAAGAAGAAATGTCCCCCGCCCTTCCGCGCGGCGGCGAAGATCTCCGCGCCGTGCGCGCAGAGCAGCGCCTTGTTGGCGGAAACGACGACCTTGCCGCGCGCGAGGGCGGCGAGCGTGAGACGGCGCGCCAGGCCGGTGCCGCCGATCAGTTCGCAGACAATGTCGATCTTCGGGTCGGTGGCGACGGCGAGGGCGTCGTCCGTCAGCCGGCTGGCGGGAATCTTCACCGCCCGCTTCCGCCGCAGGTCGCGGACCGCGGCGCGGTGCAGCTCGAGCTTCACGCCCAGCTGCGCCTCGAGACGGGCGCGGCTGGCGGAAAAATGCTTCCAGACGCCCTGCCCGACGGTGCCGAGGCCGCAGAGGCCGATCCTGATGGTGCGGGTCTTCATGGCTTGGCGGCGCGGCCGATCTTGTTTTCCGTGCCGGCGGCGAGGCGCGAGATGTTCGACCGGTGGCGCACGATCACGAAAATCGCCACGGCCGCCGAGACCCCCACGATCAGCCCCGGCTGGTGCATCAGCCAGGCCGAGAGCGGCAGCGTGGCGGCGCCGACCATCGAGCCGAGCGAAACGTAGCGCGACAGCGCCAGCACGACGGCAAAAGCCGCGACCGCGATCAAGGCGCCCCAGGGGAACAGCACCGCGAAGCCGCCCGCACCGGTCGCCACCCCCTTTCCGCCCCTGAAGGCCGTGAAGCAGGAGAAGCTGTGGCCGAGGAGCGCGCCAAAGAGCCCCGCCACCGCCATGGCGCCGGCAAAACTCAGGTCGATCAGGCCGGCATCGGCCGCGGTGGGCCGGGCATGGGCCAGCGCGAGCGGCCAGCCCGAGGCCAGCGCGCCCTTCAGCGCGTCGAGGGCGAACACCAGGTAGCCCGGCCCGTTGCCCAGCACGCGGCGGACGTTCGTCGCCCCGGAGCTCTTGCTGCCGACCTCGAAGATGTTCACGCCCTTCGCGCGCGCCACCAGGAAGCCGAAGGGCAGCGAGCCCAACAGGTATCCGATGGCGGCGGCGATCAGGAGGGACGCGAACACGTGGAGGATTAAAGCTGGACGAACTTCGCCAGCTTGATGGCCGCATGGCCCTTGATGACCTTGCGCGCCGCCTCGCTGGGCTCGTGATCGACGCGCACGACCATGTAGGCGGTGCCACCGGGGGTGAGCCGGCTGAGGGACATGTCGGCGATGTTCACCTTGTCCTTGCCGAGGATCGTGCCGACCTCGCCGACCATGCCGGGCTGGTCGACGTTCTCGAGGACGAGCAGCTGCCCTTCCGCGGCGACCTCGACCTCGCGGCCGTTGATCTTGACGATGCGCGGCTCGTTGCCCTTGCCGATCAGCGTGCCGGCCGCCGAAAACACCGCTCCTTCGGGCGTGATCGCCTCGACCTGGATAAGTTCGGTGTAGCCGGCATCGTCGGCCGATTTCACGACCTCCGCACGCACGCCGAGGCGCTCGAGGGCCGACGGGGCGTTCACGAAATTGATCGACTCGCCGCTGATGCGGCGAAGATAGCCGCGCTGGATCGAGCGCGTGACGGCATTGACATCAAGATCGACGATCTTGCCCCAGTAGGTGATGCGAAGCTGCGCGATCTGCGGCGGAGCGATCTGCTGCACCAGCGTCCCGAGCTTCGCGCCGAGGTCCAGGTACGGCCCGAGAATCTTCACCGCGCTGGCATCCATCGTGGGCATGTTGACGGCGTTGCGAATCACGCCGCCGTTGAGCACGTCGGCGATCTGCTCCGCCACCTCGATGCCCACCGCCTCCTGGGCTTCGGTGGTCGAGGCGCCGAGGTGCGGCGTCAGGACGACATTCGGCAGCGTGCGGAACTCGCTGTCCTTCGCGAGCGGCTCGTCCTCGAAGACATCGAGGCCCGCCGCGGCGACCTTGCCCGACTTGAGCGCGGCGATGAGCGCGCTCTCCTTGATGATGCCGCCGCGGGCGCAGTTGAAGATGCGCAGGCCCTTCTTGCACTTCTCGAACGCCTTCTCGTCGATCATGTACTTGGTGTCGTCGGTCAGGGGCATGTGCACCGTGATGTAGTCCGACTGCTTCAGCAGCTCGTCGAGCTCCACCGCCTCGACCTGCATGGCCTTGGCGCGGCTGGGCGAAAGGTAGGGATCGTAGGCGAGCACGCGCATCCCGAAGGCCTGGGCCCGCCTGGCGACCTCGCCGCCGATGCGGCCGAGGCCCACCACGCCGAGGGTCTTCTTGAAAAGCTCGATGCCCGAGAAGCTCTTGCGGTCCCACTGTCCGGCCTTCATCGAG
Organism: Opitutaceae bacterium; assembly: GCA_035549635.1. GTDB lineage: Bacteria > Verrucomicrobiota > Verrucomicrobiia > Opitutales > Opitutaceae > CAIUWA01. Next base: position 24,595 of record DASZQN010000015.1, read on the forward strand.
GCCGCGGCCTGCGGCACGGGACGGGCTCCGCACAGCATGTGCGTGAAAGTCAGCTCGGCCGTGGCGATGGTGTTGCCCGACGGCGTGTTCATCACGACCACGCCGCGTTCGGTGGCGGCATCGACGTCGACATTATCCACCCCGACGCCGGCGCGACCCACGACCTTCAGGAGCGGGGCGGCGGCGAGGACGGCCGCGGTGATCTTGGTCTCGGAACGCACCGCGATGGCGTGCACGTCCTTGACCAGTTCCAGGACCTTCTCCGGAGAGGACCCGTACGCCTCGATGACTTCCAGGCCCGGCTGCTGACGCAGATAGGCAACTCCCTTGGGCGATATTTTGTCGGCGACGAGGACTTTCATAGGGAAAAATGCCCCCGAGGGAAAAGCCGCGGCGCACGGCAAGCAAGGAAAAGGTTATCCGCGCCGGACAGCGGGGCGGTTTTCGACGTGCACAGGCCTCCGGGAGTTTTACCGGGACGTCCCCGGCCATCCCCGGCAGGCCGAAACGCTCGTCCAGCGGGCCCAAACGCTCGGCGCTCGAATCGTTTCCTGCTGTCGTGGAAACCGCGCCCAGAACGCAAATTGCGTCGGATCGCGCGCCTTCGTCACGATCCTGTTCCGGATGAAAAACTCTTTTGCCTTATATCCGTCAATCCCCGACACCTGTTGACGACCGTTTTTTGTTTTTCGCCCATTCCCCATTCATGACTGCTTCCTCCATTTTCCTCTCCCGCCGCTGGATGTGCGGGCCGATCGTGATCCTTGGCGCCGCCCTTGGCGTCGCGGGATTCTCCGGCTGCGCCGAAAAGGCGGCCGCACCGGCCGCGGGCGGCCGGCGCGGCGGTGGCGGCGGACCGGCCCCGGTGGTCGCGGGCAAGGTCGAGCGCAAGGTCATGCCGGTCGCGCTCAACGCGATCGGCGCGGTCGAGCCGATCCGCACCGCCTCGGTCCGGTCGCAGGTCACGGGCGTTTTGCTCAAGCTGCATTTCCAGGAGGGCCAGGAGGTCAAGGAGGGCGACCTGCTGTTCGAGATCGACTCGCGCACTTTCAATACCGCCCTGCGCCAGGCCCAGGCTGATCTGCAGAAGGTCAAGGTGCAGCACGAGACCGCCGTCGCCGAGGTCGCCCGCTACAAGGGCCTCAGCGAGCAGGGCATGGTCTCGAAGGAGCAGTACCAGACGATCCAGGACAACGAGCGCGCGCTCCAGGCCGCCCTCGGCTCGGCCGAAGCGGCGGTCGAGAACGACCGCCTTCAGGTGGAATACTGCTCGATCCGCGCCCCGATCTCGGGCCTCACCGGCAGTGTCGGCGCCCACGAGGGCGACCTCATCCGCGCGAGCGACACGACGGTGTCCCTCGTGACCATCAACCAGCTCAGCCCGATCTATGTCACCTTCTCCGTGCCCCAGCAGAATCTCGGGGCGATCAATCATTTCCGGGCCGCCGGGACGATTGCCGTCGCCTCCAAGCCTCCCGGGTTGAACGAGGTGTCCGAGAAGGGTGAGCTCACGTTCATCGACAACAACATCGACGCCACGACGGGCACGCTGAAGCTCAAGGCGACGTTTCCCAACGATGACCGCCGGCTCTGGCCGGGACAGTTCGCCAGCGTGACCGTGACGCTCGACTCGCCCACCGCGCTCGTCGTGCCGACTTCCGCGGTGCAGAACGGCCAGAACGGCCAGTTCGTCTTCGTCATCAAGTCTGACCAGACTGCCGAGGAACGGCCCGTGACCGTCGAGCGCACCACCGAGGAGGAGGCCGTGATCGCTTCCGGCGTCCGCGAGGGCGAGATCGTCGTGGCGGAGGGCCAGCTGCGCGTGCTGCCCGGCAAGCCGGTGATGATCAAGGAGGGCCCGGGCGGCACCGCGGGCGAGACGGCGGCCGCAAATTCCGGGAAAAAGGGCAAGGGCAAGCCCAAGTCATGAACGTCCCCGAGCTGTTCATCCGCCGGCCGGTCATGACGACGCTCGTGACCACGGCGATCACGATCTTTGGCATCGTCGCCTACGACTCGCTGCCCGTGAGCGACCTGCCCAACGTCGATTTCCCGACGATCCAGATCTCCGCCAGCCTTCCCGGCGCCAATCCCGAGACGATGGCGTCCTCGGTGGCCACCCCGCTGGAGCAGCAGCTGTCCACGATCGCGGGCATCGACTCGATGACGTCGTCGAGCTCGCTCGGCAGCACGCAGATCACCCTGCAATTCAGCCTCGACCGCTCGATCGACGGCGCCGCGCAGGACGTGCAGTCCGCCATCGCCGCCGTCCAGCGCCGGCTGCCGCAGGACATGCCGAGCCCGCCTTCCTTCCGGAAATCCAATCCGGCCGACGATCCCATCCTGCTCATCGCCCTGAGTTCGCCCACCCTGCCGCTCTCCGACGTCGATGAATATGCGGAGACCCTCCTCGCCCAGCGCATCTCTTCCGTGAGCGGTGTCGCCCAGGTCCAGGTAATGGGCTCGCAGAAATACGCCGTCCGCGTCCAGGTCAGCCCGCAGGCCCTCGCCTCGCGTGGAATCGGCATGGACGACATCAAGACCGCCCTGGCCGCGGGCAACGTCAACCAGCCCACCGGCACGCTCAACGGCCCCAGCCAGGCGCTCACCGTGCAGGCGACCGGCCAGCTCAAGAGCGCCGACGCCTACCGGCAGCTCGTCGTCGCCTACCGCAACGGCGCCCCCGTCCGCATGGGCGACCTCGGCCGCGTCATCGACAGCGTGCAGAGCGACAAGACCGCCGGCTGGTACAACGCCGACCGCTCCATCATCCTCTTCGTCCAACGCCAGCCCGGCACCAACACGATCGAGGTGGTCAACAACGTGAAGGCCATCCTGCCGGAGTTCACCTCACAGCTGCCGGCCTCCGTCAGCCTCGACATCCTGATCGACCGCTCCGAGGCGATCCGCGAGTCGGTCTCCGACGTGAAGTTCACGCTCATCCTCGCGATCATCCTGGTGGTGCTCGTGATCTTCCTCTTCCTCCGCTCCGTCTCCGCCACGATCATCCCCAGCATCGCGATGCCGATCGCGGTCGTCGGCACCTTCGCGGTGATGTATTTCTGCGGCTTCAGCATCGACAACCTCTCGCTGCTGGCGCTCACCCTCTCGGTCGGCTTCGTCGTCGACGACGCCATCGTCATGCTCGAGAACATCATCCGGCACATCGAGCTCGGCGAGCCGGTGATGACCGCCGCGCTGCGGGGCTCGCGCGAGATCGGGTTCACCATCATCTCGATGACGATCTCGCTGGTGGCCGTCTTCATCCCGGTGCTCTTCATGGGCGGCGTCCTCGGCCGGCTGCTGCACGAGTTCGCGGTGACGATCAGCGCCGCCATCCTCGTCTCGGGTTTCATCTCGCTCACGCTCACGCCGATGCTCTGCAGCCGCTTCCTCCGGCCGGTCATCCACGGCGCCAAGCACAACCGGATGTACGAGGCGACCGAGCGGGTCTTCCAGGGCACGCTGAACTTCTACGAACGCACGCTGAGGGTCGCCCTCCGGCACCGGGCCCTCGTCATGGGCATCGCGGTCGTGACCGTCCTGCTCACGGTCTACATCATCGTCATCATCCCCAAGGGCTTCATCCCGACCGACGACTCCGGACGCATCAATCTGACGACCGAGGCCGGTCAGGACATTTCCTACGACGCGATGGTCCGCTACCAGCGCGAAGCCGCGGCCATCGTGCTGAAAAATCCCTACGTCGCGGCGTTCTCGTCCTCCGTCGGCGGCGGCAACTTCAGCAGCTCCGGCAACACCGGCCGCTTCAACATCCGGCTGGTCGACCGCCACAAGCGCCCGTCCGCCGCCCAGGTCGCGAACATGCTGCGCACCGAGCTCGCCGGCATCGCCGGAGTCCGGGCCATCCCGCAGGTCCCGCCGGCCATCCGCATCGGCGGCCGGTCGTCCTCGTCGGTCTACCAGTACACGCTTTACGGCACCGACCTGCAGGAGCTGTTCCGGGTCGAGCCGGAGTTCCAGCAGAAGGTCGCCGCGATCCCCGGCATCGTCGACGTGACCTCCGACCTGCTGGTCACCAGTCCGCAGCTGCTCGTCGACATCGACCGCGACAAGGCCGCCGCGATCGGCGTCACCGCCCAGCAGATCGAGGACACGCTCTACAGCGCCTTCGGCACCCGCCAGGTCTCCACGATCTACACGCCGACCAACCAGTACTTCGTCATCCTCGAGGTCGAGCCCGCCTACCAACGCGATCCGCAGGCGCTCTCGATGCTCTATGTCCACAGCGCCACGGGAAAACTCGTGCCGCTCGAGTCGGTCGTCCGGCTCAAGCCGACGGTCGGGCCACTGACCGTGACCCATCTCGGCCAGCTGCCTTCCGTGACCATCTCGTTCAACCTCGCCACCGGCGTGTCGCTGAGCGACGTCACCGAGCGGATCGCGAAGCTCGCCCAGGCCGAGCTGCCCGGCACGATCAACGCCGTTTTCCAGGGCACGGCCGCCGCTTTCACCAGTTCGCTCAACGGCCTCGGCATCCTGCTGATCGTCGCGGTGCTCGTCATCTACATCGTGCTCGGCGTGCTCTACGAGGATTTCGTGCACCCGATGACCATCCTTTCCGGCCTGCCCGCCGCCACGTTCGGCGCGCTGCTCACGCTCCTGATTTTCCACCAGGAGCTCAATATCTACGGCTATGTCGGCCTGATCATGCTCATCGGCATCGTGAAAAAGAACGCGATCATGATCATCGATTTCGCCATCGAGGCCCGCCGGCACCGCGAACGCCCGGCGGCGGACGCGATCTACGAGGCCTGCATCGTGCGGTTCCGCCCCATCATGATGACCACGCTCGCGGCGCTGGCCGGCACCATGCCGATCGCCCTCGGCTGGGGCTCGGGCGCCGAGTCGCGGCGCTCGCTCGGCCTCGCCGTCGTCGGCGGCCTGATGGTCTCGCAGCTGCTCACCCTCTATATCACGCCGGTGTTCTATCTCTTCATGGAGCGGTTCACCAAGTACGTGACCCCCGCGCCCGTGCCCGAGGATGTCGAGTCCGGGCACGGCCACGGCGAGACGGTGCTAGCGAAATAGTCCGGAGTCACCACCGCCGGATCGTTTTCCTGCTGGTTGAGGGCGAAAACGATTCCGGAAACGGACGCGTCCAGCAGCAGTCAAAAGCCCTCGCAGGTTTCATGCGAAGCCGCGAGGAGCGCGAAGAACAGAGTATTCGCCGAACCCTTCGCGCTCTTCGCGGCTTCGCGTGAACAGTCCGAATCCGAATCAGCGCGCGAAAAAAAGGCCGACTGCCGGTTCTCGACCCCGACTCGCGCGTTGCACTCGTTTCGCAGCGCACCTTCTTTAGCGGCATGACCCATGCCGCCGAACGCCTCGCCCGCCAGGTCGAATTCATCGTCGAAGTCGACCGCCTGAAGGACGTCTTCCGCCAGACGGTGACGACGCGCAGCCGCCGGGCGGAAAACGACGCGGAGCACTCCTGGCATCTCTGTCTCTGCGTGCTCGTGCTGTCCGAGCATGCCAGCGCCCCGCGGCTGGACGTCCTGCGCGTCCTCCGGATGCTGATCATCCACGACCTGGTGGAGATCGACGCCGGCGACACGTTCGCCTACGACACCGCGCGGATGGCCGACCAGCACGCGCGCGAAGCCGTCGCCGCGGATCGCATCTTCGGCCTGCTGCCGCCCGACCAGGGCCGGGAATTCCGGGCGCTCTGGGATGAATTCGAGGAGCGAAAAACCCCCGAGTCGCGATTCGCCGCGGCCGTCGACCGCTTCCAGCCGATGCTGCTCAACTGCCGCACCGCCGGCGCCGCCTGGCGCCGGCACGGCGTGACGCACGACCGCGTGCTGGCCCGCAACGCCCACGTCGCCGAGGGCTCGCCGCCGCTGTGGGAATACGCCGTGCGCATGATCCAGGAGGCCGTCGACGCCGGTCATCTCGCACCCAAGCCATAATCCCCCGGAAGGGTTCGCGCAGAGACACGGAGGCGCAGAGGTCGGAAAAATGCTGGGGAGGCAGGAAATCCTCGGTTCCTTCTGTTCTCCGATCTCCGCGCCTCCGCGTCGCTGCGCGCACCCCTCCGATCCCGCCGCGTTTCTTCGCTGGCGTTCACGTCTCTCGCCCGGCATCTTTTCGGCCCCCTCTTCGTCAGGCCCGGACAGGCGGTTTCGCCCCTTCTCGGTGCGCCGTTCCCTTTGCGAAAAACCCCATGAAAAGATTCCTCGCCCTCGCCCTGCTGCCGGCCGCCGCCCTCTCCGCGGCCGTGAAGCCCAACGCCCTGTTCAGCGACCACATGGTGCTGCAATCGGGCATGACCGTCCCCGTCTGGGGTACCGCTGACGCCGGTGAAAAGGTGTCCGTCGACCTCGCCGGCCAGAAAGCCACCGTGGTCGCCGGTGCCGACGGCAAATGGCGCGCCAACCTGCCGAAGCTCAAGACCGGCGGCCCGCTGGAGTTGACCATCACCGGCGACAAGACGGCGGCGCCGCTCGTCATCAAGGACGTGCTCGTCGGCGAAGTCTGGGTCGGCTCCGGCCAGTCGAACATGGAATTCGTGGTCTCCAAGGCCAAGGGCCGTCCTTACGGCCTGATCAACGAGGAGGAGGAGATCGCCGCCGCGAATTATCCGCAGGTCCGCATGTTCACGGTCAAGGCCGCCAAGACCTACGAGCCGCAGACGGAGCTCGGCGGCGAGTGGCTCGTGTGCAATCCGGCCAACGTCCCCGGCTTTTCCGCCGTCGGTTATCTTTTCGCGCGCAATCTCAACAAGGAGCTCAACGTGCCGGTCGGCATCGTGAAGAGCGCGTTCGGCGCCAGCTGCGCGGAAGCCTGGATCTCCCGGGAGGTGATGACGGCCGATCCCAAGCTCAAGTGGATGCTCGATTCGCTCGATGCGTCCGTGGCGTACTACCGCAAGGCCCCGCAGGGACCCGCCGCCGACGCGCCGATCCGGCCCACGCCGATCAACAAGCCGCGCGCCAAGGGCCCGGTGACCCGGCTCACCGATCCGGTGCAGGACCAGCATTTTCCCACCGTGCTGTTCAACGGCATGATCAATCCGATCATCCCCTACGCGATCCGCGGCGTCATCTGGTATCAGGGCGAGTCGATCATCGGCGGCACCCGCGGCCTCGATCTCTATGGTTACGTGCAGCGGGCGATGATCACCGACTGGCGCAGGCGCTGGGGCGAGGGCAACTTCCCGTTCTACATCGTCCAGCTCCCGGGTCAGCAGAACATCAGCAACAATCCCCGCATCCGCGAGGAGCAGGCCTCCGTGCTCTCGCTGCCCGACACCCGCATGGCCGTCACGATCGACATCGGCGAGGCCAAGGATGTCCATCCGCACAACAAGGAGCCGCTCGGCGACCGCCTGACCCGCATCGCGCTCGCGGACGTCTACGGCCGCAAGATTGAGTACTACGGCCCGATGTACGACAAGATGAAGGTCGCCGGCAGCGCGATCCGCGTGACCTTCACCCATCTCGGCGGCGGTCTCGTCGCCAAGGGCGGCGCGCTCAAGGGCTTCCAGGTCGCGGGCGCGGACCAGAAGTTTGTCGATGCCGATGCCCGGATCGAAGGCGACGCCTTGGTCGTCAGTAGCGCCCAGGTGCCGGCACCGGTCGCGGTCCGCTACGCCTGGGACAACTATCCGGAAGGCCTCGGGTGCAATCTTTACAACGCCGCCGGTCTGCCCGCCGCTCCCTTCCGCAGCGACAAATGGGATTATCCCATCGAAGGCATCGTGGAAAACTGAGCCGGCAAATCTCTCTTCCTTCTGAAATTTCATTCCCTGCACCTCAGCTGACCCCCCTCATGCACCTCGCCCGCTTCTCCCTGTCCGTTTTCGCCTTCGCTGTTTCCCGGGCTTTTGCCGCGGACGCGGCTCCCGCCGCCGGCCCCAAGGAATGGATCGACCCGGATACCGGCCACCGGATCGTGCGCCTGACGGACGAGCCCGGCAGCGCCAGCCTCTACTTCCACCAGAATCCCTTCACGCCGAAAGGCGACAAGATGATCATCTCCACGCCGGAGGGCCTGTCGACGATCGACCTCAGGACGCATGCCATCGAGCTCGTGGCCCCCGAGGTCCGGTACAGCATGGGCAGCAGCGCCGGCATCGAGGTGGGACGCAAGACGCCCACCGTCTATTACCAGAAGAACATCGACGGCCACACCGTCCTTTACGCGACCAATGTCGAGACCAAGGCCACGCGCGAGATCATCCGCCTGCCCTTCACCGGCGAATTCGGCGGGGTCTCGGCGGATGAGACCATGATCATCGGCAAGACCGGGGTGCCCGGCACCGGCGCTCCCGGCGGCGGGCGCGGACCGCAGGCCCAAGGCAACGCGCCGACGGCGGGTGCTCCGGCGGCCGACGGCGCGCAGGGCCAGGGACGACGCGGTGGTGGCGGCGGCGCTGCCGGCGGGCCGCGTCGCCAGCTGGAATTCTTCACCGTCAACATCGCGACGGGCGAGTTGAAGACGTTTTATCCCACCACCGACAACCTGAACCACATCCAGTCCTCGCCGACGGATCCCAACATGGTGCTGTTCTGCCACGAGGGCGAGTGGCACGAGGTCGACCGCATCTGGACGATGCACGACGACGGCAGCGCGATGCGGCTGATGCACAAGCGCACCATGCAGTACGAGATCGCCGGCCACGAGTTCTTCAGCCACGACGGCCAGCAGGTCTGGTACGACCTGCAGACGCCGCGCTCCGTCGAGTTCTGGCTCGCCGCCGTCAACCTCTACAACGGCGAGCGGATCCGTTATCCGATCACGCGCGAGCAGTGGTCGGTGCACTACAACGTGTCGTGGAACGGCAAGCTCTTCTCCGGCGACGGCGGCGGACCCGACGGCGTGGCCAACCTGACGCCCCTGCCCGAGGCCAAGACCCTCAATCCGCCGGTCAACAACAAGTGGATCTACCTCTTCACGCCTGTCGCCGGCAAAATGGACACGATCAAGGTCGACGGCGAAAACGTGAAGGTCGGGAAGTTCACCACCGAGAAACTCGTCAACATGGCCGCGCACGACTACAGCAAGCGCACGGGCGTCGAGCCCAACCTCATCTTCACGCCGGACGACAAGTGGCTCGTCTTCCGCTCGAAGATGCAGGGCAACGCGCTGCAGGTGTACGCCGTGGAGATCGCCAAGGCGAAAAAGAGCTGAACCCGCCGCCTCGGTCCCGCCGGCGCGCTGTCGCTGGCGGTGCAGAATTTTTTCGTTACCCCACCCCATGAACATCACCCTGCCCCGGACCCTCCTCACGGTCGGCCTCGCCCTGCTGGCGGGCCGGACCTTCGCCGCCAACGCGGCTCCCGCCACGCTCCCCTCGGATTGGGTCGATCCCAAGACCGGCCACCGCGTCATCCGCCTCTCGCCCGACACCGGCGGCTCGAGCCTCTACTTCCACCAGCACGGCTACACGCCGCAGGGCGACAAGGTCGTCCTGCGCGGCGCCGGCGGCATCGTCACGGTCGATATCAGCACCCTCGGCGTTTCCCCGCCGAAGTTCGAGATGGTGCTGCCCGGCGCCCAGCCGATCGCGACCGCCTGGCGCACGCGCGAGGCCTATTTCGTCGATCGCCAGCGCAACGCCATCATGGCGGTCCATCTCGACACGAAGGCCATCCGCGAGGTCGTGAAGCTCCCGCCGCAGGCGCGCAGCGGCGCCTACGCGGTCAACTGCGACGAGTCCCTGCTCGTCGGCATCGCGCCCGACCCGGACGGCAAGGCCACTCCGCGCACGCCGCCGCCCAACGGGATGGGCGGCACCCTCGAGGCCCGCTGGGCCGCGGGCACGCCGCAGATGATCTACACGCTCAACATCAAGACCGGCGAGTTCAAGGTGCTCCACCGGGAGAACGACTGGACCAATCACCTCCAGTGCTCGCCGACCGACCCGCAGCAGATCCTGTTCTGCCATGAGGGACCGTGGCACTACAACGACCGCACCTGGACGATCCGCGCCGACGGCGGTCCCGCCCGCCTGCTGCACAACCGCACGATGAACATGGAGATCGAGGGCCACGAGTTCTTCGGCCAGGACGGCAAGGCCGTCTGGTACGATCTCCAGACCCCGCAGAGCGGCGTATTCTGGCTGGCGAGCGTGGACCTCGCGACCGGCCACCGCACCTGGTACAACCTCCAGCGCGAGGAGTGGTCGGTGCACTACAATGTCTCGCCGGACGGCCAGCTCTTCTCCGGCGACGGCGGCGGGCCGGCCAGCGTCGCGGCCCGCACGATGGACCGCCAGGACATCCAGGGGCAGGGCCAGTGGATGTATCTCTTCCACCCGGTCATGACCAAGGGCAGCTCCTTCCGCGACCAGAAGGACCTGATCGACGTCGGCTATTTCAAGGCCGAGCGCCTCGTCGACATGTCGCACCACAACTACGGCAAGGACGGCGGGGTCGAGCCCAACGGCACGTTCACGCCCGACGGGAAATGGATCATCTTCAGCGGCAACTTCCACTCGAACCCCGGCAACGGCGCCCGCGCCACGACCCACGCGTACGCGGTGGAAGTGGCGAAGCACTGATCCCAGGTCATACCGCAAACCGGTTTCACACAGAGGACGCAGAGAACACAGAGGAAATTTCTCCGAGGCATTTTGTCGGATCGATCTCTGCGTACTCTGCGTTCTCTGGGTGAAACGCTCCGACTGAATATCTCCGTCGTCCCTTTCCCTTCATGAATCCCACCCGCCAGTCTGTCCTCGCGTTGCTCCTTCTGTTCTCCGCCGCCAGCCGTGCGCTGGTGGCCGCCGATCCGATCCCGACCGATTGGATCGATCCCGACACCGGTCACCGCGTGATCCGGCTGTCGCGCGACGACAACACGCAGAGCCTCTACTTCCACCAAAACGCCTACACGCTCGACGGAAAGAAGATCATCGTGACCACCGCTGACGGCGGCATCGCCACGATCAACCTCGCCACGCGCGAGACGAAGCTCCTCGTGCCCGGCCGGGTGAACGTCCTCGTGGCCGGCCACAAGACCGGCGACGTCTACTTCACGAAGCCCGCCCCGGGCGACGCCCAGGCGCCCGCGACGGACGGCAACGTACGCAACGTCAACGGCCTCATCGTCTATGCGGCGAACCCGGAGACGGGCGCCGTCCGCGAAGTGGTGAAGCTGCCGCCCGGCCGCGGCGTCTCCTCGCTCAACGCCGACGAAACCCTCCTGCTCGGGTCCTACGTCGACGGCGAGCAGCCGCCCACGCCCGCGACCAACCGCCTGCCCGGCACCGATCCGCGCTTCGGCCAGCCGAACTACGAGGCGATCGGCGCCGACGGCAAGCCGATGACCTACGCCGACGCGAAGGATCTCCGCCTGCACAACACCCTGATGGCGACCCGCGCCGGCCCGCCGCGCGTGCTCTTCACCATCAGCACGAAGACCGGCGAGATCAAAAAGGTCCTTTCCGAGCACGAGTGGCTCGGCCACATGCAGTTCTCCCCGACGGATCCCACGCTGATCATGTTCTGCCACGAGGGCACCTGGCACGAGGTCGACCGCATCTGGAACGTCCGCACCGACGGCACCGGCCTCACGCTGATGCACAAGCGCACGATGAACATGGAGATCGCCGGCCACGAGTTCTTCGCCGCCGACGGCAAGTCCATCTGGTACGACCTCCAGACCCCGCGCGGCCAGGACTTCTGGCTCGGCGGCTACAACCTCGCGACCGGCAAGCGCACCTGGTACCACCTCCAGCGCAACGAGTGGTCGGTCCACTTCAACGTCTCCCCCGACGGCACCCTCTTTGCCGGCGACGGCGGCGACAGCGAGATGGTCGCCCGTGCGCCCGACGGAAAATGGATCAATCTCTTCCGTCCCGAGCGCGTGCCCGACGTCGCCGGGATCAAGAATCCCGGTTCGGACAGCCTCATCGATATCGGCGTCTTCCGCGCCGAGCGTCTCGTCAACATGAGCAAACACGACTACCGGCTGGAACCGAACGTGACGTTCTCCCCCGACATGAAGTGGATCGTCTTCCGCTCCAACATGCACGGGCCGATCCACGTCTACGCCGTGGAGATCGCGAAGGCGAAATGACGCGCTGCCTTCAGTTGTTTGGCGCGGTCGCGCTGCTGACGGCAGCCGCGCACGCCGAGATCGAATTCGTCGGCGTGCTCCTGACGCCGGGTCGGTCGCTCTTCGCCCTTAGCGAGGCGGCTGACCAGCCGGCAGCCTGGCGCAACATCGGCCAGACTTTCGCCGGTTATTCGCTCGCCTCCTTCGACGCGAAGAACGACACCCTCACGCTCTCGAAGGATGGCGCGATCATTCGGCTTCCGCTGAAGGACGCCGCAAAGATCAAAAATGCCCACGCCGAATTTTCCGGCACCGTCACCTTCGGATCCGGCGAAAAACTCGACATCTCCCGCGTGACGCTCACCTACGGCCAGGAAACCGTGCTGCCGCTGCAGGATGGCGTCGTTTGGCGTGTCACCCCGACGCGGCTGCCCGATGGCAATGTTCTCTTTCGCCTGGCGGTCGAACGCACCACTCAGGACGGCGGCGTCACTGGAGTGCTGAAGGTGGGCGCGCCCGCCGTGATCACTCGTCCCAACAGCGCGTTCAGTTTCGCGATTGGCGACCTTCAGTTCAATTTCAACCCGATCCCCTCATCTCCCTGAAATGAAATCCTGCCTCCGCTTTGTCCTTCTCGCAATGTCCTTTGCCGCTGTGGCCCGAGCCGCGACGGAGCCGCCGCTCGACTGGATCGATCCCGACACCGGGCACCGGATCGTGCGCCTGTCGCGCGAGCCGGACACCGCGAGCCTCTACTTCCACCAGAACGCGTTCTCCGTCGGCGGCGACAAGATGATCCTGACGTCCGCGAAGGGCATCTCGGTCATCGATCTCAACACCCATGAGATCAAGCTGGTGGCGCCGGACGTCCCTTACAGCGTGACCGGCAGCAGCGGCATCGAGTTCGGCCACAAGACGCGGCAGATTTTCTACCAGAAGAGCGGCGCAATCTTCGCCACCGACGTCGACACCCTCGCGACGCGCGAACTGGCCAAGCTGCCGCCCGGCGGCGCGATGTCCGCGCTCAACGCGGACGAGACCCTGGTCGTCGGCATCCGCACCGACGGGCCCAAGCCGGTCGGACCGGTCGGCTGGCCGGCTCCCGGCACCGTGATGCACGCGCCGGACGGGCGCGTCCTGACCTTCGCCGAAATGCGCGAGGTACTGCTCAACAACCGCGTCGACGAGCACATCCCGATGTCGATCTTCACCCTCGATCTCCGCACCGGGGAGGTGAAGACCATCCACCGCACGACGGACTGGCTCGGCCATGTGCAGTTTTCCCCGACCGACCCGAACTTCATCATGTTCTGCCACGAGGGCCCGTGGCACCGCGTCGACCGGATCTGGACCATGCGGATTGACGGCACCGGGCTGACCCTCGTCCACCGGCGCACGATGAACATGGAGATCGCGGGCCACGAAGCCTTCGGCGCCGACGGCAAGACGATCTGGTACGATCTCCAGACTCCGCGCGGCGAGGACTTCTGGCTCGCGGGCTACGACGTCGCCACCGGCCACAGCACCCGCTACCATCTCGAGCGCAACGAGTGGTCGGTGCACTTCAACTCCTCGCCCGACGGCAAATTGTTCATCGGCGACGGCGGCGACAGCGAGATGGTCGCCCACGCGCCGGACGGGAAATGGATTTACCTCTTCCACCCCGAGGACGTGCCGGATGTCGCGGGCGTCAAGGCGCCGAACTCCGCCGACCTGATCCATCCCGGCTTCTTCCGCTCCGAGCGGCTCGTGAACATGAGCAAGCACAACTACCAGCTCGAGCCCAACGTTCACTTCACGCCCGACATGAAATGGGTCGTCTTCCGCTCCAACATGCACGGCCCGACGCATGTCTACGCCGTGGAAGTCGCCAAACACTAATCCCGCCGGACATCTCGCGCAGAGGCGCAAAGGCGCAGAGACCTAGCCCTGTTTTAATCAGAATCCGATCGGATCGACCTTTGCGTCTCTGCGCCTCTGCGCGAACCCGTCCGTTTCAAGTTCGTCCTCTACCCCATGAAATCGTTCATCCGCTCCGCTGCCCTTCTTCTTTTTGCCGCTACGCCCGCGCTTTTCGCGGCCGCCGAGCCGCCTGCACTGAGCTCGTCGAACGTGCCCACCGATTGGATCGACCCTGACACCGGCCATCGCGTGATCCGACTTTCGCGGGAGCCGGGAACGGCCAGCCTCTATTTCAACCAGAACGCCTACACCAAGGACGGGAAGAAGATCATCGTCACGACGCCCGGGGGCGGCATCGCGGCCATCGACCTCGAGACCCGCGCCATCACGCCGCTCGTGCCCGGTCCCGTCAGCGTGCTGATGACCGGCCACAAGACCGGCGACATCTACTACACGAAGCGCGCCGCTCGCGGCGGCGGAGCCGGAGATGCTCCGGCGGAATCCCTGGGCGGGACGGTCTACGCCACGAGCGTCGACACCGGCCAGACGCGCGAGGTGGTGAAGCTGCCACCCGGCGTCAATGTCTCCTCGCTCAATGCCGACGAGACCATGTTCATCGGTGTGAAGCTGCCCGAGAACACCGACCGCGGCGCGCGCAACGGCCAGCCGGCGGGGGCGCGCGTCGGCAGCGACCCGCGCTTCGGCCAGGCCAATTACGAGGGCACCGGCCCCAACGGCGAGAAGCTGACCTTCGCGCAGGCCAAGGACCTCCAACTCCACCGCACGCTGATGGGCGTCCGCGCCGCGCCGCCGCGGTCGTTGTTCACCCTCGAGATCAAGACCGGCGCGATCAAGGTCATCCACAGCGAGAGCGAGTGGCTCAACCACCTCCAGTTCTCCCCCACCGACCCGAATTTCATCATGTTCTGCCACGAGGGCCCGTGGATCGAGGTCGACCGCGTCTGGACCATCCACACCGACGGCACGGGGCTGTTCAAGGTCCACACCCGCACGATGAACATGGAGAAGGCCGGCCATGAGTTCTTCAGCGCCGACGGCAGGACCCTGTGGTACGACCTGCAGACGCCGCGCAGCGAGGTTTTCTGGCTCGCCGGCTACGAACTCGCGACCGGCCACCGCACCTGGTACCAGCTGCAGCGCGACGACTGGTCCGTGCATTTCAACGTCTCGCCCGACGGCAAGCTCTTCGCCGGCGACGGCAGCGACGAGGAGATGGTCGCCCACGCGAAGGACGCCAAGTGGATCTACCTCTTCCATCCCGAGGAGGTGCCGGAAATGATCGGCATCGCCTCGCCCAACGCCGCCGATCTCGTCCATCCCGCGCTCTTCCGCTCGGAGCGGCTCGTGAACATGTCCAAGCACGACTACCGGCTCGAGCCCAACGTGACCTTCACGCCGGACATGAAGTGGATCGTCTTCCGCTCGAACATGCATGGAGCGGTGCACGTCTACGCGGTCGAGCTCGCCAAGCATTGAGGTTCGGTAGGGCACGGACTCCGCTCCGCGCCGGATCCGCTTACCGGCCAAGCCGAAGACATCGGGTGTGGCAGCAATCATCCGGGGTTAGCCCGGCGCGGACACAGTCCGCGCCCTACCGGGATGAGCCGTGGAAAAACATGCGCCAACCGCGCGTCGGATCGTCACTTCCGAGGTCCGGCGTCGTCAATCTGTGGCCCCCCTATGCAAGCCACCCGTTTATTCCCCCTCCTTGTTCTTGGATATGCCGCTTCCGCGGCCCTGATGACCGCCCAGCCGGCCGCAACGCCGGCAGCGTCCGCCGATCCCGGTCCGGCCGAATGGATCGATCCCTCCACCGGACACCGCGTCATCCGGCTGTCCAGCGAGCCCGGGAGCGCGACGCTCTATTTCCATGACAACTCGTACTCCCCGCAGGGCGACAAGTACATCTTCAACTCCCCCAGCGGGATCATGATGGTGGACCTGGCCAAGCTCGGCAGCGAGCCGGTCAAGGCGGAGCTGGTCGTCCCGAATGGCCGCGGCAGCTACATGGCGCGCCGCACCCGTGAGGTCTATTTCACCCAGGGGGCGCCAGGGGGCGGCGGCGGCCGTCGCGGCGGCCGAGGCGGCCAGGGCGGAGCCAACGGGCAGGCGCCCGCGGCCGGAGCCACGGCAGCGGCAACCACGCCGGCAGCGGCGCCGGCGGCTGCTGACCAGCCGGCGAATGCCGCCGGTGCGCGCCGTGGCGGCGGCGGTGGTTTTGGTGGCGGACCGGTCTACGCCTTCAATTACGACACGAAGCAGACCCGCCTCGTGCCCAACGCCACGCGCACGCTGATCAACGCGGACGAAACCTTCACCGTGGCCAGCATCACCCAGGAGGACCCGACCGGCAAGACGCCCAAGCCACCCGAGCGCAAGATCGTGCCGCAGCTCAGCCGGATGTTTCCGGGGAAGACGATGGAGGATCTGACGCCGACACAGCGCTACTCCGTGACCAAGGAGGACGGCCTCTCCCGCCGCGTGTTCAATCCCGCGTCCGAGGCCTTCACGTTCACCAACCTGAAGACCGGTCAGTCGCAGACCGTCGGTTACCAGTACGGCTGGCTGAACCACATGCAGTTCTCCCCGACCGATCCGAACCTGATGCTCTACTGCCACGAGGGCACCTGGCACGAGGTCGACCGCGTCTGGACGATCCGCACCGACGGCACGGAGATGACGCTGCGCCACAAGCGCACGATGGACATGGAGATCGCGGGCCACGAATTCTGGAGCTTCGACGGCAAGACCATCTGGTTCGACCTGCAGACCCCGCGCAGCCAGGACTTCTGGATCGGCGGCGTGAACATCGAGACCGGCAAGGAAATCCGCTACCACATCACGCAGAACACGTGGGGGGTGCACTTCAACGTCTCGCGTGACAACACCCTCTTCATGAGCGACGGCGGCGACCCGACGCAGGTCTCCTACGCCCCGGACGGAATGTGGATCAACCTCTTCCGCGTCCAGCCCGACGGCACGCTGCAGCACGAGCGCCTCGTCAACATGTCGAAGCACAACTACGTGACCGGCCAGGGCGGCATCGAGCCCAACGGCTCGATCACGCCGGACAAGAAGTGGGTGATCTTCAGCGGCAACATGTACGGCGCGAACCAGGTTTACGCGGTGGAAATCGCGAAGGCCAGGTGATCCTTGAAACCCGTTCCGGCCAGCCGGGCAGCCGCGCCGGATCCGCGGTGATTTCCGGCTGGCCAATTCTCCGGCGAACCCGGAGTTTCGCCGCCGGTCTGCCCGTTTCGCCGCTCTCCTGAAACGCGAAGCGGGCACCGTCCGTTGCTGCAGTTATCCTCGTCCACCCCATGAAATCCTCGAAGTCGTTCCTCTCGCTCGTTCTGCCCGTTTCGCTGCTCACCGCGGCGCCGCTGCTGGCGGCTTCCGCTGCCTGGCCCGCGCCGAAGGTCGTGCCGGTGCTGCCGGCCAACACGTCCCCCGGCGGACCCGCCATCCCGTCGACGCCGCCGGTCGAGTCGGCGCATCCCGCACCGGTCGCGCTCTGGCCCAACGGCGCCCCGGGCTCCGAGGCGCGCAAGGACGAGCCAGAGCAGATCAGCTACCGCCAGGAGCCGGACATCGTCTTCCCGGTGATCTTCAACATCCACAATCCGTCGATCACCCCGTTCCTGCCCGCGAAGGGCAAGGCGACCGGCGCGGCGGTGATCATCGCTCCCGGCGGCGGCCACATGTTCGTCACGATCGACCGCGAGGGCTACGATCTCGCCAAGTGGCTCGCCGACCGCGGCATCGCGGCGTTCGTCCTGAAGTACCGCCTCGCCCGCGACCAGTCCGGCGAGGGCAAGGATTACAAGACCACGGTGGAACCGGTCGCGGACGGACTCCGCGCGATCCGGCTCGTGCGCAGCCGCGCGGCGGAATGGGGCATCAACCCGCATCATATCGGCATCCTCGGCTTCTCGGCCGGCGGCGCGCCGGCGCTCGGGGCCGCGCTCCATTTCGACCAGGGCAATCCCGATGCGGCCGACGCCGTGGAACGCCAGAGCTCCCGTCCCGATTTCCAGGCATTGATCTATGCGGAGGTTCCGCGCGGCGACATCGCGGTGCCGAAGGACACGCCCCCCGCGTTCTTTACCGTCGCGTTCGACGACACGCCCAAGGCCGCGCCGCTCGCCAACCTTTTCCTCAAATACAAGGCCGCGAACATTCCCACCGAGGTCCACATCTTCAACAGCGGCGGGCACGGCTTCGGCGTCCGTTCCGACCGTCCCCAGCTGTCCATTTCGAACTGGCCGTCCCGGCTGGTTGACTGGCTTGGGGAGACGGGCATGTTGAAAAATTGAGTTTCCCCTTCCCCATGGCCATGTCTCCGTCCCGAGCGTTCTCCATCGTAGTTGTCGCGGCCCTGGCGGTCTCCCTCCGCGGCGCCGGCGCCGAGCCGGCCGTGGCCCGCGTCAGTTATGAGAAGGATGTGACGCCGCTGCTGGAGAAATATTGCTACGAGTGCCACGGCAACGGCCGCAGCAAGGGCGACGTCGCGCTGGACACCTTCAAGACGGTGGCGGACGTGGACAAGGACCATGCGACCTGGGAAACGGTGCTCCATCATGTGCGTTCGCACGAGATGCCGCCGGAAGACGCCGACGTGCAGCCGACGCAGGCCGAACGCGACGTGATCGGCGACTGGATCGAGAAGCAGCTCTTCAAGTTCGACCCGAAGAATCCCGATCCCGGCCGGGTTACGATCCGCCGCCTCAACCGCGCCGAGTACAACAACACGATCCGCGATCTGGTGGGGGTTGATTTCAAGCCGGCGGCGGACTTCCCGCCGGACGATTCGGGCTACGGCTTCGACAACATCGGCGACGTCCTCTCCCTCCCTCCCGTGCTGATGGAGAAATACCTGGCCGCGGCGGACAAGATCCTCGACCAGGCCATCGTCACCGATCCGATCGAGAGCAAGGTGCAGCGTTATCCCGCCAGCCTCGCGCAGGTCGGGTTCAACGCGATCGGCGACCGCGGCGACGGCTGGGTGCAGCTGATCAGCCTCGAGGAGGACGACGTCGCGGTGGAAGTGCCGACCCTCGCCGCGGGCGACTACCTCGTGCGCGTGCACGCCTTCGCCAAGCCCACCGGCGGCGCGATGGTCGGCGGCGGCAACAACAACACCGAGGACGTCAAGGGTAAGCCCGACCCGACCAAGATCTCCATCATGGTGAACGACGCGTTCATCAAGGATTTCGAGCTCTCGACCGACGAGGCCAACCCCGGCACCTACGAGGCCCGCGTCGGCCTGCCCGCCGGACGGCCGCGGGTCCGCGCCGAGGTCCGCCGCATCCATGGCGGCGACAACGAACTCTTCATGCTCAACGGCCGCCTCGGCAAGCAGCAGCCCGGCATCGCCTTCGTCAAATGGATCGAGGTCGAGGGTCCGCTGCCCGCCGCGACCCGGCGCTACCGCGCCGACCAGCTCGCCGCCACCGGCGAGGGCCGCTTCACCCCGGCGGGCGAGCGCGTGCTCGAGAAGAACGGCGACGTCTCCACGACGATTAACGTCACCAAGGAAGGCGACTACATCCTGCGCGCCCAGGCCTACGCCAAGCAGGCCGGTTCCGAGACGACGCGGATGCAGTTCCAGGTCGACGGAAAGCCGGTCAAGGATTTCGACGTCATCGCCATGGCGAACATGGAGCCGCTCCCCAGCCAGCGCGTCTTCTCCGTCACCCTCCTGATTCCCCAGCCGTACGTCTACGAGGTCCGCACCCACCTGACGCCCGGCCAGAAAAAATTCTCGGCGGCCTTCGTGAACGAGTTCGCCGATCCCAAGAACGAGAATCCCAATCTCCGCGTCCGGAACCTCATCGTGCAGAACCTCGAGGTCGTCGATCTCTCGGCTCCGGTGATCACGCCGGCCAAGCCGGCGCCCGTCGAGGAACTCTTCGCGAAATACACCGCGCCGAAAAAGCCCGGCCTCCTCGGCCGCGTCTTCGGGCAGACGGCCCGCCCGGCCCAGAACGCCGCGGCCGCCCGCGCGATCGTCACCGATTTCACCCGCCGCGCCTGGCGCCATCCCGCGGATCCCGCCGAGATCGACCGGCTGATGGGCCTCTACGATCTCGCCGAGAAGCACGGCGACGGCTTCGATGCCAGCGTGAAGCTGGCGATGAAGGCCGTGCTGGTCTCGCCGCACTTCCTTTTCGTGGGCGAGCCGCCGGCTTCGGCCGCCACCGCCAACGCGGTCCAGCCCCTCGACGAGTTCACCCTTGCCTCGCGGCTCTCGTATTTCCTCTGGAGCAGCACCCCCGATGACGAGCTGCTGGGCCTGGCCGAGCACGGCCAGCTGCGTCAAAACCTGGAGGCCCAGGTGCGCCGGATGCTGGCGTCGCCGAAGGCGCACGCGCTCGTGGACAACTTCGCCGGCCAGTGGCTGCAGATCCGCAGCCTCGACACCGCCCAGCCGGACAAGTCCCTTTTCCCCGACTACGACCTGGGCCTGCGCACCGCGATGCAGAAGGAGACCGAGCTCTTCTTCGAGAACGTCATGCGGCAGGACCGGCCGGTCTTCGATTTCCTCACCGCCGACTACACCTTTGTCAACGGGCGGCTCGCCAAGTTCTACGGCCTGCCCGGCGTGACCGGCGAGGACTTCCAGAAGGTCTCGCTGGCCGACACGCCGCGCCGCGGCGTCCTCACCCAGGCCAGCGTGCTGACGCTGACGTCAAATCCGACCCGCACCTCGCCCGTGAAGCGCGGCAAATGGGTCCTCGAAAATCTCCTCGGCACCCCGCCCCCGCCGCCCCCGCCGAACGTGCCCGATCTCGACGACAAGGGCCGGAAGCTGACCGGAACCCTCCGGCAGCAGATGGAACAGCACCGCGAGAATCCGAACTGCGCCTCCTGCCACGCCCGGATGGATCCCATCGGCTTCGGGCTGGAGAACTTCGACGCGATTGGCGCGTGGCGGGACAAGGACGGCGAGGCCGCCATCGATCCCGCCGGCAAGCTCACGAGCGGCGACACCTTTGGAGGAGCCGCCGAGCTGACCAAGCTCCTCGCCACCAAGCGGCGCGCCGAGTTCCTGCACTGCCTCGCCGAAAAGATGCTGACCTACGCGCTGGGTCGCGGCGTCGAATACTACGACCGGCCGGCCCTCGACTCCATCGTGAAGGGCCTCGAGGCCGACCAGTTCAAGTTCTCCGGCCTCGTGCTGGAAACCGTGAAGAGCTTCCCCTTCGAGATGCGCCGCGGCGAGAATCCCCCGGGCGAGGTGGCCTCCGCGCCGGCGCCGGAAGCGCCGGCCGTCCTCGCTCCCTTCAGCATTCCGGCCCAGACGCGCGCCGCCCGCGTCACCACCCAGTCCGGAACCGTCGCTTCCCAGACTGAATCACCGGTTGCCAACGGCGCCCGCTGACCGCAAACTCACCTCGTCACCCGATCCCTCATCCCACCTGCGCTATGAGCAACAATTGGCAAATGCACCGCCGCACCTTCCTGCGCGGCCTCGGAACCGTGGTCGCCCTGCCTGTGCTGGACTCGTTGCTGCCCACGCGGGCTCTCGCGGCCACCGGCAGCGCGGCGGCCGCCGGCTTCCCGAAGCGGGTGGCCTGGCTCTACGTGCCGCAGGGCAAGAACATGGCCGACTGGACCCCGCAGGTGGTCGGCGAGAACTTCGACCTGCCCATGATCCTCGAGCCGCTGAAGGATCACCGGCGCGATTTCACCATCATCACCGGCCTGGCCAACGAGCAGGGCAATTCCCTCGGCGACGGCGGCGGCGACCACGCCCGCGCCTCCGCCAGCTACCTCACCGGCTGCCATCCCCGCAAGACCGCGGGCGCGGACATCAAGGCCGGCATCTCCGTCGACCAGATCGCGGCCAACAAGATCGGCCATGAGACCCGCCTGCCGTCCCTCGAGCTCAGTGCCGACGGCGGCCAGCGCGCGGGCTCGTGCGACTCCGGCTACAGCTGCGCCTACCAGTTCAATCTTTCGTGGAAGTCGGAGACCCAGCCGATGAATCCGGAGGTCGATCCGCGCGCCGCCTTCGAGCGCCTCTTCGGCGACGGCACGTCCGCCCGCTCGAAGGAAGCCAGCGCGAAGCGCGCGCTCTACAACCAGAGCGTGCTCGACTTCGTCTTCGACGACGCGAAGCGCCTCGGCAACAACCTCGGCGCGACCGACCGCCGCAAGCTCGACGAGTACCTCACGGCCGTCCGCGAGATCGAGCAGCGGATCGAGCGCGCGGAAAAGTTTCCGCCGAAGCTGCCGGCCGGTGTCGTGGAGCCGGAGATGTTCGAGAACTACGGGGAGCAGCTCCGCCTGATGTTCGACATCATGACGCTGGCGTTCCAGACCGACAGCACGCGCATCTCGACTTTCATCATGGCGCACGACGGCAGCAACCGCCCCTACCCGTTCATCGGCATCAAGGACGGCCATCACGATCTCTCTCACCACCGCAACGACGAGGAGAAGAAGGCGAAGCTCGCCCAGATCAATCGCTTCCACGTCACGCAGCTCGCCTACTTCCTCGACCGCCTGAAGTCGGTCAAGGAGGGCGACGGCACGCTGCTCGACAACTGCCTGATCACCTACGGCAGCGGCATCAGCGACGGCAACCAGCACCTTCACGAGAACCTGCCGATCCTCGTCGCCGGCTCCGGCGGCGGCGCGACCCGGCCGGGCCGGCATGTCCGCGTGGAGGACAAGACGCCGATCACCAATCTCTACCGCTCGATGATCGAGACGGTGGGGGCCGAGACCGAAAAGATCGGCGACAGCACCGGCAAGCTGGACAATCTCTTCCGCCGCTCCGCCTGAGCCCGGCCTTTCAGTGGCGGAGGGTAGAACGCGTTGACCCCAACGCGTTGAGATCTCTGCCCACGTTTGACGATCGACGGAACCCGACAGCGCGTCGGGGTCGACGCGTTTCACCACCGGCGAATAATATGATCGCGGGATGACTCCATCGCACCTTCATCGACGTCATTTGCAGAACCCTCCATGAGCGAACCCGCCGCACCGGCCCCGTCCCCCGCCCACCGCTTCCTGCCGCTCCTGCTGGCGCTCTTCATCGGCAGCGGCTGCTCGGCCCTGATCTATGAGATCGTCTGGTTCCAGCTGCTGCAGCTGGTGATCGGCTCGTCCGCCGTTTCCCTCGGCATCCTGCTGGGCACGTTCATGGGCGGCATGTGCCTCGGCAGCCTGCTGCTGCCGCGCCTTGTCGGCCGCCAGGCCCATCCGCTGCGGGTCTATGCGCTGCTCGAGGCCGGCATCGGGCTCATCGGCATCGCGGTGCTTTTCGGCGTGCCGCTGGTCGACCGTTTCTACACGGCCCACGTGAACACGGGCCTGGCGGGCATTCCGTGGCGCGGAGTCGTCGCCGCCCTCTGCCTGCTGCCGCCGACGCTGCTGATGGGCGCCACCCTGCCCGCGATCGCCCGCTGGGTTGAGGCCACGCCGCGCGGCGTGGCGTGGCTCGGCTTTTTCTACGGCGGAAACATCGCGGGCGCGGTCTTCGGCTGCCTGCTCGCCGGCTTCTACCTGCTCCGCGTCCACGACATGGCGACGGCCACCTACGCTGCCGCCGCGCTCAACGGCGCCGTCGCCCTGATCGCCTTCGCCCTCGCGGCCTCCGCTCCGGCACCGGCGGCGGACGAGGCTTCCGCGACGAATGAGGCATCGTCCGGGACACCCGCGTTCGGGCTCGTTCATGCGGTCATCGCGCTGTCCGGACTTTGCGCCTTGGGCGCGGAGGTGGTCTGGACCCGCCTGCTGTCCCTGATGCTGGGCGCGACGGTCTATACCTTCTCGATCATCCTCGCGGTTTTCCTTTTCGGACTCGGAATCGGCAGCACGGTCGGCTCGGTCGTCGGCCGGCAGTCCCGGCAGCCGCGTTTCGCCCTCGGAATGTGCCAGCTGCTGCTCACCGCCGCCGTCGCCTGGACGGCGCACATGATTTCCGAGTCCCTGCCCTACTGGCCCGTGGATCCGGGGCTCTCCTCCAACCCCTGGCTGAATTTCCAGTTCGATCTCGTCCGCTGCCTCTGGGCCGTCCTTCCCCCGGCCTGCCTCTGGGGCGCGAGTTTCCCGCTGGCGCTCGCCAGCGTCTCCGCGCCCGGACAGGATCCTAGCCGGCTGGTCAGCCGGGTCTACGCCTCCAACACCGTCGGCGCGATCGTCGGTGCAGTCGGCTTCAGCGTGTTCGTGATCGCGGCCCGCGGCACGCAGCGGGCGCAGCAGTACCTGATCGCCGTCTCGGCCTTCGCGGCCCTGCTCGCCTTCATCCCGCTCCTGTGGAGCCGCCCGGCCGCCGGAGGCCGCGCCCGCTTCCAGGCGTTCCCGGCCCTGGGCCTGCTTGGCGCCGGCTGCCTCGCGTGTTTCCTCGCGCTGGGTTTACCGAAAATCCCGTGGGGCGTCATCGCCTACGGCCGCTACCTGCCCAGCTGGGCCGGCGAAATCCGCAGCGGCGGGTCCAAGATGCTTTACGTCGGCGAGGGCATGAATTCCTCCGTGGCCGTCACCGAGCTCAGCTCCGGCGTGCGCAACTTCCATGTCAGCGGCAAGGTGGAGGCCTCGAGCGAACCGCAGGACATGCGCCTCCAGCGCATGCTGGGGCACATTCCCGCCCTGCTCCATCCGAGACCGCGCTCCGTGCTGGTCGTGGGCTGCGGCGCGGGCGTGACCGCCGGCTCGTTCGTCCTGCATCCGGATGTCGAGCACGTGACGATCTGCGAGATCGAGCCGCTGATCCCCCAGGTCGTGGCGCAATACTTCGGGCCGCAGAACTACAACGTCGTCCACGATCCGCACGTCACGGTGCACTACGACGACGCCCGGCACTACGTGCTCACGACGCCGGACAAGTTCGACATCATCACCTCCGACCCGATCCACCCGTGGGTCAAGGGCGCGGCGACGCTTTACTCGAAGGATTACTACGAGCTCTGCAAGCGGCACCTCAATCCCGGCGGCATCGTCACGCAGTGGGTTCCGCTCTACGAGAGCAACGCGGATGCCGTGAAGAGCGAGATCGCGACGTTCTTCGCCGTGTTTCCCAACGGCGTGATCTGGAGCAATGACAACAGCGGCGTGGGCTACGACCTCGTCCTGATGGGCCAGGTCGAGCCGATGAAGATCGACGTGGACGCACTCCAGAAGCGGCTCGATCAGCCCGACTACCAGCGCGTCGCCGGATCGCTCAATGAGCTGGGTTTCGGTTCGGCGGTCGCGCTGCTCAGCACCTACGGCGGGCAGGCCTCCGACCTCGGGCCATGGATGAAGGACGCCGAGATCAACCAGGACAGCAATCTGCGCCTCCAGTATCTCGCCGGCCTGGGCCTCAACGCGCTCAAGGGCGGAAGCATCTACGACGAGATCTCCGCCTACCGGAAATTCTCCGACACGCTTTTCGTGGCCACCGGCGAGAAACAGGAAGCGCTGCGCGACGCCCTCCGGCCGCGCGATCCCAAACCCTGATCCGCCCGCTCAACTCAGGTCGCGGATCGAGCCAAACTCGGGATCGAACAGCCGGCGGTAGGTCCGCACGATCATTCCGTCCGTGAGGCCCGCGAGCCAGTCGCAGATCTGCCGCGCCTTGCCCGCGTGCGTGGTTTCCGCGTCGATGAGCCGGCCGACGCGCGGCGGCAGGATGTTGATGACGCGTCCCTCGCGCTCGACGTAGTTGCGCCAGCAGGAATTCCAGAGCTCGAACAGCACCCGCCGGGCCTTGTGCTCCATCTGCTGCAGCTGCGGACTCTCGAAGATGATGTCGTTGGCCAGCTTCTTGAAGAAGGCCGCCTCCCGTTCCGCCTCGGGCGCGACGACCAGCTCGAGGCGGTAGCGGTTGGTCTTCGCCGCCATGAAGTTGTCCCGCTCGCGCAGGCGGCAGGCGGTGATGAACGCGCCGATCTTCATCGAGAACACGTTTTCCAGCCGGTCGCCGCGCATCGCTGTGAACAGCTGGTCCAGCAGGCGCTGCCGCTCGGCATCGATGCCCTCGCCCGCGGCCCAGGCCTCGATGCGCTCGAAGGTGAGGAAGCCCGCCTTCACGCCGTCGACGATATCGTTGAGCGAGTAGGCCGCGTCGTCCGCCCAATCCATGATCTGGCATTCGACGCTCTTGAAGGCGTTCAGCCTTTCGCCCGCGTGCAGCCCGGCCGGGATGGCGGCATCGCCGAAAACGAAGGCGCGGACGGACTCCTGCGGATCGTACAGGAAGTGATTCTGGGGCGGCGCGGAAAACTCCCGGAAGAGCTTCTTGTACTTCAGCACGCCATCGAGGAGCGCGCGGGTCGCCTGCATGCCGCGCACGCCGGACTCGCTCTCGTAGATGGTGCCCGTCAGCAGGTGCAGCGTCTGCGCGTTGCCCTCGAATCCGCCCCACGGCAGCATCAGCTCCTGCAGCGTTCGCTCCCCCGAATGACCGAAGGGCGGATGCCCGAGGTCGTGCGCGAGGCAGATGCCCTCGACCAGGTCGCCATCGATGTAGAAATCCTCCGCCAGCGGGCCGCCCTGCGTGCGCAGGAAGTGGCAGATCGAGCGCCCGATCTGCGCGACCTCCATCGAGTGGGTCAGCCGCGTGCGGTAGAAGTCATATTCGCCGGACAGGAAGACCTGCGTCTTCGATTGCAGCTTGCGGAAGGCATGCGCGTGGATGATGCGGTCGCGGTCGATCTGGAACGCGCTCCGATAGTCGGGCTTGCGGCCTCCGCCCTGGGTCTCGCTGTCAAAGGCGTTGTAGAAACGGTTGGCCATCGGATTTGGCTTCGACACGAAAGCCAACGGGCGCACGATGCAATCCCTTAGCGTCCCGATGCCCCCGACCCTCACTCCCTCCGTCCGCCGGCGCCTGGAATCGGCCGCGCGCCGCGCCGCCGGCGCCGCCTACGCCCCGTATTCCAAATTTCGCGTGGGCGCGGCCGTGCTCGCGGGTTCCGGAAAGATCTATGCGGGCAGCAATGTCGAGAACGCCTCCTACGGGCTCTGCAACTGCGCCGAACGCACCGCGATCTTCGCCGCCGCCAGCGCCGGCGAGCGCCGGATCCGGGCTGTCGCCGTCTACACGCCGACCTCCCAGCCCACGCCGCCCTGCGGCGCGTGCCGCCAGGTGATCAACGAGTTCGGACCGCGCGCCCTGGTCATCACCCTCGGCCGCGGCGCGCAGCGCCGCGAGTCACCGCTCGATCAGCTCCTTCCCGAGGCCTTCGGTCCGGAAAACCTGAAATAGCGGCCCACCCGCCTCAGCCGTTCCCGCCGCTGAGGAAATCGCGCACGGCCGCGAGGACCTGTTCCCGCCCCACGTCGCGCTCGCTGCGTTCAGCGAGGTCGCGGATCTTCACCACGCCCTTCGCGAGCTCTTCGGCACCGTAGATCAGCGCCAGCTTCGCTCCCGATTCCGCCGCGGCCTTGAACTGCTTGCCGAAGGCGACGTCCTTGATCGGGTAGTCGACGCGATAACCGGCAGCGCGCAGCGCATGGATATCGGCAAACGCCGCCTTCCGCTCCGCCTCGCCGCCGATCACGCAATACACGTCGGCCGCCTGCACGAAGGCAGGCACCAGTCCCCGCTGCTCCAGCAGCAGCGCGAACGTCATGTCGCCGATGGCAAAGCCCGTCGCGGGCAGCGCCGGGCCGCCGAGCTTTTCGACCAGATCGTCGTAGCGTCCGCCGCCGGCCAGTGCCCGCAATTCTCCCTTGCGATCGAAGGCCTCGAACACGAATCCCGTGTAGTAGGCGAGCCCGCGCACGACGCCGAGGTCGACCTCGACGAAGCGCGAGAGACCCATCGCCGCGAGCCCGTCCAGCAGTTTGCGCCAGTCACCGAGGCGCGCCGCCAGCTTGCCCGTGGCGGCGGCTCCGAGGGCCTGCTCGAGCGCGTCGAGCGACTTGATCTGCAGGAACGCGAGGATCTTTCCCTTCAGCGCGGCGTCGAGCGGCCCGAACTGCTCGGTGTAGGCCTTGAAGGCCTCGTCGCCGTACTTTTCGTGGCGGTCCACCGCGCCCAGCACCCCGCGGATCCGCGGTTCGTCCAGGCCGAGCGACTCGAGGTAATAGAACCACAGGTTGCGGTCGCTCAGGCGGACGTAGAAGTCCTGCTCCGTCAGGCCGAACGCGCACAGGCACTGCACCAGGAGCGCGATGAGCTCGATCTCGGCCTCCGGCCCGGCTTCGCCGAAGATGTCGGCATTGAACTGCGAAAAACAGCGCCCGCGCCCCTTCTGCATGCGCTCGTAGCGGTAAAACTCCGCGATGCTGAACCACTTGACCGGACGCCGCAGCGCATTGGCCCGCGCGCCCACCAGGCGGCAGACGGTCGGGGTCATTTCCGGGCGCAGCGCCACTTCCCGGCCGCCTTTGTCCGTGAAGCTGAAAAGCTGGTTCTCGATCTCGTCGCCGGATTTCGCCTTGTAGAGCTCCAGGGGTTCGAGGACCGGCGCGTCGTACTCCATGAACCCAAAGGACCCCGCGGTCTGGCGCCAGAGACGGAAGATATGATTCCGGCGGGCCAGATCCTCGGGATAGAACTCGCGGAAACCGGGCAGCGTCTGAAAGGTCGGCATGGAAGCCGCCACCTTGCGAAACGCTCAGGCGCAGGGCGAACCATTTCTGCCCCGGCGCAGCGGAGACTTTTGCGGGGGCGCCGAGGGCCCCGCCCCGCCTCAAAGCAGCTTCGTGAGATCGAGCTTCGCCAGCTGCTGCTTCAGGATCTTGCCCGACTTGAACTTCACCACGGCGCGTTGCGGGATCACCACCTCGGCCTCCGGCTTGTTCGGATTGCGTCCGATGCGCTGCTTGCGAACCTGCACCTCCAGCACGCCGAAGTTGCGGAGCTCCACGTTGCGGCCGGCGGCGAGCGCGTTCTGGATGATATCGAGCGTGCGCTGGACGGTTTCAACGACCTGCTTTTGCGGGAAGTTGGTCTTCTTGTAGATTTCGAGCACGATCTCGCGTTTCGTGAGATTGGTGGACATGTGGGAATTCTCCTCGTTGCTGAAACTTCCTAAGTCATTCTAGGCCCTGAACTACTTTAAAGTTACTTGCGAATGCAGCACTCCGTCAACCCATTAACCCTAATCGCTTTTCAAAAGCACATGAATCTTAGAGCACGGTTGCCCCGGTTTCCGGGACAGATTCGTCCAACGCGCGTAAGTTCCCGTTTTTCATGCATTGGGGAGGCGGAATCTTTCGCCCTTGCCGCCGCCCCGCAGCGGAGACCCCATCCTGCCGATGCCTGATCCCGCCGCCATCAACGCCATGTTCGGACGGGTCGCAAGGCGCTACGACCTGGCAAATCGCGTGCTCAGCGGCGGCGTCGACCGATGGTGGCGCCGCCGGCTCGTCGCAGCCGTCCGGCGGACCGCTCCGCGCTCCGTGCTCGATCTCGCAACCGGCAGCGGCGACGTGGCGTTTGCGCTGTCGCGCGGGCTCGGCCCGGACGTCGCCATCACCGGAGCGGACTTCTGCGAGCCCATGCTGGAGCAGGCGCGGGCGAAACAACGCGCCGACGGTGCGCGTTATGCCGCCATCAATTTTGTCCAAGGAGACGGGCTGGCGCTCCCCTTCCCCGACGAAACTTTCGGCGCCGTGACGATTTCCTTCGGCCTGCGCAATATGGCCGACCGCGCGCGGGCCTTGGCCGAAATGCGCCGCGTGCTGCGTCGCGGCGGCCATCTCTACGTGCTCGAGTTTTCCCAGCCGGACCGATGGCTCCGGCCGCTCTACTACTGGTATCTGGAAAAGCTCTCCCCGAAACTCGCGGGACTGCTCACCGGCGAACCCTCCGCCTATGAATACCTGTGCGACTCCATCGAGCAATTCCCGGATCGCGCCGCCCTGGCTGCGGAGTTGACGAAGGCGGGATTCGGCGCCGTCACCGCGCGGGGCCTGACTTTCGGCATCGTCGCCCTGCACGAGGCGGCGAAATGAGCTTACGCTCCGTCGGCGCCTAGGCGAACGACTTCCCGCAGCCGCACGTGCTCTGCGCGTTGGGATTCCTGATCTCGAATCCCTTTCCGTGCAGGCCGTCGTCGAAATCGACCGCCGAGCCGTCGAGATACGCCAGGCTTGCCGGATCGACGAGAAAGGCGACGCCCTCGCTCTGGAGCTCCGCATCATCGCCCTTTCGCTCGTCGAATGACATCCCGTACTGGAGGCCGGAGCAACCGCCCGATTCCACGAAAATGCGCAGCCGTTTTTCCGGCGCGTTGAGCTCGGCGTGCATCGACTGCACCCGTTGGGCGGCCCGGGGCGTGAGCGTGATCATGACCCGAACCTAGGAGCGTGCGCCCCGCTGTCAAACTGGCGGCTGCAAATTTCGTGCCAACGATCATTTGCACACTTGCCAGTGCGCGACCGCTGCCCTTTTGTGATCGGCGTGCCAGCGATAAAACACGTTTTCAACGAGATCCATTACGAGATGGTGAACAAGCTCGCCGAGGGCGGCATGGGGGTCGTTTACGAGGCGTTCCAGCGCGGGGCCGGCAATTTCAAGAAAGTCGTCGCGGTGAAGCTCATTCGCGAGGAGTACTCGGCCATCGAGGAGTTCCAGAAGAATTTCATCGGCGAGGCGAGGCTCGTGGCCGACCTCATCCACACCAACATCGTCCAGACCTATCATCTCGGCCAGGTCGGCGGCCAGTACTTCATGGTGATGGAATTCGTGCGCGGCGTGAACCTCGAGCAGTTCCTCGAGCGGCACCGCGCCCTCCGCCGCACGATGCCCATCGACATCGCCGCCTTCATCGTGTCGCGGATCGCCCGCGGCCTCACCTACGCCCACCAGAAGCGCGACGCCGAGGGGCGCCTGCTCGGGATCGTGCACCGCGACATCGGACCCAAGAACGTCCTCATCGCCTACGAGGGCGACGTGAAGCTCACCGACTTCGGCATCGCGAAGGCCCTCGACCTGATGTACAACGAGGAGGGCAAGGTGATCGCGGGCAAGGACGAGTACCTTTCTCCGGAGCAGGCCAGCTACGCGGTGACCGACGCGCGCGCCGACCTCTTCCCGCTCGGCATCGTGCTGACGGAGCTCCTTCTCGGCCGGAACATCTTCCGCGCCACCGACCGCGCGCAGTCGCGGCGCAACATCCTCTCGATGCCCATTCCGCAGTTCGCAAAGCTGCGCCCCGACATCGACCCCAAGCTGGAGGCCATCATCCAGAAGGCCTTCCAGCGCGATCGCGACCAGCGCTACCAAAGCGCCTACGAGATGCTGACCGACCTCGAGATGTATCTCTACAGCGACCGCTACGGTCCCACGAACGAAAAACTCGGCGTCTACCTCAAAGAAATCATGGGCCACAACGAGCCCATCGCCGCCACGCTTTCCTCCCGCCCCCCCACTGCGATCTCCTGACACATGACAAACGTCATCGTCCACGTCGTTTATGAGCGGGCCCGGATTTAGCCAAGATCTTCGTCAACGCCAAACCCAGTCTCTGATCCTCGCGCCGCAGCTGCGGCAGTCGCTGAAGATTCTGCAGGTGGCGGCGCTCGACCTCCGCTCCGTCATCCAGGAGGAGCTGCAGGCGAACCCGACGCTCGAGGAGCTGCCGATGGAGGGCGTGAGCCTCGACAAGGAACGCGAGGAGACCGCCAAGAACGACTCGGGCGCCGACGCCGATGCGCCGGCGGACACGGACACCTCGGAGACCCGGGAGGAACTGGATTTTTCCAAGGAGTTCCAGATCCTGACGAAGCTCGATGAGGACTGGCGCGACCACATGGCGAGCGCGGGGGGCGCCCAGCCGTTCACCACGGAGGACGCGGAAAAACGCCAGCACTTCTTCGATTCGCTCGTGAGCGAGACCTCGCTGCAGGAGCACCTGATGCGGCAGGCCGAAATGGCGGACCTCTCCAAGGACACGCGCGAGGCGATGCGCTACCTGGTCGGCAGCCTCGACGATCGCGGCTTCATCACGCAGCCGACGGCGGACGTGGCCCTCCAGACCGGCCTTCCGCTCGAGGCGGTGCAGGACGCCGTGCGGCTGCTGAAAACCTTCGATCCCGCGGGCATCGGCGCCGAGTCGCTCGAGGAATGCCTGCTGCTCCAGCTCGCGGCGAAAGGCCGGAAGGATTCGATGGCGGCGCGGATCGTGCGCGACCATTTCGAGCTGATGAAGCGCCGGCGCATCCCCGAGATCGCGCGCAAGCTCGGGGCCCACGCCGACGACGTGCAGGTGGCGATCGAGGAGATCGGCTCCCTGGATCCCGCGCCCGGGCGCCGCTTCGCCGAGGACAGCAACCGCATCGTCGTGCCGGATGTCACGGTCGAGAAGGACGGAGACAAGTGGGCGATCTCGCTCAACAACGACTACATCCCGCGCCTGCGCATCTCGAACACCTACCGGGAGCTGATCGCGAAGGGAACGCTGTCCAAGGAGGAGCGCGACTATCTCCGCGAGCGCATCCGCTCGGGCAAGTTCCTCATCAATTCCATCGAGCAGCGCCAGCAGACCATCGAGCGCATCACCCGCGAGATCATCCGGGTGCAGGAGCCTTTCTTCGAGAGCGGCGTCTCCCAGCTGAAGCCGCTGACGATGACTCAGATCGCGGACGTCGTCGGCGTGCACGAGACCACCGTCAGCCGCGCGATCGCGAACAAGTTCATCAAGACCCCCCACGGGGTCTTCGACATGAAGTTCTTCTTCACGCCGGGCTACCAGGCCGACAGCGGCGCCTCGGTCTCCAACAAAAGCGTGAAGGAGATGATCCACGACCTCATCGCGACGGAGGATCGCTCAAAACCGTCGAGCGACCAGGAGATCGTGGCGAAGCTGCAGGAAAAAGGGATCAACATCGCGCGCCGCACGGTGGCGAAGTACCGCGAGGAGCTGGGCCTGCTGCCGAGCAACCTCCGTCGGGATTACACCTGATCAGGCCAGCGCCAGGCCTGGATCGATCCGCAGATCGAGGCCGTCGCCGGCCGGGGCCGCGTCCGACTCGGCCCACGCGGCGAATGCGATCATGCCGGCGTTGTCCCCGGTGTGTCGGGGATCCGCCGGCAGGAACGCGAGGCCCTTCCGCCCTGCAAGACGCTCGAGGCTGGCGCGGAGCCGTCGGTTGTTCGCTACGCCACCCGAGAGGCCGACGCTGCGAAAATCCCCGCCCCTCTCCAGTGCGAGCCCGGTCTTCCGCACCAGGACGTCGACCACCGCCTGCTGGTAGCTCGCACACAGGTCGGCCAGCCGCGCCTCCACCTGCGCCGTGGGCATCTTTTCGAGCTGGTAGCGCAGGCTCGTCTTGAGGCCGGAAAAGCTGAAATCGAGTTCGTCCCGCCGTCCTATCCCCCGCGGGAAATCGAAAGCGTCGATCCGGCCGCCGGCCGCGAGCTTTTCGACGGCGGGCCCGCCGGGATAGCCGAGGCCGAGCAGCTTGGCGCCCTTGTCCAGCGCCTCGCCGGCGGCGTCGTCCCGCGTGCCGGCCACCACGGTCGCGCGCCGCTCGCGATCCAGCGAGAAAAGCAGCGTGTTCCCGCCGGAGACGAGCAGGCCGAGGTGCGGGAGAAAGTCGCGCAGGCGGTCGTCAAACTGCCCCGGTGCGCCCGCGTGCAGGGCGATGAAGGGCGACCACACATGCCCGCGCAGGTGATTCACCCCGACCAGGGGCACCCGCAGCGCCAGCGCGAGGGCCTTCGCCGCCGCGACCCCGATCGCGAGGCACGCCGCCAGGCCGGGGCCCCGGGTCACCGCCAGCTGCGTCACGCGGCGGAAATCCACCTCGGCCCGCGCCCGCTCGAGCAAGGGCCCGAAATGACGCAGATGCTCGCGCGTCGCGAGGTCGGGCACCACGCCGCCGTGCCGCTCGTGCAGCGCCACCTGGCTGTGCAGCCACTCGCCGGCCAGGCCGCGCGCGGGGTCGAAGGCCGCGAGCGCGGTTTCGTCACAGGAGCTTTCGAACGCGAGGATCATGCGCGCCTTCAACGCGCGACGGGCCCGCCCGCCCGCGTGCCCAAGGCCCGGACGCCCTTGAGCACGTCCACCGCCGCCTGCAGCTGCCGGTCCTCGATGGGGGCGAAGGCGAAGCGCTCCTCGAATTCACGGGGGGCCGTGACGTCCGAGCGCGCCCGCTGCAGGCGCAGCTTGCTGTCCTCGTCGGGCGTCATCACCACCGTGACCTGGGGCTCGATGCCCTTCTCGTGGATGCTCACGCCGCTCGGCGTGTAGTAGCGCGCCGTGGTGAGCCGCAGCCCCTCCCCGTTCTTGAGCTTGAAGATCGACTGCACCGAACCCTTGCCGAAGGAACGCTCGCCGACGATCACCGCGCGGCCCGTGTCCTTGAGCGCACCGGCCACGATTTCCGCGGCGCTCGCACTGCCGGCATTGATGATCACCGCCAGGGGAAGGCGAAGCGGCTCGCCCTTGGCCTCCGAGCGGTAGTCGTCGCGATCGTCCGTCTTGCGGCCCTGGGTATAGACAATCAGCTCGCCCTTGCGGAAGAACGGCTGCGCCACGTCGACCGCCGCCTCGAGCAGGCCACCCGGATTGTTCCGGAGGTCGAGCACCAGGCTGGTGGCGCCGTCGTGCACCAGACGCTCCAGCGCGAGACCGAATTCCACCCCGGTATGTTCGGAAAACTCCGTGAGCTGCAGGTAGCCGACCCCCCCGGGCAGCACATGCACGTCGCGCACGCTGTCGACCTTGATGACCTCGCGCACCAGCGTGAGCTCGAAGGTCTTTCCCGTGCCCGGACGGAAGAGCGTGACCCTGACCTTGGTGTTCGGAAGGCCGCGCAGGCGGTCCACCACCGAATTCATCGTGGAACCCTTCTCCACCGGCTTGTCGTCCACCCGCATGATCTCGTCGCCGCGCAGGATCCCGGCCCGCTCGCCCGGGGTGTCTGCGATCGGCGCAATGACGATCACGTGCCCCGAGCGAATCTCCACCTGGATGCCGATGCCGCCGAACTTGCCGCTCATCTCCTCCTCCATCTCGCGGTAGTTGTCCGACTCCATGAATTCGGAATGGGGATCGAGCGAGTCGATCATGCCGTGCAACGCGGACCTGGTCAGCTTGTCGTAGTCGGCCGGCGGGCCGTCGACGTAGTTCTCGTTCACCAGCTGGAGCACCTCCCTCACGTAGTCCGTCGAGCGGTCGAGATCGCGATGGCCCCACCATCCCCACGCCAGGCTTACGCGCGCCGCGCCAAGGGCGAGAGCCAATCCGAAGGCCACGCCGCCCCCGATCGCGAGAATGCGTTTGAACATGCTTCCGACTGTGTGCATCCGGTTCCCTTTGTAAATGGGTTCGTCAGACACATCCGCCCCATCCCCGGCCCCGGAGGATTTCCTGCGGATCTTCCGCACCCGGGAGGACGCCGGCGGCGCGATGACCTTCGCCCGGTTCATGGAGCTGGCCCTCTACGACCCGGCCGTGGGCTACTATCGCCACCCCCGGACGCGTGTAGGCTACGGGCAAGGCACGGACTTTTTCACCGCCAGCACCAGCGCCCCGCTGTTCGGTGAACTCATCGCCGCTGCCTGCATCGACCTCCTGCGTAAGGAAAATCCCAGAGACTACGCCTTCGTCGAGATCGGGGCGGAGCCCGCGCGTGGCGTGATGTCAGGGGTGAGCCATCCCTTCGGTTCTGTCCGCGCGGCCGGCGTCGGCGAAGCCCTGGATCTTCGCGGGCGATGTGTCGTGTTTTCCAATGAGCTCTTTGACGCACAGCCCTTCCGGCGTTTCGTTTTCCGCGGGGGAGCGTGGCGCGAATTTGGAGTGACCCTGCGTGGCGGCCGACTGGCGATGGTGGAGCTTCCAGAAGCCGCGCCCGCGACGTTGCCGCCGGCCGCGGTCGAGGGACAACTCTTCGACGCCCCGACCGGCGCGGCCGCCCTGACCGCGGAGATCGCGGCTCAGCCGTGGGTGGGACTCTTCGTCGCCTGCGATTACGGCCGCACCTTTCGGGAACTGGCCGAGAATTATCCGGCCGGCACCGCGCGCGCCTATCACCGCCACGCCCAATCCAACGACCTGCTGGCGCGTCCCGGCGAGCAGGACCTCACCTGCCACATCTGCTGGGACTGGCTGACCGAGATCCTTTCCGCGCGCGGCTTCAGCGCCGTGACACTCGAATCCCAGGAGGCGTTCCTGGTGCATCACGCCGCCACCCTGCTTGCGAAGCTGACGGCGGCGGAGGCGGAGCGTCTCAGCCCAAAAAAACGCTCCCTGCTCCAGCTTCTCCATCCCGCCCATCTCGGGCAAAAATTCCAGGTGCTGCACGCCTTCCGGGGAGAAATTCCAGGCTGAAAAATTGCCCTTGCTTCGGCCTCCGGCCACCTTTTATTCATCAACCTTTAATCAAATCGAAACCATCATGGCCAGAATCTGTGCAATCACCGGTAAACGCCCCGTCAAGGGCAGCATCATCAACCGCAAGGGCCAGTCGAAGAAAAGCGGCGGCATCGGCACGCACGTGACCAGCATCACCAAGCGGAAATTCCGGCCGAACCTGCAGCGCATCCGCATCCGCACCGCCAACGGCGGCACAAAGCGGGTCTGGGTCTCGGTCAAGGCCATCAAGGCCGGACTGGTCGAGAAGGCCTGATCTCCTCCCCCTTTTGACGCCCACGGCTCCTTTCCGGGCCGTGGGCTTTTTGCGCCCGCGCGCCTAGGGTGGCGGGACGGGCGCCAGATCCCCGGCCCAGAGCCGGCGGTAAATCGCGTTGTCCGGCACCGGAATGTCCCGGATGTCGAAGTGCCGCTCCTCCACGTAGTCCAATCCATAGTGGAAGGAAGCGAGCAGCAGCGGATAGGAGAACACGGACTTGCGGTGCAGATAGCTGCGGGCGTAGGCGAGATAATCGATTCCCGCCTCGAGGTTGCGCCGCCAGTCCCAGACCGTCGGCTCGTAGGGGAGCCGGGAAACCGCGCTCCAGGCGGCGGGCTTGAGCTGAAGCAGGCCGAGGGCGGATCCGTTCCGCGCGGAGGGATCGAAGTTCGATTCCGCGGCGACGAGGGCATAGACAAATGCCGGCTCGATCCGGTAACGCGCGGCCTGCGGCTGGATCGCCTGCCAGATCTCGGCGCGGGTGGGCGACGCCGGGCCGCGATGCCCGCCGCAGCCGGCCAGGGCGAGCGCGGCGAGACAGAGCGGGATCGCCCTCATCGCGTTCGCTAGAGCGCCCGGAAAACCACCGAGGCGTTCTGGCCGCCAAAGCCAAGATTGTTGCTGAGCACCGTCCGCACCGGGACGCGGCGCGCCGTGTTCGGGACGTAGTCGAGGTCGCAGTCGGGATCGGGCTCCACGAGGTTGATCGTGGGTGCGACGCAGCCGGTCTGGATCGTCTTCACGCAGATGACCGACTCGATCCCGCCCGCGGCTCCGAGCAGGTGTCCCGTCATCGATTTCGTGGAGCTGACGGCGAGGCGATGGGCATGCTCCCCGAACACCTTCTTGATCGCCAGCGTCTCGAACTTGTCGTTGTAGGGCGTGCTGGTCCCGTGCGCATTGATGTAGTCGATCTCGCCGGGCGCGACGCCCGCGCTGGCCAGAGCGCGCTTCATTGCCATCGAGAGGCCCTTCCCCTCCGGATCGGGTTGCGTGATGTGGAAGGCATCGCAGGTGGCAGCGTAGCCGGCGAGTTCGCAATAGATCCGCGCCCCACGGGCCTGCGCGTGCGCGAGCGACTCGAGCACCAGCACGCCCGAGCCCTCGCCCATGACGAAGCCATCGCGCTGCGCATCGAATGGACGGCTTGCATGCGCGGGATCGTCGTTGCGGGTGCTCATCGCCTTCATCGAGCAGAAACTGGCGTAGGAAAAGGGCGTGATCGCCGCCTCGCTGCCGCCCGCGATCATCACGTCGGCGTCACCGCGACGGATCGCGTGAGCCGCCTCCCCCAGCGCGTGCGTGCCGGTCGCGCAGGCGGAGACGACGCCGAAGTTCGGACCGCGCGCACCGTATTCGATGGCGACAAGGCCGGAGCACATGTTGCCGATGAGCGATGGGATCGTGAACGGCGAGACCTTGCGCGGCCCGCGTTCGGCCAGGACCCGGAGCTGGCTCTCGTACGTGAACATGCCGCCGATTCCGGAGCCGATCATCACGCCGACGTGGTCGCCATCCTCGGCCCTGAGATCGAGCCCCGCGTCGCTCACCGCCTGCTTGGCGGCCACGAATCCGAAATGGGTGTAGCGGTCGTTGCGCCGTGCCTCCTTCGCATCCATGTGCTGGGTCACATCCCAGTCCCGCACCTCGGCCCCGATCTGGCAGGCGAAGTCGCTCGGATCGAAATGCGTCACACGGTCCACGCCCGGCTTGCCGGCGAGCAGGCTGCTCCAAAAGGTCCCGACCTCGTGACCGAGGCCATGGATCACTCCCAGGCCGGTGACCACTACGCGTCGCGATGGATCGGAGGAGGAGTCCATGGAAAGATGAAGCGTGGCGGCGAAGTCAGTTCCGGAGAATAAAAAAGCGCCCACCGTTCCCTGTCGGGACCCAGCCGGGCGCCAAAATAGCTACCTGCCGCGGGCTTACTTCGCGCCGGCCTTGGCCTTGATGTAATCGATCACCTGGCCGACCGTCTGCAGCTTTTCCGCATCGGACTCGGGAATCTCGCCCTTGATCTCGTCCTTGAACTCCTCCTCAAAAGCCATGATCAGCTCGACGGTGTCGAGGGAATCGGCGCCCAGATCGTCGAGAAAAGAAGCAGTCGGTGTGATCTGCTCCTCGTTAACATTTAATTGGTTAACGATGATCTCTTTGACGCGCTGTTCGATGGTTTTTTGGTCAGCCATGGATGATAAAATCGGGTGTTTTGGAGGGTTCACATCGTCATGCCGCCGTCAACGGTAAAAACTTGACCGGTGATGTATCCCGCTTCTTCCGAGCAAAGATAGGCCGTCATGTTCGCAATGTCGGCCGCTTCGCCGAAGCGCTTGAGCGGAACGGTGTCCAGAATCTTGGCCGACATCTCCGCATTATTTACAAATTCCGTCGTCATGTCGGTCTTGATGAAGCCGGGAGCCACCGCGTTCGCCGTGACGTTCCGCGAGGCGAATTCTCGCGCCAGGGTCTTCGTCAGGCCGATCATGCCGGCCTTGGCCGCCGAGTAGTTGGCCTGGCCGGCATTACCCATGATGCCGCTGACCGAGGCGATGTTGACGATGCGGCCCCAGCGGGCCCGCGTCATCGGGCGGCCGATGTGCTTGGTCCAGTGGAAGCAGCTGGTGAGATTGGTCCGGATCACGGCGTCCCAGTCGTCGGGGCTCATGCGGAAGAGCAGCCCGTCGCGGGTGATCCCGGCGTTGTTGACCAAAATGTCGATGGCCGGGAATTCGGCGAGCAGCACCTCCGACGCCTTGGCGATGGCCGCGCCGTCCGCGACGTCGACCGGCAGCGCCTTCGCCTTCCCGCCGGCGGCAACGATGCCGGCCGCGACTGCGCCGCAGGATTCCGCGGATTTCGAGACGCAGATGACGGTGACGCCGTTCTTGGCGAGGGTCTCGGCGATGGCCTTGCCGATGCCGCGGCCGGCTCCGGTCACCAGGGCGGTGCGATGGTTGAACGTCATGGAATTGGAGTCAGGAATTCAGGAGCGGCCGGGAGGGAGCACAAGCGGAATCATCCGCCTGGATCGCGCGATTCGCGACCGTCGGGTCAGTAGACGTCGCGCTGATAGCGCTTCTCCTTTTTCAGCTGCTTCACGTAATCCGTCGCCTGCGCGAGGGTCATTCCGCCCTGCTGCATGACGATGTCGTGCAGCGCGGTGTCGACGTCCTTCGCCATCCGCTTTGCGTCGCCGCACACGTAGAAAAAGGCCCCGTCCTTCAACCAGGTCCAGAGCTCCGCGGCCTTTTCCCGCATGCGATCCTGCACGTAGACCTTGAGGATCTGGTCGCGCGAGAAGGCGGTGTCGAGACGCACCTGCCCGCGCGCCGACCACTGCTGCCATTCGTCCTCGTAAAGGAAGTCGGTCGCCCGGTGCTGGTCACCGAAAAAGACCCAGTTGCGGCCGGCCGCGCCAGTGGCCACGCGGTCCTGCACGAAGGCGCGGAAAGGGGCGATGCCGGTACCCGGCCCGACCATGATGCAGTCCTTGGCCCCGTCCTCGGGCGGCCCAAAATGCGAATGCGAAATGAACACCGGCGCCGGCGTGACGCCGGTTTGCACGCGATCCGCCAGGAACGTACTGCAGACCCCCACTCGCTCGCGGTTGTTCGTGCGATATCTCACCACAGCGACCGTGAGGTGGATTTCGGAAGGATAAACCTTCGGGGACGAAGCGATGGAGTACAGTCTCGGCATCAGGCGGCGCAAGTGGTCGACAAACTCCTGCGGCGCCAGCCGGGCGCTGGGAAACTCCGCCAGCAGGTCGACGAATTCACGATCGTCGAGAAACGCGGTCAGGACCTCCTTCGACTCCGGGGCCAGCAGGCCGGCCAGCTTTGCCTTTTCGGCTTCCGCCGAGGCTTTCACGGCCAGCGTCTCGATGATTTTCCGCGTGGGCCCGGACAGAGCCAGCCGGGAGAAAAGCGCCTCGCGGAGCGGAAGCGCCGCCGTGGCCTTGGGCAGCATCACCGGCTCGTCGCCCGTCGCTCCCAATCGCTGAAGCAGCTCGGCCACCTCCTCCGGTCGGTTCGTGGGGAAAACGCCGAGGGAATCGCCCGCCTTGTAGTGCAAGCCGCTGGCCGCCAGGTTGACGACGACATGCCGGGTCTCCTTCGCCGAACCGGGCTTGTTCAGCAGGCGATTCTCGGTGATGCGGGCCGGAAAAGGGTGATCCTTCGAGTAGGCGGAGGCGTCGGGAGAAACAGACATGATTGCGGCGCAGCAAGCCGCCGGACGCAAAAGGTGGCAAGCCCCTTTCGCCCTCGCAAGCTTGCAGCCCACCGGGATTTCCCGCCTATTGGCCCTTCGCCCGATGAACCACGCCGAACCCATCCGCCTGCAGAAGCTCCTCGCCGATTCCGGCGTGTGCTCACGGCGGGCCGCGGAGGCGCTGATCGCGCAGGGCGAGGTGTGGGTCAACGGCGTCAAAGCCGGTCTCGGGCAAAAGATCACCCCCGGAGTCGACAAGGTGACGGTCGGCGGCAAGCCGGTGCGGCCGGCGGCGCAGCCGCGCATCACGCTGGCCATGCACAAGCCCCGCGGACTGATCTGTTCCAACGACGACCCGCACCACACCGAGACCATCTTCACCGTCCTGCCGCGCGAGTTTGCCCGCTTTCGCTTCTTTTGCGCCGGGCGGCTGGACAAGGAGAGTGAAGGGCTGGTGATCCTCACGACCGATGGCGACCTCGCGCATCGGCTGATGCATCCTTCCAACAGCGTCGTGAAGCGGTACTACGTGGAGCTCAAGCAGCCCTTCCCTTCGGCACGGGTGCACCTGCTGCTCAAGGGCATCCGCTTCGACGGCGAAAGGCTGAAGGTCGAGCACGCGGCGCTCGTCAATCCCGGTCCCGGTCACGACTCGGTCCAGCTCGACGTGCACATGCATCACGGGAAAAAGCGCGAAATCCGACAACTTTTCACCGCGCTGGGCTACGATGTGAAGCGCCTGCGCCGCTATCAGATCGGCGCCTTTCCCCTCCGGGGAATCCCATTGCGCGCGATGAAACAACTTTCTACCAAGGAGATTGAACTTCTCTTCCGTGTGCCGCGCGCCCACGGGGCCGAGGAGGTCTCCGCCACCCTCGCCGACCACGATGAAAACTAAACTGTTCGCCACCCTCCTCCTTTCCGCCGCCACGCTCGGCGCCGCGCCGCTGACCGAGACCACAGCGGTGCACTCCCGCCCGGATGCGATGACGCCCGCCATCACCTATCTGAAGGCCGGCACCGAGCCCGTCGCCACGGCCGATTCCCTCGCCACCGCTCCCGCGGGCTGGATGGCGATCGAGCTGCCCGGCCCCTTCGAGGGGTATGTCCGCAACGACGACATGACCAAGGCCCTCGATGTGCGGCCCGGCGCCGAGATCCTGATCGAGCCCAAGGCGGATGCGGCGGTCCTGACCCACGTGGAAAAGGGCGACAAGATCGAGATCGCCGGCCTGCTCGCAAAGTGGGTGCAGGTCCATCTCGACAAGAAAATCATCGGCTACATCCGCCTCGCCCCGGAATCGCTCCCGGCCGTCGCGACTACGCCGGCAGGCCTGACGGACTCGGCTCCGCTGTCGGTCACCGCCATGGATAACGGAGCGGCGGGTCGTCCCGCTGCTCCGGTCGACTTGGGCGACGGCGGCGCGGCCGCTGTCCCCCGCCTTTTCCAAGGCAAGCTCGTGTCCACGCGCCGGCCGTTTACGCCGCGCCGGCCGTATGATTACCAGCTCAACGACGATGCCGGCGCCCGCCTCGCCTATCTCGATTTCAGCAAACTCCTTCAGACGGAGCAGATCGACAAGTACGCCGGCCATATCGTCGTGGTGAACGGCACCGCCCGCAACGTCCCGGAAGCCAAAGGCATTGTCATCCAGGTCGAGTCGCTCGAGCTGAAGTAACCGCCATCGCAGCCATTTCATGGAAATCATCGACGGCAACCGGATCGCCGCGGAAATCGTTGCCGAGCTGAAGGCTGAGGTCGCGCAGGTCAAGGGACGCAAGCCCTGCATCGCGCTGGTCCGCGTCGGTGACGATCCCGCCTCCGTCTCCTACGTCAAAAAAAAGGAGGGCACGGCCGCCGACATCGGCGTCACCAGCCGCGTCATTCTCCCGCCGATGACCATCAGCCAGGCGGAGCTTTGCGCATTGATCGACCAGCTCAACGCCGATCCCGCAGTCGACGGCATCCTGGTCCAGTCCCCCCTGCCCCGGCACATCGATGAAGTCGCCATCTTTCGGCGCGTCAGTCCGGAAAAGGATGTCGATGGCTTCAACACCCTCAATCTCGGCAAGGTTGCCCAGGAGGATGAGACCGGTTTCGTCGCCTGTACCCCGGCGGGGATCATGGAACTTCTCGCGCGCAGCGGCGTGGATCTGAAAGGCCGCCATGTCGTCGTGCTGGGCCGCAGCCTGATCGTCGGCAAGCCGGTCGCGCTGCTCGCCCTGCAGAAAAAGGCGGGCGCCAATGGCACGGTGACGATCTGTCATTCCGGCACCTCGAATCTTCCCGCCCTCACGCGACAGGCCGACGTCCTGATCGCCGCCATCGGCCGGCCGGAATTCGTCACGGCAGACATGGTCAAGCCGGGCGTGGTGGTCATCGACGTGGGCATCAACCGTGTCCCCGATCCCACGAGAAAGACCGGCTATCGCCTGACGGGGGACGTCCATTTTCCCACGGTCTCCGCCGTGGCTGGGAAGATCACGCCGGTCCCCGGCGGCGTGGGGCCGATGACCGTCGCGATGTTGATGAAGAACACCATCAAGGCCTTCCGCCTGAGATCGTCCGCTAGCTAGCTTGCACCCCCCGGCCGGACCCGCTTTTCTCGCCTGATGGCCGCGCCGAAAATTCTGGTCGTCGATGACCAGCCGATCAACGTCCAGCTGCTCAAGCGCAAGCTCGAGCGCGAGGCGCATCAGGTGATCGCGGCCTATAGCGGACTGGAGGCCCTCAGCCTGGTGGAAAAAGACAAGCCCGATCTGATCCTGCTGGACGTGATGATGCCCGACATGGACGGCATCGAGGTCTGCCAGCGTCTTCAGGCCAATGAGGATACGCGCTCGATCCCGGTCATTTTCATCACCGCCCGCACCTCCAAGGAGGGCAAGATCGAGGGCCTGGGCGTCGGCGCCGTGGATTACATCACCAAGCCCATCGACTTGGACGAAACCATGGCCCGGGTGCAGACGCAGCTGCGCTTCGTCGCGATCAACCGGGAACTGGTCATGCTGCAGCGCCGTCTTTCGGAGGCCCGCCGGGCCGCGACGATCGGTGCGGTCACCCAGGGTATCGCGCACAATCTCAACAACCTGCTCGGCGTCGTGATCGGCTACCTCGACCTCGTCAAAGCCTACTACGACAAGCCGGAGATGGTGAAAAAGAACGTGGTGCACGTGGAAGAGGCCGTGCAGCGCATCGTCACCATCATCAAGCAGCTCAGCTCGCTCGTCGTGAAGACCCGCCTGCCGCTGATCAAGGGCAACCTCCAGCGCCTCCTCGAAAGCGGCGTCCAGCGCTACCAAGTCGAGAACAAGATCACCGCACCCGTCACGATCGAGAATCCGCTGG
The DNA here is from genome assembly GCA_035549635.1 of Opitutaceae bacterium. GTDB lineage: Bacteria > Verrucomicrobiota > Verrucomicrobiia > Opitutales > Opitutaceae > CAIUWA01. The sequence continues at coordinate 68,630 of DASZQN010000015.1, forward strand.
GCGAGCTGATGATCGACACGAATTACGAGGTGTTCGAGGAGGTGCTCTCGAAGACGCTGATCAATTCATGGGAGGCCTATGACGATATTCCCGGATCGAGCCGCCCCATCGTCATCCGGACCCAGATCGTGGAGAAACCCGAGGAGGGAAAATTCATCCAGATCGACGTGGAGGACCAGGGCCACGGGGTCGACCCACAGATTCGCGACCATATCTTCGAGCCATTCATCAGCTCGAAGCACACGGTGGGCGTGGGCATGGGACTGACCGTGGCCCGCCATGCGCTCCGCAACCTCGGCGGCGAGGTCAACCTCACCGACCGTCCCGGCGGCGGCACGATCGCCACGCTGATGCATCCTTTCGACCGCAAGACGCGCAAGACCATCAATGAGTAAGATCGCGTTCCTCGGCGCCGGTCGCATGGCCTCGGCCATGGTCGACGGCCTTCTCGCTCAAAAGAAAGTCCGGCCCGCCGATCTTGCCTGCACCGGCGGCGACGACGACACGGCCAAGATCCTGGCCACCCGCACCGGCATCGCGGCCGAAGCCGATCCCGCGCAGCTGGTCCGGCACGCCGACACCATCGTGCTCGCCTGCAAGCCCCAGCAACTCGCCACCCTCGACGCCCGGCTGGCGGAGCTGACCGCGGGCAAGCTCGTCCTCTCCATCCTGGCAGGCAAGCGGCTGGACCGACTCCGTCAGGTCTTTCCCCAGGCCCGCAATCTGGTGCGGGCGATGCCGAACACCCCTGGCCAGATTGGCGCCGGCATCACCGGCTGGTGCCCGCTGCTGCCGCTGGCCACGACCGATCATGCCGTCGTGGACACGATTCTTGGCGCGCTTGGCAAGATGGTGCAGGTCGAGGAGGCCCAGCTCGACGCCGTCACTGCGCTGAGCGGCAGCGGCCCCGCCTACGTCTTCGAGTTCGCCGCCGCCCTCCGCGACGCCGGCGAATCCGCCGGCCTTTCCCGGGCCGCCTCCTACCAGCTGGCGGTCGAGACCATCCTCGGCGCCGGCAAGCTGATGGCCCAGAGCAGCGCCTCCGCCGAGGAACTGCGCAACCAGGTCACCTCCCCCAACGGGACGACCTACGCCGGACTGCAACGGATGCAGGCGCGGGATTTCCGCGGCCTGGTCCGCGAAACCGTGATCGCGGCCAAGGTCCGCTCCGAGGAGCTTTCGAAGGATGCCTGAGCCGCAACGCCCCGCGGGCACCCTTCACGGCCGAATCCTCGTCACGGGCGGGGCAGGCTTCATCGGCAGCGCGCTGGTGTGGGCGCTCAACCGGCGCGGCATCACCGACATCCTCGTGACGGATGTGGCCCTCACCGAGGAAAAGCGGAGGAATTTTGCCGCGCTGAAATTCACCGACTACGTCGACGCCGGGGAACTGCGGGTGCGCCTCGCGCAGAACCCCGCGGCGTTCGGCCCGTTCTCGACGGCGTTCCATCTCGGGGCCTGTTCCTCGACGACGGAGAAGAACTTCACCTACCTCCTCGACAACAATTTCGCCGTGACCAAGGAGCTGGCCGCGTGGGCGCTGGCCCGGGACACGCGCTTCATCTACGCATCCTCGGCGGCGACTTACGGGGACGGCTCGGCGGGCATGGACGATCGCGACGACGACCTCGCCCGGCTCAAGCCCCTCAACCTCTATGGCGAGTCGAAGCACCTCTTCGACCTGCATGCGCAGCGCGCCGGCTGGCTTCCGCGGATCGTCGGACTCAAGTACTTCAACGTCTTCGGCCCGAACGAGGATCACAAGGGCGACATGCGCTCCCTCGTGAACAAGGCATACCAACAGATCCTCGCCACCGGCGAGGTCGGCCTGTTCAAGAGCTACAAGCCGGAGTTCAAGGACGGCGAACAGAAGCGAGACTTCCTTTATGTGAAGGACGCCGTCGAAATGACGCTGCATTTCGCCGAGAAGGGCGCAGCTGCCGGCGGTCTTTACAACCTCGGCTCGGGCGAGGTCCGGACCTGGCTGGAGCTGGCGCAGGCGATTTTCGCCGCCTTGGGACGCAAACCGGCCATCCGGTTCATCGACATGCCCGAGGAACTCCAAGGCAAATACCAGTACTTCACCCAAGCGGACATTTCCAAGCTGCGCGCAACCGGCTACGACCGGCCGATGACGCCGCTTTCCGACGCGGTGCGGGACTACGTCCAGAACTACCTCGTCCCAGGGAAAAAGCTCGGGGCCAGCTAGCCGGCCTCACCATGGCCGGCCTCGAAGGCCCGGAATCGCAAAAGCAGGCTTCGCCCCATAAAAAAGCCGCGCCCGTGGGCGCGGCTGGAAAAGATTCGCAGATCGCCTTACGGCAGCTTGAGCAGCTCGTCCGACGTCCACTGATCGGTGTGCGCCGTGATCTTCGCGTGAATCTCGGCGACGCGCTCTTCCGTGATCGGGCCCGAGGTGTTGCCGAAAGCCTGGCGGACGTAGGTGAGCACCGCGGCGATCTTGTCGTCGGTCCAGTTCTGACCACCAGGGCCAACCGGCGGCATCGGAACCGTGCCGAACGTGTTGCCCTTGACCGTGACCGGTCCCTTGAGGCCGTTCATCACGATACGGATCGTGCGTTCCTCGGTGCCGTTGACCCACTCGGAGCCGGCCAGCGGGGGGAACGTGCCCGGCACACCCAGGCCCGTGGGCTGGTGGCAGGTGATGCAGAGGGACTCATAGAGCTTCTGGCCGTAGACGACCGGGTCGAGCTTCACGGTGGTATCCACCTTGTGGGGCAGGATGCGCTCGTCGAAGATCTTGGAGTCGAAATGACCGGAGAAGAGATTGAGGTAGGTGCCGCCGAAAAAGATCAGGCCGCTGAACACGAAGAGCAGCGCGAGCGGCAGCAGCTTGTAGCTGCCGCGGTCGTCGGTCTTGTCCGCCACCGCCTGCTCGTGGGCGTGCAGCAATTCCTCGTCGGACAACGAGCCGGAATTGCGCGGGTCACGGGAAGCGGGCGCGCTCATTTGTGGGCCTCCTCCTTCTTGGCCACCACCGTGTTGACGGCCTTTTCGACCGGATAGTCAGCAGGCGTTTTCAAATTGAGCAGGTAGGCGGCGAGCACCTCGGCCCGGGCGCTCGGGACGATTTCATGGCCATCGACCACCGCCACCGCCTTCGGTGAGGGTTCCGCATGCAGGGGGCGCTCATCGAAAAGGAAGGAATAGGCCGGCATCGTCGCCGTGCCGTGGTAGAGCAGCTTGAAAACGTCGCCAGCCGTCTTGAGCCGGCCGCCGACGTTGGTGAGATCGGGGCCGACCCGGCTGAGACCGAGCTGCAGGCGATCCTGATGGATATAATCCCGCGCGTAGCTCTGGCGATCGCCCCACTTGCGCTCGGTGTCGCTGCCGAAGCCGGCCCGACGGACTTCCTGCGTGTGGCAGGCGGCGCAGCCGAGGTCCTGGTAAACCAGCTTTCCCCGCGAGGCGATGCCCGGGGCACGCTCTGGAAAGGCCCGGTTCTCGAGCTGGTCGTAATAGGGAGCCAGGCTGCCCAGCTGGAGGCTGGTACCCAAGGCCAGGCCGGCCCAGGAAAGGCCGAAGGCGGCAAAGAGACCGAGGAAAAGGAGCGGGCCGTTTTTCATGACGCGGACGCCTCCAGCGCAACAGGACTGCAGCAAAAGCCGGCGCAGCCCGCCAGCACCTGAAGGCGAATGAAATGGACCAGCACCACGAGGGTGCCCAGCAGCGTCAGCCCCTCACCGACAATCGCTGCCAACAGCCAAGGGTGCGTGGCGGCCGCGATGGCGTCGAAGGACATCTTGGGATCGAGCAAGCCCTGCCCCTGACTCCAGCCCGCCGCGGCGAGGCTCACCACCGTGACGACCAGCCCGAGAAGCATCAGGCGGAAATGCGCCCGGATCAGCCCCGGGGAAGGCCAGGCGATCCCGGTGACCCGCGGAGCGAAGTAGTAGATGGCGCCGAAAACGATGAACGAATAGGAGCCAGCCAGCGCCAACTTCAGCTGGGCGACCGGGAAGTAGGTGAACTGCACCTTTTCAGCGAACGTTCCGAAGGAAAACACCGCGTCGAGCACGCCGCCAAGCAGGTAGGCGATCAATCCCACCGCCACGAATCCCAGCGAGGCGTCCCCTTTTCCGAGGGAGAGGCCGGCGCGCAGGTTCAGGGCGATGATGAGATAGTGGAACAGCACGATCAGCGTCGCCACGATGCCCAAGGTGGGAACCCAGGCCGGCAGGGGTCCGCCGAGCAGGTGGCGCGTCCCGGTCCAGGCGCCGAAGAACAGCAGAGCCCAAAAGCCATGCGGAGCAAAATCGTAGTTGGAAAGAATCCGGCCGGTGAGCTTCGGCACCAGATAGTAGGCAGCGGCCAGCGCGGTCGGCACCAGCCAAAGAGTGAGGATATTCTGCGCAAACCAAGCCTCCACCGCCGCCTGTGCGACGCCGCGGACCGGAGTGGCGAGCAACATCACCTGCGCAACCGAATAGAGCCAGGGAAAGAGGAAGAGCGCGGCAACCGCATACCACTGCGTCGCAAACGTGGCCTGCTGGCGTCGGCCGGTCCACGCCAGGATACCCGGGGTCGCAATGGCCGCATAGGCAACGAGGAGCAGCGGATGGACGTAGGCCGGCATCTGCAGGAAGGGCACCGCGCTCGCGTCACCCAGGATGATGGCGACGAGGCCGATGGTCAGCCCGAGATTCCAGAAGGCGATGCCGACCTTCATCAGGCCCAGGCCGCGCAGGGAAGCGCCGCCCAGCTTGCCCAGCAGCCAGACTGCGGTGGCGAAGGCCGCGTTGGCCGCCCAGCCGTACACGAAGACGGTTTCCTGCAGCGCCTGCGTGTGACCGTAGGTGAGCCAGGAACACGCCGAGAGGAACGCGGGCGCCTGCAGCTGGATCGTGCCGATGATGGCGAGCAGTCCGCTGACGACCAGCCAGCCGAGCGCGGAGGCGAGCAGCAACACCAAGGGCCCGCGGGCGGTGGTATCGGTTTCGCTGACGGCGTTGGACGCGGCTTGGGTCATCGGCTTGAAGTAGAAGTTGGATTCGTCCGCGCGGGCTGCTTCGCGCTCAGCTCCTGCACGGTGAGCTCCATCGCCCGGCTGATGGGAAGCCGCACGATGCCCTTGGACTGGTCGACCCAGCCGTAGGAATTCACCTGCGTCTGCTCCTTGGCGCGGAGCTCGCCTAGATAGGCCTTGCGGTCAGCCGGGGTCGCCTTCCACGCCTGGTCCGCCGGGAGATTTTCCGGCGCGATCGCATACGGTGCCGCGGGGAGATGCGCGAGATAGGCGTATTTCACCACCAGGAGAAAGACGGCAAAGCCCAGGAAGACCATCCCCACGGAAAACCAGGAGACCGGGCGGGCCGGAAAATTCTTCGGCGTGCTCATGGCGGGATTACTCATGGTAGGTCAGCGACTCCGTGATGCGGGGATCGCGGATCGGAATGAGCTTGGTGGTCGGAAAGCTCCGCAGATACGCCCAGATGCAGACGCCGCCCACGCCGATCACCGAGGTCAGGACCCAGAGCAGGTTGATCGAGAGGAATGGCAGCGGATTACCCTCCGCGTCCTTCAGCGCCGGCAGGATGTTGTAGCACATGTCGATCAGGATCACGCTCAGGACCCAGATCGCAATGCGCCGGATGATGTGGTGCGTGATCTTGTAGCGATAGGAAAGCAGCAGGCAGAACGGCACCACGAAATGACCAAAGAGAATGAGGATGATGCCGACGTATTTCCACTGGTTGGGGCTGCCGTCGGCGTTGATTTCGCGGAGGTTGTACCAGAAGGTTTCCTCGGGGACGTTGGCGTTCCAGATCAGGAAGTACTGCGAAAACGTCACGTAGGCCCAGAACACCGTGAAGGCTAGCATCATCTGGCCGATGCTATGGAAGTGATTGGGGTTGAGGATGCCCTTGTAGTCGCCGCGGTTATAGAGCCAGACCATGATGACGACCCCGAGGCAGAGGGCGCCACGGATGCAGTTGGCGAAGAACCAGACGCCGTACATGGTCGAAAACCAGTGGTACTCGAGGCTCTTGACCCAGTACACCGCCGCGAAGGTCAGGGTCAGCGCGCCGAGCGGCAGGCCGGCGGCGGCCGTCTTGCGGTTCATCAGCGTCCACCTGCCGTCGCCATCGCTGTCCTGCGTGAAGGAGGCCTTGCGCAGACGCCAGGACAGCAGGATCCAGCTCGCGAAGAAAAAGAGCGTCATCCCGACGAAGGCGCCGGTGTTCAGGAAGCCGGACTTCTTCTGGTAGATGATGTCCGATCCCACCGTGTGCCCTTCCATCGCGTGTGCGGGATTCATCCAGGGCCAGACGATGTCCTTCTGGTAAAAGAGCGAAGCCAGGACCAGCGGCAGAAAAAGCAGGAGCAGCCATTTGAACGCCGCGAGTCCGTGCTCCCACTGCCGGCGGATCACGACGGACCAGGAGGCATCGACGATGTGATGAATCATGACCATCATCAGGAAGCCGATGGCGATGGCCGTCCAGTAGGTGACGCCCACCAGCCAGGTCGTGGCCACGATGTGCGCGCCGGAAACGAAAATGCCCACGATCGTGAGCGCGATGCCCACGAAGCCGATCATCAGGGCCTTCGACGCGGCGGAAGCGGTCGAGGCGGAGGCCGGCAGGGCGGCGGCGGGAGCGGTGGCGGCTTGGGTGCTCATGGGAGACCGAGTTTCTTGCGCTCCGTCGCATCGACGACGTCGGAAGCCTTGCCGCCTTCCGCGCGCTGGAGCGCGCGGATGTAGGCGATCACCGCCCAGCGTTCCTCGGGGGCCAGCTTGTCGGCATACGGCATCATGTTCTTGTTCTGGGAGCCGTTGGTGATGGTGTTGAAGATCTCGCCCTCGCTCATCTGGCGGAGGCGGTCATCGAGGAAGGTCGCGGGCAGCAGGCCATAGCGTTTCGTGACGCCGTTGCCGTCGCCGATCGCGCTGTGGCAGGGCGAGCAATAGATGGTGTAGCGCTCGCGGCCATGCTCCATGAACTTCGCGTCGATCGTGAGCGCGGCGGGGAATCCCCTCGCCCACGCGCCGGCGGCGTCCTTGCCGCGGTAAAGCTGGTCATCCGCCCGCAGGTCGTCGCGCGACACCGTGTGTTCGGGCACCGGACGGTCCGCACGACCGTCGGCGAAGAACGGGCTCGGCGCCTGCGGCTTGTACTTCGGCTGACGCTTCATGCCCGGAAAGGCCCACTCGGGGAAGACGTCGATCGGCGGCGAAGTGAAGCGGGCACCGCGGAATCCGAAGAGGGAGACCACGAGCACGCAGGCAAAAGCGGTGAAGAGATAAACGTAGCGCATGGCTCAGGCTTCCAGTTCCGTGATCTCCTTGCCGCCGGCCTGCTCGAGCAGCGCCCGCGTGCCGGCCGCGTTGAAGCGCGGATCACGCGTCTCGATGACGATGTAGAAACGGTCGTCCATCGCGCGCCGGATCTGCTTCGACTTGAGCACCGGATGATAATGCATCGGCAGGCCGTTCAGCACGAACATGCCGATGATCGTCGCGAACGCCGTGAAAAGGATCGTGAGCTCGTAGGACACCGGGAAGGCGAACATCGGGCTGAAGTACGGTTTGCCGCCGACCACGACCGGATAGATGTACGCGTCGGCGAAATAGATCAGCGACATGCCGGTGCAGAAGCCCGTGATGCCGCCGGCCAGCGAGATCCGCGGCACGATCGATCGCCGCATCCCCATTGCCTTTTCCATCCCGTGGATGGGCGCCGGCGTGATGCAGTCCCAGTAACGGTAGCCGGCGTCGCGCACCTGCTTCGCCGCCTGGTAAACCGCCGGCACGTCTTCGAAAGTGGCGATCAGCCCGTAGGATTGTGCAGCCATGATCGGGTTGAATTAATGGTGGTTGTCGCCCCCGCCATGGTGGCCGTGGGGATCGGCCTGGGGCGTGACGGCCTTGATTTCCGCCATCGCCATCAGCGGCAGGAAGCGGATGAAGAGGAGGAAGAGCACGGAGAACACGCCGAAGGTGCCGAAGAAGGTGAAGATATCGACCACCGTCGGGCTCAGGCTACCCCAGCTCGAAGGCAGGTAGTCGCGGGTCAGGGAGGTGCAGATGATGACGAAGCGCTCGAACCACATCCCGACGTTCACGAAGATCGAGAGCACCCAGACCATGGTGGTGTTGTTGCGCACGCTCTTGAACCAGAAGAACTGCGGCGTGATCACGTTGCAGCTGATCATGATCCAGTACGACCACCAGTAGGGCCCGAACGCGCGGTTGATGAAGGTGAAGCCCTCGTACGGATTCGCGCTGTACCACGCGATGAAGAACTCCATCGCGTAGGCGTAGCCAACGATCGTGCCCGTGGCCAAGGTGATCTTGCACATGCAGTCGATGTGGTACTGCGTGATCAGGTCCTCGAGCTTGTAGATCGCGCGCAGCGGGAGCATGAGCGTGAGCACCATGCCGAAGCCCGAGAAGATGGCGCCCGCGACGAAGTACGGCGGGAAGATGGTCGTGTGCCAGCCCGGGATCAGGGAGACGGCGAAGTCGAACGACACGATGGTGTGCACCGAGAGCACGAGCGGCGTGGCGACGCCGGCCAGGATCAGGTAGGCCATCTCGTAGTTGCTCCAGTGGCGGCTCGAGCCGCGCCAGCCCATGGCGAAGAGACCGTAAAGGAAAGACCGGGTCTTGTTGCCCGCGGCCTCGAAGCGATCGCGCAGCGTCGCGAGGTCCGGGATCATGCCCACGTACCAGAACAGCACCGACACCGTGCCGTAGGTCGAGACGGCGAACACGTCCCACTCCAGCGGCGAACGGAAGTTCTGCCAGATCGCGTTGTAGTTCGGGATCGGGAAGAGGAACCACGCGTACCAGACACGGCCGACGTGGAAGACCGGGAAGATGCCGGCGCACACGACCGCGAAAATCGTCATCGCTTCCGCGGCGCGGTTGATCGAGGTGCGCCACTTCTGCCGCAGCAGGCAGAGGATGGCGGAGATCAGCGTGCCGGCGTGGCCGATACCGATCCAGAACACGAAGTTGACGATGGGCCATCCCCAGTTGACCGGATTGCGGTGACCCCAGACGCCGACGCCGGTCGCGACGAGATAGGTGATGCCGGCGACCGTGAAGGAGGCGATGAAGCAGGCGACGCCGAAGCACCACTTCCACCAAAGCGGAGTCTCCTCCTCGATGATGCCGCAGATCTTGTCCGTGATCCACGAAAAGCTGCGGTTGTGATCCACCAGCGCGGGGCGAGGCACCACGGCGGGCTTCACTTCGTTGAGGATCGCCGGAGCGGCGACGGCATGTTCAGCGTGAGCCATTAGCTAAGTCCTCCAATGGCCTTGAAGGCCTCGAGCGCGGCGTGCGCGCCTTCCTTCTTCTCGCCACCGCCCGGCGGCTCGTTCTTCAACTGGTGCTCGCGGCGGCTGAGGGGCTGATCCGCATAGTCGGGCATGGCGGGATTCGGATTGCGCAACTTGGCGGCGTAGGTGGTGCGCGGGCGCGTGTTCAGGTAGCCGAGCAACTGGTACTCCTGCTCGCGGCGCTTGGCCTGGGACACCCGGCTGTTGTCGTCGAGGATATCGCCGAAGACGATCGCCTCCACGGGGCAGACTTCCTCGCACGCGGTCTTGATGACGCCGTCCGGCACCTTGACTTCGGCGGGCATGCCGGCCTGCGCCATCTTCACCTTGTGGCGGATCTTGCCGTTCTCGATGCGCTGGATGCAGTACGTGCACTTTTCCATCACGCCGCGCATGCGCACCGTGACCTCCGGATTCTTCACCATCTTGACCAGCTCCGGCATGCCGTGCGGCCCGAGCGGCCCCATGTAGAAGCTGTCGATCTGCCGCTGGTTCCAGTCGAAATAATTGAAGCGCCGCACCTTGTACGGGCAGTTGTTCGCGCAATAGCGGGTGCCGATGCAGCGGTTGTACGCCATGGCGTTGATGCCCTCGTCGTCGTGGACGGTCGCGTTGACCGGGCACACCGTTTCGCAGGGCGCGAGCTCGCACTGCTGGCAGGCCACGGGCTGGAGGGACACCTGCGGATCCTCCGGGAATTTCCGGTTGCCCTCGCCGCCGAAGGCCGCGCTGTCGGCGCCGCCGTCCGAGTAATAACGGTCGAGGCGGATCCAGTGCATCTCCCGGCCGCGCAGGGCCTGGTCGCGGCCGACGATCGGAATGTTGTTCTCCGCCTGGCAGGCGACCACGCAGGCGTTGCAGCCGATGCAGGTGTTGAGGTCGATGCTCATGCCCCACTGGTGGACGCCGTCGAAACCGCGATTCGCGGCATTCGGGGTCACATACAGGGAGCCGCCGCGGGGAATCTCGGTCGCGCGCTGGGCCGGCGACATCTTCTCGCCCTCCTCGCCGAGCACCGAAGGTGTCTCGGCCTCCATGCCGACCTCCTTAACGAAATCCGGAGTTGTCCTGTACTCGCTCAGGTTGCCCTCGCGCACGATGTCGCGGCCTTCCATCGACCAGTGCAGCTGGGTGTCGGCGAGCAGCATGCGCTCGCCCGTCAGCGTGAGGGTCGCTCCGGAAGCGATGTGCGGGGTTTCATGGGTGCGGAGCGGATAGGCATTGAAGCCCATGTTCCGTCCGACCCGGCCCGTTACGGAACGTCCGTAGCCGAGCGGCAGCACGATCGTGTAGTTGGCCAGGCCCGGCTGGATGTGCAGCGGGCCGCGGATCTTGCGACCACCGAGGGAGATTTCCGCAATGTGGGCGTTCTCCTTGGCCGCGGAATCGGCCTCGGCCTCGATGCGTGCGATCTGCAGCAGAGAGCCCTGCGGGTAAACGCCCAGCTCCCGCGCCAGCACCGGACTGATGAGGATCGCATTGTCCCACGAAATCTTGGTGATCGGGTCGGGACACTCCTGCAGCCAGCCGTTGTTCGCGAAACGCCCGTCGTCCATCTTGAGGTCGGCGATGAAGCGGACTTCGAGATTCTTCGCGGAAAAGGTCTGCGGAGCGCTGGCCGTCAGCAGCGCGGCCACGCCGCGCGAGTTGAACGACGTCGTGACCTTCGGATAAGCCGAACCTTCGATCAGGCCGTCGTGCAGGAAGCGGCGCATGGCCTTCTCCCCGTCCCCGCCGTCGAGACCGGCGATGGTGGCAAAAACCAGCGCATATGGGTCGGGATTGGCCTCGCCGGCCAGACGCGCGATCACCTCGATGTCGGTCAGGCCGCCGAACAGCGGGAGAATCATCGGCTGGATCGGCACGATCGTGCCGTCCGCGGTGCGCGCGTCGCCCCAGGATTCCAGGTAATGCGCCGAGGCCAGATGCGTGCCGGCCACCGCCGACGTCTCATCGGCATAGTAACCCAGCCGGATCACGTCACCCACGGACTTCTGCAGCGCCGCCCAGTCCAGATCGGCCGGCGCGTTGTAGACCGGGTTGCCGCCGAGGATCACCAGCGTCTTGACCGAGCCGGCCTTGATCGCCGTCGCCAGATCGGAAATCGTGGCCGCGGCGGAGGCCTCGACCGCGACGAAATCGACGGTCTGACCGATGTTCCCGAGCGCGGCGTTGATCGCATGCGCGATCGCGTGCACTCCGGCGGGAAGATGGGCCCCCGCGACCACCACGGAGGTACCCTTGTACTCGAGCAGATCCTTGGCGCAGGCACTGATCCACTTGTCCTTGTCCTTGAAATCGAGCCCTTGGGCGAAACGATCGTAGGAAGCGTCGCCGGTGATCTTGGAGGCGAGCGCGGCCGCCAGCGCCAGCATGTGGCTGCTGGCCAGGCGCAGGCGGTGGTCCGCCATGGAGCCGGTGAGCGTGAGACCGCTTTCCGCCACATAGAGGCGGTTCATGTCGTCCTGCTGCTTCGCCACGCGGCGCCCTTTGGCGAACTCGCGCGCGTAATAGAGGCTGCCGGACTCGGCGTGGAAGAAATCGGCGTCCAGCGAGAGGATGCGCTTGGCGGCGGCAAAACGGTAAACCGGTTTCGCGGCGCGGCCGAAAGCGGCCTGCGCGACGGCGCCCGGCGCCTCGTCCGCGACCGGCTCGTATTCCGCCCAGACCGCCTGGGGGAACCTGGCCCGCAGGCTCTTCACCAGGCGGGCCCGGGTCGGCGAGGAGGATTCCTCGGCGAGGAAGGCGAGGCCGGCGCCGCCGCCGGCGTAGGTGCGGCTGATGCCCGCGAGAAGATCGTTCACCGCGGCCGCGGTCAGCGTCGACCCGCCCTTGGTGTGCGCCGTGGCGCGGTCCGGATCGTAAAGATCGAGCACCGAGGCCTGCGCCAGCAGCGAGCTGGCGGAGCCGTGCGGAGCATAGGTCGGATTTCCCTCGAGCTTCGTCGGGCGCCCCTGGTGGGTTTCCGCCAGCAGCGGGATTGCCGACTTGCGCAGCGGCATGGCGGTGGCGAAGTAGAGCGGAAGGCCGGGAATGACGCCCTCGACGGACTTGCCGTAGGGCAGGATGTACTTTTCCGGGCGACGGCAGCCGGCGAGCCCGAGGCCGCCCAAGGCAAACGACGCCGCCATGATCTTCATGAAATGACGCCGATCGACGTCATTCAGGATGGAAGCGCCCTCGGGAAACTCGCGTTCCACCTGCGCCTTGAAGCCGGGCGTGACGGCCAGTTCGTCAAGGCTGCGCCAGTATTTGGGTCCGCTGAGTTCGCGGGCGGACGGGGCGGGATGGTGAAATTGGCGTTTCATCGATGGCAACCCGAGCAGCTTTGCGGGGGCTTGATCTTCCAGTCGTGCACAAACTTTTCGCCGGCCTCGATGCCCGACTTGGCCGCGATCGTCTGCGAATCGAGGTTGAAGACGTCGGCCTTCTCCCGCACGTGCGACGCCGGGTCGCGGTGGCAGTCGAGGCAGAAATCCATGCTCAGCGGCTTGAAGTGGGCCACCACTTCCATCTCGTTGATCTTGCCGTGGCACTCGACGCAGCTCACGCCGCGGTTCACGTGGATCGAGTGGTTGAAGTAGACGTAGTCGGGTGTCTGGTGGATCCAGACCCAGGGCACGGGGTTGCCGGTCTCATAGCTCTCGCGGACCGGCGCCAGCAGCGGACTGTCCTTCTTGATCTGGCTGTGGCAGTTCATGCACGTCTGCGCCGTGGGAACGTTCGAGTGGCCGGACTTGTCCACGTTGGAATGGCAGTAACGGCAGTCCAAACCGACCTCCCCGACGTGCTTCGCGTGGCTGAAGGGCACCGGCTGGACGGGCGCATAGCCGACGCGCGTGTACTTCGGCGTGAGGTAATAGGTCGCTCCGGCCGTCGCAATGCCCCCGAGCACGAACAGGTACACCACGATCTGCAGCGGGAGCGAATTGGCCGACTTGGGAAAGATGTTCGACATGGACCGGTGAAGCTCGGAGGACGGCGGCGGTCAGGCAGAGCCGACCTGGCGGGCCACGGCCCGGGGTTCCGGCTGAAGCTGGAAGGATGCCGAGGGCGCCGCCGGGGCGGCCTTCGCGTCCGCCGACCGGGCCAGCAGCTTCGGCGCGAGGCCGGTGGCGGCGATCAGTCCGATGAACTTGGCAAGAAAATGCTTTCGCGAATGGTCTTGGCTCACAGGTCGTCGTGGGTGGTTGAAATCAGCTGCCGAAACAAGGGAGCGCCCTCCGGCTTGTAAACAGAAAATTCCGGAGAAGTTTTTTTTGCCAAAGGAATTAGGGCGCACAGCGGCGCGCAGCGGCCACGCTTATCGGCAACACCGACCCGACCGGCCGCCTTCGCCTCCGTCGAGAATCCCTCAGACAAACAGGCCGTCGCGCATCGGCCGCACGAAATCGCAACGGCCGGCGATTTCCGGGTTGTGCGTGACCAGGATGACCGCCTGGCCGTTCTCCTTGGCCAGGCGGGTGAGCAGGTCGAACACCATCGCGGAATTCTTCACGTCGAGATTTCCCGTCGGCTCGTCCGCGAGGATGATCGCCGGCTGGTTCGCGAGCGCCCGCGCGATCGCCACTCGCTGCTGCTCGCCGCCGGACAGCTGCGTGCCGAGCCGGTGGGTCTTCTCCCCCAGCCCGACCGAGGCGAGCAGGCCGTGGGCGCGGTCGGCCATCTCCGCCGGCGAAAGCTTCCCGAGCTTGCGCATCGGCATCATCACGTTTTCGAGGGCGGAAAACTCGAGCATCAGGAAGTGGAACTGGAACACGAAGCCGATGTGCAGGCCCCGGGCCGCCGTGCGCACGCTGTCCTCGCTGTTCGACATCAGCTGCCCGTCGATCGCAATCTCACCGGCATCGGGCTGGTCCAGGAGGCCGAGCAGGTAGAGCAGCGTCGACTTGCCGCAGCCGGACGGACCGACGATCGCATAGACCTCGCCCCGCTTCGCCTCGAAGGAGACGCCCCGGAGGACGTGCACGCGCCCTTCGCCCTGGCCGAGGTAACGGTGAAGTCCGGAGCAGCGCAGCGCGAGCTTTCCGCCTGGTGCGGCGGCCTGGGCGACGGCGGCGCTCATTGGGCGGTCCCCCGCACGATGTCGCCCGGCTCGAGGCGGGCCGCCCGGCGCGCCGGGATGAGGCTCGCGACCATGACCGTGAAAATGGCCGTGATCGCCGCCTCCACGATATGCCAGTAGCGCAGGTCGACGATGAAATACTTGGTCGCAAAGATCCCGGTGATTCCACCGTGCGGCAACGGCACGCGGGAGATCGCGTAGGCGGCGCCCGCACCGAAGCCCGCGCCGATCACGATGCCCACCACGAGGACAATCCCGGCCTGCCAGAGGAAGATCCGCGTGATGTCGGCTCGCTCATAGCCCATCGAGCGCAGGATCGCGATGTCCTTGGTCTTCTCCAGCACGATCATCGCGAGCGTGTTGAACATCGCGAGTCCGGCGATCAGCGTGAAGACCGAGACCGTGATGCCCGAGGTGATGCGCAGCGCGCTGAACGCCGACAGCCATGACTTTTCCCGCTGCTGCCAGGGCTCCGCGCTGTAGCCGAGCACCTGCTGCATGTGCGCCGCGTCCTCCGGCGCCCGGTCCTTGTTCGCGAGATTGATCTGCAGGAAGGTCGCCTTGATCGGCTCCTTCAGGAGCGAGCGGGCCTCGCTCATGTTCAGGTAGAGGCGCAGGCGGTCGATGTCGCTCACACCGGTCTCATAGATCGCGCTGACCCGGTAGCGCCGCACCTGGCCCAGCGCCTCGAGCTGGAAGGAGTCACCGACGTTGAGGTGGAGCCGGTTGGCCATTTCCCGGCCGAGAATCGCGCCCGAAGGCGAATTCCGGAAGTCGGTCAGCGTCCCGTCGACGATCTGATTGCCGAGATCGGACACCTTCAGGTGGTCGGCCAGGTTGATGCCGAACACCTGGATCGACTGGTTCTGGAAGGAACTGCGGATCACCACCGACCCGCGCAGGACCACCGACACGCCGGAGACGTTCTCGAAGTCGTGCAGGGCTTCCAGCAGGCCGCCCGGTTCCTCGATGCCCTCGATGTACTTGAGATTCTCCTTCTGCTCGATCTCGAAGCCGGAATTGTAGCCGCCCGCCGCCATCGAGCGCTGGGTCGCCTGCAGCTTGTCCTGGATGCGCATCGCGCCATCCGTGCCCAGGATGGTCCGGATGAAGAACCCCTCGAATCCGGTGGTGGCGGCCTGGGTCACGATGAAGAGGCCCACCCCGAGGATGATGCACGACAGGCTCATCAGCATGGCGCGCTTCTTCGCCGTGAGGAAGCGGAACGCGATGAGCAGGTTCGGAGACATCGGAAAATTCAACCGCGGAACGGCCCCGGGCCGCTCACTTGCGCGCCGTCGGCGCGGCCTTGGATGACTCGCCGGCGTTCTCGGCTCCCGCCGGCGCGGCGGCGACTTCCTCGGCGACCACGCGTTGTCCGTCGCTGTATTGGTCGATCTGGTCCACGATCACCGCGTCCCCCTCCTGCACGCCGTCGAGGATTTCGGCGCCCTTCAGCCAGGTGAAGCCGATCTTCACCGGGCGGATCTCCACCCGCCCGTCCTTCACCACATAGACATGGTTTCCGATCAGCGCCCGGCGCGGCACGATGGCCTTCGCCTGGTGCTGGCCGACGACGATCGTCACCTCGCCGGTCTTGCCCGGGATGAGATCCTCGACGGGAATGTCGACGTCGAGATAAACGATGTAACGCTGCGTGTCCGGGTCCGCAGAGGGCAGGATCTTGCTGACCTTCGCGCTGTATATCCAGGCCGCTTCCCGTCCGCCCGCGCCGCCGAGAAAAGTGACATCCGCGTGCTGCCCAAGCCGAATCCCGGAGAAATTCTCCTCGCTGATCTTGGCCTCCACCGTCCGGCTCGTGGTGATGAAGGTGGCAATCCGCTCGTTTGCGCCGATGAGCGCGCCCTTGTAGGCATAAACCGCGGTGACGACCCCGTCGAACGGGGCACGGATGCTCATTTTCTCCTTCTGCCGCTGGTCCTTTTTCAGGTTGTTCTCAAAGGTCTCGAGGGTGAGCTGGTTCGCAATCTTCTCGAGATCGCGTCGCTGCTGGATGGCGGCGACCTCGCGCACACGCTTTTCCAGCTCGAGGGTGGCCAGCAGACCGCGCTCTGCCTGGCGCCTGGAGAATTCCAGCGTGTCCTTGGCCGTCGCGAGCTCGAGCTCGATGGACGATCCGACGTCGAGCTGGCTTTTCTTCGCCTGGTATTCGCTGTTCAGCTGGGAAATCTCGAGGTCCAGGTCGCGGGTGTCGATCTGCACCAGCAGGTCGTCTTCCTTCACCGGCCGGCCGAGGTCGAGATTGCTCGTGAGGATGCGGCCGCCGACCTCGCTTTTCAGCTCCATGAACTTCTCCGCCTCGATGACCACGCTGCCGGGCACCGCGTTGATGGCGGGACCCTTCGTGACGAGCGCCACCTTGGCGACAGGACGAAAATAGCGCAGCGCAGCGACGGCAGCGATGGCGAGGACTGCCAGGATGACGACGAATTTGAGGCCGGTGCGGGAGTTATTTGCCATGGCTGGAGGAGAGATAGCTGACGGGAAGCGCGTTGAGGACCGGGTCGGCGCCCACGAGACCGACGAATTCCGCCCACCGATTGAGATAGTCCATGCGCGCCGAAACCGCGGCATAGTCGGCGGAAGCAAAGGAGGTGGTGGCGAGATCCACGGTACTTTGCGAAACCGTGCCCTCGTTCAGCTCTTCGGTCGTCCGCTTGAGTCCGTCCTGTGCCAGGGCGCGGCGCAGCTCCGCGATGTTGAGCGCGTGGGCGAGCACCCCGAGTTGTCGGCGCATGTTCTGCGCGTTGTCGAGGGTCGATTCGAGGTCCACCTGCGCCTGCCGCTCATCACTCCGCTTGTTGGCCAGGGCCGTCATCTTGGCTCCGCGCGTGCGAAAGCCGTCGAAGATCGTCCAGCCACCGCTGAAACTGTAGCTGTACGAGGTGACGAAGGATTGCGAGACGGAGTTGCCGCTGACCGACTGGGCGTTGCTGATCGCGTAGCCTGCGCCGAGGGAGAATTTGGGATAAAGGCTGGTCTTGGCGATCTTGTAGTTCAGGTCCTGCTGCTTGACCACCATCTGATCGACCTGCGCCTGCAGGGTGTTCCTTGCGCCGTCTTGCACCAGGGATTGCAGCAGGGAGTCGGCCAGTGCCTCCGTGAAGGTGACAGGCGGCAGCGTGTCGGGGATTGATTCCTCCGCCAGTTCGTCAAGGCCGGCGAGCCGGCGGTAGATGTTCCGGCTGTAGTTGAGGTCAATTTCTGCGCGTTCCAAATTCAGCCGCGCCTCGTCCAGCGCCAGGCGCGGCAGGATGATGTCGCCGCTTGAGACGGAGCCTTCCTTGAGCATCGCCTCTTGGTTCGCCATTCCCACCTCGAGCAATTTGACCTGGGCACGACTGTTGCGCAGGCCAATCTTCTTCGCGACAAGGCCCAGGTACTGCGACCGCAGCGAGTTTGCGAGGCCGCGGTACGCGATGGCAAACTGCCGCTGCTTGATCTGCTGATCGAGCTTCGCGATGTCCGAGGACGCCTTCAGCGCGCCCCATGCGAAAATAGGCTGTCCGAGCCCAACGCTGTAACTGATGCCACTGCTGCTGCTACTCGGTCCCGTGATGCCGTCCGACGACACGTGCGCATTGCTGAAGCCATACGAGGCGCCGCCGCTGACGCTTGGCCACAGGACGGAGTCGGCGCCGTAGCGGGCGGCCTCCGCCAGCGAGAGATTGATGTTCTGCTGCATCATCGTGGGCGACTGCTTCAGGGCAGTCGCGATGATGGCCCTCAGCTGCGGCAAATAATCCTCCGGGAGCGTCCCGGCGACATTGCCGGCCGGCTGGGCGCCCAAGGCGAACGGCAGGACCAGCACAAGCATCGCCACAAGACGCTGGAGACAAAGCGAACAGGATGGCCGCAGGTGAAAAATCACAGACAAATTCGAGGAGGAAATTCAGCCGCGAGCCCGCGGGATTTTCCAAGCGATTGCAACCCCATAAACCCGGGGCGCCCAATCTGACCGGGCCGGCCGGGCGCGGTTGCAGAATTTTTGCCGGATACGTCGCGTCGGGACGATGCTGGAAGGGAAGACTCTCTTGCCAAGGAAGGTGCGCCGGACAATTTCGGACCCGCCTCTCCCCGGAAATTCTGCTGTCTCCCTCCGGCACGCCATGAAAGTCCCACTGCTCGACCTCAAGCCCGCCGCCGACGAGCTGCGCGCGGACCTCGACGCCGCGTACCGCCGGGTCATGGACTCCGGCTGGTTCCTGCTCGGACGGGAGCTGGAGGCGTTCGAGGCCGAATATGCGCAGTCCGTCGGCGCCCCGCACTGCCTCGGCGTCGCCAACGGACTCGAAGCGCTGCAGCTCGTTTTGATGGCGTGGGGCGTCGGCCCGGGTGATGAGGTCATCGTGCCGGCGCACGGCTACATCGCCACCTGGCTCGCCGTAACCCACTCCGGCGCCCGGCCCGTGCCATGCGAATGCGACGAGCGCACCTACAACCTTGACCCGGCCCGGATCGGGGCGCTTGTCACCCCGCGCACCCGGGCCGTCCTTCCCATCCATCTCTACGGGCAGACCGCGGACATGCCGGCGATCCACGCGGCCGCGGCGCGCCACGGGTTGTTGGTCCTCGAGGACGCGGCCCAGTCCCACGGCGCCCTCTGCCACGGCAAGGCCAGCGGGAGCCTGGGCCACGCGGCGGGAATCAGCTTCTATCCCAGCAAGAACCTCGGCGCCCTCGGCGACGCCGGCGCGGTGACGACCGGCGACGACGCCCTCGCCGACAGGATCCGCTACCTCCGCAACTACGGCTCCAAGGTCCGCTACGAGCACGAGTATGCCGGGCTCAATTCCCGCCTCGATGAACTCCAGGCCGCCTTTTTGCGCGTCCGGCTCCCGCGGCTGGCGGAATGGAATGCCCGCCGGCGGCGGCTCGCGGCGATTTACCTCGAGCAGCTGCGCGGCGTGGGCGACCTGACCCTGCCCTTCGTGCCTCCCTGGGCGGAGCCGGTCTGGCATCTCTTCGTCGTCCGCACGGCCCGCCGGGCCGAGCTGCAGCGGCATCTCGCCGCGCAGGAAATCGGAACCCAGGTCCACTACCCGATCCCGCCGCACCTTTCCCGTGCGTATCGCGGCGCCGGCTGGAAGCGCGGGGATTTCCCGCTCGCCGAGCGCCTGGCGGACGAGGTGCTGAGTCTTCCCATCGGTCCCCACCACGAACCCGCGCAGATCGAGCACGTCTGCCGGGCAATCCGGTCCTTTTTCAAATCCTGATTCTTCACCACGAAACACACGAAAAGCACGAAACGATCCAGCCGTCGGAAATAAGAGGCCCGCGGAACACACGTGGGGCACGGAATTCAGGCCTCCTCCGTTCGGTGTATTCGGAGTGTTCCGTGGGTTTCTTCCCAAGCTTTCGTGTTTTTTCGTGTGTTTCGCGGTGAACCCTCTCGTCGGCTTTACTTCCACGCCGACTTCCACTTTCACTCTCGCCCTCGCATGTCCGCCCGCGGCTCCCCCGGTTTTCTCGCGCATCTCAACCCGATCGCGCCCCTCCGCCAGTTCTTCGTGCAACGGGAGCTCCTCTGGCAGTTCACGCTCCGGAACTTCGGCCTCAAGCACAAGGGCAGCTACCTCGGGCTGGGCTGGGCGGTGCTGAACCCCCTGCTCATGCTCGGCCTCTACTTCGTCGTCTTCGGCAAGATCTTCGTGAACCACTTCGGCGTGCCGAACGAGACCTCCGTCGACGTGGCGCTGGCCCTGCTCGTGGGCCTCACCGTCTTCCATTTCCTTTCCGAGGTCATCTGCCAGTCGCCGGCGGTCATCGTGGGCAATCCGAACCTCGTGAAGAAGGTGGTTTTCCCGCTCGAGGTGCTGCCTTTGGCCAATCTCGGGGCGTGCTTTTTCAACTTTGCCATCAGTCTCGCACTGGTCGTGCTCGGTCAGGTCGTCTTCGGCCGCGGGCTGCCCGCCTCGATCGTCTGGCTGCCGGCGATCGTCGTGCCGATCGTGCTGCTCTCCGCCGGCTTCGCCTGGTTTCTCGCGGCGCTCGGCGTGTTCTTCCGCGATCTCACCCAGCTGACCCAGTTCGCGTCGATCCTGCTCATGTACGTCAGCGCGGTCTTTTTCTCCAGCGCCCGGATCCGTGAGCATCCCGATCTCTGGGCCGTCCTGCGCTTCAACCCGGTGCTGCACTCCATCGATCTCCTGCGCGACGCCCTGCTGTGGAACCATCCCATCAATCTCGGCCATCTCGGCTGGCTCTATCTCGGGAGCGCGGTGATTTGCCTGCTGGGCTACGCCAGCTTCGCCGCGCTCCGCTCGTCCTTCGCGGACGTTCTTTAATATTGCGGTTGCCCGGAGCGGTTGGCGTTATCGCGCTTTAGCCCTCCGCCGGAGGTCTTCTCGCCAACGCGGTCATGCCCAAATCCCACTTTTTCCGCCTCAAAGTCATCGGTCTCGCGCTGTCGGCCGCCGCCTTCGCCCTGGCCGGCGGTTGCGCCAAGCAGCAGCGCTCCCGCGCCGAGAACGAGGCGGAGGCGAAGGCGCTCTACCAGCGGGCGGACGACTTCGTCCGCAAGATCGGGGAAGGCACGTACTCCTACGAGTACATCAACTTCCACTACGACCAGGCGATGAAGAACATCGACCGCATCCTGGTCGCCTATCCCGACACCGAGATGGCGAAAAAACTGCGGGCGGGGGAGCTCAAGCTCGGCGATTACACGATCGCGCACTTCCGCGACACCGTGCTCCCGCAGCTCGGCGACATGAAGGAGGCGACGGAGAGCGTGGTGAACTGCGCGATCTATCTCTACAACCTCCCCGAGGCCAGCCCGCCCGAGTCCCGCGCCGCCCTCGCGCTGATCCTGGAGACCCTGTGCCGCCTCGTGCGCTCCGACGAGGCGCTCATTTTCCCCACCACCGAGGAAAACCACACCCTGGCGACCGAGACGATCGTGCGGGTCATCTCCCGCGGCGCCCAGCAGGACATGGCCCTCAGCCTCGTGCAGGGCGCCGAACCCGACGTCCAGCCGACGCTTGCCGCGGCCTACGGACAGGGCATGGCCGCGGGTGGCCAGAAACTCGCCGAACTCGAGAACGTGGTCACGACTTTTCCCGCCCCCGGCAAGCGGATCGAGCTGGGCATCCTGCTCGGGATGATCGAGCGCGAGAGCAACATCTACCGCGATTCCCTCGATCTGGTGAAAAAGAAGAAGCAGGAGGATGCGCTCAAGGCCGCCCGCGCCGCCGGCGCCGAGCCGGCCAGGCCCAAGTCCGAAGGCGTCCGCTACGACGTCGCGGCTTACTATCAGGAAAAGTTCGGCTCCGATGCCCCGCCGGCCGCGGTGGCCGCATTTGCCGGCTTCAAGGCGCTGCAGGGTCAGCTGGACGCCGCCCGCGCCCTCGCCGGGCGCGACCAGGCCGCGCTGGTCGCAGTCGTCGGAGGCTATTACGAATATCTCGGCCTCAACGAAAAACTGACCGGCCATGAGACGCTGCACCGCGAGGTGGGCCTCGGGCCCGACGGCATCGCGCGCTGCGAGCTGAGATTGGTCGAGCTGCTCGCGCAGAACGCCCGTTATGCGGAGGCCGACACGCTGAAGGCGGAGGGCATGGAGGCCTTCCCGCAATTGCACGACCAGTTTGTCCGCAGCCGCATGCGCGGGCTGTTCAATTCCCGGAAGGAGCTTTTCTACCTCACGGCGAAGACGATTCCCGACCTGGATATCCGCGACCCGGCGGTCTGCGCCGAGGTGCTGCTCGACTGGTTCCTCTCGCCCAACCGGCTGCAGAAGGGCTCCTCCTGGGGCGCAGACCAGATTCTGTTCAAATACTTCTCCATGCAGAAGGAAGGCCGGGCGATTTCACGCACGCAGCGCCAGGTCGGCGGCAAGTGACCGGCTCCCGACGGCACTCCCGATCCCGGTCTCCCTCTCCATTTCGCCGGCATGACTGACACCCCACAGTGGTTCAACGCGCTCCGGGCCGCCTTCGAGCCGGCCAGCGCGGAGGACTATGGCCGGATTTTCAACACCTACTGGTTCATCGTCTTCGCCGGGATCACGGTGACGATGTACTGGATCCTGCGGAACGCCCGGCTGCGGCTCGGGTTCCTCGGGGTCGCCTGCGTGGTTTTCCATTACCACTTCGCCGGCCCGGCCGGCATGCTCCCGATCATCGCGCTCGGGATCGTGACCTACCTGCTTGGGCTCACCCGCAGCCGGCTCGCCCGCGCGCTCGGCATCACGCTGAGCGTGCTCGCGCTGTGCTTCTACAAGTACCTCCACTTTTTTGCCAACGATGCTCTCGGGCTGATCAATCCCCAGTGGGGGCCGGGTTTGGAGACCTCGGCCAAGCACCTGCTGCCGCGCCTCCCGCTTTCCGCCGGCGGACTCTACCTCTTCGTGCCGCCGCTGGGCATGAGCTTCTTCGCCTTCGAGTTCGTCCACTACCTTTACGAAGTCCGCAAGGGCGCCGCGCCGATCACGAATCCCCTTCGCTTCCTGCTCTTCGCCATCTTCTTTCCCTCGCTCGTCGCCGGCCCCATCAAGCGCTACGGGCAGTTCGTCCCCGCGCTCGAGTCCGGCGCCCAGTCGGTCGGCCTGGAGGATGTCTCGGTCGGCCTGCGGCGGATCGCGATGGGCTTCCTGAAAAAAATCGTCATCGCCGACAACCTGACCCTGGCGATCGACTACTACGTCCCGCAGTTCGCCCACCTTGCCCTCTCGGCGCGCTGGACGGTCTTCCTCCTCATTGCCCTGCGGATCCTCCTCGATTTCAGTGGCTACAGCGACATCGCCATCGGCGTGGCGCGGCTGCTCGGCATCGTCCTCCCGGAAAACTTCAACTGGCCCTACGCCGCCACGAGCATCCAGGAATTCTGGCAGCGCTGGCACATCTCCCTCAGCTCCTGGATCCGCGACTACGTCTATATTCCCCTCGGCGGCAACCGGCACGGCACCGCCCGGCGCATCCTCAATGGCCTGATCGCGTTCGCGCTCGTCGGACTCTGGCACGGCCCGGCCTGGCATTTCGTCATCTGGGGCCTCTACCACGGCCTCGGCCTCGCCCTCTGCGCGGGCTATGCGCAGCTGCCGGGTATCGGACCGCGGCTGCAGGCCTTCCTCGCGCCGCGCCGCCGGACCTGCTGGCTCGCGACGCAGCTGTTTGCATGGATCGGCTGGTTGATTTTCTTCTATCCGGTGTCCCAGGCCTGGGCCATGACCACGCAACTCTTTGTCCGCTGAGCTATGCAAGTCTCCGAGCCCCACCGTTCCTTCCGGCTGTCACTGCCACCATGGACCCTGCTGGCCGGCGTTGTCCTCAGTTTTGTCACGCTCTGCCTGCTTGGTCGCGAGGTTTCCCGGGAGAATCACCTCTCTCATTTTGCCCGTTTCACGCAGTGGACTTCCCCGGAAACCAAATATTATCCGACCGTCGGTGAAATGATGTCCCACGTGCGGATGCGGATGAAGCCGGGCCAGATCCTGGTCATGGTCGGCGGGAACTCGATCCTGCGCGGCGTCGGCCAGCCGGCGGGAAGCATCTGGACCCAGGCCCTGCAGGACCGACTCGGGGCGGGCTACTGCGTCATCAACTTCGCGTTTGATTCCTCCAATATCACGGACGGCGCGGCGGTCGTCGCCGAAGCGCTGCGCAACGAGTTCCCCCGGCAGATCTACATCGCGAATGCCGCCCCCGCCCAGCCGCCGCCGCCGGACGGCAGCGGCACCTACCGTTTCATGTTCTGGGAGGCTCGGAGCAAGGGCCTGCTCGTCGACGATCCCGCCCGCAACGCCGCCATCATCGCCAGCAACCAGAATCCCCTGATCAGAAATCCCCCGCCCGGCGGCGGCGACAGCCTGCTGGAGCTGCGCGCGCGCGAGTGGCTCGATCGCTGGTTTTACTTCCAGGACTTTTGGAATCTCGTGACCTATAAGTGGGTCAATACGGTCTGGGGATTCTACATGCCCGGACCAACCCAGTTTCTCCAGCCGCGTCGCACCTACGCGGATCCCGAACCCGACCGGTTGAAGTACTCGATCGACGACCGTTATATTCCGGCCAACCTCGCCGCGGAACTGGTCAATGTGCGCGGCTGCAGCGAATTCACCTACGGCATCGTCGATGCGACCGGCTTTCACGAGCAAAAGGACGCCACGGGGCACTGGGTGCTGTATGCGCCGCTCTGGGACCAGTTCAACGCGGGCATCAAGGGCATCATGCCCGAGGAGCTGAAAAAACGCACCTTGATCCTGTTGAGTCGCAGCAGCCCGTTTTACGTCCGGATGCTCACGCCCGACGAGCAGGAGCGGGACAACCTCGCCTATCTCCACGCCGTCGACATGTGGAAGGCCGGCGGCTACGAGTCGATGGACTACGGACGGGACTACACGATCGGCGACTACGGCGATCGCACCCATCTCACCTCCAGCGGCGGAGCCAAGCTCGCCACCTCCGTGGCCGCCAAGGTGCGCGAAATGTCCCGGTCTCTCGGTTATCTCACGCCATGAACCGCCTCGAACCCCTGCTGAATTCGCCGGTCGTCCGCCACGGGTGCTCCCTCGTGGTCGGCCTCGCGGTGGGCGTCCTGCTCCATTACCTCCTTTTCCGGCTCAGCCTGCCCGTGCAGCCGTTCATCTACGTCGCGTTCTGATCCCGATGTCGCCTTCACTTCTCCTTCGCGTGATGCGGCCCCTGGCCATCGCCGTGGCCCTGATTGGCGCGGTCCGTGTCGCCGCCGATCCGCTGGACGAATGGACCTGGCGCGGCCCGACACCCAGGGAGAGTTTCAAGGGCGACAACTACAACGGGGTCGTCTACGAGGGCGGGACGCTCGTGATCGTCGGAGGCAGCGCCGGCAAGATCCTGCTGCGCAAGGATGGCGACGCCTCCTGGCACACGGTGGATTCGGGCACCCAGCATCCGCTCTACGCCGTCACCACGGCGAACCATAGCTTCTACGCGGTGGGCGCGCGCGGCACCGTCATCACCTCCCGCGGCGGCGAAAGTTGGGTCGCCCGCGATTCCACGCTCGCCGTGCCGCTTTTCGCGATCACCTACACCGACAGCGTGTTCGCCGTGCTCGGCGAAGGCGGCGCCGTCGTGACGTCGGGACGCAGCGGACTCTGGTCGGCCAAGGCTTCGGGCACGCTCGAAAGCCTCTATGGCGTCGCGTATTTCAGCCAGATGTTCGTCGGCGTCGGCGCCAACGGCGTCGTCCTCAAGTCGGACAACGCCAGCCTGTGGGTTCCGGAGTCGTCGGGGACGAACAGCTCGCTCTACGCGGTGGCCACCGACCGGAAGAACTTTGTCGTCGTGGGCGAAAACGGCCTCGTCCTCACGTCCCCCGACGCCGTGAAATGGACGGCGCGGGATTCCGGCACCACGCGATCGCTGATGGGTGTGACCTACGGCAACGGCCTGTTCGTCGCGGTGGGAGCCTACGGTGTCATCCTGACTTCTCCAGATGGCGTCACCTGGAAGACGCGTCCCTCGGGCGTGACCCATCTGCTGCGGGCGGTGGCGTTCGCGCGCCACAGTTTCTGGGCCGTCGGCTGGAACGGATCCATCCTGGAATCGGGCGCCACCGGCAAGTAAGCGTGGCGGACAACGGCGGCGGCGCGCGTCAAAATTGACCGTGACCCCGCCCTTCCGGCGCTATTGTCTTTTTCCCTAAATGGTCTCCACCCGCAGCATTGCGACCAGCCCCTCTCCCGCCCCGCCCGCCGCCAGCGAGATCGCCATCCGGGTTTCCCATCTCTCCAAGTCCTACCGCATCTGGAACGAGCCCGCGGCCCGCCTCAAGGCGCCGCTCTGCGAAACCCTCTCGCGCCTCCTGCCTCCCGGCTTCGCCGGCCGCGAACGGCTGATGGCCCGCTCCCGCGGCTATTACCGGGATTTCCACGCGCTGCAGGACTGCTCCTTCGAGGTGGCCCGCGGCGAGACGTTCGGGATCGTCGGCCACAACGGAGCCGGCAAGTCCACGCTGCTCCAGCTCATCGCCGGCACGTTGACGCCCACGAGCGGAGACGTGGAGGTCCGCGGCCGCATCGCCGCGCTGCTCGAGCTTGGGTCCGGCTTCGATCCCAACTTCACCGGCGTGGAGAACGTGTTCCTGAACGGCTCCATCCTCGGCCTGTCGGACCGGGAGATCCGCGACCGCTTCGACCAGATCGCGGAGTTCGCCGACATCGGCGACTTCATCCACCAGCCCGTGCGCACCTACTCGAGCGGCATGGTCATGCGCCTTGCCTTCGCGATCTCCGTCTGCGTCGAGCCCCAGGTGCTCATCGTGGACGAGGCGCTCGCCGTGGGGGACAATTATTTCGTCAACAAGTGCTTTCACCGGCTCAACGAGCTGAAGGCGCGCGGCGTCACGATCCTGTTCGTCAGCCACTCCGCCGCCACCGTCACGAGCCTCTGCAGCCGCGCCCTGCTGCTCGACAAGGGAAGCCCGCTGATGCTCGGCGAGGCGGAGGAGGTCGTGAACCGCTACAACCAGCTGATCCGCGAGAAGCAGAGCGCCGACGTGCAGCGGCTCAGCCACGCTCCCGCCGCGCCGGCGGCCGGCACGGCCAAGCCCCCCGTCGCGCACGGCGCCGGCAAGATCGAGTTCTCCGCCGATCCCGAGCTCGAGAAGCGCTGCAAGACCACCCGCTTCGGAAATGGGGCCGCCCGGGTCGTGCGCGTGCGGCTGGAGGACACGGCCGGGCAGGACCGGACCGAGTTCGTCCACGGACAGAGCGTCCTCCTCAAGTTCTTCTGCGAATTCCACGAGGACGTGGAGGATCTGGTCGTCGGCTACTTCTGCCGGACGGACACCGGCATCAATCTCACCGGAACGAACACCCGGATCGAGGGCATCCGGCTGCCGCGGCAGGCCGCTGGCTCCCGCGCCGTGATGGTCTTTCACACCACGCTGCCGGTGCGGCCGGGCATCTACTCGATCTCGGTCTCCCTCACCGGCCGCCGGGCGGCGGATGCGGAAAAAAGCACGATCGACTGGGCGGACCTCGCCCTTTCGTTTTCCGTGCATCTGGCCCCGAACCAGCCGGCCTTCGAGCAGCAGCTCCTGATCCCGCACGACTTCGAGCTGCTGCCCGCGGAGTAAGGCGCGATGATCACCCTCGCCCAAATCGGCTGCGGTTACTGGGGACCCAACCTGCTGCGCAATTTCTCCGCGCTGCCGGAGGCCCGCGTCAAATACGTCGTCGAGGCAAGCGCCGAGCGCCGGGCCTACGTTCGCGCCAATTATCCCAAGGTCGAGGCCGTGGACCGCCTGGAAACGGCGCTGGACGATCCCGCCGTGCAGGCTGTCGTCCTCGCCACGCCCGCGGCCACACATGCGGAGCTGGCCCGGCGCGCGCTCGAGAGCGGGCGCCACGTTTTCGTCGAGAAGCCTCTCGCCCTCGCCATTGGCGAGGTGGACCGGATCGACGCGCTCGCGCGGGCCCGGAAACTGACGCTCATGGTCGGGCACACCTTCCTCTACAACCCGGCGGTCCTCGCGCTGAAGGAAATCATCGACCGTGGAGACCTCGGCCGCATTTATTATCTCTATGCGCAACGCCTGAACCTCGGCGTGGTGCGGGCGGACGTGAACGCGCTCTGGAATCTCGCGCCGCACGACATCAGCATCTTCAATTTCCTGCTCGGCGCCGCTCCGGTCGCCGTCACCGCCCAGGGCGCCGATTTTCTCCAGCCGGGAATCGAGGACGTCGTCTTCGCCACCTTTGAATACCCCGGCGGCATCCGGGCCAGCCTGCAGGTGAGCTGGCTGGATCCGCAGAAGGTGCGGAAGGTCACGCTCGTCGGCAGCCGCCGGATGGTGGTTTACGACGATGTCGCCGACGACAAGCTGGCCATCTACGACAAGGGCATCGACGCGCCCGGCCGCGACCACGTCGCCCTGCCGTTCGACCAGCCGGGCACTGCACGCCTGGTCTACCGTTCGGGCGAGATCCAGCGCCCGAAGCTGCCGCCGACCGAGCCGCTGGCCGCCGCGGCCCGCGATTTCATCGAGGCGATCCGCGACCGCCGGCCGCCCCGGGCCGACGCCGCCGGCGGCCGCGCGGTCGTGGCCGCGCTGCAGGCCGCGTCGCTCTCCCTGCGGGAAAACTCGCGTCGTGTGCAACTTGAGGAAATTCTCCGAACGTCCGCCGCATGATCTCGGTCGTCATCCCCCTGCGCAACGAGGAGCAGAACATCCCTCTCCTCGCCCAGAAGCTCACCTCCGCCCTCGGAACCCTCGCGCGCGAATACGAGGTCATCTTCATCAACGACGGCAGCACCGACGCCACCAGCGCGCGTCTGCGGGAGATCTGCGCGGCCGACACGCGGCTCAAAGCGATCCATTTCCGCCGCAACTGCGGCCAGACCGCCGCGATGCAGGCCGGCTTCATCCACGCGCGCGGAGAAATCATCGTCGCGATGGACGGCGACCTGCAGAACGACCCGGCTGACATCGGCCGGCTGCTTGCCAAGCTCGACGAGGGCTACGACCTGGTCTCGGGCTGGCGCAAGGACCGCCAGGACCATCCGATCAAGCGGAATTTCCTCAGCCGCGTCGCCAACGGCCTCATCTCACGCACGACCGGAGTTCATCTTCACGACTACGGCTGTTCGTTGAAGGCCTACCGCCGAGAGATCCTCGAGGGCATCGCTCTCTACGGCGAGATGCACCGCTTCATCCCGGTGTACGCGTATTGGAATGGAGCGCGTATCGCCGAGGTGCCGGTGACGCACCATCCCCGCGTCCATGGCGCATCGAACTACGGTCTTGAGCGCGTGGTGAAGGTGGTCCTCGACCTGGGCGTGGTGCTGTTCCTCCATCGCTACGCGCAAAAACCCATCTACGTCTTCGGTCTCTGCGGGCTCTTCAGCTGGGCCATCGGCGGCCTGGCCGGGCTGGCCGCCTTGCTCTACAAGCTCTTCGGCGAAAAATCCTTCATCCAGACCCCGCTGCCGCTCATTGCCATCACCATGTTTTTCACGGGCGCGATCTGCTTCCTCCTCGGGCTGTTGGCCGAGCTTAGCATCCGCATCTACCACGAGTCCCAGGGCAAGCCCACCTACGTCGTCGCCTCGCGCGACAATCTCGAGGGACCCGCCCGCCGGGCCGGGGATCGCCTAGAGGCCTCCCGGCCGCCATTCGGAAAATGAGCCTCGCCGCGCCTTCCGTGCTCGCCGCGCCGATGCCGGCAGCGGCGCCGCGCCCGCCGAAGCCGGCCGGTTCCTGATCATGTGCGGCATCACCGGCTTTGTCGGCGAGGGCGCCGACTCCGATCTGCGGCGCATGACCGATGCGCTCGCGCACCGCGGACCCGACGCCGCCGGCTACTGGGCCGACCCCACCCGCGGCGTCCATTTCGGCCATCGACGGCTTTCCATCCTCGACCTCGCCGGCGGGGCGCAGCCGATGGTCAGCGCCGATGCCGGCCTCGTCATCGTCTTCAACGGCGAGATCTACAACTTCGCCGAATTGCGGACGCAGCTGATGGCCCGCGGACATCGGTTTCTCACTGACCATTCGGACACCGAGGTCCTCCTCAATGGTTTCCGCGAATGGGGAGCCGACCTGCCAAGGCGCCTCAACGGCATGTGGGCATTTGTGATCTACGATCGTGCCGCCGGAAAACTCTTCGGCAGCCGGGATCGCTTCGGCAAGAAGCCCTTTTACTACACGGTCCAGAACGGCGCGTTCGCCTTTGCCTCCGAGCTTTCCGCGCTCCGGCTTCACCCCGCCGTGCGCTCCCGCCTGTCGCGGCGCGCGCTGAAAAAATATTTCGGCTACGGCTACATTCCCGCGCCGCACACGATCCTCGAAAATGTTTTCAAGCTGCCGGGCGGCCATTCGCTCTGGGTGGACACCGGCACGCTCGCCGTCCGCGTGGAGAAATACTGGGACTTCGTGCTCGAGCCTTATACCGGGTGGGAAATCCCCGCCGATCCGGAACGCGCCTGGGGCGAAGAGCTGCGGAGCCGTCTCGACACGGCGGTGCGGCGCCGGCTGGTCGCGGACGTCCCGGTCGGCGTCTTCCTCAGCGGCGGCATCGACTCCTCCGCCGTGACCGCGCTCGCCGCCCGCCACGTGCCCGCTGGCCGGCTGCAGACCTTCAGCATCGGTTTCGAGGAGGCGAGCTTCGACGAGTCAGCCCATGCCCGGCGGGTGGCGGAGCTTTTCGGGACCGACCACCACGTCGAGATCCTGTCGATCGCCAAGGCGCACGCGCTCCTGCCGCGCATCGCGGCGCAGCTGGACGAGCCCATGGGCGACAGTTCGTTGCTGCCGACCTACCTGCTCAGCGAATTCACCCGCCGGCACGTCAAGGTCGCGCTCGGCGGGGACGCAGGCGACGAGCTCTTCGCCGGCTACGATCCCTTCGTCGCGCTCCGCAAGGCCGAGCTCTACGCGAAATTCGTGCCGCGGCCGGTTCACCAGGCCGTCCGCCTGCTCGCCGCGCGCCTGCCGGTGTCGCACCGCAACATGAGCCTCGACTTCAGGCTCAAGCGGACGCTCCGGGGCCTGTCTCATCCCCCGCGGCTCTGGCTCCCAGTCTGGATGGCCCCGGTCGGCGCGGACGAGCTGGCCGACCTCTTCCACGAGCCGGCGGACCTCGACGAGATTTTTTCCGAGGCCATCGCCGCGTGGGAAGGTTGTGCCCAGCCCGACCTGATCGATCGCACCCTTCAGTTCTACACCAAGCTCTACCTGCAGGACGACATTCTCACGAAGGTGGATCGCGCCACCATGATGCACGGGCTGGAGGCGCGGGCGCCCTTTCTCGACCTCGACTTCATCGACTTCGTCCGACGGATTCCCTCGGCCTGGAAATATCGTTCGGGCCAGACCAAATACATCCTCAAGCAGGCCCTCGCGCCGCTGCTGCCCCCCGACGTCCTTCATCGGAAGAAAAAGGGCTTCGGCGTCCCGATCGGCGCCTGGTTCAAGGAGGGCCG
The DNA here is from genome assembly GCA_035549635.1 of Opitutaceae bacterium. Classification (GTDB taxonomy): domain Bacteria; phylum Verrucomicrobiota; class Verrucomicrobiia; order Opitutales; family Opitutaceae; genus CAIUWA01. The sequence continues at coordinate 99,935 of DASZQN010000015.1, forward strand.
GCTCGCGCTCGATCTCGCCGCGCCGCCTCCCGCGCTGGACGCGGGCTTCCTGGCTTCCCGGGTGGCGGCTCATCAGGCCGGGCGGGCGGATGAGCGCGCGCTTCTCTGGAACACCTGGATTTTCCAGGCTTGGAGTCGCTCCGGCACGCTTTCCTCTCCTCATGGCTGACGACCTCAAGACCGCGGACGCCTTTGCAACGTCCTGGAACAACCTGCCCGCGGGCTCGGTGTACACCCCGGAGCAATTCGCGGAGTGGTTCGCCCCGCTCACGCGCGCGGATGCGGAAGGCCGCGCCGTGCTGGAGCTGGGCTGCGGCAACGGCAGTCTCCTTTTCCACATGGCCGGCTGGGAGCCCGCCGCGCTCGAGGGCGTCGATCTCGGCGACTCGGTCCTGTCCGCGCGGCGCAATCTCGCCGCGCAGAAAAATCCCCGCTGGGTGGTGAACCAGGGCGATTTGACGACCTATCGCGGCGCGCCCCGCGATCTCGTCTACAGCATCGGCGTGCTGCACCACCTCCAGCAGCCGCGCACGGGCTTCGACTCGGTGCTCGCCAACACCCGCGCGGGCGGACGCTTTCATTGCTGGGTCTATGCCCGCGAGGGCAACGCCGTCATCATCTGGATCGTCGATCCGATCCGGCGCGTCGTCTCCCACCTGCCCTGGTGGTTCACCAAATACGCCGTGGCCACGCCCCTCAGCATCCCCTACTTCGGCTACGCCAAGTTCCTCCACCGGTTCCGCCACTGGCGCTGGCTCCGTCGCCTGCCGCTGTTCGAATACAGTCTCTGGATCGCCGAGCGCGACTTCAGCTTTTTCCGCCACGTCGCCTTCGACCAGCTTGTCACTCCGCAAACGGTCTATCTCGACCGCGCGACCATCGAGGGCTGGCTGCGCGACCATCCGCGGGTGCAGCCGGGCAGCACCTACCTGATTTTCCGCAACGGCAACTCGTGGAAGTTCGGCGGCATCGCCCGGTGAATCTGCTCCTGATCAACTACGAATACCCGCCCCTCGGAGGCGGCGCGGGCAACGCCACGATGTTCCTGTCCCGGGCCCTGCATCGCCTCGGACACCCCACCGCCGTCCTCACCTCCGCCTGGGGCAATCAGCAGGGAATCTGCAGCGACCAGGGTGTCTCCGTGCACCGTCTCGCGGTGCCGCGCCGCGCGGCCAACCGGGCCAGCGCTCGCGAGATGTTTTCCTTCGTCCGAGCCGCGCTCGCCGCGGCGCCCGAGGTGGCCCGACGGCACCGGACCGACGCCGTGATCGTCTTCTTCACGCTGCCCTGCGGCCCCGTCGCGCTGCGCCTCCATCGCCGGCTGCGCCTACCCTATGTCGTTTCCCTTCGCGGAGGTGACGTGCCGGGACTCGTCCCCGAGATTTCCTGGCAGCACCGCCTGCTGACGCCGCTCCGCCGGAGCATCCTCCGCAGCGCCAGGGCCATCGTCGCCAACGACCCGGGACTCGCCGCGCTGTCGCGCCGGGCGGATCCTTTTCCGGTTGAGGTGGTGTACAACGGCGTGGACACCGACTTTTTCCGTCCGGCCTCGCCATCCCGGCGGGCGGGCGGCCCGACCGAGATCCTCTTTGTCGGCCGGCTGCATCGCCAGAAGAACCTCCCGTTCTTTCTCGAGCAACTCGCCCGGCTGCAGGCCGCGGAGCCGGGCGGCTGGCGTTTTGCCATCGTCGGAGACGGCGAGGAGCGGGCGGCGCTCGTCCGCACGGCCGAACGCCTGGGCGTGGCGCCGATCGTCTCCTGGCGAGGCTGGCAGCAGGACAAGGGCGACCTCGTGCGGCTCTACCAACAGGCCGACGTGGTCGTGAATCCATCCCTCTACGAAGGCATGCCGAATGTCGTGCTCGAGGCAATGGCGTGCGCCCGCCCGGTCGTGGCCAGCGACGTCCCGGGCAACAGCACGCTGGTCCGCCCGGACGAGACCGGCCTGCTCTTTGCCCTCGGGGACGGCGGCGCCCTGACGCGCGGCCTCCAGGCGCTGCGCCGCGATCCGGCCCGCGCCCGGCGGCTCGGCGAAAATGGGCGGCGGCGCGCGGAGGCGGACTTCTCCTGGACGCGCGTGGCGCAAAGTTATCTTGAGCTTTTGGGGCGTGGGATTTGACCTGCTTCCTTCCGCTGCATGATCCTCGTCACCGGCTGCGCTGGCTTCATCGGTTTTCATCTCGCCTCGCGCCTCCTGCGGGACGGCGAGCAGGTCGTCGGCGTCGACAACCTCAACGACTATTACGACGTCGGCCTGAAGCGCGCCCGGCTGAAGCTGCTGGATCAGCCGGGCTTTGCGTTCCTGCAGGCCGACCTCGCCGACGCCGCCGCGATCGCCGGGCTTTTCGCCAAGCACCGTCCGCGCCGGGTGGCCCATCTCGCCGCCCAGGCGGGGGTCCGGTATTCGCTCCAGAATCCCGGCGCCTACGCCAGCAGCAATCTCACGGGTTTCCTCCATGTGCTCGAGGGCTGCCGGGCCCACAGCGTGGAGCACCTGGTCTACGCCTCGTCCAGCTCGGTCTACGGGCTCAACCGCCAGCTGCCGTTTTCCGCCCACCACAACGTGGACCATCCAATCAGCCTCTACGCCGCAACGAAGAAGGCGAACGAGCTGATGGCCCACAGCTACAGCCACCTCTTCCGGATTCCCACCACCGGCCTGCGGTTCTTCACGGTCTACGGCCCGTGGGGCCGGCCGGACATGGCGCTGTTCAGCTTCACCCGGGCGATCCTTGCCGGCCAGCCCATCGACGTCTACGCCGACGGGAAGATGAAGCGCGATTTCACCTACATCGATGACGTGATCGAGGGCGTCGTACGCGTGCTGGCGCAACCGGCCGCGGCCGATCCGGCGTGGACCGCGACGGCGCCCGATCCCGCCACCAGCGCCGCCCCCTACCGGCTCTACAATATCGGCAATCATTCCCCGGTGGAGCTGATCGAGGTGATTGCGACGCTCGAGAAGAGGCTCGGGCACAAGGCCGTAAAGCGGTTCCTGCCTGCGCCACCCACCGAGGTGCCGGTGACCTGTGCGGACGTCACGGACCTTTCCAGGGCGATCGGATTCGAGCCCACCACGCCGCTCTCCACCGGCGTGGAGCGATTCGTCCACTGGTACCGCGAGTATTACCGGTAGCAACCGGCACCCATGCGCGCCGCTGGCTCTCATTTGACGCAGGCTCACCTCGAGCAGGTCGGAGCGTTCTACGAAAACGCGCCCACGGAGGCCAACTGGGCCTCCCGGAGCTATCGCACGTTGCTGGCGCACTACTACAATCTGCTGATCCCGCCCGATGCCCGCGTGCTCGAAATCGGCTGCGGCTCGGGCGAGCTGCTGGCGCAATTGCACGCCCGGCATCGGACCGGCGTCGATCTCTCCAGCCGACAGATTGACGCCGCCCGCCGGCGGCTGCCCGACGCGACCTTTCATGTCCAGGCCGGCGAGAACCTGGAGCTGACGGGCACCTTCGACTGCATCGTCATTTCAGAAACCCTGAACCTCGCCGCCGACGCGCAGCAGCTTCTGCAGCGCCTGCAGGCGGTGTCGCACCCCGGGACGCGCCTGATGCTGAATGTTCACTCCTCCCTCTGGCGCCCGGTTCTCACGCTGGCGCGGTGGCTGGGGATCAAGTCGCCACAACCGCAAAGCAACTGGCTGGCGACCGCGGACGTGCTCAACCTGCTCCGCCTCTCCGACTGGGAATCCCTCCTCGTGCAGCCCCGGATCCTCCTGCCGGTGAAATGCGCCGGCCTCGAAACCGCCTGCAACCGCTGGCTCGCGCCGCTGCCGCTCCTGCGGCAGCTGTGCCTCACGGTCTTCTGCGTGGCCAGCCCGCGCGCCAGCCCCCCTCCCGCCCGCCGTTCCGTGTCGGTGATCATCCCCGCCCGCAACGAGGCGGGCAACATCGAGGCAGCGGTGCGCCGAACGCCAGAGCTCGGCTCCGGCACGGAGCTGATCTTCGTCGAAGGCCATTCCCGGGACCAGACCTGGGAGGAAATCCAGCGCGTGGAGCGTGAGTTTCCGGAGCGCCGCATCAAGATCATGCAGCAAACCGGCCGCGGCAAGGGCGACGCCGTCCGCCTCGGCTTCGCCGCGGCCACCGGGGACATCCTGATGATCCTGGACGCAGACCTGACCATGCCCCCGGAGGAGCTGCCCAAGTTCTACGACGTGCTCGCCCGCGAGCAGGCGGAATTCGTCAACGGCTGCCGGCTCGTCTATCCGATGGACGAACAGGCGATGCAGTTCCTCAACCTCTGCGCGAACAAGACCTTTGGCCTCATCTTCACCTGGCTTCTCGGACAGCCGGTGAAGGACACCCTGTGCGGCACAAAGGCGCTCAGCCGGGAGCACTACGAAAAGATCGCCGCCAACCGCGCCTACTTCGGCGACTTCGATCCCTTCGGCGACTTCGACCTCCTCTTCGGCGCGGCCAAGATCAACCTGAAGATCGCCGACGTTCCCATCCGCTATCGCGAGCGCACCTACGGCACGACCAATATCCAGCGCTGGAAACATGGCTGGCTGCTGCTGCGCATGGTGGTCTTCGCCGCGCGGAAGCTGAAATTTGTCTGAGACTCCCGCGCTGACCCGCCATGGCGTTTCCTGACTCCGCCGCCCAGCCGGCTGTTTCGCCCAGAATCTGGAGGGTCGGTCTGCCCGTGCTCGTGACGGCGCTTTTCGGTTATGGAGCGTGGCTCCGCTGGACCGACGGCTTTGCGGCCATCACCACCTCCGATTCCTTTGAATACCTCCAAGGGGCCTTGACCGGGGACCTGAACCAGGTGGCCTGGCGGACCTTCGTCTATCCGCTCTTCCTGAAGCTCTGCGTGGAGCACCTGGGCGGACTGGTGGCGGTGGTCGCCCTGCAAAAATTCCTGGGCCTGCTCGCGGGGGCGCTGACGTTCGCCACCTGGATGAAGCTGAAGGGCGTGATCGGTTATCGGTCATGGGGCGTCGTCCTGCACGACACCCTGGGCCTCCTGTTGCTCGCCATGATGCTCCTTTCGTGGGCTTCGACGCGCTATTTCGAACTGTCGATCATGCTGGAGTCCCTCTCCACCTTCGCCCTGGCCGCGGTGGTTTTCGCGGCGGGAGGGCTCGGGGTGGCGCTGGCCCGGCCCGGCACCCGGCGCCAGGTTCCATGGTGGGCCGGAGCCTTGGTGGGACTGAGCCTGTTCGCCAACGCGCTCAATCCGCGCTTCAGCCCCATCGTGGTGCTTTCCGTCCTCCTGGCGGTGATCAGCCTGCGCGTTTCCCGCACGGGCCTGGGACGGAGCGCGGTGGCGCTTGGCCTCCCGGTGGTCCTGGCGGTGCCCCTGCTCATCCTGCCCCAGCGTGAGCTCGACCGCCACAACCCTTGGAACCGCACCTTTGTGTCGATGCATCTTCTCTTCATGCACGCCCGGCTCACGCTGCCGGAGATCCAGCGCGACCGCGACGATCCTGGCTTCACCCGGTACGATCGGGCATTCATGCAGCGGTTCAGCGCCGCCATCGAGGCCGAATTCGCCCGGGCGGCGCGCGACGGGCCGGGAGGGAACTACACGCTCCTTTACGATCCCAATCGCCTCCTCTGGGGAGAAGCCAGCGACCTGCTGCGCGCCTACGCCCAGGGCTCACCCGACCGCTACAACGAATTCTGCCGTTACTATTTCCGGCGCGCGCTCACGCATCACCCATTGGCTTACGCGAAAAAAGTGCTGTACGAATGGGCCTATCTGTTCCGGCCCGGCGGACCGATGCTCGACGACTCGTGGGACGATCTGCCCGTCGCCGCCGGCCTGGCATGGGGCCGCGCCAATTCCGGGCTCTATGTCGGGCGGGCGCGCGATGAAACCCGGCCGGCGTTTGCGGCCTACCAGGCCCAGCTGGGTGGCAGCGCGGAGACCAAGGCGGTTTTTCACACGCCCTTTCCCCTCAATCAGCTCGGGCTCTGGGTAAACCGCTGCTTCTTTCCGCTCTGGCTGATCGTCGGCGCCGCTTCCGCCTTTCTCCTCTGGCCGCGCCCCCGCGACCTGTCCGGCCGGGCGCTCGGCCTCGCGTTCTTCGGTTCCAGCCTGTTCCTCATGGCGCAATTGGCGCCGCTCGCCTTTGTCACCACGACCTGCGGAGGCCGCGCCGTCCAGGGACTTCGGACCCTGTCGGCCTTTGTGACCGCCGACCTGGGCCTCATGAGCTGCGTGCTCCTCGCCATCGGATTGGGCCGGTGCTGCGGATGGCCAGCGCCGGCTCTCACCACCCATGACGAGCCTTCGTCCCGGGCGAGCGATTGATCGCCGCGGAAAATCCTCCCGCGTTCGCCGACGCACGCCCACGCCTTCGATGCATTTACCCTTCGCTCCCGATTCCGGTCCTGCCGCCGGCAAAGCCGAACGGACCTGGCGCATCGCCTTCACGCTGATCGCCGCGGGACTGTTCGCCTTCGGTGCCTGGCGGCGCTGGGCAGACAGTCTGGTCGCCATCACGACGCCGGACAGCTTTCTTTTCCTCAGCCCGGCCCTCACCGGCGATCTTTCCGAGGCCGGACCGCGCACTTTTCCGTACACGCTTTTTCTCAAGCTCTGCATGGAGCATCTTGGCGGATTTCCAGCCGCCATTTTTCTCCAGAAACTGGGCGGGCTCGCGACCGCCGCGCTGGGCTGCGCCGCGTGGATGCAGTTGAAGCGCGTCATGCGCTACCGGCTTCCCGGAATCGTGCTGCACGACCTCCTCGGCCTGCTGGTGCTCAGCCACCTGCTGCTCGATCACGGCACCATGCGCTATTTCGAACAGGCGATCATGCTCGAGGCGACGTCGTCCTGCTGTCTCGCCGCCGTCATTTTTGCCGCGAGCCGTTTCCTCGTCCTTGTCCGCGAAAGGGCCCCGGCCGGATCCGTCACGCTCTGGGCCGCCCTCCTCATCGGAAGCAGCCTTTTCACCTACGCCTGGAATCCCCGGTTCGGTCCGTGCGTGCCGATCGCCTTCCTGCTCGCGGCCGCCGGCTTCCGCTCGCTCCGCCTTCCGGTCGTCCGCGTGCTTCCGGCCTTTCTCGTTCCCGTCCTGCTGGCGGCGATTTTCCTGTTTTTCCCGCAATACCGGATCAGCCGGGCCAACGAATGGAACCGCGCCTTCATCCCGAAGCATCTGTTCTACATGCACGCGCGGCTGGTGCTGCCCGAACTGATGCGCGATCGCGACGATCCGGGCTTCACGCGCTACCCTCACGACCTCCTCGCGGGGATCTCGGGACTGATCGGCGAGGAACTCGCCCGGGCCGATCGCGAAGGCCCGGGCTGGAACGTCACCCTCCGTTTCATGCCCAACCGGCTGCTCTGGGGGCCCGCCGACGAATTCCTGCACCACTATTTCGTCTCAAATCCCGCCGCCTACCGGGAATTCTGCCTCTACTACTTCAAACGCGCGGTCTGGCCGCACCCGTCAGGCTATGTGCAGAAGGTGGCCCGCGAATGGATCCAGCTTTTCACGCCCGGCACCACGATCATGGACCCGGGCATTCCCCCTCTTTCCCTATCCAAGGCGATCACCGACGGGCTCTGTTTGCCGGGAGCACGGGACATGGTCCCCAAGGCCGTCTCCGCGGTGCGGCCCGCCTTCCAGGCCCTGGTGACCCAGTTTGAGAACCACGCCGCATTCGACGACGTGGTCCTGGACAGTCCCGGCTTCATCCGGTGGACGAGCGGCTGGGTCGACGACTTTTTCTCGTACGGCGTGCTGGTCGCGGCGGCCTTCTGCCTTCTCCTCGGCTGGCGGAAATTTCGCGCGCCGGGTCTCGTGAACCTGGGCCTGACCTTCGGGTGGTCGGCCCTGCTCCTCGCGAGCCTGATTGCGCCGATCACGCTCGTCATGACGGTGTGCGGAGAACGCCACATCCAGGGCCTCCGGGTGCTGTTCGTTTTCTGTGCCGCCACGATCGCCCTGATGACGGTGCTGCTGCTGGCCCAATTCGCCGGTTGCCGCCGTCTCTTCCTGCACGACGCGGCCGAGAGCCCGCCGCAATGACGGGACCGGCGGAAGCCTTTGATCAGCCCGCCGCGATTTCCGCCCGCATGGCCTGCATCGCGTCCCGGACGGCCTCCGCGGAGGTCCGCCGGTTCCGCCATCCCAGCGCCTTGATCTTGTCGCAGTTGAAACGGACCACGGGCACGTCCCCTTTCCATCCGCGGTCGCCGCCGGTGAAATCGAACCGGACCTTCCGCGAATCGAGCCCGCTCACCTGCACCGCGAGGTCGGCGATCTCGCGGACCGTGATGTAGTCGTTCGTCGCGACGTTGAAGATATCGTACGGCAGGGTGCACGCCGCATCCGCCGCAAAAACCGCCTCCAGGATGTCGTCGACGTGGATGTAGCTCTTGCTCTGTGAGCCGTCGCCCAGGATGCGCAGGCGGGTGGGATCCGCCTTCAGGCGCCGGACGAAATCGTAGCCAACGCCGTGGGTCTGCCGCGGGCCGACGACATTGGCGAAGCGGAATGCGCGGCCGGTCAGCCCGAACATGTGGCAATACGCGCAGACCAGTGCCTCGCAGGCCAGCTTGCTGGCGCCATAGGTGGAAATCGGCAGGCAGGGCCCGTAGCTTTCCGGAAAGGCCACGGCCGCGTTCTCCCCGTAAACTCCGCTGCCCGAAGTGTAGAGAATCCGCTTGGCGCCGGTGAGCCTCATCGCCTCGAGGACATTCTGGGCGAGGAAAGTCCCTTCCCAAAAGTCGATATCCGGCTGGGTCACGGCCTTGGCGATATCGGGGTTCGCCGCCAGGTGGATCACCACTTCACAGCCGCGCATCGCGGCCACCACCGCGTCCTTTTCCTTCAGGTCGGCCCGGACCACCTGCAGCCGCGGGTCAGCCCTGAGATCGGCGAGATGGCCTTCCCGGCCGCTGGAGAAGTTATCGCAGATGACGATCCGGCGAACATCCGCGCGGCCGAGCAACCGGCGGACGAAATGACTCCCGACGAAACCCGCGCCTCCCGAGATAAAAACGGATTCGTAGCTGGGCGATGCCATGAGCGGGGGGAGTTTGAAGACCCTCGCCCGATTCCAAGCAATCTTTCTCGGCTTGAAATCGCCCGGGAGCGGATGTCCGGCGCGTGGGGGCCTATCCGGCCTTTCGCGCAAAAGCCACCGTCTGGCGGAACGATCGGGCGGCCGCCTTGAGCAGCTTCCATTTCCTGATCGAGACTTCGCCGGTCTGGCGCTCCAAGAACAGCACGGGGACCTCGTAGATTCGCCAGCGCTGGCGGCAGGCCAGACCGCTGAGAATGACATTGGGCGCGAACGTGTCCGCCGGAATGGCCTTCAGGAAAGGGCCCACCACGGAACTCCGCATCAGCCGGAACGGGCAATTCACGTCGCAGACGCCGCTCCCGTAAAGGCAGCGCACCGTCAGCCGGGAGATCGCGCTGATGATCTTGCGCGGCAGCGGGGAATAGCGGTTCTGCCGGCGGCCGATCAGGAAATCGTGCTCGCGGCGCCGGTTCCAGACGTCGGGAAATTTCTCCGGGCCGATCTCCCCGTCGGAATCGATTTGGAAAAGCCAGTCGAAACCCGGCGCGTTTTCCCGGTAGCCGAGCAGGATCGTGGGACCGTGGCCCGAGTTCGCCTTGTTGTGCACGACCACCCGTCCGGCGAATGTGGCGCCGACCTCGCCGAGGATGCGGGCGGTACCGTCCTTCGACCCGTCGTTGTAGACGTGGATCTGATAGCTGAGGTCCGCCAGCCCATCGAGCATCGCCACCCACTGGGCCAGGACGCCCGCGATCGCGCCCTCCTCGTTGTAGACGGGCATGATGATGGCGAGGGACTCCTTCATGGGATGAATGCGTTCAAGCCGGTCGGGCCGGCTGCGGGGGCTTGATCCGATCCTCGAAGGCTTTCAACGCCGCCGCGATCGCCATGTCCATGTCGAAGTATTTGTAGGAGCCGAGCCGGCCGCCGAAAAGCACCTGGGGATGTTTCGCCCGCTCCTGCTGGTAGAGTTCGAGCATGGCCCGGTCCTCCACCGAGCTGATCGGATAAAACGGCGGCAGCTCCCTGCCCGCCAGCAGCGAATACTCGCGGTAGAGCACCGTCTTCGGGTTTTTTTCCACGTATTTCCGCTCGGGATGGAAATGCTTGAACTCGTGAATGCGGGTGTAGGGCACGTCCTCGTCCGCATAGTTCATCACCGTTGTGCCCTGGTAGTCGGGCGTGTCCTTCACCTCCTTTTCGAAGCGCAGTGTCCGCCAGCCCAGCACGCCGTATCTGAAGTCGAAAAACCGGTCCAGCGGCCCCGTGTAGATGATCCTGGTCCCGGGCGGAATCCGGTCGCGCAGCTCGAAGAAATCGACTCCCAGCCGCACGTCGATGAGCGGGTGGTCCAGCATTCGCTTGAAGATCGCCGCATAGCCGTCGAGCGGGATGCCCTGGTACGGATCGTCAAAATAGGCGTCGTTGTAGAGATTCCGGACCGGCAGGCGCGTGATGATGCTCGCGGGCAGCTCGCGCGGATCGCGGTCCCACTGCTTGATCGTGTAGCCGCGGATGAACGCCTCGTACAGCGGACGTCCGATCAGCGACATGGCCTTTTCCTCCAGATTCGCCGGGTTGGGAGGCAGGTTCAGGCTGCGGATTTCCTTGTCCAGAAACGGCCCGACCTCGGAGGGCCGAAGATTGATGCCATAATACGAGTTCACGGTCATCAGGTTGATCGGCATCGTGTAGACCTTGTCCCGGTAGGTGGTCAGCACCCGGTGCCGGTAGCGGTTGAACGCCGTGAAGCGGTTGATGTAGTCCCAAACCGCCTGGTTCGAGGTGTGGAAGATATGGCTGCCGTACTTGTGGATCTCCACCCCGCTCTCGGGGTCGATTTCGCTCCAGGAATTCCCGCCGATATGATCGCGGCGGTCGATGACCAGGACTTTCTCGCCCAGGACCGCCGCGATGCGTTCCGCCATCACCGCTCCGTAGAAGCCGGCGCCGACGACTAGATATTTGAGGCCCGAAATTTCCATGGGAATGAGAAAAGGCCTAGGACCGCCCATCCACCGAGGGCGATCCAAAGCGCGTCAATGACTGAGGCGGAACCCTCCTCCAGGATATCCGGCGTGGCCAGCGGAGAATTCTCCCCGCCATCGTCGGGCCCCGTGTCGGGGGCGAGATCCGGCCGCAATTCGAGCTGCTCCATGATGTCCGCGGGCAGCGCCCCATGCCGGTTCCATTCCGAAAATACGCGACCCAGTTGACCGGCGCTGATCTGGCCCCCGGCCACGCGCAGGCCGGCGGGTGCCGCCGGCGTCCCCGCCGCCGTCAGCGGTGCAAAGCGGGGCAGCCCCGATGCGTCGATGCTGCCGTTGCCGTCGAGGATCCAGAACTTCACGACCTCTCCCGCGGTTCCCTCTCCAGCTGGCGGGAGATGAATGGGATGAGGCTCGGGCTTGTAGCTGAAAACGCCCCGATGATGGGGCGGAAAGGCGCGCCCGACAAACGGGCCCGCGAGCGGCGATCCGTTCTGGAGGATGACATAGAAATCATTTCCACTGAAGGTGAACTGTGGAGCTTCCCGGGCCGCGGCCACCGGCATCGTGACCTCGTAGAGGTAGTCGCTCCCATAGCTGAAGAAATTCTTTTCGACGTAGGCCGCGTCGACCTGCCGGCTCAGGAGACGGCGGAAGGGACTTTGCCAGGTGAAAAGCAGCGTGAGCCCGTAGCCGACCGCCACGACCGCCATCCCGGTGCGAAGGATGCCGGGGCGGGCAAAAAGACGCCGGTCCGCCCCGTCGTCCGGCGAAGGCCGGCCGGATCGCCGCTGCTGCCAGAGAATCGTCCCCACCAGCGAAAGCAGGGAGAGCGCAATGATCCACCAGATGCCCGGGCCCCTCAGCCGGTCATTGAAAAGATAGAGCATTGCCCGCTCGTCGAACCAGTGCGGGCGCGCCGGCGCCCACCGGTCGAGCGCAACCAGGGGCACATAGGTGCCGGAATTGTCCCGCGTGATGTAATAGTAGAATATCAGCAGGGAACCGGCGCCGACGTTGTAGAGCACCGCGGTGCGGTACATTCCCACGAAGAAGAGCAGGAATGTCGGCCACATGAGGTACTGCGGGGCCATGTGGAAGGAGACCGTCATCACGGCCAGCAGCGCCAGGAGCAGTGACCGATAGAGGTCCAGCCGGCGGACGAAGGCGAAGAGATAGGCCAGGGCGAGCCCGCCGAGGACGAAGGAACGCAGCGAGGGCGCGCCGCCGGGCAGCTTCTGCAGGTAGGGCCAGATGATGCCCTTGATTCCCATCAGGGCCTGCGACTGGTAACCCAGCGCCCCGGTGGTGATGATCCACACCAGGTGCGGGTCCGAGAACCGCTGCGAGAAATAGACGACAAAGCCGGCCGCGAGGCCGAAACTGAACCAGGCGAGATGGCGGAGCCGCCAGGGCCGGTGCAGGTAAAAGCAGGGAATGAGGAAGAGAGGGAAGATCTTGATGCCGGCGCCAAAGATCATGGCCAGGCCTCCCGCGAAGGCCCAGGCCGGGCGCTCGCAGAGAAAGAATTCCACGGCGATCACGGTGAAGAGGATGCTCCAGGAATCCATCTGCCCGTGGAGGTGCGAAACCATGACCACGGTGGGCGCGAGCTGCAGCAGGACCGTGAGCAGATAGATCGAGCGCTTCGGCCGGCCGCCGTTCGCCTGCACGAGCTTCGTGTAGAACCAGGCCGACAGGATGAGGTCGGGAATCGCATGGCCCATCTTGAACGCCGCGCTCATCGGCAGCGGCGTCAACAGTCCGCCCAGCACCCCCAGCGCCTCGGGGAAGAACGAGGGCGTGTAGTAGTTGAAAAGATTGTCCCAGCCCTTCACCAGCGCATCCATCGCGCTCAGATAATTCTGCGTGTCCGTGGAGCCGTAGAAGGCCCACGACAGCAGGAGCCGCAGGAGGAAGGGCAGTCCGAGGCACAGCGCCGGCCCGAGCCGGGCCGGCCGTTCCGGGCGAATCTCACGGTCGGCCTGCTTCATGCGTCCGTCGGGAGGGCGGCCGGCGTTTTCACTCCCACGAGGATGATCCGAAACCCAAACCACGACTTGAACAGGAACCCCGCGATGTATTCCAGCGGGTAAACGGTGCGCATGTAGGTCTTGTAGGCCGGCGAGTCGATCAGCTGCCGCCGGTTGCCGTCCGGCCCGCTGCGCAGCATTTTCTTGATCAGCGGCAGCGCCGCCCGGACGAAAAAGGGCGTGTAATCCACCCGCTCCAGCGTGCAGCCGGCGGCTCGTACGAGGCGCTTGGCCGAACGGAACGTGAACCACCGGATGTGCGTCCGGTCCATCACGCCGGTGTCGGCGTATTCGAAGCGGCCGAACAGAAAGCTCGCGCGATTGGTCCAGACCAGCGCATTGGGCACCGAGATCACCACGCGGCCGCCGTCCTTCACGTGCCGCAGATATTCGCGGAGCACGGAATACGGATCGTAGACATGCTCCAGCACGTCGGAAAAAACGAGGTAGTCGAATTTCCTCGCCCCGAGCCCGGCCCGCACCGCGGCATAGTCGTGCAGGTTGAGGTGCAGGACGCCGTCGAGGCGGCGCGCGGCCCGCCCCGCCGCCTCCTCGTTTTCCTCGACTCCCCACACCTCGTAGCCCCTCTGCCTGATCGCTTCGGACAGGGCTCCCCCGCCGCAGCCGACATCCAGGACCGTGGGCCGCTGGGCCCCCTGCTGGACGGGAATCTGGCGCACGACTCCCTCGTTGATCTCCTCGAGGTATTCGTAGCGTTTCTCGTGCAGGTGGATCATAGCTGCACCGGGCGTCCGTTGATCCGTCCCGCCATCTCCATCGCCCGCGCGACGGCGCCGTCGACATTGACATATTCGAAATAAGAGAAGCGGCCGACCAGGTGAATGCCCTGCCGCGGAAACCAGTCGCGGATGATCTTCACGTTCCGCTCGTAGCGGTCGTCATAGACGACGTAGGAGTATTTCGAGCGCTTGACGTCGGTGAGCACGACGGTGTCGCGCGCGAGCAGCTTCCGCCTGGCCAGGCCGTCGAGGGTGTGCTCGAGGATGTCGCGATCGCTCATCCGCCATTCCGGGCTGTTCGCGCGGCACGTGATCTCCGCCTGGATGCTGTGATGCCCCGCCGGCGCGTTTTCCGGCGAGAACGTCGCCGGATAGCTGACCCGGTTGACGAGGAATTCCTCCTCGGGAAAATAGATCGCCGTCATCTTCTCCGCATCCTCTCCTCGAATCCCGAGCGAGACGACGTACATCGGATTGACGATCAGGCCGCGCACGGCCTCCCGCACGCGCTCGGGAATCGGAAACTTCGCCATGCGGACCAGTTCCTGGATCGGGATCGTCGAGACCAGTTCATCAAACACCATCGGCGAGGCTCCGTCGGTGATCTCCCATTGGCCGCCCGGAAGCCGGCGCACCGACTTGATCTCGTAGCGGGAGCGCACCGGTTTCGTCCCGCGGGCGAAGCCCTCCGCGATCGCCTGGTAGCCGCCGCGCCGCGGGTAATGGTAGAACAGCTGGTGCAGGTAGCCCTCGGTCTTCTGGCCCAGGGCGGAGCGCAGGATGTCCTCCGGCGGCGGGCGCGGGATCCGATCGGCCCACAGCATGGACAGGCGGTGCACCGGCAAATTCCAGACCTTGCGGTTGTACGGAAAAAGATAGGCCTCGCAGATGCCCCGGCCGAAGACCGACAGCAGCCATTGCTCGAGATTCCGGGGCTTCGCGTATTTCTCCCGATAGGGATTGTTGAAATACTGCCACGTGCACTGGAAGTTGTCCTCCAGGTCGAGGGCGGCGAGATCGTTTTCGAAGGGATAGCGCATCAGCCGGCCCTTGAACGAGATTCTGTTGTTCCGCCGGCACTTCATCACGTTGCCGTCGAGAGCCCGGATCATGAAGTCCAGCACCGGCTGGTTCTTCGAAAACATGATGTGGGGGCCGTAGTCGAAGGTGTAGCCGTCCTTGACGAACGACGCGGCATGGCCGCCCACTCCGGCGCCCCGCTCCACGATTTCATGGTCGCGGTCCAGGAACAGCCCCATGCACAGCCCCGATGGGCCGGCGCCCAAGATGCCGAATCGGCCGGCGGTTTTTTTCTGGCGGGATCGCGTCATGGCTTCCGTCAGGAAAAGCGGACGCCCAGCAGGCGCTTGAGCGTCCACCACGCGGACTGCAGCGGCCGCATCGTGCTGGTCCCGATGCGCTCGTGATAGTCGATCGGCACGACCTTCACCCTCGCGCCATTCTTGACCGAGCGCGTCAGCAGTTCCACCGGAAGCGCCGCTCCCTTCGGGTCATATTTCAACTGCTGGATGAGGCTGCGGCGGTAGGCGCGCATGCCGCTGTGCAGGTCGGGGAGCCACCGGAAAAACATCGCCGACGCAACCAAGCCGAAGCCGATATTGGCCAGATAATTCATCCAGGGCATCGCCGCCGGCTTGCCCCCGAGACCGACGCGCGCTCCGTCCACCAGATCCCAGCCCTCCTCCGAGACCTGACGCGCCAGCACGGGAATCATCGCGGCGGGATAGGAGCCGTCGCAGTCCAGCGTGACGATGACCTCGCCCTCCGCGCTCCTCAGCACGCGGTCCATCGCCGGGCCGTAGCCTTTGGGCGGAAACTGCTTGATGACCCGGGCGCCCAGGGAGGCGGCGATCTCCGCCGTCCGGTCCTTGCTAGAGTCCACCAGCACGATTTCAGCCGCCGGCGCCACGGCCCGGATGTCGCCGATCACGCCCGCAACCGCCCGTTCCTCGTTCATGGTGATCATGACGACACTCAATTTCACCGGACCCGGGGTGGGAGTTCCGGAAGGCTCATCGCGCTGCGACATCCGGGTCATCACGCCCGTCGCCAAATTGAGCGTCAAGAGGTTAGTACACCTTGGCCCACCAAGGTGGCCCGCCCGCGCCGCGTCATTCGCAGCTTGGCATTTTCGGACCGCACCCTACTTAGACTCGATGGATCGGTGCGCCCCCAGACCATGACTGCCACACCTTCGGCCAAAGCCTTCGACTTCGGCGAAAACTGGAGCGAGTTTTCCGATCGCGCGCTGACGCCCGAGCGTGTGGCGCAGGCGCGAACCGACTTTGCCCGGCTGCTCCAGGACGTTCCCCTGCGCAGCCAGGCTTTTCTCGACATCGGCTTCGGCCAGGGTCTCAGCCTTCTGGCGGCATCGAGCCTGGGCGCGGCGACGCATGGCTGCGACCTCAACCCCAAATGCGTGGACGTGCTGCAACGCAACCGCCGGCATTTCCCGGACGTGCCGGCCCTTCCGGCCGTCACGGTCGGGTCCATCCTGGATGAGCAGGTGGTATCGCAGCTGCGCGCCATCGGTCCCAGGGAAGGATTCGCGGTCGTCCATTCCTGGGGCGTCCTGCATCACACCGGCGACCTGGCGCGGGCCATCCGCCACGCCGCCGGGCTGGTCGCGCCGAACGGCCATCTCGTCCTCGCCCTCTACAACCGGCATTGGAGCAGTCCGGCTTGGCGCGTCATCAAGTGGACGTATGTGCACAGCGCGCATTGGGTCCAGCGCGCGCTGGTCGGCCTCCTCTATCCGGTGATCTACCTCGCGAAGTGGGCGGTCACCGGACGGAATCCGAAACGGCAGGAGCGGGGCATGGATTTCTACTACGACGTGGTCGATTGGGTCGGCGGCTATCCCTACGAGTACGCGAGCCGCGACGAGATCGTGCAGATGCTCGAGCGCCAGGGATTCCAACTCGTGAAATTGCTTCCCGCCCGGGTGCCGACCGGCTGCAATGAATTCATCTTCCGCCGCAATGCGGCGTCCGCGGAGTGAAATCCCTGGTCTACCTGATCCAGGCTGCGCTCGTCTTCGGGGTGCCTCCGCTGTTCGGCTGGATGCTTCTCCGGCGGACTTTCCGTGAGGCCGGCTGGCTGGCTCTCCTGCCCGGATCGGTTGTCGTCGGCCTGGCCGCGCTGATGGCCATCGTCAACGAGCTTCGCTTTTTCTGCGACATGCGGATCTCCGTCTGGTCCGCCTACAAGTTGCTGCTTGTCCTCAGCCTGGTGCTGGCCCTCCTCCGAGGGCGTCGCGCCCCGGCGCCGCGGCTGCCGGGCTGCGTCAACCGCCCCTGGAAGCTCGGGATCGTCGCCGCCGGGACCATCGCGGTGGGGTTTTACTACGGCATCCCGGCCTTTCGCGGCTACCTGAACGACGCCTGGTGGTTCCACTATCCCGCCGCCGTGCAGATCCAGCACGTCGAGCGCTTCCCCCTGCCCCACGTCTTCGCGGCGGACGATCCGATCTACTATCATTTCGGGCCCGACATCCTTGCCGCCTGCTGGGCCTTCCTCCTGGACCTACCGGTCCAGGACGCGTGGGGATGGTACGTGGCGATTCTCGCCCCCTGCGCGTTCCTGCTGGCCTTCGCCACCATGGCCCGGCTCGCCCGGAATTACTGGTCCGCGCTGCTCGCCGCCATCCTCCTCAGCGCGGGCGGCAACCTGCGCTGGCTGCTCTTCCTCACCGGCAAATACGCCGGAGCGGCCGGCGCCCTCCAGGTTTTCAACAGCCAGACAATCCAGGGCCTGCTGCAGCTCGCCTTCACGCCCTCGCACCTCCTGGGCATTCCGCTGACGCTCGCGATCTTCCTGATGTTCCGCCACGTCGTGGCGCGTCCGTCCGCGGCCAAGGGCGCCGTGCTCGGCCTGGCCGCCGGCACCCTCACCCTCGTCGCCGAATGGTACTTCCTCCCGCTCGTCGCGGGGATCGGCCTGCTTGGCGTCGCTTGGATCGCCCGGGACCGGATCCGGCATGGCTGGCGGCGGTGGAGCCGGGGCGGCGTGCTGGTTCTGGCCACGATCGTGGCGCTGCTGTGGGGCACTTTCAACAACACCTATCTCGCGGGGCTCCTCGGACATTTCTGGATGCGTTATCCCGTCCTGGAGGAAACGGCGATGGTGCGGCAGATCACCACGGAGTTCGTCCATCGCGTGGATGTGCCCGATGCCGTCCTCGACAACCGCCGCGTCCGGTTGCCGCCATGGTCGGTCCCCAATCTCCTGCCGCTGCGGTTCAACGTCGACCACTTCGGCCGCGTTCCCTCCTGGGAGCAGGCCGCCTCGAGCGGCGGCAGCTTCATTCCCATTCTCGGCGGGCGCTTCCTGATGGAGGCGGCGCCCGTGCTGCTGCTGGGCCTTCCCTTCGGCCTCTGGCTTGCCTGGCGGCGGCGCACGCCGGTCCTCCTGCTGCTGGCCTGGCTGACGGCTGTCTCCGTGCTGCCGCCCATTTTCCTCGACTGGGGCTATCGCTCGACGGACTTCCTGCGATTTTTCACCGCCTCCTACTGCTACGCCGCGTTCTGGTTCGCCTGGCTGGCGGGAGACTGGCTGGTGGGCGCCGATCTCCGCCGCCGGTTCGCGGGCGGTGCGCTCGCCGCCTGCGCCCTGGTCAGCCCGGTGGGGCTGGGCGTGATCGGCCTCCTGCCCGGCACCATCGACCGGGTGAAGCAGGTGGCCGACACGGCGCAGTCGCTTTCCCAGGCGGCGCCCTCCGCCGGCGCGGCCGCCGACGATGCGGTCCGCCGCCGCGCGTTCGAGCAACTGGCGGTCACGACGGGGGATTTCCTGTTTCCCTTCACCCAGGGTCGCGACCGCGTGATCGTCGTGGTGCCGCCTGACCAGGTGCCTGAGGTCAAATATTTTCCGGAGTGGATGAAGATGGCGACCCTCAGCCGCATCGTGCTGCCGGTCGGCTGGCATTGGCAGAATTCCCTCTACTCCGGCTTTTACCGGGAAGCCGTGACCACCATGAGCCCGCTGGCCGTCGACTCGCTCGAGGCAAAATGGGTGATCACGTCGAACCTGTTCACGGAGCAGCTCCCGCCGCCGGTCGCGCGCGAGCTGGCCGAGAGCGAGCGTTTCGCGCGGGTCGCGCGGTTCCGGGAGGGTCGCTACTACATGATGATCTACCGGGTGCGCCCGTGAGCCCCGGATTTTCCGGATGACCCGCCGCTCCCTCCTCCTCGCCGCCAAGCTGGCCTGCTCCGCGCTCCTGCTCTGGCTCGTGCTCGCGAAGGTGGAGGTTGGCGGAATCACCGCCCACCTGCGTCAGACGGATCCCCGCTGGCTGCTGGCAGCGCTCGCGCTGGGACCGGTCGTCATCGTGCTTTCCGCCTGGCGCTGGCGAATCCTGAGTCTCGGTCTCCTCGGTTTCGGCGAAGCCGTGCGTTACACCTGGATTGGGCTTTTCTTCGGCACCATCCTGCCGGGCGTGATCGGTGGCGACCTGGCCAAGGGCGTGTCGCTCGCCGCCAAGCAGCGCCGCAGCCGCGATCCGCGCCTGCCGGTCTCGATCATGGTCGACAAGGTGATCGGCTTCTGGGTGCTGCTCCTGCAGTTCGGCCTCGCGGCCTTCGTCCTGCTGGCATTGCAGCCGCAGATGATTTCGCACCTGGCAAACGCGCTCTGGTTCGCCGGCCTCGCGACCTTTGCGGGCCTTTCCGCGGGCGGCATGCTCTGGCATCCGCGCGGCGTCGCCTGGCTCCAGCCGCTGGCCGGGCGCCTGCCGGGCGCGCTGCGCCGGCTCGCCGGCCAGGCCCTGGCCGCCGTGGCCAGCTACGGCGGCCAGGGGCGCGTCTTGCGCAGCGCGATCCTGCTCAGTGCCGCGATTCACGGCCTGAATGCGGTCTGCTTGTGGCTGGTGATGAAGGCCCTCGCCATACCGGCCGGCTTCTGGTTTGCGGCCGGCTTCTACCCGCTGCTCTCCGTCCTGCTCGCCCTGCCGCTGAGCGTTTCCGGGATCGGCGTTCGGGATGTGTTCGCGGCGAGCATGTTCACCGTCTTTGGGCTGCGCCCCGACTCCGGAGTGGCGTTCTCCTGGCTGCTGCTGGGCCTCAGCGTGCCCACCGCGCTGGTCGGCGGATGCATTCAGTTGTGGGAGATGTTTCACCGCGGGTCCACGGATTGACAATATCCGGGCGCCCCCCTGCCGTAATCCGAATGCCCTCCCGCCGACCTTCCGCCCGACCGGCCAAGCGCCGTGACTACCTGGCCTTTGGCCGGCCTGATTTCTCGAAGGAGGAGATCGCCGCCGTGACCCGCGTGCTGCGCTCGGGCTGGGTCGGAATGGGGCCCGAGGTCATTGCGTTCGAGCGGGAACTCGCCGCCTATCTCGGCGCGGCGCACGTGGTGACCGTCAACTCCTGCACGTCGGCATTGCATCTCTCGCTCTTGGTGAGCGGCGTCGGCCCGGGCGACGAGGTGATCGTCCCCTCCCTCACCTGGTGCAGCACGGCGAACGCCGCGCTCTACGCGGGCGCCCGTCCGGTGTTCTGCGACGTCGACCGCGACACCCTGTGCCTCACGTCCGAACTCGTCCGTCGCCAGCTCACACGCCGCACCAAGGCCGTCGTCGTCGTCCATTTTGCCGGGCGGGCGGTCGACGTCTCGGCCCTGCGCAAATCGCTGCCGGCCCGCGTCCGGATCATCGAGGATGCCGCCCATGCGCTGGGCGCGCGTTATCCGGACAGCCGGGCCGTCGGCGCGTCGGGCAATCCGGTCTGCTTCAGCTTCTACGCGAACAAGAACCTGTCGACGGCAGAGGGTGGCGCCATCGCCGTGGCTGACGAGGCCACCGCCGACCGGTTGCGTTCCCTCCGGCAGCACGCGCTGCCGCTCGACGCCTGGAAGCGCTTCAGCCACCCGAAAACCATCCTGATCTCCAATCAGCTCACAGAACTGGGCTACAAGATGAACTTCACCGACCTGCAGGCCGCGCTCGGACGCGTGCAGTTGCGGCGCCAGCGGATCATGGCCCGGCGCCGGCAGCAGGTCGTGGACATCTACACCCGGCGGCTGAAACGGTTGCCGTTCCCGGTCCGCCTCCAGGCCGGCGCCACCAGCGCGCGACACGCGAAGCACCTCTTCACCGTCCAGTTTCCCTGGTCACGCCTGCGCCTCGACCGCGAGCAGTTCATTCTCGCAATGCGGGCGCACAACCTGGGCGTGACCATTCATTACGCTCCCCTGCACCTGATGCCGCTTTACCACCCCAGGAAAAAGGCGCCGGCGCTGCCGGCCGTGGAGGATATCTCGCGGGCGATCATCACGCTCCCCATCGGCCCGCGCGTCACGGCGGCGGACGCGGAGCACCTCATGGATTGCCTTGCTGACGCCCTGGCGCCGAACGAATAATTCCACCATGGCCGCTGCATCCTACGGATTCCATGGCCGCCTGCGGGCGGAATTCCCTTCCCAGGTGGTCGCCGATACCACGGAGGTGTGCAACCTGGCCTGTGTCCACTGTACGCATCCCGAATTCAAGAGGAGCGAGCACTACCGCGCCCGGATGCTCGAGCCCGACTTGAACCGAAAGATGGTTGACGAGGTCCGCGAGCAGGGCGGCGGGATCACCCAGTACATCCGCTATTCCGGCAACGGCGAACCGCTTCTCAATCGCCACATCTTCGAGATGCTGGGCTATGCGACAAAGAATTCAGGGACGATCGTGACCCTGACCACCAACGGCACCCTGCTGAACGAGGCGCGGACGGAACAACTGCTTGCGACCGGCGTCAGCCTGGTGGACATCAGCCTCGACGCCTTTCGCCCCGAAACCTACGCGCAAATCCGCGTGAACGGCGATCTCGCGGAGACCAGCGCCAACGTGCGGCGTCTGATCGCCCGGGTCCGAACCTCCGGCAGCCGCACGAAGGTGGTCGTCAGCTTCATCGAGCAGCCGCAGAATACCGCGGAGATCCCGGAGTTCGAATTGTTCTGGCGCGATCAGGGCGCCCACCAGGTCGTGGTGCGGCGTCTCCACACCAATGCCAATTCCTCTTCCCGCGTCGCCGCGCTGCAGCCCAAGCCGGCGTCGGACACCCCCCGGCGCGCCTGCCTCTATCCCTGGGAGCGGATCCTCCTCACCCCGAGCGGCCAGCTCGCCTTCTGCCCTCAGGACTGGATCCATGCGTCGGCCGTCGCGGACTATCGCACCACAACGATCCGCGAAACGTGGCAGGGCGAATTCTATCGTCGCCTCCGCGAGGCGCACCTGAGCGGAAATTATTGCGATCATCGCTTCTGCGCCCAATGCCCCGACTGGCGCACCACGCGGTGGCCGGGGGAAGGACTGAGCTATGCCGACCTGGTTGAGAATGTCCAGGGTCAGCGCACCTGAGGCGACGGGCGCAACGGTCCGTGAAAGTTGTCATCAACCAGTCGAACTACCTTCCTTGGAAGGGCTACTTCGACCTCATCCACGACGCCGACCTGTTCATCTTCCACGACGACCTGCAGTACACAAAGAACGACTGGCGGAACCGCAACAAGATCAAGACTGCACGCGGAGCCGAATGGTTGACCATCCCGACCGGCACCCGGGAGGACCGGCTGATCTGCGAGGTCGAGCTGCCCGCCGACGACTGGGCCCGGCGGCACTGGCGCAAGCTCGGGGAAAGCTACCGCCACGCGCCGTACTTTTCCCGCTATGCGCCTTTTTTCGAGAAGATTTACCTCAAGCAGAACTGGCGCACGCTCTCGGACCTCAATCAGGCGGTCATCCGGGCGATCGCCGTCGATCTTCTCGGGATCAAGACTCGTTTCAGCGATTCGCGGGACTACGGCCTGAAACAGCGCAAGCAGGACCGCGTGCTCGAGCTGCTGGCGGCGGTCGGTGCAAAGACTTATCTTTCGGGCCCGGCAGCCCGGGACTATCTCGAGCCTGCCCGCTTCGCCGCCGCCGGCATCGAGCTGGCGTGGAAGGATTACTCCGGCTACCCGGAGTACCCGCAGCCGCATCCGCCTTTCATGCACGCTGTCTCCATCATCGACCTCCTCTTCAGCGTGGGCGAGGCGGCGCCCGACTACATTTGGGGTTGGCGTGGCGCCTGACTTCCCGGGACAGTCCGCGCTCCTTCTTCTTGGCTTGAAAATCGGCTTTTACGGCAACGCGAACAACTACCCCTTCATGCTCGCGCTCGCCCTGCGGCGGATGGGGCACGAGATCCTCTTCATCGTCTCCAGCCCGGAGCGGCTCAACCGTCCGGAATTCCGCTACGGCGATTTCGCCGGCGCCTATCCGCCATGGATCCGCGACCTGAGCTCCGGTTTTCGGTGGCGGTTCCTCGTACCCGGCGGCGGACGCCGGATCCGCACCCTCCTCGCGACCTGCGATCTCGTCGTCCTCAACGAGGAAGGTCCGGCGCTCGCCGCCGATCTCGGCCGCCCCAGCGTCGTGCTGCTCACCGGCTCCAACCTGGAAATTTTCGCGGATCCCGCCAAGGCCTCGACCCTCAAGCCCCAGCTCTTCAGCCGGCCGCGCTGGTTGCAGTCCGTCTGCCGCGCGCTTTTTCCGGCCGCCATCATCCGCCGCTGGCTCACCACACCCCAGCGCGCCGGCATCCGGCAGGCCCGCCTGGTCGCCTACTTTGCCCGCGGTCTGATTCCATCGGGCGATCGCCTGCTCGACGAGATCGGCGTTCCGGGTGACCGCCGGATTTTCCTCCTCATGGCGGACCTGGAGATCAACCCGTGCACGCCGCCGCCGCAAAATCCCGTCGTGCGCATCTTCTGCCTCGCCCGGCTCACATGGAAGGCCGAGCCGGGCTCGGATCTGGTCTCACTCGACTACAAGGGCACGGACCGGATGATTCGCGGCCTCGCGCTCTTCTGGAAAAAGCACGGAGTGAAGCTGGAAGTCCGCCTGGCGCGAAAGGGACGCCATGTCGCGGAGACCCGGCAGCTCGTGGACGAGCTCGGGCTGGCGGATCAGGTCACTTGGCTCGCTGAACTGACCCAGTCCGAGGTGCGGGAGGAATATCGCGCCGCCGATATCGTCTTCGACCAGTTGGCCGACAGTGTCGTCGGCATGGGCGGCCTTGAGGCGATGGCGACGGGTCGCCCGCTGATCGCCAACGCGCATCCCGAGATCATCGACCCGGTGATCGGCGAGCCCTCGCCGGTCTGCCAGGCCCGCACGGCCGAGGAGGTGCTGGCACAGCTCGAACGCCTCGTACTTTCCCCCGCGGAACGCTCGCGCGTGGGCCTCGCCGGCCGCACTTATGTCGAACGCCATTTCTCCGCCGCCGCCGCCGCCCACACCTGTCTCCAACGCCTCGTCCACCCCCCTCCCGCCACCGCCTTTCCCGAGGGAGCCAGGTCCGCGCCATGAGCCGTAGCTCGAGCCGACCCCTGACGGCCAAAGCCTGAACTGCCGCGGTCGGCCGAACGGAAGCCCTGCTTCTAGGTCGCGCTGGGCACCGGGGAGAACCGTTCCTTCAGGTCGATGAATCTCTTCTCAAAAAGGTGGTAGGAGGCGGCCGCCAGCGCGACCGTCGGCGCAAAGCCGCCGGCGTAGATCAGGGCCGAGGAAAAGACCGGGTCGGAAAGATGGCCGATCCGCTGGAGGGCGAGAAAGACGATCCGCAGGGCCAGAATCTGATAGATGTAAAAGCCGTACGAAATCCGGCCGAGATAGCGCAGGACCGGATGCTCGAGCTTGAGAATGGCCTGGGGATTGGCGGCGGCGTTCACGATCAGCACCGCATATAAAAATGCGGAAACCTCCTGGCGGAGCTGCCCCAGCACATCGATCGGACAGACATTGAGCGCCGTGGAAACGAGGAGCGCGGCCCATTGCGTCCGCGCGGCGAAGAGCGGCTCCCACCAGGTGCGGCTGCGCTCCTGGAGCAGCCACGCGCCTCCGGCGCCCAGGGCCATGGCCGGGATGCGGAAATAATAGAGGAATTGCGCGACCACGCCCCAGGCGGTGAACGCCGGGAGGGACGACAAGCCCAACGCGACCAGCCGCAATCCCACCAGGCCCGCGATGACGCCGAGCAGCACCTGCGGAATGCGCCGGTTGGCAACGCGGCAGACCAGGGGCCAGAAGGCATAGAATTGTTCCTCCACCCCGACCGACCAGAGTTGGGCCGCAAAGGGGACCAGGGGCAACGTGACCTGCGCGAGATTGGGCAGGAGCAGGAGATAGAGGGCGAACCGCGGGCCAAAATCGGCCTCGTGCCGGCTCACGCTCCAGGTGGGAAGCGTGATGAACGCAGGCAGGACGAGGAAGGCCAGCAGCACGGTCAGATAATACAGCGGCCAGATGCGCAGCATCCGGCGCTGATAGAACTTCACGATCTCGATCGCGCCGGTGCGCCTTTTCTCCTCCAGCAGCAGGTAGGTGATCAAGAAGCCGCTCAGCACGAAGAACAGCGTGACCCCGAGGTCCCCGAGGCGGAAAATCGCCGGGATCCCGGCATGGTTCGGCACCCCGCACAGGCGCTTCATCCATTCCACGTGGTCGACGAAGATCGCCGCCGCCGCGATGAACCTGAGTCCATTGAGATTGGGAAAATAGAGGCGCCCGGCGGAAGTCATGGGCGGAAAAACGAGGCGGAGGACTCCTTCACTCGCGGCGGCGCATCCAGGATAATCCCACGGCCGGGAAGCAGTGCCATCGTGTCATTAGAACTTCGAGAAAATTAAAATTCTAGCGCAAACGCCTTCGGCTTTCCCCGGATGAACGTTTCGCGCTTGCTGGAAGAGCTCACCATGGTCACCCCTCCGGCCTCCCCCCGCCCGCGCCCGGCCCGGCGCGGCCTCCCCTGCTGATGCGCCGGCTTCCGTCTTCGCTCCAAGCCCTGCCGGACCTGGCACCGGGTTTCATCGCCGCGGGCCTCGCCGCGCTGTTCCTCGGCGGAGTTGGCTCCGGCTTCGATTTCACGGACGAAGGATTTTATTATCTCAGCTTCGCCCATCCGGAGAATGTCGCGGACAACCAGACGTCGTTCTTCCTTTTCGGCGGCAGGCTGTTTGCCCTTCTCGGGCGCAATCTCGTTGCCATGCGGCTGGCGACGCTCGCCGCCATGCTGGGTGGCACGCTGCTTTTCCTGTGGGGCGCCTCACGGTTCGCCGCCGCCTTTGCGCCCGGCCTCGCGCCGGCAGGGCCGCGGCGGCGGCCCGTGCTCGGCGCGGCCCTGGCCGCCTCGTTCCTCGGTTTCGCCATCTCGCCGCCGGCGCTGTCGTATAATTTCCAGAATGCCTTCTGCCTGCTCGCCGCCTCCGGCAGCCTGCTCGAGGCCTGCACCCGTCCCCGCTCCGCGCGCCGGCTCGATCCGGCGGTGCTCGTCCCACTCGCGGGTTTCGGGCTGCTCGCGGGCCTCGAGTTCTTCGTCAAATTCAGCTCGAGCGTGCCGCTCGCCGCGGGGGGCTTCGCGCTTTTCCTCCTGATCGGCCGGGCCAGC
>DASZQN010000016.1:0-68896 GCA_035549635.1 Opitutaceae bacterium
CGGCCGCCGCCGCGCAGAAAGCCGGCGCCGGGCGCGCGGGCGGCAATCGCCGCGCCGACGGGCGTGGCACCGGCCTGCCGCCGGCGCCGCCCGATGCATTCGGCGTGACGGAAAACGAGGACGGCTATCCCGAGCCGACGATGTTCGGCAGTCTGCCCGCCTACGGATTCTATGTCCGTCACGCGAGCCGGATCACCTTTGACCAGATGGATCTCAGCACGATGGCGGCCGATTCCCGCCCGCCGATCATGCTCTTCGATGTCGCGGACATCGCCTTCCGGCACACGCGCGTGCAGGCGGCTGCCGGCGTCCCGGCGTTCCGGCTCGACCACGTGACCGATTTTTCCACGGAGAAATTCGTCGGCCTCGCCGACCTGTCGCATGTCCGCATCGACGCGAATTCCATTTCCGCCGAGGGGCTGCCGCTTCCCGGCTCGACCTACACGCCGGCCGCCCCCGCGGAAAATGTGCCCGACAGCGCGAACACGCCCATTCCCCGCGGCGCGCCGCCCGCGCCCGCCGCTCCGGTGGCGCCGGCACCCCGGCCTTGATCAGGTCTTGGAGGTGTCGGCGGCCGGTTGCCGGCGTCGTACGCCACCTCGGTGAGGTGGCCAGCCAGGTCAGCGACCTGGCCTACAACCAACGTCGCGGAGCGGTCGCGATGACAATATTCTGCCTTGGACGTTCAATCAACGTTGGAGGTTGAACGTACGCCGGCAACGCCGGCGCCGGCTTACTCGCCGTTCGCCTTCTGCTGCTTGCCGACACTGCGCTGGATCTTGCCCACCAGTTCCTGGGCCCGGCCCTTGGCCTGGAGCAGGCGGTTGCCGGTGACTTTGCCCGCGGCGACTTTCGTGCCACCCTTGACGAGGTTCGAGGCGCCGACGGCCTTGTTGCGTGTGCTGACTTTCATGGAGGTTTTGGTTTTTGAGGATTGAGGATGCGGCGCGACTGACCGGGGCGTGCTGCTCCGGTTCCGGTTTGAAAATGACAGAGGGTGAGGAACGAATTTTGCGTCGGAGACACCCCGCCCGTTGTTCACCCCGCTCAAGAGGGAAGCTCCATGTGGTCAGACTCCCCTCCAAAAGGAGGAGTGCCCAGCGGGCGGGGCGTGTCTCCGGAGCTGCCGTCGGTATCCGCTGCACTCATCCACGGACGCAAAGATCCACCGCGCCCCTTGATTTTCTTCCTTCATCCTTTTTCCTTCTGCCTTCTCATGCGCCTACGGTCCTCTTTCTCCGGTAGTCTGCTGGCGGCGGCGGTTTGTGCCGCGATTTGCGTCGGTGCCGATCAACCCCAGCCCGAAAAGCCCTACATCATCCCCGGCCTCGCGCTGACGCTGCAGCCCATTCCTGCCGGTTCATTCATGATGGGGAGCCCGGTATCCGAGATCGGACACCGTGAGGACGAAACCGCGCACGCCGTGACGCTGACCAAATCCTTCTGGCTCGGGCGCACGCCCGTCACGCAGGCGCAGTACGAGGCGGTGATGGGTGCCAATCCCGCCCGTTTCAAAGGCGCCGATTTCCCGGTGGAGACCGTCTCCTGGGAGGAGGCGATGGCGTTCTGCCGGCGGCTCACCGAGCGCGAGCGGGCGGCGGGCCGTCTCCCCGCCGGGTTTTCCTACACGCTGCCGACGGAGGCGCAGCGGGAATACGCCTGCCGCGCCGGCACCGGCGGTCCGTACGCCGGCGAGCTGAACGCGATCGCGTGGTATTCCGGCAACAGCGAGGATCAGGCCCACGCGGTCGGACAGAAGCAGCCGAACGCCTGGGGTCTTTGCGACATGCAGGGCAACGTCTGGGAATGGTGCGCCGACTGGTATGGGAATTATCCCGAGGGCCGCGCCACCGATCCCACCGGGCCGGCGAGAGGCGACAGCCGGGTCTATCGCGGCGGCGCCTGGTTTCACTCCGCCGAGCTCTGCCGCTCCGCCTACCGCTACAAGCTCGATCCCGGCAGCCGCGGCAGCCTGCTCGGCTTTCGGGTCGCCCTGCGGGCGGACTGATAAATTGCGGATTGCGGATTTTGGACTGCGGATTGGCTGCCCGGAAGCCTGAACAATCCGCAATCCAAAATCCAAAATCCGCAATTAAGATGGTCGCGGCCGGAAAAATCCCACGGCGCCCTTGCAGCGGCGAAAGCGGATCGGCCGCGCGTTCCGCAGCACCCAGCCCCAGGTGCCGCGGTGTTTCCAGACCGAGTCGGAGTGCCGCACGCAATCGACGATCTCGGCGTAGCCGATGATGCCGCCGAATTCATACGCGTCCAGCGGCGGCATGCGCACGCGGCCTTTCGCGCCGTAGCGGGCGCATTCCCCGGCCGTGAGGTTGTGCCGGTTGGAGGAGGCGTGGATCAGGATCGGTCCGCGCCGCCACGTCCGCCACGACCGGTTCTCCAGGTCCTTGATGCCGTTCGCCACGAGCCAGGCGTACGGCTGCCGGATCGAGAGCGCCGGCAGCCGCGCCAGCCGCGCCGACCAGCGCAGCGCCTTGGGCCGCGGCGGCTTCCGCAGTTTCATGCCGGCATTTGAGCCACAAAGACGGTGAGCGCAAAAACGAGCGGCGCAGGCTCTGCCTTCGCGCCCCTCGTGCCTTTGCGGTTCAACCCGCCTACACCTTCTCGGTCACGACCGGGTTCGTCAGCGCGCCGATCTTTTCGATGTCGATCGTGACGCTGTCGCCGGGCTTGAGGAAGACCGGGGGCTTGCGCGCGAAACCAACACCGTGGGGCGTGCCGGTGAGGATGACCGTGCCGGGGACGAGGGTTTTGCTCGCGCTCAGGAATTCGATCAGGGTCCGGACGTCGAAGATCATGTCGTCCGTGTTCCAGTCCTGCATGGTCTGGCCGTTGAGGAGGGTCCGGATCTTGAGCGCGTTCGGATTGGGGATGTCGTTCTTCGTCACGAGGACGGGACCGAGCGGACAGAAGGTGTCGAAGCCCTTGCCCTGGCACCACTGGCCGCCGCCGCCGTCGCGCTGCCAGTCGCGCGCCGAGACGTCGTTCCCACAGGTGTAGCCGAGGACGTAGTCGAGCGCGTTGGCCTTGGTCGCGTTCTTGCAGCGCTTGCCGATGACGACCGCGAGCTCGCACTCGTAGTCGACCTGGCTGCTCGCGAGCTTGACCGGGAGCTCGATCGGGTCGCCGGGGTTCTGGACGCTGGCGGTGTTCTTGATGAACAGCACCGGGTGGGGCGGCGGCTTCTGCCCGCCCTCTTCGGCGTGCTTCTTGTAGTTCAGGCCGATGCAGAAGATATTCGTCGGCACGACCGGCGCGAGGAGCTTGCCGGGCTGGAGGACGCGGTCGGCGACGCGGAAGTCACCGTAGATGTCGCCGGTGATTTCGCGCGCGGAGCCGTCGGGCTGCAGCGCGGCATAAGCGGGGCCGGCGGGGGTTTGATGGCGGATGATTTTCATCGGCGGGGATGTTTCGCGCAGAGGCGCCACGGCGCAAAGCAGAAAAACGGGTGAAGCCGGGATTTCACGCGGAGAACGCAAAGGACGCAGAGACGGATCGACCTCTGCGTTCTCCGCGTCCCCTGCGTGAAATTACTCTGTGCTTCGTCTTGCGGGCCCGGTCCCACGACCACCGTCTCCAGATCCCTCCGTCTGTCCCCAGTCCTTTGGCTTCCGTCTTCCGGCCTCCGTCCTCTGGACGATTGACGCAGTGCGAAACCGGGGAAGCTTTCCCGCATGGGAAAACATCCGCATCGCGATCCGCTCCCGCGCCTCCAGCCGGGCGAGGCGCTCGGGCCGGGCTTGGGTCGCGTCGTGCGCGCCTGCCTGCTGCACGCGGCGGGAGGACCGGCCGCGCGGCCGGACGAGAAGATCGTGCACCGGGCGCGGCAGGCGTTGAAGCGGGCGCGGGCGGTCGTGCGCGTCGCGGAGGAGCTCGAGGTGGGCGGCGCCGTGGGCGCCCGCCGCCGGCTAACCCAGCTGGGACGGGAGCTCTCGCCGCTGCGCGATGCGGCGATCGTGGGCCAGGTCGGACGCGAACTGGCAAAGCGAAATCAGGCGGAGGAACAGCGGGCGGTGGCGGCGCTGCCGGCTTCGGCGCGTTCCGTTGCCCGGGCCCGCGGCTGGAGCGCATGGCAGCGGCGCTTGCGGGCGGAAGGCGCGCGGCTGCAGGAGCTGGACTGGGGCGAGCTCACGACCCGCGATCTCGAGCGCGTGCTCCGTCGGGGGACGAAGCGGATCCGCCGCTGCGCGAAGGCGGCGCGCCGGGAGAAGGACATCCCGTCCGCCCACGAGTGGCGGAAGGCCGTGATCATCCTGCGCGAGCAGGTGCGGGTGCTCCGTCCGCTGCTCGGCAGCGAGGCCGCGCACCTCCAGGCCGACCTGCACCGCCTGGCCCACCGCCTCGGGCAGGCGATCGACCTGCACGTCTTCCTCATCCACGTGCAGGGCCGGAGCTGGCCCACGAATCTGCGCAAAGGCATGAAGCGCCTCGCGCGCCGGGGAAAACGCGAGCGCGGGAGGGCGCTGCGCCGGGCGCTTAAGGACAGGTGACAGGCGACAGGGGACAGGCGGACTGGCTGTCGCAGGTTGGTTGTAGGCCAGCTCGCTGAGCTGGCCGGTCAGCAGCAAAAGCTGCGGGCGAACACTTCCTTATTGCGCCAGTTTCTGCAGCTCCTCGC
The DNA here is from genome assembly GCA_035549635.1 of Opitutaceae bacterium. GTDB lineage: Bacteria > Verrucomicrobiota > Verrucomicrobiia > Opitutales > Opitutaceae > CAIUWA01. Next base: position 4,637 of record DASZQN010000016.1, read on the forward strand.
GGTGTGTCTGCATCAACTGCGCGTTGGTCTCCCGTACCTCCGTCAACCGGGCGACACGCATAATTTGTTGTGCGGCAGCTTGGTTCGACACCTTCGAGTCAGATCGAAAGCGATTCGCGGGCTTCTCGATTTTGTGTGCCTTGGCCATGGCACAGATAGCGTGGGTGACCCTCCAGACGTGTCAACGAACCCGCGATGGATCTCTGCGCCGGTGGAAGATTATCCCCGCCTCAGGCGAGGTGGCGGCCCTTACGCCGGCCGTTTGTTTTTCGGATGGCCTTTATCCGGCGGATCCTCGCCGACCATCACCGCTGCATCATCAAAGCGCAGCAGCTCCCAGAGCTCCATGCCGCAGGCCTTGGCCAGCTTCTCGAGCGTCGGCAGCTGCACATTCGGTTTCCGGCCGGCTTCGACCGACTGGTAATGCTTGTATTTCAACCCCGCCCGCTCGGCAAACGCCTCCTGACTCCATCCGCGCGCCTTCCGGATCTCCCTGATCCGCGCCATCAGGCGCTTCAGCGTGTTGTTTGCCACAAACGAGCATAATCGGGAGTCGCTTCACCCGACACCCCTTCATCGGTAGTGCAGACTTTACACCCCCTTGTCGGTGGTGCGAAGTGGATTGGATGTGCTTCGTCCCCATCGCATCGGCCCCGATGGGCGGTGTTCATCCGAAGGCCTTTGGTTATTGGCCGCAGCTCGACGTCGTTAGGTTCCTGGCATTCCTAGGCGTCTTCCTCAGCCACGGCCTCCATGGATTTTCATTTTATGGCCAGCGGTTGATCGATGCAGGTGGCTTTGGCGTGATTATCTTCTTCGTGCTGAGCTCCTACCTCATCACCTCGTTGCTTCAGATCGAAATGAGGAATAGCGGTACGCTCAATATCCCGGCGTTCTGGGCGCGTCGCGCCCTGCGGATCTGGCCTTTGTATTTTGGATTCCTGCTGCTGGCCGTGGCAGGTCTCTCCTGGAAATCGTCATTCCCGCATCTGGGTTGGTTCAGCATTTTTCTTGGTAATTGGTCCTGTGTCCTTTTCGGCTTTCCTCCGAACGTGACCGCTCCCCTGTGGAGCGTGTCGGTGGAGGAGCAGTTCTATCTCCTCTGGCCGGTGTTCCTGATCGTCTTTGGTTTGACACGGCTTCGCGCCCTCTGCCTGGCATTGATCGCGGTGGCTGTGGCCGCGCGCCTTATTCTTACTCTGCGGAGCGCTGGGCACACGGCCTTCTGGTGCTCGACCTTCACCCAGCTTGATTCCATCGCCTGCGGCTCCCTTCTGGCGCTATATTCAGCTCCTGGACGTCGCATTGGAGCCGCTGTCCGCGTCCTCTGGATCGTGGCTGGATTCGTTGCGATTGTCGCCGTCGCCTTGATCGGCGGGTTCGACGGCGCATGGTCGATTCCAGGCTATCTCGTCGTTTCACTGGCCGCGTGCGCCTTCATCGTCGCCTTTGGTTCCATGGCAGCCGATGCGCCCTTGGTGCGGCCTCTCGCCTATCTCGGACGGATATCCTACGGCCTTTATGTGTTCCACACCTTGGCTCTCGCAATCACCCATCGTCTTCCGGGGCCCCCTCTGCTGGCTCTCGGGGCGGCGTTCTCCCTTACCATCCTGCTTGCAGCTTTGAGTTTCCATTTCTTCGAATCGCCCTTCCTGCGGCTCAAACGGCGCTTCGCGGTCGTTCAATCGTGAACCAGCGGCAACTTGGTCCAAGTTGCCTGGCAAAAGCAGCGCCTGCGCTCGACCTCGGGCTTCAATCTCTCGCCGACCGTCTCCAGGTGCAGGCGCAAAATTAGTGGGCGTCCGCGTACGCCTCCATCCCCACGCACGAGCACACGAGGTTCCGGTCGCCGTAGACGTTGTCGACGCGGCCGACGGCGGGCCAGAACTTGCTGGCGCGGGTGGCGGGGGAGGGGAAGGCGGCGAGCTCGCGGGAGTAGGGATGGTTCCACTCGTCGCTGCACACGGCCTTGGCGGTGTGCGGGGCGTTCTTCAGCGGGTTGTTGAGCCTGTCGGACTCGCCGTTCGCGACGGCCTGCATCTCGCCGTGGATCGCGATCAGGGCGTCGCAGAAGCGGTCGAGCTCGCTCTTCGCCTCGCTCTCGGTCGGCTCGATCATGAAGGTGCCGGGCACCGGGAACGACATCGTCGGCGCGTGGTAGTTGTAATCCATCAGCCGCTTCGCCGCGTCCTCGACCTCGACGCCGTGCTTCTTCCAGCCGCGCAGGTCGATGATGCACTCGTGCGCGATCAGGCCCGCGTTGCCGCGGTAGAGCACGGGGAAGAACGGCTCGAGGCGCTTCGCGACGTAGTTGGCGTTGAGGATCGCCACCTTCGTCGCCGCCGTCAGCCCGTCGGGCCCCATCATCCGGATGTACATCCACGAGATGACGAGGATGCTGGCGCTGCCCCACGGCGCCGCGGACACCGCGCCGCTCGATTTTGGATTTTGGATTGCGGATTTTGGATTGGTGCCGGAGCCGGACCCTTCTTTGGCGTTTGGAGTCTGGGTATTGGGATTTTGAATGGCATGCCCGGGCAGGAACGGAGCCAGGTGCGCCGCCACTCCGATCGGGCCCATCCCGGGGCCGCCGCCGCCGTGCGGGATGCAGAAGGTCTTGTGGAGATTGAGGTGGCAGACGTCGGCGCCGATGTAGCCGGGCGAGGTGAGGCCGACCTGCGCGTTCATGTTGGCGCCGTCCATGTAGACCTGGCCGCCGTGGCGGTGGATCATGGCGCAGATGTCGCGGATCGAGCTTTCGAACACGCCGTGGGTCGAGGGGTAGGTGACCATCAGCGCGGCGAGGTCGCCCGCGTGCGCGGCGGCCTTGGCCTCGAGGTCGGCGAGGTCGATGTTGCCGCTGGCGTCGCACGCGACCGGCACGACCTGGAAGCCGCACATCGCGGCGGTCGCCGGGTTGGTCCCGTGCGCGCTGGTCGGGATCAGGCAGGCGTTGCGGGCGCCCTCGCCGCGCGACTCGTGGTAGGCGCGGATCGCGAGGAGGCCGGCGTACTCGCCCTGCGAGCCGGCGTTGGGCTGGAGCGAGACGGCGGCGAAGCCGGTGATTTCCGCGAGCCACGTCTCGAGGTCCTTGAAGAGTTTCTGGTAGCCGCGCGTCTGCTCCGCCGGCGCGAACGGGTGCAGCCGGCTGAACTCCGGCCAGGAGACGGGGAACATCTCGCTCGTGGCGTTGAGCTTCATGGTGCACGAGCCGAGCGAGATCATCGAATGGCAGAGCGAGAGGTCCTTCGCCTCGAGCCGCTTGATGTAGCGGAGCATCTCGTGCTCGGTGTGGTGGCGGTTGAAGACGGGCGCGGCCAGGAAGGCGGACTGGCGGGCGTGCGGCGCCGGATAGTCCGCGGCCGGCGGGCGGACGGCGGAGGGAAGGACGGCGGACTCGCTGAAGCAGGCGAGCAGGGTCGCGACGTCCTCGGCGCTGGTAGTCTCGTCGAGCGAGAGCCCGACGGAGTAGTCGTCCACCGGGCGCAGGTTGAACTTCTTCGCCGCCGCGGCGGCGTGGACGCGCGCGGCGGCCACGTTGCCGATGGTCAGCGTGTCGAAGACCGGCTCGGCGTTCACCCGCGCCCCGAGGGCGGTGAGGCCGCGCGCGAGCGTGCCGGTGAGGAGGCGCACGCGGCGGGCGATGCGCCGGAGCCCTTCCGGCCCGTGGTAGACGGCGTACATCGACGCCATCACGGCGAGCAGGACCTGCGCGGTGCAGATGTTGGACGTGGCCTTGTCGCGGCGGATGTGCTGCTCGCGCGTGCCGAGGGCGAGGCGCATCGCGGGGTCGCCCTGGGTGTCCTTCGAGACGCCGACCAGGCGGCCGGGCATCTGGCGCTTGAAGGCGTCCTTCGTCGCGAGGAACCCGGCGTGGGGTCCGCCGAAGCCGAGCGGCACGCCGAAGCGCTGGGCGGAGCCGACGGCCACGTCCGCCCCGAACTCGCCCGGCGGACGCAGCAGGGTGAGCGCCAGCAGGTCGGTGGCCACGATGGTGAACGCGCCGACCGCGTGGGCGGCGGCGAAAAAGTCGGTGAAATCGTGGATCGAGCCGCTGGTGTCGGGATACTGCACGAGCACGCCGAAGCAGCCGGTCGTCGGCCGGAAGGTGGCATGGTCGCCCACGATGACCTCGATCTCGAGGGGCTTCGCGCGCGTGCGGACGATGTCGATCGTCTGCGGATGGCATTTCTCCGACACGAAGAACGTGTGGTGCTCGGCCGCGCCGCCCTCCTTCAGGCGGTGGCACATCATCATCGCCTCGGCGGCGGCGGTGCCCTCGTCCAGCATCGAGGCGTTGGCGATCTCGAGGCCGGTGAGGTCGGTGACGAGCGTCTGGAAATTGAGCAGCGCCTCGAGCCGGCCCTGGGAGATCTCGGCCTGGTACGGCGTGTAGGCGGTGTACCAGCCGGGATTCTCGAGGATGGTGCGCTGGATGACGCCGGGCGTCAGCGTGTCGTAGTAACCGAGCCCGATGACGCTCCGGAAAACCTGGTTCTGGCTGGCGAGCGCGCGGAGCTCGGCGAGCGCGGCGCTTTCGCCCGCGGCGGCCGGCAGGTTGAGCGGCCCGCGGCGGATGTGGCTGGGCACGGCCGTGTCCGCGAGCGCGTCGAGCGACTTGTAGCCGAGCTCCCCCAGCATCGCCGTGACATCGGCGTCATTGTCGCCGGTGTGGCGGCGGGCGAAAGTGTCGAGGGGGGCGAGCGGGTCGCGAAGCGAGGACATGAGAGGAAAAGGAAGAAGTAAGAATGAAGAATTCAGAAGTAAAGCGGGCGCTGTGGCCGAAGGTGGAGCGCGTTGAACCCAACGCGCTGGAAACAGTAGGGACGCCTCTCAGGGACTCCTAAGTTTACGATGATCGAACCGGGCGTCCGCAAGGGACGCCCCTACATCGATTCAAAAGCGACGGAGCGAATCAACGCGTTCCACTCCCGGTAGCCTGACCTCACGCCTCCTGCCTCAAACCTCACACCTCCGCGGCGGCGCCGCGTGGGGTTGATTGCTGATATTCGGCGCTCCAATCTCCCGGTATTCTGCACGCCCCGCGTTCGCCGAGGCGTTTGCGTGTCACTGTTACGCATTCTTTACGATGCGCTGATTGCCACGCGGCCCGGGCGATAATTTTCTCGGCTGCGTTGTTCTTTGGTTTGGCCGCCGCCTCTCCGGGCGCCGGCCTTTTTTCCGAAGTCTCCCCCGCGTCTCCTGGAATTTCCCTTTTCCCCCGCATGAAAACGATCCGGTTCACCCTCGCTTTTTCCCTCGCCCTGCTCACGTCCGTGCTGGCTCACGCCACGATCGGGGCCGGCTTCCAGATGCAGCTCGGCAATCCCAGCGGCGCGACGGCGGATCCGGACAACCACCAGCACTATCTCCTCCAGCGCGACCAGTACGCGCTCGACTACAACGACAGCAACGGCGAGCCGAACTGGGTGAGCTGGGATCTCACGGTCGACGACCTCGGCTCCAGCGGCCGGTCGAACAACTTCATCCCCGATCCGAATCTCTCGTCGACGTTCTACGCGCTCGTCACCGGCGACTACACCGGCTCCGGCTACGACCGCGGCCACATGTGTCCCTCGGCCGACCGCACCATCACGGCGGCGGACAACCAGCAGACGTTCATCCTCTCGAACATCCTGCCGCAGGCGCCCGACAACAACCAGGGCGTGTGGGCCAACTTCGAGGGCTATTGCCGCACGCTGGCCTCCGCCGGCAACGAGGTGCTGATCACCAGCGGCGGCAGCGGCTACGGCGGCTCGCGGATCCCCAGCGGCAAGGCCGCCATCCCCGGCTACACCTGGAAGATCGCCGTCGTCGTCCCCGCCGGAAGCGGCAGCGCCGTCAGCCGCATCACGGCGTCCACCCGGGTGATCGCGATCAAGATCCCGAACGTCGCCGGCGTCCGCAGCACCCCCTGGGAAAACTTCATCACCTCCGTCGCGCAGATCGAGGCGGACACCGGCTTCACTTTCTTCACCACGCTCCCGGCTGCCGTGGCGAGCCAGCTTCGCACGGTGGTTGACGGCCAGTCGGCCGCGGGCGCGCCGGCCTTCGTGACCCAGCCCTCGCTGCAGACCACGGTCGTCGGCGGCAGCGCGACCTTCTCCGTCACGGCCAGCGGCGACGCCCCGCTGACCTATCAGTGGCTGCATGACGACGAGGAGATCGACGGAGCGACGGATGCCACGCTCAACCTGGCCAACGTGCAGGCGCCCGACGCGGGCAACTACTACGCCGTCGTCACGAACAACGTCGGCTCCGCCACCAGCAACGCCGCCGCGCTCGTGATCACGGGCCTCCCGCCCTCGATCGCGACGCCGCCCGCGCCGCAGGACGTGAGCGCCGGCAGCAATGTCACCTTTTCCGTCACGGCCGGAGGCTCCCCCACGCTCACTTATCAATGGCGCAAGGACGGCAATCCGATCGGCGGCGCGACCGCCACGCTCCTCGCGCTGGCGAACGTGCAGTCCGGCGACATCGGCAGCTATGACGTCGTCGTGACCAACAGCGTCGGCTCGGTCACGAGCATGGCCGTCAGCCTGACTGTGAACCCCGCGGCGCCGACGATCACCGGCCAGCCCGCGGCCAAGACCGCCAGCACGGGCGGCAACGCGAGCTTCACCGTCACGGCGAGCGGCTCGGAGACGTTGAGCTACCAGTGGCGCAAGGATGGCTTGGTCCTGTCCGATGGCGGGGTCATTTCCGGCTCCGCGACGGCCACGCTGCTCCTGACCGGCGTCGCAGCGGTCGACGGCGGCAGCTACGACGTCGTCGTGACCAACACGCTCGGCTTTGCCACCAGCAACACGGCGACGCTGACGGTCAATCCGCCGCCCCCGAACCAGGTGATCTGGGACTTCGGTCCGGCGGCGACGCCGACGGCCGCGCCGAGCAGCGGCCTGGGGGCGGACATCACCGGCGGCGTGATCACGCAGGGCAACAACAACGGCACCACGCCGCTCATCACGACGACGTCGGCCTCGAGCCCGCTTTCCACCTTCTCCGGCGCGAACAACGCCGGCGCCGCGGCGCGCATCGGCGCGCTGGTCCAGAACGGCACCGCCACGACGGGCTCGGCGTACTTCGAGTTCACGCTCGCGCCCTCGGCCGGCAAACGGCTGCTCGTGAGCGCGCTCAGCCTCGGCATGCGCAGCACCGGCACGGGCCCGCAGGCGTACGCGATGTACAGCAGCCTCGACGGCTTCACCGCGGCGGTGGCGTCGGGGACGATCGCCAACGACAGCAACTGGCACCTGCTCACGCCCGCCTTCACGACCGTGACCGGCGCGACCGGCGCCCCGGTCACCTTCCGGCTCTTCGGCTACAACGGCGCCGGCAGCGCGGGTGCGAACACCGCCAACTGGCGCATCGATGACTTGAAGCTCACGGTCAACGCGGTGTTTCCGCCGCCGGTGCCGCCCGTGGTCACCGCCACGTCGCCGCTTGACGGCGCGACGGGCGTGGCCGTCACGGCCCCGATCACGGTCACCTTCAACGAGGCCGTGAGTTTCACCGGTTCCTGGTTCAACCTCACGAGCGCCAGTCAGGGTCCGCTGGCGGCCGCCGTGACCGGTGGGCCGACCACCTACACGCTCACGCCGCCGTCGATGTTCGCGAACACCGACACGATCACGGTGAACATCCTCGGCGCGCAGGTCGTCGACCAGGCCAGCGGCACGATCCACGGCTCGGGCACCACGACCTTCGCCTTCACGACCGAGGTCTTCGTGCCGCCGACGCCGCCTGCGGTGACGACCCAGCCGACCTCGCAGACGGTGAATGTCGGCGCGAGCGCCACCTTCACGGTCGCGGCCAGCGGCACGCCGCCGTTCACCTATCAGTGGCGCAAGGGAGGGGCCGCGATCACGGGCAACAGCTCGGCGACGACGGCCAGCCTCACGCTCACCGGCGTGACGACCGCCGCGGCGGGCAGCTATGACTGTGTCGTGTCGAATGCCGCCGGCAGCGACGTCAGCCACCCGGCCACGCTCAATGTCGTCGTGGTGCCGCCGTCGATCACGGCTCCGCCGGCCGGCCAGATCGCGGCGGTGGGCGGGACCGCGACCTTCGCGGTGGCGGCCGGCGGCACGGCGCCGTTCACCTACCAGTGGCGCAAGGATGGCGTGCCGCTGGTCGACGGCGGCGCGGTTTCCGGGGCGAACACCGCGACCCTCACGCTGACCGGCGTGAGCGCGACCGACAGCGGCGCCTACGACGTGATCGTGACCAACGCGGGCAGCGCGGTGACGAGCGCGGCGGCCACGCTGGCGGTAACCTCGGCCGCGCCCGGAGCGATTTATTGGGATTTCGCGACGGCGAATCCGACCAGCGGTGTCCCGGCGGGCGTGACTGGCGGGACGGTGACCCAGGGCAACAACAGCGGCACCACGACGCTGATCACGGCCGTCTCGATCTCGAGCGGCTACACCGGCGTCTCCGGCGGCAACAACGCCGGCGCGGCGGCGCGCGTCGGGGCGCTGGTGCAGAACGGCACGGCGACGACGGGCTCGGCTTATTTCGAATTCACCTTCACGCCGCCGGCCGGCCGGCAGTTCGCGGCGACCGGCCTCAGCTTCGGCACGCGCAGCACGGGCACGGGCCCGCAGGCGTTCGCCGTCTACACCAGCATCGATGGCTTCGCCGCGCCCGTGGCCTCGGGGGCGATCGCCAACGACAGTGTCTGGCGGCTGCTCACGCCGGCGTTCGCCGGGGCCATCGGCGCGCCGGGCGCGCCGGTCACGTTCCGTCTCTACGGCTGCAACGGCGCCGGGAGTGCCGGCGCGAACACGGCCAACTGGCGCATCGACGACCTGAAGCTCACCGCCGGCGTGCTCGCGCTGCCGGCGTTCGCTCCGGCCGTGATCGCCACGGCACCGCTCGACGGCGCGACGAACGTGCCGGTGAACTCGGCCGTCACCGTCACCTTCAACCAGGCGGTCAGCGTGAGCGGAGCCTCGTTCACGCTCACGAGCGCGGCGCACGGGCCGCTGCCGGCCGTCGGCTCGGGCGGACCGGAGACATTCACGCTCACCCCCGCGGCGCCCTTCGACTACGGCGACACCATCACGGTGACCGTGGTCGGCGGCCAGGTGACCGAGCAGGCGACCGGCACGCTCACCCTGCCGGCGGACTATTCTTTCTCGTTCGCCACCGTGCCGCCGATCGCGCCGACGATCGACACGGCGCCGGTCGCGCAGACGGCGACGGCGGGTGACAGTGTCTCACTATCGGTTGCAGCCGGCGGGACGCCGGCTCCGAGCTACCAGTGGCGCAAGGGTGGGGAGCCGATTGCGGGCAACCCGTCCGCCACGACGCCCACGCTGACCTTCGCCCCCGTGACCACGGCTGACGCCGGCAGCTACGACTGCGTCATCGCGAACGCCGGCGGCACCGTCGTCACCGAACCGGTGACGCTCACGGTGAACAAGGCGGCGGCCACGGTCGCGATTTCCGGCCTGAGCCAGACCTACAACGGCGGTTCGCATCCTGTCGGCGTGATCACCTCGCCCGCCGGACTGGCGGTGGCGGTCACCTACGGCGGCGGCACGAGCGCGCCGGTGAACGCCGGCAGCTACGCCGTCGTGGCGACGGTGGTGGACGCGAACTTTGCCGGTTCCGCCTCGGGCACCCTGGTGGTGGCGCCGGCGCCGGCCGCGCTGGCGCTGACCGGACTCACGGTGGCCTACGATGGCGCTCCCCATGCCGCGGGTGTCACGACCACGCCCGCCGGGCTGGCGGTGACGGTGACTTACGACGGCAGCACCGCGGTCCCGGTGAACGCCGGCAACTACGCCGTGATCGCGACGCTCGCGAATCCGAACTACGCCGCGGCGCCGGCGACGGGCACGCTGACGATCGCGAAGACCACGGCTTCCCTCGCGCTGAGCGGACTCAGTGCGATCTACAACGGCGCGCCGCACCTCGTCACCGCGACGACGACGCCGGCCGGACTCGGGGTCAGCGTGACCTACGACGGTTCGCCGACGCCGCCGGTGAACGCCGGCAGCTACGCCGTGGTCGCCACGCTCACGAACCCGAACTACACGGCGGTGCCGGCGACCGGCACGCTCACGATTGCGAAGGCCGCCGCGACCCTCGCGCTCGGCGACCTGCACCAGGCCTACGACGGCACGCCGAAGAGCGTCACCGTCACCACCGACCCGGCCGGCCTCAGCGGCACGCTGACCTACAATGGCAGCAGCACCCCGCCGACGGCCCCGGGATCCTACACGGTGGTCGCGACGAGCACCGACCCGAACTACACGGGCACGGTCACCGACACGCTGGTCATCTCGATCGGCGCGCTGGTGCGGCACGGCCCGGCGTTGAACGGCGGGCTCGACGGCTCGCTGCAGGTGCTGCTGCCCGAGAGCACCACGCTGAACGGCAGCGCCTGGGTGTCGGGTGACCTGCTCGTGCCCGGCACGCCGACGGTGCAGCTCAACGGCCATCCGGCCTATGGCGGCACGATCAACGGCACCGGCGCAGCCTCGCCGTCGAATTACACGATCACGCTGAACGGCAACGCGCTGCTGCGCCACGTCGTGCGGCAGACCGACGCGATCGCGCTGCCGGCCGTGGCCGCGCCGCCGGCTCCGGCCGGCACGCGGAGCGTCTCGATCAATGCGGCCGGCCAGCCGGTCGGCGATTTCGCGACCCTGCGCAACCTCACGCTCAACACCAACGGCGGCCAGGTGGCGGTGCCCGCGGGAACCTATGGCACGTTCACGGCCAACGGCTCCAGCGGCTTCGTCTTCGGCGATCCCAATGCGACGGAGCCGGTGGTCTACAACCTCCAGGGCCTCACGTTGAACGGCACCAGCCGCCTCACCATCGTCGGGCCGGTCGTCCTCAACCTCGCCGGCGGCGTCTCGCTCAACGGCACCGTCACCACCTCCGGCCATCCGGAATGGCTCGCGCTCAATCTCGCCGCGGGCGGCCTGACGCTGAACGGCAGCGTGACCTTCGAGGGCTTCGTGACGGCTCCGGCCGGGACGGTGACGATCAACGGCAGCAGCGAGCTCGACGGCGGCGTGGCCGCGGACCGCCTGACGATCAACGGCAACGGATTGCTGAAGGAGGAATGAGGAAGGGGTTCGCGCGGAGAACGCAAAGGACGCAGGGATCGGAGTGCGGGTTCGAACCGCCCGCCCTCTGCGTTCTCCGCGTCCTCCGCGTGAAACGCTCCGGATGAATTTCATCATTCCTAATTCGGGCTGCTTCCTTTCACTCTGGCTTTCATGACGAAAGCCGAACGGGCCGCGTACGTGGACCGGCGCCTCGCCGAACTCTACCCGGAGACGCCGGTGCCGCTGCAGCACAAGGACGCCTACACGCTGCTCGTGGCGGTGCTGCTTTCGGCGCAGTGCACCGACCGCCGCGTGAACCAGGTGACGCCCGCGCTTTTTGCGCTCGCGGACACACCGGAAAAAATGACCGGCGTGCCGGTCGACGAGATCCAGCGCATCATCCGTCCCTGCGGCCTGTCCGGCACGAAGGCGCGGGCGATCGCGGAGCTTTCGCGCCTGCTGGTGGAGCGCCACGGCGGCGAGGTCCCGCGCACCTTCGCGGAACTCGAGGCGCTGCCCGGCGTGGGGCACAAGACGGCGAGCGTCGTGATGGCCCAGGCCTTCGGCGAGCCGTCATTTCCCGTGGACACGCATATCCACCGCCTCGCGCAACGCTGGAAGCTCACCAGCGGCCGCAGCGTGGTCGAGACCGAGCGCGACCTGAAGCAGCTCTTTCCCCGCGGCCACTGGAACCAGCTCCACCTGAGGATCATCTTCTACGGCCGCGAATACTGCACCGCCCACGGCTGCAAGGGCGCAACCTGCGAGATCTGCCGCGCGCTTTTCCCGAAACGGAAGAAGCCGGTCGTGACCAGGAAGTGACCACGAAATACACGAACCACGCGAAAGGTTCTTTGATGAGGGCCCACGGAACACACGGAATACACAGGACACGCCGATGGATCCCAATCCCTCCTGGGGAATGAATTCCGTGTCATCCATGTGTTCCGTGGGCCCTCTCTCCGCTTTGGTGTGTTTCGTGTTTTTCGTGGTGAAAACAGGATTGATTCGTCCCTGTCGCCGCTTCACGTTCCCGCCCCTGCTTCGGACGCTTAGCTCAGTTGGTTAGAGCACGTGCTTCACACGCACGGGGTCACAGGTTCGAGTCCTGTAGCGTCCACCATCCAATGGCGAATTATTGGCGATCCGCGTTCCACCGCCTGACGTCCTGGGCAAGGGCAGAGACCGCGAATCGAGGCCAAAAAAAGTTCCGAAACGCCTTTTGGTGCGTCAGTTTTGTCAATGAACCCACCCCTTCCCTCGGTTTTCACGCCGGCCACCCACCGCGCTTTTTGCGAATGGCGCAGCCACGCACGCGTGATCCTTTTGATTCTCCTGATCGCCACGCCGTTTTCCGTGCGGGGCCAGACGGATGAAATCCAGGTTTACACCGGCGAGCTGGCCGCGCCGGGTGAATTCACCCTGACCCTGCACAACAACTACACGTTCGACGGCGCCAAGACCCCGGCGTTCCCGGGCGGCGTGATTCCGGACGGATCCCTCAACGGGGTGCCGGAGTGGGCGTATGGCGTGAACGACTGGCTGGAGCTCGGGGCCTATTTCGCCGTCTACACCCGCACGCGCGACGCCCACTACCTGGCCGAAAGCGCCAAGCTGCGCGCCACCTTCGCGGTGCCGCACGCCGAGAAGCGCGATTTCTTCTACGGGGTGAATTTCGAGCTGAGCCACAACGCGCTGCGGTGGGAGGAAAAGCGCACCTCCGCCGAGATCAGGCCGATCGTCGGCTGGAGATCCGGCGCGGTGGACTTCATCGTCAATCCCATCCTCGACACCTCCTTCGACGGCCTGGACCAGCTCGACTTCGCCCCGGCGACGCGCCTCGCGTATAATTTCTCCCCGCTCTGGGCGGCCGCGGTGGAGCACTATGCCGATTTTGGGCCGATCCGGCATTTCGCTCCTGCCAGCCGGCAGGAGCACGCCCTCTTCGCGGTGATCGACTACGGCGGGAAGCCCGGCGTGGAATTTGGCATCGGCCACGGCCTGACGGGCGCGTCCGACAAACTGGTGGTGAAGCTGATGCTCAACTGGTCCCTCAACGGGAAGTGACGACCGAGGGCCTCCGGACCCGCCCCGCGGGGGCGTGATCCGGCGTCATGGCGGGGAAAGCCGGCCCCGCGGACCGCGGCCCGACGATGGCGCCGAGCGAACCCGGCGCCAGGAAGACGCCGGCGGATACCGGGAGACGGAAACCTATTTCGTCTCGCGCCACCGCCAGTTTCTCACCTCGGGAAGGTCCTCGCCATGGCGTCGGATATGCCGCGCGTGCTCGAAGAGCTTCTCCCGGAGCTGCTGCTTCAGGTGCAGCCCCCTCGGCCCCGTCTGCGGCAGGCGGTCGATCGCGTCGATGGCGAGATGAAACCGGTCCAGGTCGTTCAGGACGGTCATGTCGAAGGGCGTCGTGATGGTGCCCTCCTCCTTATACCCGCGGACATGGATGTTGTCGTGGTTGGTCCGCCGGTAAGTCAGCCGATGGATCAGCCAGGGGTAGGCGTGAAAGGCGAAGATGACCGGCTTGTCCCGGGTGAAAAGCTCGTCGAACTCCCGGTCGCTGAGCCCGTGCGGATGCTCGCTCTGGGGCTGGAGCTTCATCAGGTCGACCACGTTCACGACCCGGATTTTCAATTCCGGCAGGTGCTCGCGGAGCAGCGAGACGGCGGCGATCGTCTCGAGCGTCGGCACGTCGCCGCAGCAGGCCATCACCACGTCCGGCTCCACGTCCTGGTCGTTGCTGGCCCACTGCCAGACTCCGATGCCGGCCGCGCAGTGCTTTTCCGCCGCGTCCATGTCCAGCCACTGGGGTGCCGGATGCTTGCCGGCGACCACCACGTTGACGTAGTGCCGGCTCCGCAGGCAGTGGTCCATGATCGACAGCAGGCAGTTGGCGTCGGGCGGGAGGTACACGCGCACGACTTCCGCCTTCTTGTTCACGACATGGTCGATGAAGCCGGGATCCTGGTGGCTGAAGCCGTTGTGGTCCTGGCGCCAGACATGCGAGGCGAGGAGATAGTTCAGCGACGCGATCCTCCGGCGCCACGGCAGATGCGCCGTGATTTTCAGCCACTTCGCGTGCTGGTTGAACATCGAATCGATGATGTGGATGAAGGCCTCGTAGCAGTTGAAGAGGCCGTGCCGGCCGGTGAGCAGGTAGCCCTCGAGCCAGCCCTCGCACTGGTGCTCGCTCAGCATTTCCAGCACGCGACCGGAAGGAGCGAGGAATTCGTCGCCGCCGCGGGTGGTTCCCTGCCACTGGCGTTCCGTGGCCTCGAAGACGGCGCCCAGTCCGTTCGAGATCGTCTCGTCCGGCCCGAAGATCCGGAAATTCCGCTCCGACCGGTTGAGTTTGACGATGTCGCGCAGGAAAGGTCCCAGCACCCGGGTATCGCCGATCCCAGGCACGCCCGGCGCGGGCACGGGTGCGGCGTAGTCGCGAAAGTCCGGCATGCGGAGGTCGCGCAGCAGCATGCCTCCGTTGCCATGCGGATTGGCTCCCATTCGCCGCCGGCCTTGAGGGGCAAGCTCGGCCAGTTCCGGCCGCAACCGCCCTTGATCGTCAAAAAGCTCCTCGGGACGGTAGCTCCTCAGCCAAGCCTCCAACTCCGTGAGGTGTTCGGGATGGGTGGCGGGATCAGAGAGCGGGACTTGGTGGGAGCGAAACGTGCCCTCGACCGCCTGGCCGTCCACGCGCTTCGGGCCGGTCCAGCCCTTGGGGGAATTGAGCACAATCATCGGCCAGCGGGGACGGTCGGGCTCGCCGCGGACGCGGGCGGCATGCTGGATGTCCCTGATCTGTCCGACCGCGGATTCCAGTGCCGTGGCCATCGCCTCGTGCATCTGCGCCGGATCCTCGCCTTCAACGAAAAGCGGCGCCCAGCCGTAGCCACGAAGCAGCTGCTCCAATTCCTCGCGGGGAATCCGGGCCAGCAGGGTCGGATTGGCGATCTTGTAGCCGTTGAGGTGCAGGATGGGGAGCACGGCCCCGTCCGTCGCGGGATCGAGAAACTTGTTGGAGTGCCAGGCGGTCGCGAGCGGCCCGGTCTCGGCCTCGCCGTCCCCGACCACGCAGGCGACCAGCAGGTCGGGATTGTCGAAGGCCGCTCCGAACGAATGGCTCAGGGAGTAGCCCAGCTCTCCGCCTTCATGGATCGAGCCCGGGCACTCCGGTGAGACGTGGCTGGGAATTCCGCCGGGAAACGAGAACTGCCGGAACAGCTTTTTCAGGCCCGCCTCATCCTGGCTGATCTCGGGATAGATCTCCGAATACGTGCCTTCGAGATAGGTGTTGCCGACCAGCGCAGGGCCGCCGTGGCCCGGCCCGGAGACGTAGATCATGTCGAGGTCGTATTTCTTGATCACCCGGTTCAGGTGCACGTAGATGAAATTCTGCCCCGGCGTCGTCCCCCAGTGGCCGAGCAGCATGCGCTTCACGTCCGACAGGACCAGCGGACGCCGGAGGAGGGGATTGTCGGCGAGATAGATCTGGCCGACGGACAGGTAGTTCGCGGCGCGCCAGTACGCGTCCATGCGCTGGAGCAAAGCCGGCGAAAGGGTGTTGGTTTTCATGGCGGTTGGGAAAAGTGGAGGGAGGAGGAATGCTAGCCGGAGGTGGAGGGAAGGAGGGCGAAGGTGGAGCGCGCGATCACGGACTCCTCATCGGTGGGGATGACGCGAACGAAGACGCCACTGCCATCGGCGGAGATCACGGGCACATTCTCCGCATTCAGGATCTCGTTCAGATCGAGGCCGAGGAACCGCAGGCCGGCGCAGATGCGGCTCCGGACCACCGGGTTGTTCGCGCCGATGCCGCCGGAGAACACGAGCGTGTCCAGGCCGCCGAGCGCGGCGGCGTAGGCGCCGATCCACTTTTTCGCCTGATAGCAGAACAGCGCGACGGCTTCCGCGGCCCGCGGATCGGAGGCTTCCTTCGCCAGCAGTTCACGGATGTCCGAGCTGGTTTCCGACACTCCCAGCAGGCCGGATTCCTCGTTGATCATCTTTTGAAATTTCGCGGGGGTCATCCCTTCGGCCAGCGCGAGGTAGGAAAACAGTCCGGGGTCGAGATCGCCCGAACGCGTGCTCATGGGGAGTCCTGCCGCAGGCGTGAATCCCATGCTGGTGTCGATGCATCGGCCGTCGCGCACCGCCGCCAGGCTCGCCCCGCTGCCGAGGTGGGCCAGGATCACGCGGCCCTGGGTCGCCGCCGGATCGCCCTGCCGCGCCAGTTCCTGCAGCAGGAACTCGTAGGAGAGGCCATGAAAGCCGTAGCGGCGCACGCCCTCCTTCTCGAAGCGGCGGGGGATGGGCAGGAGGGAGGCAACCCGGGGCAGATGGTGATGAAATGTGGTATCGAAGCACGCGACCTGGACCAATTCGGGGAACCGTGCCTGCAGCGCGACGATCAGGGAGATCTCGCGCGGCAGGTGCTCGGGATCCAGCCAGCTCAGCCGGCGCAGTTCCTTCAGCAGGGCGATGTCCACGCGCCGGGGAGTGTCGAAGCTTCCGCCATGGACAATCCGGTGCCCGACGGCGACCAGGCCCTTCCGGCCGACGAGCGGACCGATTTCGTGCAAGACGAGATCCAGGCATTGCCGGTGATCGCGCGCCTCCACGCTGCGCCGGCGGGCGACGGGGAAGGGGGGACCGGTCATGATCATCTCGGCTTGCGCGCCGATGCGCGAAACGGTGCCGGTCGCCAGCCGTTCCAAGGCAGCATCGGCCCGAAAGAGGGCAAATTTCAGGCTCGAGGAGCCGGCGTTGAGGATCAGGAGACAGCGGGACATAAGATGATTCGGGTATGAGGGTGAGGTGCCTCCGGTCATTCGCCCTTCCGGCCAAGCTTTTCCATCCGGTCGATCCATTTATCCAACCGGGCGGCGTCTTCCGCCTCGACCTGGCCGATCAGGCTTTCGGCGATGGGGCCGATGCCGCAAAAGCCGAGGATGTTTCGTTCCAGGCTCTTCAGGCTGTGGGCGCGAAAATACCAGCGGTAAACGACGGCGGGCATCCCCATGGTGACCACGATGCGGGCGCTCTTGCCCGAAAGCTTTTTCCAGGAGCCCTCGGTGGGCTGGCCGCTGACCGTGAATCCGAACCCGGGCCGGAAGACCTGCTCGAAGAATCCCTTCAGGAGGGCGGGCATGGATCCGAGCCACAGCGGATAGAAGATCACCAGATGCCCCGCTTCCTCGATCAGGCGTTGGGCCTCCCGGATGGCGGGAAGAGGCTCCCCCTGCTCGAAATCCTCCTTCGTCCGGAGCAGCGGGAATTCGATCCGGCCCACGTCGATGATGCTTATTTCGCGTCCAGACGCCCGCGCGCCGCGGACGTAGGCCGCCGCCAGGGCGTGGCCCAGATGAGCCCCCCGGGAATCCGGGTGGCCTTGGATGATGACGATCGGTGCGGAGGACGAGCGTGGTTTCATGTCAGCGGAGGGAAGTCGGGGAGATCGCCGACTGCGGCTTCGACTTTATCAGCCGCGAGGGAAGAAAGCCATTGGTGCCGCAGAGATATCCGGCTAGGGAATTTCCCTACGCACACGGCCGGTGCCGTGGTCCTTCGTCGCCCGTCCCCAGTCGTCGACGAAGTCAAATCCGGGACGCGGCTATTCTTCCGGCCGCCGGACGACGAACACCGGGCGGTGCAAATGCTTCAGCAATTTCTTCGCGACCGAGCCGTGCAGGGCCCGGGAAAATCCCAGACCATGCGAAGCCAGGCAAACAACGTCGGCGCCGAATCTTTCCGCCTCGGCGCAAATCGCCTTCGCTGCGTCCGTCGACTCCAGCACCGCGACCTCCGGCGGCTGGCAGCGCGCGCCGGTCTCGTGGGGAATCAAATGCTGCAGCTGCCCGACGAGATTTTCCGCGGTCCGCTTCGCCCGCGGGGCGGCCACATGGACCAATCGCACCCGCCCCCCGATGCAGCACAGGCTGCAGGCAAAGGGAATTGCGGTGTTGCCGAGCTCGGAGAAATCCGTGGCCACCAGGACCCGGTGGAACTCGGGCAGATGGGCTTCCCGCGGATCGAACTGCGCGGTCACCGGCACGCAGAGGACATTGGTGTGCGCCTGGTGCAGGACGTCGCGCGAAACCGAAAACTGGGCCAGTCGGTGGACGCCGTGCCGCTGATGGGTGCCCACCGCGATCAGCTGGCAGTTCCGCTCCTCCGCGATCCCGGCCACCTTGAGGCCCGGTTCGCCGAAGAACGGCTGCACCACCGCGGGCACGGATTCGTCGCCCAGCAAGTCGCGGACTTTCTTCCGGAGGTCGCGCTCGAGGCGGGCCTGAAGGTCGGGCGGATTTGCGACGGACGGCTCCGTCATCGTCGGATTCCGCCAATTGACATGGCAGGCCACGAAATCGCAGGGACCGGATATTTGAAAGCTTCGGGCCCAATGAAGGACGGCATCGGACGAGGGCAGGAAATCCAGCGCCAGCAGGATGGAGCACCGTGCTTTCGTCCAATCCCAGGCATCGAAGAGCCGCGGATCCCGCACCACCAGAGTGGGAACGGGGGAGGCCTCGGCGATTTTTTCCGAGAAACTGCCCAGGGCCCAGTTCCCAGGCTGGCCAATGGCGCCCCCGAGGACCACGAGGCTCGGCTGTTCCGCGCGGATGTAGTCCAGCAACTCCGCGGCGGGACGCACGCCGAGGAGCAGCCGCGATTCGGTGGCGCCGGGAGGGAGGCGCACGATCTCGGCCTCCAGCCGCTCGCGCAGGATGACCCGGTCGCGCAGGGCCGGCGCGTCGGTGACATGGACCAGGCGAAGCAGCTCGCCGCGGCGCCGGGCAAGCTTGGCCGCCACGAAGGCGGCGCCATCGGCGGAAGGTGAGAAGTCGGTGGCGCAAAGAATGAAGGGAGGCTTCGGGCGCATGGAGAGGGAGGACTTGATGGTTTTGAGCGAAGAAGGCGGATTTCGGTGAAAGTCATGCCAGAAACCCCCGCGAGTTTCTCCGCATTGTCCGGGAGAAATCGCGCATATCTTGCTCTCCGCCGTCTGGCCCGGCAGCAGCCTTCGCCGGGTGCTCCGCTCTTGCTGAATCCGCCTTCCCCGCCATGCTGCGGGTTTGTGCCGATCGAAGAAGATTACTCGTTGCTGACCAATGAGGAGCTCGTCATGCGGCTGAAAAACTCAGCGGCAAAACGAACCGTCTTGGACGAGGTGGCGGCGGAGGCGCAGATGCGATTCGCGGCCATCGCGGAATCCTCCACGGACGCGATCATTACGAAGACTCCAGCCGGCGTGATCACCTCGTGGAATCCGGCGGCCGAGAAGATCTTCGGCTACAGGGCGGACGAGATCATCGGCCGGCCGATGCAGGTGCTGGTGCCCGCGGCCCGGGCCGCGGAGGAGCCGGAGGTGCTCGCGCGCATCGCCCGCGGCGAACGGGTGGAGCATTTCGAGAGCGAGCGGGTCCGCAAGGACGGCACCCTGGTCTATGTCTCGCTCGCCATCTCCCCGATCCGCGACCCGGGCGGCCGGATCGTCGGGGCCGCCAGCATCGCCCGGGATGTCACCGCCCAGAAAAAAGCCGGGCAGGAGCTGCAGGCCGCCCTCAGGGAGCTGCACGACGTCCGGGCGGCGCTCGACGAGCATTCGATCGTCGCGATCACCAACGCCGCGGGCCGGATCACCTACGTCAACGACAAGTTCTGCGCGATCTCGAAGTATGCGCGCGAAGAGCTGATCGGGCAGGACCACCGGATCATCAACTCGCACCACCATTCCAAGGAATTCTTCCGCCAGCTGTGGGGCACGATCGGACGCGGCCAGGTCTGGCACGGGGAGATCAGGAATCGCGCGAAGGACGGGACGCTGTACTGGGTGGACACGACCATTTTCCCGTTCCTGGACGCCGCCGGGAAGCCCGTGCAGTACGTGGCGATCCGCACCGACATCACCCGCCGGAAGGCGGACGAGGCGGAACTGCAGCGGTTCGCCTCCGACCTGGCCGAAAAGAACAAGGAACTGGAGACCATCGTCTACACCGTCTCCCACGACCTGCGTTCGCCGCTGGTGAACGTCCAGGGTTTCGGCAAGCAGCTCGGCCGCGCGTGCGAATCCATCCGTGCCGCCATGCAGGGCGCCGTCGGCGGTGTGCTGCCCACCCTCGAGCTCAAACAACCGGTGGAGGTGACGATTCCCCAGGCGCTCCGCTTCATCAATGCCGGGGTGAACAAGATGGAGCTGCTCCTTGCCGGCCTGCTCCGTTATTCGCGGCTCGGCCGGGTGGCGCTTGCGATTGCGCCCTTGGACATGAACCGGTTGCTCGGCGAGATTCTCGCCGCGATGAAGTTCCAGCTCGATGAGGCCAGGGCCGAGGTGGAGGTCGGGGCGCTGCCCGGGTGCCTGGGCGACAGCGTGCAGACCAACCAGGTCTTCGCCAACCTGATCGACAATGCGCTCAAGTACCGCGACCCGAACCGGCCGCTGCGGGTGAAGGTGAGCGGCCGAATCGAGGATGGCCAGGCGGTGTATCAGGTGGCGGACAATGGCATCGGCATCGCCGCCGAGCATCAGGCCAAGGTGTTCGATATCTTTCACCGCCTGAATCCCGACGCGACCGTCGGCGAGGGCCTCGGGCTGACCATCGCCCAGCGCGTCCTCGAGCGCCAGAAAGGCCGGATCTGGGTCGAGAGCCAGGAGGGCGTCGGCTCCACTTTCGTCGTTTCGCTGCCCGCAGTTCCCGACCGCACTCCGCTTCCGTCATGAAAAACGCACCCGCCATCCTGATCGTCGATGACGACGAGGGGCACGCCATTCTCATCCGCCAGAACCTCGAAATGGCGGGACTGACCAATCGCATCGAACATTTCCGCGACGGCCAGGCCATCCTCGATTTCTTCTTCGAGCGCGACGGCAAGACCGCCAGGCCCTTGCAGGGAACGTACCTCGTGCTGCTCGACATCCGCATGCCGAAGGTGGACGGCACCGAGGTCCTGCGGCGGATCAAGGCCCATCCGGAGCTGAAGAAACTTCCCGTGATCATGCTGACCACCACGGACGACAGCCGCGAGGTGGAGCGCTGCCATCAACTGGGCTGCAACGAATACATCCAGAAGCCGGTGGATTACGACCGGTTCGCCGAGGCGATCCAGCGGCTCGGCCTTTTCGTGCTGTTGCTGCTGGTGCCGCCGGTCAAGTCCGACTAGGAGCGTCCGTGCCCGCCTCGTCGCCAGCCCCTCGGATTCTCGTCGTCGACGATGACGAAGGCCTTCTCATTCTCATGGCGGACGCGCTGCGGGCCGAGGGTTACGAGGTCTTCACGGCCGGTTCAGGCCAGGCCGCGCTCAAGTGGTGCGAAGGTCACCGGCCGGATCTGATGCTGCTCGACCTGAAGCTGCGCGACGTGAATGCCCTCGTCATGCTGGAGAAGCTGCGCGCGGGAAAGGCGCTGGTCCCCTTCATCATCGTGACCGGCCAGGGTGACGAGAAGGTCGCGGTCGAGGTGATGAAGCAAGGCGCACTGGACTATGTGATGAAGAACACGGCGCTGCTCGATCTCCTGCCGGGCGTGGTGAAACGCACCCTGACCGGCATCGTGCAGCGAAAAATCCTGGGCGAGGCCGAGGTCGAGCGCCAGCGCCTCGAGGCGGAAGTCATCGCGACGAGCGAGCGGGAGCGGACCTCGATCGGCGCGGATCTGCACGACGGACTGGGGCAGCAGCTCACGGCGATCGAGCTGATGTGCACCGCCCTGAAGGACGAGGCGGCGCGCGAGGCGCCCAGGCTCGCCCGGCGCCTGGAGCAGGTCAGCGCCCAGTTGCGCGAGGCGATTGCGCAGACCCGGGCATTGGCGCGCGGGCTGGTCCCGATGGGCGACGGCGCGGATGCGCTGCAAACCGGCTTGGCGGAGCTGGTGGAACGCGTCGGACATCTCGGCAGGGTGCAATGCCGTTTTGAATGCCGCGAAGCGGTCCTGCTGCCCGATCCGGTGGTCGCGGGACACCTTTACCGCATCGCCCAGGAGGCGGTGAACAATGCGCTCAAGCATGCCGGTGCGGGTCGATTGACGATCCGCCTCGCCAAAAAAGACGGCGTCCTGCGCCTGGAAATCGCTGACGATGGCGCGGGCCTGTCCAAGTCCGGAAGCAACCGCGCCGGGGTCGGCCTGGGAGTGATGCAACACCGCGCCCGGGTGATCGGCGCGAAGCTGACCGTCCATTCGAAGCGCGGGGAGGGCGTGACCGTCCTGTGCGAGCTGCCCTTGAAATCATGAAAAAGAAGCTGCCGAAAAAGTCGCCTTCCGCCTCCTCCGCCGGCCCGGCGCCGGCCGGCGGCCAGCCGCCACGCCGGCGACTGCTGATCGTGGACGATCATCCCTTCATGCGGGCGGGCCTCGCGCAGCTCATCAGCCAGCAGCCGGACCTCGAAGTGGCCGCGGAAGCGGGCAACCCCGCCGAGGCGATGCGGGAACTGGCCCGCAGCCGGCCGGACCTGGTGCTCACGGACCTGACGATGCCGGGGCGCAGCGGGCTCGAGTTCATCAAGGATCTGCGGGCGGCCCACCCGCAGCTCCCCCTGCTGGTCGTCTCGATGCACGACGAGGCAATCTATGCCGAGCGGGCCCTCCGCGCCGGCGCCCGCGGCTATATCATGAAGGAGGCCGGCGGGGAGAATCTCCTCACGGCGATCCGCCAGATCCTGCGCGGGGAGGTTTATGTCAGCCCGCGGATGGCGATGCGCATGATGGAATCCTTCACCCGCCGCGCCCCCCGCGGCTCGTCCTCGCCGATCGGGCAGCTCACCGACCGGGAATTCGAGGTGCTCCAGCTCATCGGCGCGGGCAAGAGCACGCGCGACATCGCGGCCCAGCTCCACCTGAGCTCCAAGACCGTCGACGTCCACCGCGGCCACATCAAGGAGAAGCTGGAGCTGAAGGACACCACCGCCCTCGTCCGCTACGCCGTGCGCTGGGTGGAGACGCAGGAAGCGGGAGGCTGATTCGCCGGCGGACATCGGCGAAAGGGCGACTTCGGCGAGAAACCGGCGACACTGCGATGGGGCGGCGCCGATGGTCCTGCGTCTGGATCAAGAGCTTCAGGAGGCCGTTTCTCCGGCAGCGATCTCCGCGGAGTTTTCGGCCCAGCAGACGATTTCCGGCGGGTCCCTCGGTGTAGGTGCAACGGGTTCCGCGGGCCAGCCGAGGACGATCGGCATCACGGCGGTGTAATTCACCGGGATTCCCAATTCGTACTTGATGTCGTCCAGGTCCAGCCAGGGGCGGACGAAACCCACCGGGCAGCTGCCGAGTCCGAGGTCGCAGGCCGCGAGCATCAGGTTCTCCGCCGCGAGGCAGCAGTCCTCGGTCGGATGATAGTCGTGCTGCGGCGGCTTGGCATAGATGACCACGAGGGTGTTCGCATGATGGAAGACGTTCGTGTGAGCGCCGGTGAGCGCGTCGGATCGGCGATGCAGCGCCAGGGAATGCGGGAGCGCAGCCAGCATGTGGTGCCTGGCCCGCTCCGAATATCGCTCCAGCCGTTCGCGGCCGCGGATGACGGCAAAGGCCCAGGGCTGCTGGTTGACGGCGCTGGGCGCCTGCGTGGCCGCCCGCAGCAGGGTCATGAGCGTGGCTTTCGGGATGGCCTGGTCGGTGAAGTGCCGGACGGCACGACGTTGGTAAATGGCATCCATCAGTTCCATGACAGCCTCCGGGATGAGTTAAGTGACAGGAGGGTTTATCCTCGCACGCTGAGGGGCGCTCCGCGCCCCTGGTCATTCCCGCCGTCGAAACTGGCGGTCTCCTCGTGATCGAAAGCGTTCGCCGGCGGTGGCAGCGCATAGGTGCAGGTCCGACCGGCGGCGAAGGCCGTCACGCTGGCCAGCGTGGTTTCGGCAATGGTGGCGAGCGCCTCCCGCGTGAAGAAGCCCTGATGGCCCGTCACCAGGACGTTGGGCAGCGTGAGAAGACGGGAGAGGACGCCGTCGCGCAGCAGGGCATCGGAATGATCCTCGTAGAGGAGCTCACCTTCATCCTCGTAGACATCCAGCCCCAGATAGCCGACCTGCCCGGTTAGCAGCGCGGCGAGCACGGCCGGTGTGTCCACCAGCGCACCGCGGCTGGTGTTGATCAGCATCACTCCGCGCCGCATCCGGGCGAGGGTGGTCGTGTCGATGAGATGGCGGGTCTCCGCGTTGAGCGGGCAATGCAGCGACACGATGTCGGCCGCCCCGAGCAGCTCGTCCTTTTCGCAGAAGTGAAAGCCGGCGGCCCGGGCCTCGGGCAGGGGATGAGGGTCATGAGCCAGCACCCGGCAACCAAACCCCCGCAGGATGCGTCCCACGCAGGTCCCGATGCGTCCGACCCCGACGAGCCCGGCGGTCTTGCCGTGGAGATCGAATCCCAGCAGGCCGGCGATGGAGAAATTGCCGTCGCGGACGCGCTGGTACGCGCGCGGCAGATGCCGGTTGAGCGCCAGGATCAGCCCCAGCGTATGTTCCGCGACCGCGTGGGGGGAGTAGCGCGGCACGTGAACGACGGTGATCCCCAGCCGGGCGGCGGTGGCGAGATCGACGTGATTGTATCCGGATGAGCGCAGTGCGACGAGATGGGTGCCGCCCGCGGCGAGCATCTCGAGTACAGGTGCGTCCAGGTGGTCGTTCACGAAGGCGCAGACCACCGGGCTGGCAGCTGCGAGTGGCGCGGTCTCCAGGGTGAGGCGGGGCTCGAGGTACGCCAGCTGGTGGCCGTGCAGCCGGTTCGCGCGGTCGAAGAAGGCGCGGTCGTAGGACTTCGCGTTGAAGAAGGAGATTTTCATGCGTGAATTGCCATGGCCATTGCCGGCTCGCGCGGGGCTTGAGGATGTCCCCGCCAGCGGGCGGTCCGGGGGATATTCCAGGCCCCTCCGCCGTGCTCCCCATACTGGCACAAGGAGCAGAAGGCATCGACCTCGCGGCGGGCGATCTGGCGCATCACGAAATGCAGCTCCGCCGCCGCCGTCGCGGGCGGCCGCGGCTCCGCCTCCTCCACGGCTTCGAGGGTCTCCAGCAACGCCTGTTCACCGGTGAGGAAATAAGCCACCAGGGGATTGCGGCCGCATCCGCAGCCGGCGCGAACCCGGGAATAGGCGTCAGAATTGCCCCGCGGACGTTCCGGGGTCGCCCGCAGCACGCCGAACAGCTCGCCGAGGGTGGTATCGAACAGCCTGGCGAGGATGCCGGGGTCCGCGAGCGCGGAACGGACCGGCTCGTCGCGGAGCAGCGTTTCCCACCGCCGGCGGATCTGGGGCTGGCGCGCCTGCAGGGCTTGGGCAAGGTGAAGTTCCATGCCTGCCAGTATGCCGGCGCGCGGCGGCGCCGGCTGCGCGCCGCTTGCCGAAGCATGTGCATCTTTTGCGCCCCGTTTGGCGGACGAAGAACAAGATCCGACCATTCCTCGCCAAGGCCTGCGGAGCGGGTTGGCCCGAAAGCGGGTAGGGTGGGCGGATGAAACTCAATCAGGCGCATCTCACGTCAAACCGGGCTCCTGCCGTGGAGCCGCCGGCTCCCACCGAGGCCGAAATCCAGAAGGAAGCCTATTACCTCTGGATCGAGAACGGCCGGCCCGAGGGTCGCGACGTCGAGTTCTGGCACGCCGCCGCGGAGGTCCTCCGCCACCGGGGCGATCGCTCGCACGCCCGGACCATGAGCGTGCCGCATGTCCCGCCGGGCCCCAGCGCGGCGCACCCGGGGCCGGCCGTCCGGAAATTCTGAACCCGCCGCCGCCATGCCCGTCATTCCGCTCACGCTGAGCATCAGCCTCTGCCTGGTTTTCACCTTCGTGGTCTTCTTCCTGCGCGAGCATGCCGCCCGCCGGACCGGAGGAATGGAGCACGCCTCGCTGCTGCCGTTGGCGGAGGAGATCCCGCGCCCCGTTCCGTCCAAGGCGGAAACGGACTCCGGCGAAAGCCCGGCAACAGGCGGCTGTGGCTGCCGGCGCCCCGGCGCGTCCCCGTGTGCGGGATGCCTGGCGCGGCCGGACCCTTCCTGAACCTTCCTTTCCGCCATGTCCGATCAAAAAATCACCATTGAATTCAACGACCGGGTCGTCCGGCAGTTCCTCCTCGCCTCCGTCATCTGGGGTGCGGTGGGCATGCTGGTCGGCGTGCTCGTGGCCGCGCAGCTCAACTTCTGGCAGCTGAACTTCAGCACGCCCTGGCTGACATGGGGCCGCCTGCGCCCGCTGCACACCAACGCCGTCATCTTCGCCCTCGTCGGCAACATGATGTTCGCGGGCGTCTACTACTCGACGCAGCGGCTGGTGCGGGCGCGGCTGGCGAGCGACTTTCTCTCCGCGCTGCACTTCTGGGGCTGGCAGCTGATCATCGTGGCGGCGGCGATCACGCTGCCCCTCGGCCTCACGCGCGGGAAGGAGTACGCGGAGCTGATCTGGCCGATCAACATCGCGGTCACGCTCATCTGGGTCGTGTTCGCGGTGAATTTCTTCTGGACCCTCGCCCGCCGCCGCGAGCCGAGCCTGTACGTCGCGATCTGGTTCTACATCGCGACGATCGTGACGGTGGCGATGCTGTACATCGTCAACCATCTCTCGATCCCGACGAGCCTGACGCACAGCTATCCGGTCTTCGGCGGCGTGCAGGACGCGCTGGTGCAGTGGTGGTACGGGCACAACGCCGTGGCATTCTTCCTGACCACGCCGATCCTCGGCATCATGTATTACTTTCTGCCGAAGGCGGCGGAGCGGCCGGTCTATTCCTACCGGCTGTCGGTGATCCACTTCTGGTCGCTGGTCTTCGTCTACATCTGGGCCGGCCCGCATCACCTCCTCAATACCGCGCTGCCCGGCTGGCTGCAGACGCTGGGAATGACGTTCTCGCTCATGCTGTGGGCGCCGTCCTGGGGCGGCATGCTCAACGGCCTCCTCACGCTCCGCGGCGCGTGGGACCGGATGCGCAGCGACCCCGTCCTGAAGTTTTTCGCCGCCGCCGTGACCTTCTACGGCATGGCGACCTTCGAGGGGCCGCTGCTTTCGATCAAGTCGGTCAGCGCGCTCGCCCATTACACCGACTGGATCATCGGGCACGTGCACGTCGGCACGCTGGGGTGGAACGGCTTCATGGCCGCCGGCATGACCTACTGGCTCGTGCCCCGGCTGTGGAACCGGCCGCTGCATTCGACCTCGCTCGCCAATCTCCATTTCTGGATCGGGATCGTCGGCATCCTGCTCTACGTCGCCGCGATGTGGACCAGCGGGATCACGCAGGGCGTGATGCTGAACGCGACCGTGGAGCACGGCACGGTCCTGGCCTATCCCAACTTCCTCGACACCCTCAACACGATCCGCCCGATGATGCTGATGCGGGTGATCGGCGGCGGGCTCTACCTCGCGGGCTGGTTCCTGATGGGCTACAACCTCTGGCGGACGATCCGCGGGGCGCAGCCGGTCAACGGGACGATCGAGGTGTTCGCGGACGAGGCGCCTCCCCCGGTCGAGAAGCTTACCCTGGTGGGTGCTTTTTTCAGTCCGCCGGTCATCTATTCGATCCTCGGCGTCGGCTGCGCCAGCGCCTGGATGTTCGGCGGGGACCTGCTGAGCATCGCCGGCATGTTCGGGCTGATGTGCTGCGTGGTGCTCGCCTACGTGCACTTCGAGGCCCGCAGCGGGAAGTGGGCCGACTGGTACGACCGCCTGCTGGTCAATTCCATGCCCTTCACGATCCTGACCTTCCTCGCCGTCGCCGCGGGAGGGCTGATCCAGATTATCCCGACGGTCGTGGCGCACCAGGCCGCGAACGTCGAGGACCGGCGCCAGGTGCCCTACACGCCCCTCGAGCTGGCCGGCCGCGACCTCTACGTCCGGGAGGGCTGCTACCTCTGTCATTCGCAGATGATCCGCACGCTCGTTCCCGACGTGCTCCGTTACGGCGACTACTCGCGGCTGGGCGAGTCGATCTACGACCATCCCTTCCAGTGGGGTTCCAAGCGCAACGGTCCCGATCTCGCGCGCGTCGGCGGAAAATATCCAAACATCTGGCATTTCCGGCACATGGAGGATCCGCGCTCGATCTCGGTCGGATCGAACATGCCCAATTATCCCTGGCTGCTGGCCAATGCCCTCGATACCGGGACCCTGCCGGCGAAACTGGCGGTGCAGCGCACGCTGGGCGTGCCGTACCCCAACTGGACGCCGGAGCAGATCACGGCCCGCGTCGACGCCCAGGCCGGGGAGATCGCGCAGGACCTTCGCACCGCCGGCGCGTCCGTCGCACCCGACCGCGAGATCGTGGCGCTCATCGCGTATCTCCAGACGCTCGGCCACTCGGAAAACCTCGGGCCCGTCAAAGCCGCGGCGCGTTGACCGCGTTCGTTTCCATCCTTCCTCCGCCGGTCCTTTTCTCCGCCATGTTCCAACGCCTCATCTACGAAGATTCCGCCGCTCTGTTCACCGTCGCCGCGTTCGTCACGGCGGCCTCCATCTACACCACCATCGGCTGGCGCGCGCTGCGCATGAAGCGCCCCCAGGTGGAGCGTTTCGCCGATCTCCCCTTCGTCACCTCGACTCCTCCCGCCCGCCATGACACCGACTCCGACCACGCCGCCTGAGGACACGGACACGCTTCGTCCCCACCGCTACGACGGCATCCAGGAATACGACAAACGCCTGCCGAACTGGTGGCTTTTCACCCTTTATGGCGCGATCGTCTTTTGGATCGGATATTGGGGATACTACGAGTGGCTGAAGGCCGGACCCAGCGGCCCCCAGCGGGTCGAGCGGGCGATGGCGGAAATCGAGGCGGCGCGCTTCGCCGCCACTCCCACGCTCGACGACGCCACGCTGTGGAAGATGAGCCGCAACCCCGTCTCCGTGGAGGCGGGCCGTGCGACCTTCACCTCCACCTGCATCGCCTGCCACCTTGCCAGCCTCCGCGGCAAGGACGAGAGCCCGATGGCCATCGGGCCGAACCTCACGGACAAAAACTGGATCCACGGGGGCCTGCCGACGCAGATTTACGATACGGTCACGAAGGGCGTGCTGACCAAGGGCATGCCGGCCTGGGGCCCGGTGCTCGGCCCGAAGAAAATCACCGAGGTCGTCGCCTACGTCCTCAGTCATCATCAGGAGGGCGAGGAAATCGTGCTGCTGCCGCCGGATCCCGCGCCCGCGGCCAAGTGACCCATGCCCGCGCCGCTGCCCACGCTCGAGCAAGTCACGACGATCCGGCCCGACGGTTCGCGGAGCTTCCTGTATCCCGCCGATGCCCGTGGCCGCTTCACCGCGGCGCGGCGGATTTCCGCGGGGCTGCTGGTGGCGATGTATCTGTCGCTCCCGTGGATCCGGATCGGCGGCTTCCCCGCCGTCTTCCTCGATGTCGCCAACCGGCGCTTCCATCTGTTCGGACTCACACTCGCGGCGCAGGACATGTGGTTGCTGTTCTTCGTCATCACCGGCCTGGGCTTTTCGCTCTTCTTCATTACGTCCCTCCTCGGCCGTATCTGGTGCGGCTGGGCCTGCCCGCAGACCGTCTTTCTCGATCATGTCTACCGGCGGATCGAGCGCTGGATCGACGGCGATGCGGTCCGGCGGCGCGCCTTGGCGGCAGCGCCCCTTTCCGCCGGCAAAGCCGGCCGCCGGCTGCTCAAGCACGCGCTCTATTTCCTCGTCTCGGCGGCCGTCGCGCACCTGTTCCTCGCCTACTTTGTCTCGATTCCCGACCTCTGGGGCATGATGCGGGCCGCTCCGGGCGAACACTGGAGCCTATTCGTGTTCATGGGGGTGTTCACGGGAGCACTCTATTTCAACTTCGCCTGGTTCCGCGAGCAGCTCTGCATCGTCATCTGTCCGTACGGACGGATCCAGTCGGCGTTGACCGACGACAACACGCTCGTGATCGGTTACGATGCCCGGCGCGGCGAGCCGCGCAGGAATCGGAGGACGGAAGACGGAGGACGGATGACCGACGAGCGAGGACCAAGAACGACGGCGGCTCCCGGCGCCGCGCCGAGCTCTGTCCTTATTTCGCCATTCTCCGTTTCCGATCATTCGTCCTCCGTCCTCCGTCCTCCGGCTTCCGGTTCGGGCGATTGCGTCGCCTGCAACCGCTGCGTCCAGGTGTGTCCTACCGGCATCGACATCCGTCAGGGGTTGCAGATGGAGTGTATCGGCTGCGCGGGCTGCATCGATGCCTGCGATGAAGTGATGACGCGCCTGGGCCGGCCCCGCGGCCTGATTCGCTACGACTCGCAAAACGCGTTCGCCGGCCGAGAGACGCGCTGGATCCGCCCGCGGACACTTCTGTACGGCCTGCTTCTGCTGGTGGGCGCCGGTGTTGCCACCTGGGCCCTGTCGACGATCCACACCGGCAGCTTCAGCGTGACCCGCCTGCCCGGCGCCCCGTACCTCGTGGACGCAGGAACGATCCGCGACCAGTTCCTTGTCCGTCTGGTGAACAAGCGGCCGGAGCCGGCGACTTTCGTCGTGACGACGGCCGGGGGGCCGGCCGAGTTCCGCCAGAGCGGATTCGAGGCGCCGGTGACCGTGCCGGCCATGGGGGAGGAGGTGCGGCCCCTGATCCTGCAGCAGCCGCGGTCCTCCTACGCGGGCCCGTTCCGCTTCAAGGTGGACGTGCGCGATGTCGCCGGGAACTACCGGCTGGAGCGCGAAGTGGAATTTCTCGGGCCCGACGCCCGGCTTCTGCGCGAGGATGAGGCTGGCGGCAAACCCGGCAAAGATGAAACCGCTCCGAACCTGCGCTAGTCCCCGCCGTTTTCACGGGTGGTGGTGGTGGGTCGCGGCGGCCTTCGCGGTGCAGCTCTCGGCCTGGGCCGCCTGGCTGGTCCTTGCCGCCCATCATCCCGTCGCCACGGTGCCGCTCGTGGGGTTCCCCTGAACGCCATGGAACTTGCTTCCATCCATTCACCCGTCGCCGCGTTTGTTGCGGGGCTGATCACCAGCCTCCATTGCGCCGGAATGTGCGGTCCTTTGGCCTGCGCGCTGATGCCCATGCGGGGAGATCCGGTCGACGGAAGGACGGTTGCCACGATCTATCACCTTTGCCGGCTCGGGGCCTACGCCGCGCTTGGGGCGATCGCAGGTGGTCTCGGTCGTGTGCCGCTCACCTGGATTTCGCAGTCGGCCCTGCGTTGGCTCCCTTGGGCTCTGGTCCTGTTTTTCATCGCCCTGGCGCTGCGCTGGGATCGCTTCCTGCCGAAGCTGGCGGCGCCTGTCCGGCTGCTGGGGCGCCTCCAGCCCTGGATGCGCCGCCAGTCGCGGGTGGGAGCGGCGGCCGTCCTTGGTTTCGCCACGCCGCTGCTCCCGTGCGGGCCTTTGTATTTTCTCGTCACGCTGGCGTTGCTCTCGGGTTCGGCGCTCCACGGGGTGGAGTTCATGCTGGCGTTCGGCCTCGGCACCGTGCCCCTCCTGTGGATGGCGCAGTCGCATTTTCAATGGCTGCGGATGCGGCTTTCCCCGCTCTGGCTGGCCAGACTCCGGCTGGGCCTGGCCTTGAGTGCGGCGCTGGTCAGTGCGTGGCGCCTGCGCGGCACGATCGGGCTGGGCGGACCGGATCCGGCGGCGCTGCTTTGCCTCTGGCGATGAGTGCGACGACGATCGATGGCGCGGGCATCGCGGGACGCGCCTCGGCCCGTGCCCGGCCTACCTGCCGGCATTGTGGCGCTCCGCTTCTCGATGCGCGCATGCGGGAATCCGGGTTCTGCTGCGCAGGGTGCGCCTATGTGTATCGCCTGGTGAACGAGCACGGTCTCGACGGCTACTATCGGATCAAGGACGCGATCACGGCGCCCGCCGACGCCGCCGTCTTCCAGCCGCGCGACTACGCGTGGCTGGAGACCGCACAGCGGGAGGCCGAGGCGGCCGCCGGGAAGGGTCGTCCGCCGGAACTCGCGCTCGAGATCCAGGGCATCTCGTGTGCGGGCTGCGTCTGGCTGATCGAGCGACTCTTCCGGCAGCAGCCCGGGGCCCGGACGATCGAGGTCAACGCCCAGTTCGGCTCGCTGCGGCTGGACTGGATTCCCGGCTTGTTTTCGGCACCGGCCTTCGCCCGCAAGCTCCAGGCCTTTGGCTACCTTGTGGGCCCCGGGGGCGAGGAAACGGCGGAGCCCGAGAGCCGCGGACTGGTGAAGCGGATCGGCCTCTGCGCCGCGTTCGCGATGAATGTCATGCTCTACACCTTGCCGACCTATTTCGGGATGGAGCGAACCTTCGAGTATGCCCGGCTGTTCGGCCTCCTTTCGCTGGTGTTCGGCACGCTCAGCGTGCTGGTCGGCGGCAGCTATTTTCTCGTCCGTGCGGTCCGGGCGCTGCGGGAGGGAGTGCCGCACATCGACCTGCCGATCGCCCTCGGCATCGCCGGGGCCTATACGGGTTCGCTTTACGGATGGCTGACGGGCGAGGAGCGTTTCGTGTACTTCGATTTTGTCTCGGCCTTCATCCTGCTGATGCTGATTGGCCGGTGGGCGCAGGTGGCCGCCGTCGAGCGCAACCGGCGCCGGCTCCTCTCGCGGCAGTTCAAGCCGGGCAAGGTGCGGATCGGCTTGTCCGACGGAACTGTGCGGGAGATTCCGCCGGAGCGGCTCGCCGGTTCCGAGATCCTCCTGATCGGCGCGGGGGAGGTCGTGCCGGTCGAAGCCCGGTTGGAAACCGCGGCCGCCGCCTTTTCCCTCGCCTCGATCAACGGCGAGGCGGAGCCGCGCATGTTTCGCGCCGGCCAGCGCGTGCCAAGTGGAGCGGTCAGCCTCGCGCGCGGGGAGGTCCGGCTCACGGCCCAGCAAGGCTGGGGCGAATCGCTGCTCGCCCAGCTCCTGGCTCCGCCCGCGCGCGCGGGCTGGCGACAGCCTTCGCTGGAAAGGATCGTCCGCGGCTACCTTATCGGGATCATCGGGATCGCGTTTGCCGCCGGGCTGGGCTGGTGGTGGGGCACGGGCGATGCCCCGCGCGCCTGGTCGGTCGTGACGGCGGTGCTGGTGGTGTCCTGTCCCTGCGCGATCGGCCTGGCCTTTCCCCTGGCCGACGAAATGGCCACGGTCGCGATGCGGCGCTGCGGAGTATTCGTGCGCGATGCGGACCTCTGGGCCAAACTCGGACGGGTGCGGAAGATCGTCTTTGACAAGACGGGCACGCTGACGCTCGAAAATCCCACGCTGCAAAATCCGGAGGCAATCCGCGACCTGGACTCCCCAGCGCGCGCCGCCCTGCTGGCGCTCGTGCGGGACAATCCGCATCCCGTCAGCCAGTGCCTTTGTGAACAACTGCTTGCCGCCGGCGCCGATCGGAGCGCGGAGGGAAAGGTGCGCGAGACCGTTGGCTTCGGGGTGGAGCTCACGCCTCCGGTCGGCCTGTCGTGGACCCTCGGCCGTCCTGGCTGGAACCCGGTGCCGGCGGGCAACCGTGTCACCGCTTGCGCGACCCCGTCGCCCGGCGGCGAGGTGGTCCTGGCGCAGGGTGGCGTGCCGGTGGCGAGGTTTCAATTGGTGGACATGGTTCGTCCCGGCGCGCGAGGGGAGCTCGCGGCCTTGGCGGTGCGGGGGCTGCCGGTGTACATTCTCAGCGGCGATAGCTGCGTGAAGGTGGAGACTCTGGCGTCGGAACTCGCGCTGCCCGTCGGGGCCGCGCTGGGCGAACTCTCTCCCCAGGGGAAGGCCGACTGGCTGACAGCCCACGGAGCGGATGACACGCTGATGCTCGGCGACGGCGCCAATGACAGCCTCGCGTTCGACCGGGCATTGTGCCGCGGGACGCCGGTGATTCACCGCGGCCTGCTGGAGCAAAAGGCGGATTTTTATTATCTCGGGCGGGGCATCGGCGGGATCCGCGCCCTCTTCGAGGCAAATGCCGTGCGCCGCCGCACGCACCGGGCGATCCTGATCTTTTCGGTCGCTTACAACCTTACGGTGGTGGCACTGGCCGTCGCCGGCCGGGTGAATCCGCTGGTCGCT
The DNA here is from genome assembly GCA_035549635.1 of Opitutaceae bacterium. GTDB lineage: Bacteria > Verrucomicrobiota > Verrucomicrobiia > Opitutales > Opitutaceae > CAIUWA01. The sequence goes on from DASZQN010000016.1 coordinate 38,615, forward strand.
GCGATCCTCATGCCGATGAGTTCCCTGGCCACGCTGGCCATCGTCGGCCTCGGCATGCAGCCGGTACTGGCGCAACGGAGATGACAGGACGGATTTACCAGTCCTCGCCCATCACCAGCACAGCCGCTCCGTGCAGGCGGCCTGCACGCAGCTCGGCCAGGGCTTCGTTCGCCTGTTCCAGCCGAAAGGCGGAGACCGAAGTCCACACGGGAACCTGCGGTGCCAGATTCATGAACTCCTCGCCATCGCGACGGGTCAGATTGGCCACGGAGCACAGGGTTCTTTCCTGCCACAATCGCCGGTAGGGAAAGGAAGGGATGTCGCTCATATGGATGCCCCCGCAGACCACGCACCCGCCGCGCCGCACGGCCGCGAGGGCCTTCGGCACGAGTTCCCCGGCCGACGCAAAGATGATGGCGGCATCCAATTCCGCCGGCGGCCGCGTGTCGGAATCACCCGCCCACGCGGAGCCGAGCTTGCGGGCGAATTCCTGGGCAGCGAGATCTTCCGGCCGGGTGAAGGCAAAAACCTCGCGGCCCTCGTGCCGCGCAACCTGGGCGACGAGGTGGGCCGCGGCCCCGAAGCCATAGATTCCCAGCTTTCGGGCGGGCCCGGCCCTGCGCAGACAGCGGTAGCCGATCAGGCCCGCACACAGCAGCGGCGCGGCCGCGACGTCCGTGTAACGGGAGGAGACGCGAAAACAAAACCGCGCGTTGGCGACGGTGTATTCCGCATAGCCGCCATCGAGCGTGTAGCCGGTGAAACGGGCCTGCCGGCAGAGATTCTCGCGCCCGGCGCGGCAATCCTCGCACTGCCCGCAGGTCCAGCCGAGCCAGGGAATCCCCACGCGATCGCCGAGCTGGAACCGTTCGACCCCGGAGCCGAGGGCGGCGACGCGGCCCACGATTTCGTGCCCCAGGATCAATGGCAATTTCGCCTCAACCAGTTCCCCGTCGATGATGTGCAGGTCGGTCCGGCAGACTCCGCAGGCGGACACCCGAACCAATACTTGACCCGGCCCCGGTTGGGGACAGGGCCAGTCGGCCAAGCGCAACGGCTGGCCGGAGGCGTCGAGGACCATGGCGCGCATGGATCTTTGGAGGTCCGGAAGGTGGTGAGTGATATCCTGGAAAGCTGTTCGGGCCCGGCTGTTTCCCGTCACGAGGCGCGAAGGGAATTGCCCCGAAGGGCAACGATCACGGAGCGGTCGCTCCCATGCCTGCAAAGGAGAAGATGAAGTCGACGGCACTTGTGGCGTCCGCGGCCAGACGCTGCTCGCGGCTTGGGTTTAGGCAGCGCGCCCCCTTTCCCTGGCTGGGCTGGCCGCCGCCGCCGCGGTGGGTTGGCCTTCGAGCGTGAGGGTCCATGGTTCCTCCCCGCCGGGGAAGGCCATCACGGTAAGCATGTCATCCCGATGGGCCGCCCGGCCCTGGTCCAGCCAGGCCTCGCCTGCGCTTGGCCAGGGTTCCGGACCGCGGGAGGCCAGCACCAGCAAATCGGCCTCCCGGAGATCGACCGCGATCGTATCGCTCCACTCCGGATCGGCGAGACGGTTCATCGGCCATACCCCCAGCTTGAGCTCGATCTCGGCCGAGCGTCGGCCGAGCAGGGCCTTGAGCCGGCGGAGCGCGTGCAGCCCGGCCGCGGGATTCTCATAGGCGATGACAACTTGCAGCGGCGCCGGCATGGGCACGTCTTCTTTTGCTCGGGGATGATCGCGAGCGGCGGCGAGACTCGTTTCGAAGTTCATGGCAGGCAAAAGCCGGATTTTTTGGGGTGGAGTGGATGGATCCCGCTAAGCCCCGACCAAAAGCAGGGATCGGTCTTCAGTCGCGAATGCGGGCGCCGCCGGTTCGGAGGGATGATGAACCGCGTGAAACCCGGTTTCGTCCTCGAGAGAAATGCTCCAGGCATTGCCCGAGCCCAGGAGGGCGAGGACGGCCGTGCCGGCCTGGTGCCGACGACGAAGGCAGTCCTCGAGCCAGCGGTTCACGACGGAAGGCAGTTCCTCAGCCGTGCGCGTGACGACAATGATTACATCCGCTTGGAGACCGTCCCGAGTTGCTGCCGCGCGGCAGTCACGATTGTCGAGCAGGTCGAACCGCCAGAAGCTGCGACGAAAGTTGACCAAACCGGCGGCCTCGGCCGCCAGGCGCGAGACGACGCGCACGGCGCGCCGCGCCGCCGTGGCATCCTCGTAGACGATGAGGACGTTCATCGTCATTTCCTCCGGAAGGACGTCCGGAGAATTCAACAGGGCCGGCGCAAGATCCGGCAGGGCGATTTCGTGGCAGGTTTGGATCGCGGTCATTGGGGTGTGGGGCTGAGGGGAGTTCGCCGTCCGTGCTCCGGTTTCAGGCCGCCCGCATCCAGGCGGCATGCCCGACCGCGACGGGCGCGCGGTGACGGTGGTGCAGCTTGTCGCGGTAGCTCGAGGGGGCTTCGCCCGCGATGCGCCGGAAGACGCGGTTGAACTGGGAGAGGGATTGGAAGCCGACCTCGTAGGCGGCTTCGCTGACCCGTTTGTGCGGATTGAGCAGCAGCTGCTTCAGAGTTTCCACGCGCGTCCGCGCCAGGTAGTCGACGAAGGTGACGCCCGTCTCCTTCTTGAACATCTTGCAGAAGTAGAACTCGCTCAGGCCCACCGCGCGGGCCACGTCGGCGAGCGCGATCTCCTCGGTCTGATGGGCCGAGATGAAGGCCCGGGCCTTGGTGATCGCCGGCGCCTCGGCCTGGGTTTCCCGCACGACGAGCTGGTTGCTCAAAGCCGAGAGATGCTGGCCGAAGATGCCGAGCAGCCGCAGCACCGACTCATAGTGCTGGCGGGCCAGCACCCGGGTGCCGAAATAGGCCTTTTGCAGGGCCGAGCGGTCCACGGCGACCTTCCATTCCGCGAGCAGGCCGAGGATCTTCTTGAACCGGCCCTGGGTCGGGGCGCTCAGCAGGACCTGGCCGGTCTGCAGATAGCCGACCACATTCTCCCCGACGCGAACAGGGACTGCCGACTCGCTCAGCCCGGCGAAGCATTCGAGCGTGCGGGGCTCGCGGACCGCCTCCTGCTCGACGCGCTGCTGCAGCTGCAGGCAGGCGGCGCAGGTCTTGTTCGTCCCCGCCATCAGCGCGCAGAACGGATTCACCTGCCGCGACGCCTGCAGGCCGGACTGGAAGGAGCCGCTGGCCCTGAGCCCGAGCGGGAGGCCCGTCGTCGTCTCGAAAGCCTGCCGGTAGTCCCGATAGATCTCGGATTTCTCGAGCTGCGCCACCGTGTGGCGGTTCTGGCGAAGCGCGGGATCGCTGGCCGACGGGGAGGAGGAAAGGGCGGAGTGCATGCCCGCAGACTACCAACTCTCCTTTCGCGCGATAATTGGAGGCGGGGATGTACCTCGCTAAGGAAATTCCCTAGCTGGTTCCCTCCCCCCGAACTCCCGCCCTTACCCGCCGGCGAGCCAGCCGCCATCGACGGGGATCGCGGCGCCGTTGACGAAGCTCGCCTCGCTCGAAGCCAAAAAGAGGATCACCCGGGCGATTTCCTCGGGCGCCGCCACCCGCACGCTGGAACCGCTCGCGACCTGGGCGCGCTCCCAGCCCACGTCGTCTGAGTGACTGACATCGATGCTGGTGGTGACGCCGCCTGGGCAAACTGCGACACAGCGAATGCCTCGGGTCGCGTATTGCCAGGCGATGTTGCGAGTGAGCCCGATCAGTCCGTGCTTGGAGGTGGTGTAGGCTGCGCCCGCCACCCCGCCAACCAAGCCCGCCACGGAGGCCACGTTCACGATGACACCCCGCCCGGCGGAAATCATGCGCGGCAGCGCGGCACGACAGGTGAACATCGGCCCGTCCAGATTGACGCCGAGCACCCGCCGCCACAACGCGTCCGTCAGACTGCCGACGGAGGTGAATCCGTCCATGACGCCCGCATTATTGCAGAGCACATCGACGCGACCGTACGCTTGGATTGCGGTTTCGACTAGCCGGGCTGCGTCACCGGCCCGGGCCACGTCACCGGGCACGCAGATGATCTCGAGCTTGTGCTCCCGCAGTGCGACCCGCAGGGATTCCAATCGGTCGGCGTCGATGTCGCCGGCAATGACGCGCGCGCCGGCTTCGGCAAAATGGATGGCTGTGGCGCGACCGATGCCGGCCCCTGCTCCCGTGATCACGATGACTTGGTCTTTGAATTGCATGGTAGATTTTTCGACGGGACCCGGCGGACCATGATCACGCCCGTGCTCTCCGCGTAGGGACGATCCACCTGCCGCGAGATGGCTGCGTCGGGCGGTAAGGATTTAGCGGAGGCGGCACGGGAACTCATGGCGAAGGGCGGCTCTTTTTCCCCAATCATAGCGCCGCGCATCCGGACCGGCTCCGCGTTTTCGACCGAAGACCCTGCATATTTTGCGGGTGGCCTGCCAAGAAGCAGCGGCGTTTGGACAAATTGTGCGAAGCGTGAAATCACTTGCAGCGCCAGAATGGGCCGACATGAAAAAGCCCGATCAAATCGATCCCCGCTGGCGCTGGCATCATCGCCGGCTCCTCGAACTCCGGAAGCACCTCACCGAGATCCGCAGCGAGCATCGCGCCGTCGCGATCGCCACCGCCGAACCGGAGGGAGTCGTCTCCGCCGAACACGCCGGCGACCGGATGGAACGGGAAACGCTCCTCACCGAGCTCGCCGCGGAGGAAAACGAACTCGGCGCCATCGATGCAGCCCTCCAGCGGATGCGCGATGGCACCTATGGCATCTGCCTTCGCACCGGCCAGCCCATTTCCGCGGCGCGCCTGCGCGCGCTTCCTTGGACGCCATATTCGCGTGCCGCCGCCGCCCAGCTCGAAGCCGGCGGTCAGGCGTTCCGCCCGTCGTCGCTGGGAAAAGGACAATGAAGCCCTCGGGCCATCCATGAAACCCGCCCAAATCATTTTCCGCCACGCGCCGCCGTCGCCGGCGGTCGTCGCCCGCATTCAACAGGAACTCGACCGCCTCGAGCGCCACGGCGCCGGGATCGAGCACTGCCGGGTGGTCGTCGAGGTCCCTCATCCGCACCGGCGGCATGGTTTTCCCTACCGGATCGAAATCGAGCTCCACGTTCGCGGAAAGGACATCGTGGTGCACCACGCGCCGCCCCTCCGCCGCCTGAAGGAGGAAGTCCCCGCCGGCTCCCGGGAGCTGGCGGCCGAGGCGGCGCACAAGGACGTCTATGTGACGATCCGCGACGCCTTCGAGCACGCCGCCCGCCTGCTGGAGGACCGCAAGCGCCGCCGGGTCGCTGCCGTGCGCAAGGCCCGCGCTCGAGCCTCTGGCCCCGTCCCCTTTTCACCGCGATGATCGGATTTGGTTCCCGCCTGGGTTCGCCTGTCCGGTGGCCCCGGAATCTGTTTGCTGCCGTCTGCGGAGTGGCCGGCATGGGCCTGACCGCCTGCAGCGAACAGGGCGCCGATCGCGCGGCCATGGACATGGTGCAATATCTTCCCCTCGCGGTGGTGGTGCCCAAGGGCGAGGAAATGCGCCGCGCGGAGGAATATGCGGGCCGGCAGCCGCACCTGACGGCTTTTTGGGGCGTCTCACCGCGGCCTCTCGCCTACTATGGTGACCACGCCGGCCTGGTCGTGAAAGAGGTGGATTTCAGCGAACTCCGGCGGGGGATGACGGTGATTTACGTCAATCCCCTGGGCGTGCGGGTGGGAGGACTGCTCGTCCGGGGGGAACCGGCCGGCTGGGTGGTGAAGGACTGGGGTGCTCCCGAGACCAAGCCGACGCCCGTGACCGCGCGCACCCTCGTGGGCGTGGTGCTCGTGGCCTTTGTCGCCCCCGATCCGAAGTCCGGTTCCGGCTCTCCGGAATCCTTTCCGGAAAAGGCGGTGAACTTTCCCTGACACTGGAAAAGGCCCGGATGTTGGGATCCTGGGCAAGATCCGAAGGACCAAAGCCAGGAGGTGAGGAGCGCCCCGTCCAGGATTCGCTACAGTGATATCCATTCCCTTCGCGATGAATCCCAAGCCCGACCAACGGTCCGGTCCGGCCCAGTTCGCAAAAGCGAACGGCGCCAGCCTGCCTGGGGAAGGCGAGGGAAGCGGCGATTTGCCGATGCCCGTGAAATCGCCGGACTTCATCTTCATGGAGCTGGCGAAGGCCCGGCATGGGCATCTCCGGGCCGGCGTGCGCCGCTATTTGATGAATTCGCGCTTTCTCGTCCTCGTGTCAGAAGGAAATGCTCAGAAAGCTCCAGCTCTTCTGTCCATCCCACTGGATCTTAAGGTCGGTGGTCACTCGGCTGCCAACGTCCTTGGCCACACTGCCGCCGGTCGTCAGGGTGAAGCGTTTCAGATAGGGGACGGGTCCCTCCGGCCGTCGATTGGACAAGAGCGGCGAAGCCTGAACCCGAAAAGGAGCCATGGTCACCGCGGCCGGCGGCGGAGTGGAGTCCGCTGCCGTCGGGCTGGCGGTGGGCAACGCCGCCGCCACACGAGTCCGCATCTCTGCCGTCACTCGCGGCTGGGGAGCCGGTACCGGGGTGCCGCCGCTGGGCTCGGCCGCGGCAGCGACGGCGCCGATCGTGCAAAGGAGGAATAAAGGCCAGCGTGGATGCATCGAGGAAGTGGCGGTCCGGGTTAAGCGGGAGACGCCGGCGTTTATCGCTTCGCCTGGCGGGTCTTTCCTTTCGGCGCCGGCACGACGACCACCGGGCAGAGCGCCCGTTTCAGCACCCCGCCGGTGGTGCTGCCGACCAAGAGGTCGTAAAACGCCGTGTGCCCATGTGAGCCGATGACGATGTAGTCGGCGGAGCGTTTCTTCGCCTCGGCGATAATCCCCGTCACCGAAAGGCCGGTGAGCCGCACCGTTTCGACGCGAAGGCCTGCGTCCCGCAGCCGGGCCTGCAGGCGGCCGAGCCTGCGGTCGGCGTCCTTTTCCATGGCGTTCAGGTAGAATCCGATGTTGTCCGCCATCAGGCCGTAGTCGGTGGCGACGATCGGGGGCTGGACCGCGTTCAGCAGGACGACGCGGGCCTTGGCGAAGCGGGCGAGCCGGGCGGCTTCACGCATCACCAAGTGAGTGACCGGGGAAAAATCGATGGGAACGAGGATCGTCTTCATTTGGGAGAATGGATTGGGCTGGCGGGAGGATGCGTTGCTGGCTCACAGGCTATTCGCTTCGGGGAAAACCCGCCCGGCGTTCCTTGGCTTTCGCTGGGCGGATCTTGGCCGCGAACCTCCGTTCCGGGCGCGCGGACGCCAGAGCGTGCAAGCCAGTCCGAGCAGGGGAGCCAGCTGGCGATAGGCGGTCCGGGCGCGATCCCACCACGCCAGCGACCGTCCGAGGCGGACCGCGGCATCGGCGCAGCGAATCCGCCGGCAGGTGATGCGCAGGCGCAGGACGCTTTTCGCCCGCGCGAGATCCTTCAGATTCTCCGGAGCCATGTGCGATCCCGGTGGAATTCCTCCAGCGTGCCCGCGAACGGCCGCGGCTGGCGCGCGAGAAAACGGCGGAAGGCCACCCCCAGGACGGCCGCGGCGACGGCGTAGGCGCCCGTGATCCCCGCCAGGACAGGAAGACGCGCGGTCTCCCAGAAAAGGAAGACAAGCGTCAGGGTGGCAAAGGTGCAGGCCATCATGCTGATGAAGACCAAGGCGCAGGTCCACGCGACGATCCGGACTTGGCGGAGCTTTTCCTCCCGCAGTTCGAGGGAGAAGAGCTCGACCCGATCCTGCACGCCACCCAGGAGGTTTTCAGCGAGGGTGAGGAGCGTGCCGACGATCCCGGGAGCCGCGGAGGAATTGGTTTCCATGGGAGGGACGAGTTATTCCTTGGTTCGACGTCCCAGCAGCACGCCCACGAGCACGCCCACACCGAGCGTGATCGCGAGCGCTTCGTAGGGGTGGTCCCGCACCGTGCGGTCGGCGCGCTTGGCGCCGGCGGCGACCTTCTCCTTCGCTCCCTCGTAAAGGGAGGCCAGCCGCTCCTGCGCCGCCTCGAGACGGGCCCGCAAGGCGTCCAAAGCCTCCTCGGAATGTTCGGTCACGGAGTGACCGAGCGCCTTTTCCGCCTCGGCGGCGAGAGTGCGGATTTCGTTCATCAACTCTGCGACCGTCTGGGAAATGTCATGGGAGGTGCTCATGGAAGAAATTCTTGGTTTCAGTGCGGATGGGCCGCAGTTGTGGGAGTGAAATTGAAGGCGGAAAGCCGGAGTCAGGAGGAAAGATTCTTCGCCTCGGGTGAAACCGCGCAGAGTTCGCCGGCCTGCAGTTCCGGCGGCTGGATGTGCCGGTGGAGGCGGGTGTGGGACCGGTGCCGGGGAATGTTCGCCTTGAGGCAGGCGGCGGCCTCCAGCCAGTTGTCGAGATCGTGGCCGGCCTGGTGGCCGCTCTGCTCGTAGAGGTGATAGGCGTAGTCGCGGATCTCGGCCTCGCTGGGCTCGGCCGGTGCGGAAGGAGGAGGAACTTTTGTTTTCATGGTGATGCCTTTCGAGGCCGCCAACCTACCGGAAGGGTGCGTCCCGGGCTCCGCAAAGGTTGCCTTTTCGCGGGCGGTTCTTGGCGCGGCCGGCGCGGTGAATTTTCCAGGGGCGGAGCCCGCCGGCGGCGGACGGGGACGGGATGGATTATCTCCGCTTCCGCAAAAACCGAGCGGTCATCCGCAAAAACTGCGACGTGCCCTGCCGGGCGAAGCGGTACCTTTCCGGGCCATGTCGACAACGCCCGACTCTCTTTCTTTCCGCCTTGGCCCCGGTCGGCAGTCGCTGCCGTTTCGCGGCGGCCTCTATTCTGCGCCGGGGGCTCGCGTGTCTACCGGGTCGCTTTGATCGCACGGATTCCTCCTCCATCCATGTGGCCCTATCTGGCGATGTTCTTTGCGGCCGTGTTCGCCGACCTCCTTCCGGTGATCGGCCCGCCCGTCTGGACGATCATGGTCTTCATGGTCGTCAGATTTGACCTCAACCCCTGGGGGGTGCTCGCGGTGGGCGTGCCGGGGTCCGTCCTCGGCCGCTACGGGCTGAGCCGATACATCTCCAAGCTCCTGAACAAAGTCATTCGACGCACCAAGGCGGACGAGATGCGCTTTGCCGGCCAGCAGCTGAACGGGAGCCGGCTCCGAGCCTGGCCGGCGATCCTGCTCTACTCCCTGCTGCCGTTATCCACCACGGCGCTCTTTTCGATGGCCGGGCTCGCCGGCGTCCGGCCGATTCAGATCCTGCCGCCTTTCTTCGTCGGAAAATTCATCAGCGATGCCGCCATGCTGTTCGCCGGCCGCTATGCCCTGCGGAATTCGGCCGATTTGATCTACGGCACATTTTCCTGGAAGGGGATGAGCGCCGCCGCTGCCGGGGTCGTGCTTCTGGCCGTCTTTCTCCTTCTCGACTGGCGGCTGCTCATCGAGCGACGGAAGATCCGGTTCGATTTTCACATCTGGAAAATCGATGCCGCGGACTGAACCGTGAAAGCGTCCGTGGTTCCCGTGCTGGTGAGCCCGGAAACGGCTTCCATTCCCGTCCAATCGCTTCACATCGTCCACCGCGGAAGCGTGGGCAACTTGCACTCGCGCGCCGCCGGCGCCCGCTTCGGCCGGCACGCGTGCAGGCGCTCGAGCAGTAGATCGGTCACCGGCAGGGTCACGCTCTCCGCGTCGCTGCCGGGAATGTCGGACAAGACGGCCCCAGCCTTGTGGAAAACCGCGAGCATGGGGCCATTGTCGCCGTGGACCTGCGCCGTCAGGGTATGAAGACACCGTTCCCGGGCGATCGCAGCCAGGGCTTCGAGCAGCTTCGTCGCGATGCCGAGGTTCCGGTAGGCTTCGTGCACCACGAAGGCAAGTTCCGCGGCGTCGCGATTGGAGCCTGCGCAATAGCGTCCGATCGCGATGAGTTTGGGGCTGTCCCCCTCCATTTCGAAAACTCCCAGCGCCGCATCCTTGGATTGGTCGACGCCCGTGAGTTCCGCCGCGCGTTCGGGCGACATTTGGGCCAGAAGGTAGCCATAGCGGGAGCGCACCGTTTCCTCGGTGTGCGAATGAAAGAATTCGACCAGCCGGTCGGCATCGTCCGGCCTCAGCTTCCGCATGATCGTGCAGTACGGCCCAAAGATGACGGCCTGGGGCAGGAACGACTCCGCATTGGGATCGGCCGGGGCAGGAGAGGAATTCGTCGAGGGTGGATTCACGGGAGGCGGTGGCTTGACCGGGCGGCGGCGATGACTTTGCAAATGATACCGCTTCGCCTCGGGCAGCACTCGGCACTCCTTGGGAGAGTGCGCGCAGATTTTGGCTTCGGGGCCACCACCTCCGTGGTCACCAGGCGATGGCAACGAAGCGAAATGGAAGTGCGCGAAAACACTTTCCCTTTTGCGTGGGATCTCAGGTTCGACTCCTGGCTTGAGGCGACGGAAGGGCCGTGATTTTGCGCTCCGAGGCCTTGGGACCGCTCGTTTCGGGATTGCCAGCGACTTCTTCAACCGGCGAGATGACTGCGCTATGCGCATCTCCACCAGCTTCCTCTTGGCTTCCTTCCTGATGGTTTCCGCCGGCCGTGCCGCGGAGACCCATGTCATTGAATTGAAGAACGGGACGAAAATCGTCGGAACGATCCAGAAACAGGAGGGCGGCAAGGTTTACATCGATGCCGAGCTCCTCGGCCAGGTCGTGGTGGACGCCACGGCGCTGGTCACGACGGAAACCGCGGCCGAGGCCGCGACCCCTCCCGCCAGCGTGAAGACCGCCCCGGCCGTGGTCGTTCCGCCGAGCGGCGCGCCGGCCGAGGTGCCGAAGACCGACCCGAACAAGGTGACGTGGAAACGTTCGCTCTCGATCAACGGCTCCTACAATTCCGCCGCCTATGTGCAGGGTCCGATTCCCGGCGCGGCGGGGACGGCGACCGGGGTGGAGGGCCGGTCGCTCGGCCTTTCGGGCAAGCAGCAGACGGTCCAGATCAACGGCATGATCATCCGCGCCTCGCCCACGATGGCGCTGACGCTGACCGGCGGGTACGGCTACGCCGACTACGAGCCCGCCGGGAAGGTCGTTGACAACTACAACGGCGAATTCACCTACACGCACATCCTCAGCCCGAAGACCTACGTGCTCACCCGCTCGACCTACAAGGTCGACCACATCGCGCTGATCGACCACTCGTTCGAGCAGGTGGCGGGCTACGGCTTCAAGCTGGTGGACACGGACCGCACCCATCTCGACGTGATTCCCGGCGTGTCGGAGGTGAACGAAACCAAGGGCACGCGCTTCGACGACAAGTGGATCTTCTCCGCCGGCTTCCTGGAAAACCTCGATTTCGCGTTCAACGAGCGCGTATCGCTCAACGAGCGGTTCAAGTACCGTGTGGGGGTCAAAGACACCGACGTGTGGGCGATCAATTCCTACCTCGGCATCAACTCCGCGCTGTCCGAGCACATTTCGCTCAACGTCGGCCTGACCTACAACTACGACAACACGCTCGGACCGGTGTCGCCGCAGACGGCGAGCACCCTGCTCGCCCTCGGCGTCGCGCCCGCGGACATCCTTCTGCTGCGGCCGGCGAAAAAGGACCAGCTCCAGCTCACGACGGGGATCGAGTTCAACTTCTGAGCGCGGTCTCTTCGACGCACTGGGAAATAGGGGGCGTCCTTCGGGACGCCCTTTTTGTCGGAAACCGGTCCGGATGGATTTCTCCGGTCCGCTGTCCCCTGTCTCCTGAAAAATAAGGGCGTCCTTCCCGGGACGCCCTTATTTTTTCCCGCGCACGGTGTAGAGATCGAGCGCGCCCTTGCCCTTGATCTCGAGCTTGCCGCGGTATTCGCATTCAAACTCGTCGCGCACGAGGTCGTAGGTGTAGGCGGACAAATTGATCTCGCCCGGCACCGCGGACGTTTCCATCCGGCTGGCGAGGTTCACCGTGTCGCCGAACACGTCGAAGGTGAACTTGCGCTTCCCGACCACGCCCGCGACCAGCGGCCCGGCGTGGAGGCCGATGCGCATGTGCCACTTGATGGCCGCCTGCTCGTTGCGGGCCTTGATCGCGTCCTGCATCGCCAGCGCCGCCCGCACGCAGCGGTGCGCGTGATCGGCCCGCGGCTCGGGGATGCCGCCGGCGGCCATGTACGCGTCGCCGATGGTCTTGATCTTCTCGAGCCCCTCGCGGTCCATGATCTCGTCGAAGCCGCGGAAGATCTCGTCGAGCTCGCGGATCAGCCGGTGGGCCGGGATCGCCGAGACGGTGGAGGTGAACCCGCTGAAATCGCTGAACAGGATCGTCACCTCCTCGAAGCGCCGCGGGGTGGAGGCGCCCTTCTGCTTCAGCTCGGCGGCGATCTCGCGCGGCAGGATGTTGTGCAGCAGGTTTTCCGATTCCGTCTTTTCCGCCGCCAGCTCCTTCGTCCGCTCGCGCACCTCGATTTCGAGCCGGTCCTTTTGCGCGGCGATCAGCGCCTGCTTCTCGCGCTCCTCCGCCACGAGCCGCTGGGCCGTGAGGGCGTAGTTGCGGGCGATGAACAGCGAGAGCCCGAGCGCCGCGGCCAGGATGCCGAAATTCATGGTGTGGGTGGAATACGCCTGCTCCGGCACCCAGCCGAACACCCGCAGGGCGTTATAGAGGACGGCGAGGCCGAACAGCACCAGGCCGCCGAGCACGAGCGCGGAGCCCGCGTGGCCGCGCCGCACGGCGAGCGCGGTGACGCGGATGGCCTCGAAGCTCACGACCAGGCCGAAGGCGGCGCAGACGCGGAACGTGAGCAGGCTTTCGTCGAGGAGCGGCCAGATCAGCAGGAGCGCGCCGCCCACCGCGGCAGCCTTGAAAAAGAGGCGCTTGGGCTGCGCGAAGGTCCGGTACGTCGTGAGCAGGCACAGCAGCGAGAAGGCCACGATCGCGATCAGGAAGAAGCGGTGGGTCACCAGGTATTCCGGGACGGTGCGCGCCCGCTCCAGTTCGAGCCGGGTGTAAGTCATCGCGCTCAGGGCGCAGAGGAACAGGGCGCAGTAGAGGCTCTCGCGCATCTTCGGCGCGAATGCGAACAGCGCGAAATGCAGCGCGGCAAGGAGCAGCGGCACGGCGATGAAGAACATGAGCTGCCCGTACGTCTGGCGCTCGTCCTCGAGGGCGTCTCGCATCCACTCGGCCGGCGGCGCGACGTGAACGGTGAAGCCGCCGGCCCGCGGATCGATCCGGCCCGCCGGCAGGCCGTAGAAATTGGAATACCGCACCGCCAGCAGGTGGGTTCCGGGCGTCAGCAGCAGCAGGGGCGGCGTGTCGTTGCGCCGCACCGCTTCCTCGGTGGCAAAGCTGTCGCCCACCTTCCCGATCTGCGCGACGCGGCGGCCGTCGAGGAAGATTTCCGCCGCGCCGCAGGGCACGAGGTCGAAGACGAGCGGGGTCGTCGCCGGCAGCGCGGAGGCATCGAGCCGGAGGCGGAACCAGCCGCGGCCCGGCCACTGGCGGCCCGACCACTGCCGGGGAACGTCGCTCGGCGAACCCACCGCCCAGGCGGAATCGTCGAAGGCCGGCGAACTCCACGCCGGGTCGTCGCCGGGCCGGTAACGCCAGTCGCCCGGGCCGACCGCCGCGACCGAGCCGATGTCGGCGGGCAGTTTCCAGGTGGCCTCGGCGGCGCGCGCGTTCCCGCCGCCCGCGACCCAGCCGGCGAGCAGCGCGACGACGGCGGGAAGGACTTTAAGCCGGGCCGGACGCGGCCAGGGCGCCCGGGAGCTGCTCCGGTTTGAAGTCTTCGAACCGGCCGCCCGATTCGTAGTGGTCCACATAAGATTTCCCGACCTGGTGGGTGTACGCCGCCAGCAGCGCGGGCCAGATCGCGATCCGCAGCCAGGAGCTGAAGATCGGCAGGCGGGAGATCAGGCCGTGCGTGGCGCCGAGGGCCAGCGCCTGCAGCACGGGACCGGCCTGGTCGCGGTTGAACGGGGCGCCGTAGTGCCGGGCGAGCGCCTCGATCATCTGCAGGTGGATGCCGGCGATGAAGACGCTGCTGAGCCCGGGCGCCGGCACGAAATGCGCGGCGACGCAGAGCCCCGTGTGGATCCGCACGATTTCCATCGCCCCGGCGCGGCGGGAATCACGGCCCGGGATGATCGCGGCGGCGGCCATGGCTCAGCACGTGGTGATCTCGAGCGCCACCTGGAGGATTTCCTCGCGCGCAGGCGCGTCGAGCGCCTTCCAGCCGAGGAGCATCGCGTGCTGGTAGCACTGGCGGCGCGCGATCTGGTGGTTGAGCGCCGGCAGGCCGATGCGCGCCGCCAGCGTCGCGAGTTCGCGGGCGAGGAGCGTCTGCCGCTGCACCTGGTTGAAGAGCAGCGCGGCCTTGTCCTTCTTGTAATGCGTGCGGATGACGTTGACCGTGTCCTGCGAGGTCCAGAGATCGGCGGGCGAGGGGGAGCTGACGAGCATGACCTTGTCCGCCTGCGCGAGGCTCTCGTGGACCAGGCCCGAGTCGAGCCGCGGCGGCGTGTCGATGATCAGGGCGTCGTAGGAGACGCCGGGTTCCGCGATGACGACGGCGGGGTTCGTCTCCTTGATCCAGCGGGTCGCGGTCTGCTGCGGATCACGGTCGAGGAAGGCGACCCGGCGCCCGGCGTCGGCCAGCGCGCAGCCGAGGAGAATCGAGAGCGTGGTCTTGCCGGCGCCGCCCTTGCCGTTGCAAAAGGTGATGATCATCGGGGAAGTGGACGCGTGCCGAGCCGCCGGGGCCGCGGAAGCGGGACGCCGGGAAACAAGCGGGCGCTGCCGCCGACGCCAACAAAAAAGCCCGAAGGCGAACCTTCGGGCCTCGAAATTGACGCGGAACGCGGATCAGGCGACCGGGGAAGCGGCCGGAGCCGCGGAGCGCTTGTCCGAAGCCAGGACCAGCAGGAAGCCGATGATCGGATCGAGCAGGAGCGAGGCGAGCAGGTAGCCCCAGAAGCCGAACTTGCGATCGCGGCCGACATAGGCGACGAGGCTGCACAGACCGAGATAGAGGAGATAAACGACGAGCATGGGATGAGTTGGTTAGATTTTGACTGCGGCCACTTTCTTCATGCCAGCCTTCACTTCATCGGTGAAACCAGCCTGAAAATCTTTCGCGTTGAACGTCAGCAGCGTGCCGCCCGACTCGTAGTGGCGGATGAACACCTGGCCGATCGCGTACGTGCAGCCACCGGCCAGCACGGGCATCGCGACCGTGCTGATCACGGAGCCGATGCCGGGGAGCGTCTTGAAGAAAATGCCAAAGGTCCCGCGCGCCAGCAGGTCGGGGGCGAGGGAGCCCAGCAGGGTCGCGATGGCGGACTTGCCGATGTTCTCGGTGAACGGCACGCCGTAGGCCTCCGAGATGTCGCCGATCATCTTGAGCTGGATGCCGCCGATCATGATCGTGTCCCACACCGGGATCGGCAGCGCGCCGGCGCCGGCCGCGAGGGCGGTGCTGGTGGTGATGATGCGATCGACGACCGCCTTGCGGGAACCGGCGGGCTCGAGATTGATGGACTCGGAAGCGGAGGCGCTCATGGGAGTGGAAGAGGAGGTGGAGGCGTCGGGCGCCGGGGAGGATTGGTTCGCCGCGTCAAGCGACGCGGCAAGTTTGCTGCGCAGGCGGTCGGAGGTGGAATCCTTCTTCGCCATAAAATATTACTGCGAAAACTCGGCGAATTGGCGCAGGCGTCAAGGCTATTTCCTGCGATGTGATTGCGGATTCGCGGCTTAGCCGGAAAACCTGGGGGAAATTCCGTTGCCAACTTGGGTGGCGGAGGGATTCGATATCTCCTCGCGCTCCCATCGTGGCCAAGCGAGGGTGCGACGGTCCGAATCATGGAATTTTTCCGCTTTCTCCAGCGCGAGTCCGGCCCGGCAGGGCGACGGATCGCCATTGTGACCTTCCTCGGAGGCGCGGTGGCGGGCCTGATGATCACCATCATCCTCGGCGCGGCAGGGAAGGCGACCGACAGCGGCGAGTCGTTCCGCTTCCTGCTGCTGTTCGTCGTGGCCCTCGGCGCCATGATGACCGCCAAGCGCTACAGCCTGCGGCACACCGGGCGGCTGACCGAGGGGATCATCGAGCGCCTCCGCATGCGGGTCTCGGACAAGATCCGGCGGGCCGACCTCCTGTTTTTCGAGAGCACCGGGGCGGCGCCGTTCATGACCCTGCTGACCAAGGAGGCGCAGACGATTTCCGGCACGGTCTCGATGGCGATCAACGCCTCGGCGGCCGCGGTGATGCTCACGGTGGCCTTCATCTACATCGCCTTCCTTTCGATCCCCGCGTTCCTGCTGACGCTCGGCGCCATCGCGATCACCGTCCTCGCCTATCGCTGGAGCCTCCGCATCGCGGAGCCGCAGCTGAAGCGGACGCTCGAGCTGGAGGTCGAGTTCTTCGGACTCGTGGAGCACCTGCTCAACGGCTTCAAGGAGCTCAAGGTCGACGTCCGCAAGAATCGCGACCTGCACGACAACTATCTGCAGCCGCTCGCGAAGCGCGTCACGGCGCTCAAGGTCGAGACCAACGACAGCTTCGTCAACACGACCCTGATCACGCACTCGGCCTTCTACGGCCTGCTGGGAGTGGTCATTTTCCTGCTGCCCCAGATGGTGGAGTGCGATCCGTCCGTGGTGATCAAGGTCTCCACCATCATCCTGTTCATTTTCGGGCCGCTGGCCGAGGTCGTCGGAGTCATCCCCTACATCGCGAAGGCCACGGCGGCGATCCGGGCGATCGAGGCGATCGAGCGGCGGCTCGATGAGGAATTGAAGCACACCGCCCCGGTGAACTTCGCCCAGGATCTGCCGGCCTGGCCGATCCGCGAGCTCGAGCTGCGCGAGGTGGTGTTTGCGTACAAGAATGCGGACGGTTCGCCCGGCTACTCGGTCGGGCCGCTCGACCTCCGGATTCCCGCGGGCGAGATGCTGTTCATCATGGGCGGCAACGGCAGCGGCAAGTCGACGCTCCTCAAGCTGCTCACCGGCCTCTACCTGCCGGATGCCGGCGGCATCTACGTCAACGGCGAGCGCCTGCTGCCGGGACAGTACCACCGCTACCGGAACCTGTTCTCGGTCGTGTTCACGGATTTCCACCTGTTCGACCGGCTCTACGGGCTGACGCAGATCGACGACGAGAAACTCCAGCGGATGCTCCACGACATGGAGCTCGACACCAAGACGAGCTACTACGAGGGCCGCTTCTCGACGCTGAACCTTTCCACCGGCCAGCGGAAACGGCTCTCCCTGATCGTGGCGCTGCTGGACAACAAGCCGCTGCTGGTCTTCGACGAATGGGCCGCCGACCAGGATCCGGTCTTCCGCAAGCACTTCTACGAGGTGATTCTCCCGGAGCTGAAGCGCCAGGGGAAGACCATCATCGCGGCGACGCACGACGACCGGTACTTCTCGGTCGCCGACCGTGTCCTGAAGATGGAGTACGGCCACTTCGTTCCCACCGGGCCGGTGAAATAGAGTTGTTCAACCCGTCCCCGTCCCGCTAACGCTTCTTTCCCGGCTTCCCCCCTCCATGCCCGACTCCGCCGCGCCCGATCCCACGCCCGTTCCGCCGGGTGGCGTGCCGCCGCTGCCCGCCGGCGGGCCGGCTGTGCCGCCGGGAAGTGACGAGGCGCGACTCCCGCCGGGCGACCGGCCGCCCGACGATCCGCGCGGCGCGGAGCCGAAGCGCCGCGGCCTGCGGCGGCGGATGAGGGACAATGCCCGGGAGATCTGGAACGAGCACAAGGTGCTGTTCGTCATCCTCTTTTTCTTCTTCCTGTTCCTCGTCGCGTTCTTCTGGAACCGGATCTTCATCAAGGTCGACGCCGGCGAGGCCGGCGTGCTCTACCGCCTGTTCGGGGGCGGCACCGTGACGGACCAGCCGCCGTACGGCGAAGGTCTGCACGTGATCTTCCCGTGGAACAAGATGTTCATCTACAACGCCCGCGTCCAGCAGGTGGCGGATGACTTCACCGTGCTGTCGCAGGACGGCCTGGCGATTCATGTCGAGGTCTCCATCCGCTACCGCCCGCAGTACGAGTTCCTCGGCAAGCTCCACAAGGACGTCGGCTACGACTACGTCGACAAGGTCGTGAAGCCGGAAATCCAGGCGCAGTTCCGCTTCGTGCTGGGCCAGTATAAGCCCGATGAAATCTATACTTCGCAGGGCTTCATCGTGCAGACGGTCGTGCAGGGCGCGCTCGCGGAGATCAGCGAGCGCTACATCCTGCTCGACGACCTGCTCCTCAAGTCGGTCACGCTGCCGCGGCCCGTCGCCGAGTCGATCGAGTCGAAACTGCGGGCCCAGCAGCTCGCGCAGGAGTTCGATTATCGCCTCGCGACCGAGACGAAGGAGGCCCAGCGGAAAAAGATCGAGGCCGAGGGTATCCGGAACTTCCAGGACACGATCACCGGCTCGGGGATTTCCGAGCAGTTCCTCCGGTTCAAAGGCATCGAGGCGACGCTCGAGCTGGCCAAGTCGCCCAACGCGAAGATCGTCATCATCGGCGGCGGCGACGACCGGCTGCCCCTGATCCTCGACGGTGGCTCGCGCAGCGATTCGCTGACGCTTCCGTCCGCCCCCACGACGCCCGCGTCGCGCCCGGCGGTCTCAGGTCCGCCCCGGCGCTAGGGCCGCTGGATCCGGCGGCGTGAGGGCTGGCGCCGGCTGACGCCGCCTTGGCGGTGGAACGTGTTGACCTCAACACGCCGCTTGGCTCCGTCGCTCTCGAACGCGGAATCGGCGCTCCGCCTTCCGGCGCCGGACGATTCTAGCCCGTCGTCGGCGCTGCCGGCGGCGGGGGCGCGGCAGGCGCCGGTGTCGCGGGCGCGCCCGGAACCTGCAAGCTCGGCGCCGGCGGCGGGGCGCTTTTCACCTCGCGCCAGACGCGCTGGTACACGTCGTCGATCGCGATGACGTCATCGAGCGTGAAGTTGTTCCTTCCGCCCTCCGGATGCTCGAAGAACGAGGGGCCGTTCAGGATGAAACGGTCGACGAGCGGCCGCGACTTCGGCACGGTCGTCGCATAGAGCGAATAGTTCGTCACGTCGGCCGCCACCTTCGGACTGAGAAGATAGTTCACGAAGGTCTCCGCGTCCGCCTGGTTCTCGGCCGCCCGCGGGATCGCGAAGCAGTCGCGGAAAATGATGGAGCCTTCCCGCGGCAGGGAGATGCGCACTTTCTTGTTCGAGGGGATGTTGTCGTCGCGGTCGCCCAGCATCGCGCGGGTCACGTCGCCGGTCCAGGCCATGGCCAGGTCGACGCTGTTGTCGGCCAGCAGCTTCGCGACGTTGTCGCTTTCGAAATACGTGATGTGCGAGCGCAGCCGCTTCAGCACCTCGCCGGCCTGCTCGACGTCCTCGGCGCTCGCGGAGTTCGGCGATTTCTTGAGATAGAGCAGCACGGTCCCGAGCGTGAAGCGCGCGTCGTCGAGCACGGAGACGCCGACGCTCGTGCCGTCGGGCCGGAGCTGGTACGCGAACAGGTCGGCCCACGATTTTGGCAGGCCGTTCACGCGTCCCGCGTTGTAGCCGATGCCGGTCGCGCCCCAGATGTAGGGCACGAGGTACTGGTTCCTCGGGTCGAACTTCGGGTTGAATGTCAGCCCGTCCATGTTGGCGAGGTTGGGCAGGTTCGCCGCCTTGAAGGTCTTCAGCAATCCGAGCTCGCGGAGCCGCGCACCCTCGAACGAGGACGGCATCACCAGGTCGTAGGGCGCCGCGCGCGCGCGCAGCAGGTCGGCGAGGGCGTCGTTGGAGCTGAAGATGTGGAACACCGCCTTGATGCCCGTCGCGGCGAGGAAGCCGTCGAGAATCTCCTGCGAGATGTAGTTGTCCCAGATCAGGACGTGGATCTCGCCCTTGATCTTCAGCGTGTGGCGCAGCGAGAACTTCGGCAGCCGGTCGCAGCCCGCGGCCGCCAGCCCCGCGGCCGCCGCGGCGAGCCACTGGCGTCGTGTCCAGGCGGAAGCGGTGACTGGAGGTTTCGGCGACGACGGCATGCGATCCCAGTGAATGGCGATTTCACCCGCAGTGGCAAGCGCGGCTCAGGGAGCCGTGAAACCTCAAATCTCAATGTCCAAACGCCAAATCGAACACCAGATCCCAAACGCCAACCCCGGCGTCACACTTCGTGTCTTTGTGTCTGCGGGTCGAAAATTCGGGGGGATCGATTTGGCGTTTGGGATTTGGCGTTTGGGATTTCCCTACGACAGTTCCTTCTGAACCAGTTCCAGCACCGCCGCCCGGTTCTGCTGGTGGAAGAAGTGGTCGCCGGCGAACATGCGTCGCTGGAATTTCCCGCGGGTATGCCGGGACCACTCCGCGAGTTCCGCCTCCGTCGTCCAGGGGTCGTTCGTCCCGCCGAGGACGGTGAGCGGCGTCGGGGTCGGACCGGCGCCCCGCCAGCGGTATTCGTCCACGAGCTTGAAGTCCGCGCGCAGGATCGGCGCGATCAGGGCGGCCAGCTCGCGGTCCGCGATCAGCTCCGCCGGCAGGTTGCCGTAGTGCTTTGCGACCGCCGGCAGGAACTCGCCGTCGGGCAGGGTGTGCAGCAGCGGCAGCCGCGACGCGAGGTGGGGAGGATTGTGCCCGGAGAGGAACAGGTGCTCCGGCCGGTTCGCGGTCCCGCGCCGCGCGAGCTCGGCGGCGAGTTCGAAGCCGAGCAGCGAGCCCATGCTGTGGCCGTAGAGCGCGCAGCGGCCGCCGCCGTCGGCGGTGAGCTGGTCGAATCCGGAGATTTCCGGCCACGCGTCGGCGAGCGCGCGGACCATCGCGCCCGCCTCGTCGATGCAGGCCTCGGCGAGGCGGTTCTCGCGCCCGGGATACTGCACCGAGCGCACCTCGATGCCCGCCGGCTGCAGCGCCGCCCCCCACGGGAAAAAGCTCGAGGCGCCCGCGCCCGCGTGCGGCAGGCAGACGAGGCGCAGGCGCGCCGCCGGCTGCGGCCGCGGAACGGTCACCCACGCCCGTGCGCCGGAGCTCACGGAATGCCCGCGCGCCCGCGGCGCAGGCTGGCGGGCGTCATGTCCGTCCACACCGTCTTCACGTGGGCCAGGCACTCGGCTTTCGGACCGGTCTTGCCCTCCTTGCGCCAGCCGGCCGGGACGGGCAGGTCGGCGGGCCAGATGGAATACTGCTCCTCGTCGTTGAGGACGACGTGGTAGATCGTGGAGTCGTTTTCGGAGTCGGCGGACATTGAAATAGGCCCGAACCTCCCTGCGGACAGCGGGCACGGGAAAACCGTGTTGCCACCCCGCGGCGGAGCTGCGTTGCTCGGGCCGCTTGTCTCTGCCAACGCCCGCAACGTGACAAGCCCATTTGCCGGCATCGCGCGACCGCCGTTCCGATGAATTCCTCCCGCTCCTCCGCCTCCGCTCCGGCCACGCTGCTCGCGTTGCTGCGCGAGCGCGCGCGAACGGAGCCGGACCGCCAGGCCTATCTCTTCCTGGCGGACGGCGAGACGGAATCGGCGCGGCTGACCTGCGGGGAGCTCGATGCCCGCGCCCGGGCGGTCGGCGCGCGCCTCCAGGCGGTCGCGGCGGCGGGCGACCGCGCCCTGCTGCTTTATCCGCCGGGGCTCGAGTTTCTCTCGGCCTTTTTCGGCTGCCTCTACGCGGGCGTGATCGCCGTGCCGAGTTATCCGCCAAAGCGCAACCGTCCCGACCCGCGCCTGCAGGCCATCGCGACCGATGCCGGCGCGAAGCTGGTGCTCACCGACGCGGATGTCCTCGGCGAACTCGAACCGCGGCTCACGCATGCGCCGGAGCTGCGCGCCCTGCGGTGGCTGGCGACCGATGCGATTCCCGCCGCGGAGGCCGCCGCCTGGCGCGAGCCGGCGATCGACGGGCGGCAGCTCGCCTTCCTGCAGTACACCTCGGGCTCCACGTCGACGCCGAAGGGCGTGATGGTCAGCCACGGCAACCTGCTGCACAATCTCGACGACCTCGACCGCGGCTGGGAACACACGCGCGACAGCGTGATGGTCACCTGGCTGCCGATCTTCCACGACATGGGCCTGATCTACGGCGCGCTCATGCCGCTGTTCAAGGGCTTCCCCTGCGTGATGCTGCCGCCGTCGTCGTTTCTGCAGCGGCCGTCCCGCTGGCTCGAGGCGATCACGCGTTATCGCGGGACGCACAGCGCGGCGCCCAATTTTGCCTACGATCTCTGCATCGCGAGCACCACGCCGGAGCAGCGGGCGAAGTTCGACCTGCGCTCGTGGCACTTCTCGCTCAACGCCGCCGAGCCCGTCCGCGCCGAGACCCTGGCGGGCTTCAACGCCGCCTTCGCGCCGTGCGGCCTCTCGCCGCTGACGGTTTCGCCGGGCTTCGGCCTCGCGGAGGCGACCCTGAAGGTCTCCGCGCTGCCGCGGGCCGAGCCGACGCGCCTGGCGCACGTGCGCAGCGACGATCTCGCTCAGCATCGCGTCGTGCTGGGCGAGCCCGGCGCCGCCGGCGTCCAGCCGATCGTCGGCTGCGGCTGGGGCCAGGTCGACAACCGCGCTCTCATCGTCGATCCCGAGAGCCGCCAGCCCTGCGCGGAGGATCGCGTCGGCGAGATCTGGTTTGCCGGGCCGTCCGTCGCGCAGGGCTACTGGAACCGTCCCGCGGAGACCGCGGAGACGTTCGGCGCCACGCTCGCCACGGGGGAGGGGCCGTTCATGCGCACCGGCGACCTCGGCTTCCTGCGCGGGCGCGAGGTCTACGTCACCGGGCGCGTGAAGGACATGATCATCCTGCGCGGGCTGAACCACTATCCGCAGGACATCGAGCTCTCCGTCGAGAAATCCCACCCCGCGCTGCGCCCGGGCTGCGGCGCCGCGTTTTCCGTGGAGCTCGACGGCCGCGAGGCGCTCGTCGTGGTCCAGGAGGTCGAGCGCACGCATCTCCGCAAGCTCGCCGTCGACGAGGTCGTGGCCGCGGTTCGCCGCGTGGTCGCCGAACAGCACGAGCTGCCCGTCAGCGCCATCGTGCTGCTGCGCACCGGCTCGATTCCCAAGACTTCCTCCGGCAAGATCATGCGCCGCGCCTGCCGCCGGCAGTATCTTAAGGGCGAGCTGGAAATCGTGGGCGAATGGCGCCTGCCGCCCGAAAGCGTCGCCCCGCTCGCCGCCGCCGGGGCCGAGCCGGTCGTTTCGCTCGAGACTGCGGTGATCGAGACGTGGATCACGGTGCGCCTCGCGCAGCGCCTGAATCTTTCCCCGCGCCAGATCGATCCCCGCGAGCCGTTCTCGCGGTACGGCCTCGACTCGCTGGCCGCGGTGGAATTGTCCGGGGCCCTCGAGCAGTGGCTCGGCCGCCGGCTCCCGCCGACCCTCGTTTACGACTATCCGAACATCCACGCGCTCGCCGATTACCTTGCGGTCGCCGCGGCGACTGCACCCGGCCTGGCCCCGGCGACGCCGGGGCCGTTGTCCACCGCGACCGTCGCCGAACCGGCAATCGCCGTCATCGGCCTCGGCTGCCGTTTCCCCGGGGCCGATTCGCCGGAGGCCTTCTGGCAGCTGCTTCGAGAGGGACGCGACGCGATCACGCGCGTGCCCGCGGGCCGCTGGGATCCCGCGACGACCGACGCGCCGGCCTGGGGCGGCTTCCTGGGAAACATCGATGCCTTCGACGCCGATTTCTTCGGCATCGCGCCGCGCGAGGCCGACCTGATGGATCCGCAGCAGCGCCTTTTGCTCGAGGTCGCGTCCGAGGCCCTGGAGGACGCCGGTCTCGTGCCGAAGGCGCTCGCCGGCACGCGGGCCGGCGTATTCGTCGGCATCAGCACGAACGACTATGGCCGCCTGCTCGCGCGCGTGCCCGCCGGCACGGACGCGCATGCCGGCACGGGCAACGCCGTCAGCATCGCCGCGAACCGCCTCTCGTACCTGCTCGACCTCCGCGGCCCCAGCCTCGCCATCGACACCGCGTGCTCCTCGTCGCTCGTCGCGGTGCACCACGCCGTGCGCAGCCTGCGGGCGGGCGAGTCGACGCTGGCGCTCGTGGGCGGCGTCAACCTGATCCTCGCGCCCGATCTCACGACGACGTTCGCGCGGGCCGGCATGCTGGCGCCGGATGGCCGCTGCAAGACCTTCGATGCGGCCGCCGACGGCTACGTGCGGGGCGAAGGCTGCGGCGTCGTGGTGCTGAAGCGCCTGGCCGACGCGCAGCGCGACGGCGACCGCGTGCTCGCCGTCATTCGCGGCAGCGCCGTCAACCAGGATGGCCGGAGCAACGGCCTCACCGCGCCCAACGGTCCCGCGCAGCAGGCCGTCGTGCGCGCCGCCCTGCAGGACGCCGGGGTCGCGCCGGCCGCGATCGGCTGCATCGAGGCGCACGGCACCGGCACCTCGCTCGGCGATCCGATCGAGGCCAACGCCCTGCGCGAGGTCCTGCTCGAGGGCCGCAGCGCCGCGCAGCCCTGCTGGCTCGGTTCGGTGAAGACAAATCTCGGCCACCTCGAGGCCGCCGCCGGCCTCGCGGGCCTGATCAAGCTCGTGCTCGCGCTGCGGCACGAGACGATTCCGCCCCACCTTCACCTCCGCAGCCTCAACCCGCTCATCCAGCTGGGAAACACGCCTCTGGCGATCCCCGTGACGGTGACGCCATGGCGCGGTCCGGGCCGGCTCGCGGGCGTCAGTTCCTTCGGTTTCGGCGGCACGAATGCGCACGTGATCGTCGGCGAGGCGCCGCCCGCCGTGGCACCGGCGCTGCCGCCGCGGCCAGCGCACGTGCTGGTGCTGTCCGCCCGCACGCTGCCCGCGTTGCGTGCGCTCGCGGCGCGCCATGCGGACTTGCCGGAGGAAACGTGGATCGATCGCTGCCACGCGGCGGCGACGCAGCGCGCCGCGTACGCCCATCGCCTTGCGGTGACGCGCGACAATGTCGCCCAGCTGGCGGAGTTCGCCCGCGGCGGTTCACCGGCGGGAGTGGCCTGCGGCGAAATCACGGCGCCGCCGCGGATCGCCTTGGTGTTCTCGTCCCCGGCCGGGCTCTCGGCCGGAGCCGGGCGCGAGCTGTATGCCACGCAGCCGGTGTTTCGCGCCGCGATCGAGGCTTGCCGCGGAATGATCGCGGCGCGGTCCGAATGGAACCTGGCCGAGGCGTTCACGGATTCCGGGACGGCGCCGGCGGCGGTGCTGGCCGACATCGCGCGCTTCGCGCTCGATTATGCGCTGGCCCGGATGTGGCAGGCGTGGGGCCTCGAGCCGTCGGCCGTGCTGGGCGCGGGAGTGGGGGAGTATGCGGCCGCGGTCGTCGCCGGCACCCTGAGCCTGGAAGACGCGCTGGTGTTGCTGCTGGCCCGCGCCCGCGGGGTCGCGGGCGCGGATTTCGCGGCGATCGTGGCCGACACGAAACTGACGCCGCCGGCGAAACCGTTCTTCTCCGCGCAGACGGCCGGTGCCGTGGGCGCGGAGCTCACGCGGCCCGGGCATTGGGTGAAACTTCCGGAATCGTCGCCGCGCCTCACGGAGGCGATGCGGGCGCTGCAGGCGACGGGCGTGACGCTCTGCCTCGAGATCGGCGCCGGGTGCGGCGACTGGCCGCGCGTGCTGGCGGCCGCGGGTCGCGCGTTCGTGGCGGGGGCGCCGGTGCGTTGGAGCGAGGTGGACCGGGGATTCTCGTTCGCCCGCGTGGCGCTCCCCCGTTATCCGTTCCAGCGCCAGCGGCACTGGTTCGAGGAAGCGCCGGCCCCGGCGGCGAAGCTCGAGGAGCTTTCCCTGCTCGCCTCCGATCCCGGCCTGTCCGCGGAGGATCGCGCGGCGGTGCCGCGCCTGCTCGCGGCGCTTGAACGCGCCCGCGTGCGGTCGGCCGGCGATCGTGGGCTGGCCGACTGCGGGTACGAGATTCGCTGGCCGGCCGAGCCACGCTCCAGCCTTCCGACGGTTGCTCCCGGCCGCTGGCTGATCCTCGGTGCGCCGCCCGCGGGCGTGACGGAAGCCTTCATGGCGCGCGGCCAGTCGGTCGAGTGCGCCGGGGAGTTCCGGCCGGACGAATGGCGCGGGGTGCTTTTCTGGGCGGGCCCGGCTGCGGGCGAAATCGAGACGGCCCGGCTGGTGCGGGCCGCGCAGTCACCGGCCGCGCCATTTTCGATCGTCACCTCCGGCGCGATCGCGGTGGCGCCGGCGGAGGGCCGGTCGCTGCGGCTCGACCATGCGCCGCTGTGGGGCGTGGGAAAGGTGTTCGCGCTCGAACATCCGGAGCGCTGGCGCGCGCTGGTCGATTTGCCGGCCGAGCCCGCCCGGGTGGATTTTTCCGCGTTGGTCGACGAACTGCTCTCGCCGGCCGCGGGCGAGGACCAGGTCGCGCTGCGCGGCGGAGCGCGACATGTCGGCCGGCTCGAACGCTCGCCGCTGGCCGAGGTCGCAAGTCCGCCGGCGTTGCGGGCCGACGTCGCCTACTGGATCACCGGCGGCACGGGTGCGCTGGGGCTGCAGGTGGCGCGCTGGCTCGTTTCCCGCGGGGCGCGCAAGCTCGTGCTCACCGCGCGGCGGCCGGGGTCGCCTCCCGAGATCGTGGAATTCCGCGCGGCCGGCGCCGACGTGCGCGTGCTGGCCGCCGATGTCGCCGAGCCGGCCGACGTGCGGCGCGTGCTCGCCACGACGGCGCGCGAGCTCGGTCCGCTGCGCGGCATCGTCCACGCGGCCGGCCGCCTCGGACGCGAACCGCTCGCGACGCTCACGCCGGAGGCGCTGGCCGACGTGCTGCGCCCGAAGCTCGCCGGCGCGCGCGTCCTGCAGGCGGCGACGGAGGAGATGCCGCTGGACTTCCTCATCCTGTTTTCGTCCATCGCGTCCGTCTGGGGCGCGAAAGGCCAGGCGCACTACGCGGCGGCGAACCATGCGCTCGATGTCTTCGCGCAGCAGCAGCGCGCGCGGGGCCGCCCGGTGTGGAGCGTGAACTGGGGCCCGTGGGGCGGCGGCGGCATGGCCGGTGACGCCGAGCAGGCGCTGCTCGCGCGCTACGGCATCGCGGCGCTCGAGCCGGCGTCCGCGCTGCAGGCGCTCGAGCGGGTGATCGCCGGCGACGTCCCGCAGTGTGTCGTCGCGCGGATCGATTGGCGCGTGTTCAAGGATGTCTTCGAGCTGCGCGGCGCGAAGCCATTTCTCGCGCGGATCGCCGCCTCGGCCTCGGCCGCTGCCCCGGCGGGCCCGGCGGCGGAGATCGAGGCGATGGCGAACGCACCCGTGGCCGAGCGAAAGGCGCGGCTCGAGTCCTATCTCCAGGCGGAGGTGGCGGCGGCGCTCGGCTTCAAGGACGGCCGCCGGCCGGACCTGCGGCAGGGCTTCTTCGCGCTCGGCATGGATTCGATGATCGCGGTCGACCTGCGCCAGCGGCTCGCGCGCGCGCTGGCGAGGAATCTTCCCTCCACGCTGGTGTTCGACCACGCCAACATCCGGCTGCTCGCGGACTATCTCGCGAATGACGTCCTCGGCTGGAACGAGCCGGCGGCGGCCGCGCCCGCGGCGGTGCCGCCTGTAACCGGGCCAGTTTCCGTCGACGAAACCGACCTCGACGCGGCGCTCGCCCGCCGCCTCGAGAAACTGGAATCGCTGATCCGCGACCCGTGAAGCCGCTGTCGCGACTCATCCTGTGCGACGGCCTGCCCGGCTCGGGCAAGACCACGACGACGCAGCAGCTCTGGCTGCACTTGGACGCGCTGGGCCACGAGGCGCGCTGGTGGTTCGAGCACGAACTCGACCATCCGGTGATCGGCTTCGACCAGGCCCGCGCCGCCCAGCGGACCGGAGGGGCGGCGGCGCGCGAAATTTTCGCCGGGGCCCATGCCGGCTGGGCGGCGCTCGCGTCGCGGACCGGACAGGGGCACCGGATCGCGCTGCTCGAGGGCACGTTGTTCCAGGCGACCGTCGGCGCCCAGTTGCTCGCCGATCTGCCGCGCGCGGAGATCGTCGCGCACTTCGAGCGCACGCTCGAGTTGATCGCGCCGCTCGATCCGGTGCTCATCCACCTGCGCCAGGAAAACGTCGGGGCCGCCCTGGCCGCGACGTCCGCGCGGCGCGGTTCCTGGTTTCCCGAGTTCCTGCAGGGCGAGTTCGCGGCGACCGCGCGCGGGCGGCGGGTGGGGCGGAGCGATGCGGCGGCCCTGCTGGAGTATTTCACCGAGCGGCGCGAGGTGAGCGATGAGCTGTTCGCCCGCTTTCCGGGACGAAAGCTGGCGCACGAGAACTCCGATGGCGACTGGACGCGCCAAGGAAGGGCCATCACGGACTTTCTCGGCCTGCCGCCGATGCCGGTGCCGCCACGGCCGGAGCGCGCGGAGGAATTCGCCGGCCGCTACCGCGCCGGCACCGGCGATGAGTGGATCGTCGCCGCGGATCCGGCCGGCCTCCGGCTCGACAGCGCCAGCCCGGCCCGGCTGCTGCCGCGCAGCCGCGACCGCTTCGTGATCGAGGGCCTGTGCGTCGAGGTGACGTTCCAGCGCTCCGCGGCCGGCGCGATCGAGGCCATCGCCTGCGCCGGCAACCTCCCGGACTTGCCTCCGCGCTGGGCGCGCATGTGAGTCTGCCTCCCCGATGAATCCGCCCGCTCCAGACGCCGCCCGCCAGAACCAGCTCCGGGTGCTGCGCGCGCTCGACGAGGCGGCGGCGAAGCTCGAGTCGCTCGAGCGGGCGCGGCACGAGCCGGTCGCGATCGTCGGCCTCGCCTGCCGCCTGCCCGGCGGCGTGCGAGACGCGGCGGCCTTCTGGCGCCTGCTCAAGGCCGGCGTCGACGGGACCGGCGAGGTGCCGGCGGACCGGTGGGACGTGGACGCGTTCTACGATCCGGATCCGGACGCGCCGGGAAAAATCTGCAGCCGGAGGGGCGCGTTCCTCGACGAGGTCGATCGCTTCGACGCGGCCTATTTCGGGCTCTCCCCGCGCGAGGCCGCCGCGATGGATCCGCAGCAGCGCCTCCTGCTCGAGGTCGCGCATGAGGCGCTCGACAGCGCCGGGCGGCTGGGCGACCGGCATGACGAGAATTCCACCGGCGTCTTCGTCGGCCTGACGAACAACGACTACGGCCAGCTGCTGAAGGCTGCGGCGGGCGACCGGCCGCTCGACGCCTACTACGTCACGGGCAACGCGCCCAACGCCGCGGCCGGCCGGATCTCGTACCTGCTCGGGCTGCGCGGACCCTCGCTCACGATCGACTCGGCGTGCTCCTCGTCGCTGGTGTCCGTTCACCTCGCCTGCCAGTCGCTCCGGGCCGGCGAGTGCGCGCTCGCGCTCGCCGGCGGCGCCAACCTCATCCTCGCGCCGGAGGCGTCGGCGGCGCTGTCCCGCGCGCGCATGCTCGCGCCCGACGGCCGCTGCAAGACCTTCGACGCCGCGGCGGACGGCTACGCGCGCGGCGAGGGCTGCGGCCTCGTCGTCCTCAAGCGGCTGGGCGACGCGCAGCGGGACGGCGACTGCGTGCTCGCGGTGATCCGCGGCAGCGCGGTGAACCAGGACGGCCCGAGCAGCGGCTTCACCGTGCCGAGCGGCGCGGCGCAGCGGAAGCTCCTGCGCGCCGCGCTGGCCGCGGCGAAGCTCGCGCCGGCCGAGATCGACTACGTCGAGGCGCACGGCACCGGCACCGCCTTGGGTGATCCGATCGAGGTCAACGCCCTCGCGGAAATTCTCGGCGCCCAGCGCCCGGCCGACCGTCCGCTGCTGCTCGGCTCGGTAAAGACGAACATCGGCCACCTCGAGTCGGCCGCGGGCGTCGCGGGCCTGATCAAGGCGGTGCTTTCGCTCTGGCACCGCGAACTGCCGGCGCACCTCCACTTCTCCCATCCCTCGCCGCACATTCCGTGGCGCGAACTGCCCGTGGCCGTCGTCGCCGCCGCCCGTGCCTGGCCCGAGGTGGATCGTCCCCGGCGCGCGGGCGTGAGCTCGTTCGGCGTCAGCGGCACGAACGCGCACGTGATCCTCGAGGAGGCGCCGGGCGGCGGCGGGCCGCGAGAGCTGCCGCTGCCGAAACGGCGTTTCCGCGGCGAGCGGCATTGGGCGCCACCACGCCCGGCGGAGGCGAGCGGACGCGACTGGCTTTATCACGTGGCATGGCGCGAGCGGGCGCGGCGCGAACGCGAGTTCTCCCCGGTGGAGTTCGCCCCGGCGCCGGCGGTCGGGCGCGAGCTGCGCGCCTGGCTCGAGGGCGCGGAGAACCAGCCCGGCCAGCGCGCCTATGGCGACTGTCTCGCGACGCTGGAAAAGGCGGCCGCGGGTTACGCGCGGCTGGCGGTCCAGGCGCTCGGCGCCGCGGCGGTTCGGGAAGTCGCCGCCCCGCATCGCCGGCTGTTCGCGCGGCTGCAGTCGCTCGCGGCCGGGCCGGACAGCGGCGAGGACCCGGCGGCGGTGCTGGCGCAGCTCCAGGCGGCGGTG
>DASZQN010000017.1:0-3023 GCA_035549635.1 Opitutaceae bacterium
ACGTGGACCCAGCCGCCGTGCAGGAAGGCATAGGTCAGGAACGTCCAGATGCGTGGGCCGATGCCGGCATCGACCAGCTCGGCGTAGGTCTCCGGATGCGTCTCGCGGATCGGGATGAAGGCAAAGTCGAGGATGACCTGAAGGTCGGTGTTGTCGCTGAGGAAGAAGACACGGCCCGCATGGATCGCCAGCATCAGCGCGATGAGCCCGGTGAGCACCGGCGGCACGTTGAAGACAGGCTGCCGCGTGGACGGGACCGGCGGCTCGGGGACTGGCGCGTTCATGAAACGGATGCGACCTCGGCGTTCCGGCTGAAATAGGGCTTCGCGCCGCCGCCGTCGATGACGAAATTGCCAGCCGGGTTCGGACGAATTTGCGGCCAGCCCATTTGCGGGCTGGCCGGGTCGCGTCCGAAGCCCCCGGTGACTTCGTGCGCACACTCGCATACGCCGGCCTCGACCTGCAATCGCGCCGCACGATCAACCTTACCTCGCGTCGTGGCACGGCGGCTGCAACTCGCATGAGGGGAACGGGAACAATGGCGGAATGCCTGTCCCGAACCTGGACGTGAATCCGACGGCGGGACGGCCGCAACGGAGCACGGCCTCATTGTGGGACGGGGGACGGCGACGACGATGAAACACAGCGCCTCGCGCGAGCTGTTCGAATATTGGAATCGCGTGCGCGGGAGTGACCGCGCGCCGCACCGCAGCGCGATCGAGCCGAGCGACATCCGCCGCATCCTCGCCGACACCTTCATCCTCGAGGTCACCGATCGCGAGCACTACGGCGTGCGTCTCGCCGGCACGCGCGTCTGCTCGATCTACTGCCGCGAGCTGAAGGGCACCAACTTCATCGACCTGTGGCAGGGCGACGACCGCTCGGCGGTTGCCACTCTCGCGGCGGCGGTGACCGAAGACGGCGCCGCCGCCGTGATGACTCTTTCCGGCAAGACGGCACGCGACCAGGAGGTCGCCGCCGAGCTGTTGCTCCTGCCGCTCCGCCATGCCAACAGCGAACGCTTCGACCGCGTGCTGGGCAGCCTCGCCGTCCTCGAACGGCCCTACTGGCTGGGCAACGAGGCGGTCAGCCACCAGACGATCACGAGCCTGCGGCTGATCTGGCCCGACGAGCGTCCGCAGTGGGGCCGGCGGCGGACCGACCGGCCGGCTGCCGCTCCGGCTTCCGGCAATGTCGTTCAGGGACCGGGACCGGCCCTCCGAGGCGTGGTGGCGACGATGCCGCTGCCCAATTCGCGGCGCCGCGGGCACCTCTTCGTGGTTGACGGAGGCAAGCAATAAAGGCGGCAGTCCGTAAACATGACAGGTGACAGGGTTACCGCTTGTTAACCGCAATGGCGGACACTTCGCCGAGACCTCGAACCCCGAGCGACACGGCGCCGATGGCCGCTCCCCAGACCTTTCGTCAGCGTTCGCTGATCCGCCAGCACGACCGGCGCCGCAACCAGCGCGTCAGCGTCAACCTGCTGGGACGATTTATGCTTGAGGACCGGCGGGAGTTTCCCTGCCAGACCCAGAACATGTCGCCGGGCAGCGTCGCCTTCACCACGCCGATCGTCGGGCGCGTTGGCGAGCGCGTCGTTGCCTACGTCGACCATATCGGGCGGGTCGAGGGGCAGATCACGCGCGTCTACGACGGCGGCTTCGCCATGAGCATCAACGCGACGCTGCGCAAGAAGGACAAGCTTGCCGCCAAGCTGACCTGGCTCGCCAACCGCCACGAACTCAACCTGCCGGAAGACCGCCGCCACGACCGCGTCACGCCGAATATCACCACCGTGACCGCCGCCCTGCCCGACGGCCGCGAATACCGCGCCAAGGTCGTCGACCTGTCGCTGTCCGGGGCGGCGATCGTGCTCGAAGTGAAGCCGCCAATCGGCTCGCCCCTGCTCATCGGCAAGCTGCGCGCCAGCGTCATCCGCCACTTCGACGAAGGTGTCGCGGTGGAATTCGCGACACTCCAGACGCCGACCTCGCTCGAGCAGAACCTGAAGTAGACGCGGGCCGGCGACGTGCCGCCGGTTGACGGCGCGGCGGCCGCTCTGCGGCCATTCCCTGTTTGCCAAAGCCTTCCCGGACTATTCGTTCCGCGCGGAATATTGCGGGCCGCTACGCTCTCGCCACCATCGTGGACGCGCCGCCATGGTTAACCGCGGCCTTACGAGATCCGTGCAATTTGATAATACTTTGACCGGCCGAATTATGCCGGAATAAAATCCTCCTGTGCATAGTGTTTCCCGGGCTGGGGAGCACGCTATGTTGAGTAAGACTGTAAGTAAGCTTGTGTTGTTGGGGGCGTTGTTTGTCTTTTCGGCGAGTTCCGCCGGGGCGAGCGAAGCTCAGGGTTCCGCATACATGGCAACTGCCGGCAGGACGTCGCAGCCGATCGGGCACTACGACTTCTGCAAGCGTTATCCGGGGGAGTGCAGTGTGCGCAGCGAGGGCTCGTCGCGGGTGACGCTGACGCCCGAGCTCTGGAACCAGCTGGTGTCGGTCAACACGTCGGTCAACCTGGCGATCAAGCCGGCAACCGACGAGGAAGTGTACGGACGCGAGGAATACTGGGAATACCCGAAGACGCGCGGCGATTGCGAGGACCTCGTCCTTCTCAAGCGGCGCGATCTGATCGAGCAGGGCTGGCCGGTCGGTGCCCTTCTCATCACGGTCGTGCGGCAGCGCAACGGCGAAGGGCATGCGGTGCTGACGGTCGAGACCGACCGCGGCGACCTCATCCTCGACAGCCTGCAGCCTCGCGTCCTCGTGTGGAACCAGACGGACTACCAGTACGTGAAGCGGCAATCGGAGTTTAACAGCGGGCAGTGGGTGGCCATCGACGATGCCCGTGCGCCATTGGTCGGCAGTCTGACGCCATGATCCTTCGCGGCCGAAGCGATTGAGCGGAAGCCGCCGACCAACCTTAAAGGGTGAACGCCCAACGAGCCTGGACCTGGTCGCGTCCCACCCCCCGTCCCCAAGATCAGGTCCTTGAGAGCCGGCCCCCGC
>DASZQN010000018.1:0-61408 GCA_035549635.1 Opitutaceae bacterium
AAGCGCGTCGACCGCGCCCTCGGCCAGCTGCGCGCCCGGCTGGCGCGACGCGGGATCCGCTCGCCCGCGATGGCGGTAGCGCTGCTGCTCGAAAGCCGGGCGGTCTCCGCCGCCCCGGCCGGGCTGGCCGCCGCCGTTTCCAGCGCCGCCCTTTCGGCGCCGGCGGCAGGCCTCGCGGCCGCCGGCCTGCTTCAGCTTATGAGCACATCCAAGCTGCTGGTGAGCGCCGCCGTTCTCGGCGCCATTCTGACGGTGGCCGTGGCGACCCGGGAAGTCCGCGCCGATCTGCAAGTGGCGGACGACCTGGCCGACGCCCGTCGACAGGACGAGGCGCTGCGGGCCCGCTCGCGCGCCGCCGAACGGGAAATCACGGCCGTGACGCGGGAGCGCGATGGTCTGCGCGATTCGCTGGCGGCGCTTCGGGCCGCCGCCGACCGGCAGGCGGCGGCCGACGCCGCCAATGGCATCCGCGATCCGGAGGTGGCGGGGCGTGAGTTTGTCTCGGCGCATCCCGAGGCCGTCGCCCTCGTGACCAGCGCCATCCGGGCCAACCTGATCAAATCCTACGGCCCACTTTTCCGATCCCTCCATCTCACCCCGGCGCAGATCGACGCATTTGTCGACCTGCGGATCAAGGGCGGCGAAGGGGGATTTCGATGGAGCACCGAGATTCAGTCGCCGTGGGCGGAGTTCAGCCTCGGGGACTTGTCCACGACAGAACGCGATGACGGCCTTCGCGCCCTGCTTGGCGACGAGGGCTATCGCCAGTATCTCGATTTCAGCCGCCAGGAACCGGCGCGGACCCTGGCCGCCGAGGTGGGCCGGGCCTTGTATTTCACCCCTGCGCCGCTCAGCTCCGAGCAGGCCCAGCAACTGGCGCAGCTTTTTGTTCAAGGCAGCGCTCGCTACCAGGCGGGCAGGACGATCGACCTTGCCGCAGTCGACTGGGATGAGGCGCTCAGCCGGGCCCAGGCGTTTCTATCGCCGCCCCAGCTCGCGGCGCTGCGCGAGAACCGCGTCCGGCGGCAGACTTCACGAGCGCTTGGCGACGGCATCCGCGTGGTCCAGCAAGCCGCCCGGGCGGAGAATTCTCCGTCGTCGGCCGCCAAATGACATGAAAGCACGGTCCGGATTGCTTTTGTTCGCCATTCTGACGGTCGCCACTGCCGGCACGGTGGCTTGGTGGCGCGCGGACGTCAGGCACGGCCGCGAGCGCCTGCAGCAGGCCCTCCAGGCTAGACAGGCGGATCTGCAGCTTCAGCTGCGCAGGAACGAACAGGCGTTCGCCGCCCTCACTCGCGAGCGGGATGCGCTGCGAGCCGATCTTGCCGCCCTGGCTCCCGGCGCCGCTGGCGGCTCTCATCCCCGCAAGCCGGTGGAGACCTACACGCCGGCCCAGGCCGAGGAGATGCTCCGATTTGCGACCACACCGTGGCAGGACCTTGCCCTCCGCAACGATCCCGCACTCCGGTCGGATTATCTGACGTCCGAGCGGATCGACCTCGCCGCCCGCTATGGTCCGCTGCTCAGCAGGCTGGGCCTCAGCCCCGAGCAGGAGGCGAGGTTCAACGAGCTCATGGTGACGCATGCGCGGGAGCTGATGCAGATCCGTCTCGCGGCTTTGCCGGGAGCCACCGCCGAGCCGGATGCGGACATTCCCTCGCGCGATGCGGCGGACGAGCGTCTCCGTGCCGCCCAGGCCGAGCTGCTGGGCGATGCCGGCTATCGCCAGTTGCAGCAATACGAGCGTCTCCTGCCGGTCCGTTACGAGGTGGATACCTTGGTGGGCTCGCTGGCCCTGACGGACACGCCTCTCGGCCCGGGCCAGGCCGAGCAGCTCGTGCAGATCATTGCCAACGCCAGCGGCGCCTACCAGCGAGGTGGCGACGCCGACACGCCCTTGCCTGGCAACGGCGAGGTGCTGATGCCGCTGATGCTGGCGCACCGATCCCTTGAAGAGAACATCGATTGGAATTCCGTGCTCTCCCAGGCGCAGGCGGTCCTTTCCCCCGAGCAGTTCGAGCTGTTCTCAAACCAGGTGGGGCGGAACCAGGCCGTGGTGCGCCTCTACAACCTGATTCACGATTATCCGGGCGGGCCCATGGTCGGATTCGTCTTCGGACGCCGCTAGCGGGCCGCGCAAAAAGATTTCGTGTCCCGCGCGGATTTCGTGGTTGGTTGAAGGCATGTTCGAGCTCACCACCGGCGCCGTCGTCTACTGCCTGCTGGTCGCGGTCGTGTTCCTCGGCCTGTGGCTCTACTACGATCGCCGCGAGCACACCCGTTTCGAGCTCGAGCGCCGCAAGACGGTGTTTCACTGCATCCGGTGCGACCAGCTCTACACCGCGCCGGCCGGCGCCGAGTTTTGCCGGTGTCCTCGCTGCGGCCACGAGAATACGCGGCTGAAGTTCTGAGGCGCCGCTAGGAGCCCGCCTTGGTCCGGATCGCGGCCTCGAGGAGTTTGCGCGCCGCTTCCGCGCCCACTTCCCGCAAAGGCCTGAACCGACGCCCTTGCGCGGCGTTGTAGGAAACGAAGAATTGCCTGATCTGCCCGCGCAGGCCCGGGTTCAAGTCGCGCAGCTGCCGCACCTCCGCGAAATCCACCGAGCGCACCGGCGTGGCGACGAGCCGGTCGTTGCGGAAGGTGCGGCGGTCGACCGTCTGCGTCGCCTCGATCGCGCCGACCAGCCGGCATTTGACGACGCAGCCTGGAAAGACCGCGTCGTCCAGCAGCACGAGCACGTCCAGCGGATCCCCATCCTCGCAGAGGGTCTCGGGGATGAAGCCGAAGTCGAAGGGAAACACGTGCCCCTGCGGCAGCACCTTGTCCAGGGTCATGGCCTGAAGGGTCGGCTGATACTTGTATTTGTGCCGGCTGCCCTTCGGGGTCTCGACCACCACGTTGACCGTGCCCCGGTCTGCACCGTGGTTGAACGCGGGAATGGAGTCGAGCTGCATGGCGCGGAGGGCCGGCGAAAACCGCCGGTGTCCGGAGCCAGACCGCGCTTCTGCGCCTGGGTTCGCCGGCTGGCTGGTGTCAGAAGTCCGCCGGCACCAGCGGCGCCGCCCAGCTGAGACTGTCCGGCAGGTGGGCCAGGTCGACGACGGAGGTGCCGAAGCTGGTGCTGCCGTTGCTGGTGCGATGCTCGTCCCGGACGCTGACGCTCGACGGATTGCCGGGCGACGGCGTGCGATGCGAAAGGGTCACCACCCGGGTGTCGGTGCTGCCGCCAAACAGGTCGGACAGCTCGCCCGGCCGGGCTCCCTGGTTCAGGGCGAGGAAGGCCGCGTTGCGCTCGGGCCCGAGGGTCTGCGCAAACGCCGCCAGCAGGTTGTCGCGCACGGCGGCCGCGTCCTCGGACGGGGGCACGGAAATCACGACCGATCCGTCGGCCTGCCGGCTCACGGTGGCAGTCGCCACGATAGCGTGGTCGGCCTGCTGCCGCGCCTGATCGACCGCCTGCTGCAGTGCGTTGCGCTCCGCCGGGGAGAGGTCGAACACCTCCGCGAAGGCGTCCTGGATCCTGCCGTCCCGCCCGAGCGCCGGGAGGCTGACGTTCGCGAGCTTCCGCTGCTGGAGATCGGCGAGGGTCTGCAGCCGTTCGAGGGATCCCATGCCGCCCGCCGTGGCCGGCGCCTCCACCGCGCCCGTTGTGGCCGGGGCGACCCCGGTGTCCGCTTCCAGGCGAGCCGCCCGTGCGGCCTCCGCCCGCAGGCGGTCGTTTTCCCGGCGCAATTTTTCCACCTCGGCCGCCGGTCCGGGACCGGCTTCCGAACCGGGATCGCCTGAAGGGGCCCGGCTCCTTCCCAGCAAATAGCCGCCGAAACCCGCCGCCGCGAGGGCGCCGAGCAGCGCCAGGTTCCAGGTCACGTTGCGCATGGGGGTTCGCAATTCACTAGCCCCGCGCCGTCGTTCGACGCAATCCCGTGTCGCGCGAAAAAATTCCGCCCGCTCCGCTGAAAGAACCCTCGGAGGCCGGGCGTTTTAATCAGGGATGGTTTTACCGACTTTAAATTCTCGCGTTCGCGCTTGGGTTTCCCGGCTGGTTTTTTGCGTCGCGTCGATCTGCTGTGGACAGACCGCGGCCGTGCGCCATGCGCCCACGCTCAACGGCTCGGTGGACGGATCGGTGCAGCAGTTGACGGCGGAGAGCGTCACGCTCAACGGCGGTGGGTCGATTTCTGGGGAACTGCTCGTGCCCGGCACGCCGACGGTGCGGCTGAACGGCAATCCCTTCTTTGGTGGCGTCATCGCGGGATCGGGAGTTGCGACACCCGCCGGTTATCAGGTGACGCTCAATGGCGGAGCTCACCTCGGTCACCTCCATACCCGAAGCGATCCAACGGTCATGGCGTCCGTGACCACGCCGCCGCAACCGTCAGGCACGCGTAGCGTTTCACTGAACAGTGCGGGGCAGGGCGCCGGTGAGTTCGCCACCGTTCGCAATCTCACGCTCAACGGCAATGTGGGCGCAGTCGCCGTTCCGCCGGGCACCTATGGGA
This sequence comes from Opitutaceae bacterium, assembly GCA_035549635.1. Classification (GTDB taxonomy): domain Bacteria; phylum Verrucomicrobiota; class Verrucomicrobiia; order Opitutales; family Opitutaceae; genus CAIUWA01. The sequence goes on from DASZQN010000018.1 coordinate 4,504, forward strand.
ATTTCACCGCCAACGGCAACGGGAGCTTCGTCCTCGGCGCGGCGGGAACGGGAGTGCCGTCGGTCTACAATTTCCAGTCCCTGACGCTGAACGGCAGCAGCACGCTGCAGGTGCTCGGTCCGGTGGTCGTGACCGTGAACGGCGGGTTTACCGACAATGGAGGACCGCTGGGAGCGGCGGCGCATCCCGAGTGGCTCAGGCTGAGAATTGCCGGCGGCGGACTCACGCTGAATGGCAGCGCGTCCTGTTACGGATTCGTCGAGGCACCGGACGGAACGCTGACATTGAACGGCAGCGCCCTGCTGGCGGGCGGAGCCGTCTGCGACCGGCTGGTGGTCAATGGCGGGGCGGTCCTCCGGCTGGTCGCGCCGGCCACGGTCAATCAGCCGCCGAAGGCCGTTCTGGCGATTGCCGCCGAAGGAAGCTTGTTCTCGACCGCGAGCACCCTGGTTCTTTCCGCGACCGCCACCGATCCGGACGGTCGGGTTGCGCGGGTCGAATTCTATTGTGACTCCGAATTGCTCGGGACGCTGGTCGCTCCATCGGCAGCCCCTGACACTTACGTGTGGTCCGGGCCCGCGCCGAGGACGGCTGGGGCGCATGTGCTCAAGGCCCGCGCCTATGACAGCGCCGGCGCTTTCGGAGAATCGACGCCGGTGCCGCTCTCCCTTGTCGCGGCGCTGCCTTATCGGGCAAGTTTCGAAGGGACGGAAAGCTATCGAGCCGGCGAACTTCAAGGACAACAGGGCTGGTCCGTTACGCAGGGAGGAGCTGAGGTCACGGGTGCCGCGGCCTTCGATGGCGCTCGCTCGCTGGAATTGAAGGCCGGCACCACGACCGCGGTGGTTCGCCAGACATTCGCCGTCCCGAGTGCGCCTGCGACCACCTTTGTGGATTTCTTCGCTCGTGCGACCGCGGGGGTGAGTCCGATGGATGGATGCAATTTCGACGTCGGTGGCGCCGGCCTGGCATTTGTGCGGGAGGGCAGCGGCGGACGCTGGCAGGCCTGGCGTGGAGATGGAGCGGGTGGAGGAGTCTGGATTTCGGCCGGTGACATGATTCCGCTCGAGGCGAATGGCCGGCCGACCCGCTGGACCAGGCTCACGATGCGGATCAGCTATGCGAGGCAGACCTGGGATCTCTACGTCGATGGGCAGCTGGCGCTGTTCGACCTCGGTCTGCGCTACGACCGTGTTCCGCCTCCAGGTCTGACGGAGTTCTCCGCGCGTGGCGCGGCGGGGCAGCCTTCCTATTTCGATTTCCTCTATGCGGGCTACGACAATCCGCTTTTCAAGGATGAGGACAGGGATGGCATGGACGACGCCTGGGAGAGCCGCAACGGCCTGGATCCAGGCGTCGACGACCGGGATCGCGACCACGACGGCGACGGGCTTTCCAACCTGCGGGAATACCAGGCGGGCACGCGCGCGGATCGCGTCGATACCGACGGCGACGGCCTGCCGGACGGCTGGGAGATGCGCTACCGTCTCAATCCGACCGTCGCGGCATTGCCCACCGATGACACCGATCATGACGGATTGACCGACCTCCAGGAGTTCGCGGTGGGAACCGATCCGACGCAAGCCGACACGGACGGCGATGGACTGCCCGACGGCTGGGAAGTGGCGCATCAACTCAATCCGCTGGTGAACGACGCGGCGGCCGATCCCGATGGGGACGGTTTCTCCAATCTGGAGGAATATACCGCAGGAACCGATCCCCGGGATTTCTTCAACGGCGTGGCTCCCCGGGTCGACGCTCTCTTCAGCGGGGAACCCGGTCCCAGAGACGAGCTCGCGCTGTCCGCGCGAAAGCCCGATGGCACTCCTTGGCCGAATGCGCCGGTGGTCTTCGAGATCACCGCGGGATCGCGGCGGCTGAGCGCGGCTCCGGAAGATCATAACTACACGACAATCCTCGAGGTGCGCGCGGACGCCCAAGGTGTGGCCCGCGCCTACCTCGAACCGACCGGACCATGAAAACCGCGATTTCCACTTCTCTCGCTGCTGGCGCCCTGGCGCTGGCGTTTTTTCCTGCGCGCGCGTCCGCGCAGGACGGAAGGGCTGAGGCGAAAGCGGCCGGCCAGCGGGCTGATTTTGTCTTTCCGCTCAGCCGGCCCCCGGCCTTTTCACTCCCGCGCCCCTTGACGCCGGCCCCGGCGCTCCCCGCTGCTCCTGCGACGCTGGAGATCGCGGGCCGCGAGGGAAATCGACTCACCCTCCGTTGGGCCCCTGGTTCGCCGCCGGGCGGCAGCGGGGCGATTCGTTACGCGGTGTTCCGCAATGGCACGGAAATCGCGGAGTGCGAGGAGGCCCAATGCGTCGTTTCTTTCGATCCGGCTGGCGAGCGGCTGGAGGTGTTTTCGGTGCGCGCGATCGATGCTCAGGGCCGGTCGTCACTCCTGAGCCGGCCCGTGACGGCCCCGCGCGGCGAGCCGGTGACCGTCCGCCTCGAGACGAAAATCGTCTTCGGCGAGCGGAAAAAGCAGGGCTTCGCCGGCCTGCTGGATCCTTCGACGATTTTTCGGCATGCGGCCTACGGCGGCCACATCGTGACGACCTACGCCGATTTTTCACCGTCGCCGGGCGCGATTCTCGGCGTGAGACCGGGCGTCACGGAGATCGATTATTCCTATTCCGCCGATTTCGATGGAGACATCGAAGACCTTGCGGGGGAGGGCAGGGTCGTTCGGTCCGGTTATTTTTCCGGGGTGCTCATCGAGCACGAGGAAACGGCGCTCCCCTCCACTGCTGCCGAGGCGCATGTCGCGGCGGACGGCTCCAAGGTGATCGATGTTCCTTTCTCGATTTTCGAGATTGGCGCGCGCTCGATGCCGAGGCTGCCGGGGATGAGCAACGATCATTTTCTGGCGTTGTCGGCTCCGGGGGACGAGGAAGCCGGATCGGTCCGCCGTGAGGAGCTGGCTTATTCCGGAGAATTCACCGACTCCGAGCTGGACGCCGGCGCGCTGGCCGATCTGGAGCAGGCCAGGGAACAGCGACCGATCCTGGAGTGGGGTGAAGGGTACGGCGTTTCCTATGGGCAGGGCGATTACGGCCTCCCGTTCTCGGCCCAGTCGATTGCCCAGCGGGGTGTCGGCACGGATCATCCACATGCGGCCCAACTTTTTTCCGAAGGCGAATACCGATTCACGGTGGGCGGACCGAGCGTGGCGCCTCCCGGCCCGCCGCTTCCCGGGGTTTCTCTTCCCGCCGGACCTCCGGCGCTGGGCGATTCGGTGCGCCTTCGTTGGGCCGAGAGGTTCGAACCGGCGGACGGGGGGACGTCGCGCGTCCTGGCTGTGAGGGAAGAGGACGTGCCGCTCACTTCAGGCTCGGGTGCAGGCTTGAGCCACTTCCTGTCCGTTCCGGAAGAGGCTGGCGTGGTCACGCCGGTGCTTCTGCCGGTTTTTCCCGAAATCGTGGCAAGGCCGACGCAGGCCAGCGCATTCTCACCTTACGTCCCGGATACACTGATGGCGGGCCAAACGGCGACACTGGAACTGCTCGACCAGACGAACCTGCAACACGTGACTTCCGGCGCGTTCCATTCCATCACGCTCGCGGTCGGCGCCGAGAATGTCGTGCGGCTGCTTGCGATCGATCCTTCCATCGAGGAAACGCAGGGACTCGAGGCCGCGATAGCGCAGGCCGACCTCATTCCCGACGGGGTCAATCTCTTGGATTACGTCACCCGGTCCGGCTTGGAATACGGCGAATGGAAGCTGGTCGCCCTCGGGCTCGCGTCCGGAAGCGTGGAGATTTCCGTGCGCTTCGACGATTCGCCGCTCGCTGTGCTCACCCGGACGCTCAACGTCCTGCCGACGATCCAATTCGCGGCGGACGCCAATCGCGACGGCGCGATCGATCTCACCGGCGATTCCGACGGAACCTCGCTCGAGCAGCCCTACCGTTTTTGGCTCAACGACGACGACGACGCGTGGGTCGATTCCTCGCAGACCGGTCTCTACTCGGAAGAGGAGCAGGACGACCGCGACGTGAGGGTGACAAACGAGGCAAACTGGCAGGACAATAAGATCAATGGCACCCGTGACCTGGAGGACCTCGCGCGGCTTTGCCTCCGCCTGCCGGGCGCGCGCAAGGCCGTGGAAAACCACGAACTCCAGGTCGGCTTGAAATGGACTGACGTCGAGGAGGGATTTCCGGTGATCCGGATTTTCCGCGCGGTGGAGGAGGACGGCGGATTGCGATATTTGACGGATCCTACGACGGCCGAATTGCAGGCTTCCAATCCGGAGTACTATGCAGTCCTGGAAGCCGGTGACAGCGGAACCGAGTCGAGACTGATTGCTCCCGGGAAAATCTTTTGCCTGCCAAACTTCCTTTTCTGGGATCGATCGGGCGCTTACACCGATACGGCGCATCTGCTCTTCGAAGGTTGCCAGGCGGGCACAGGGCGACTCGTGGCCGTCCTCCTCAACAAAAAGGGAGAGGAAATCGGGGAAGGACCTGGTCTTTGGCTCGATTTGAAGGAGCCCAGGGAATTTGTCGAACGATGGAGCTGCGGCGACGACGACTTGGGCGAGGTTCTGCCGGTGGCGCGGGTGAATTCCAAATCCGGCCCGTTCGCGCTGCCCGCGACCGAGGAGGACCGCGACTACCTGCTCTACGTCCACGGCTACAACATGCAGGAATTCGAGAAGCAGACCTGGCTGGAAACCACCTACAAGCGGCTCTGGCAGCTGGGCTACAAGGGGCGCGTCGGCGGCTTTTCCTGGCCCTGTGCGCAGTCGGCCCTGCCGTACGATCGGAGCGAGGAACGCGCCTGGCAGTCGGCCGCCCAGCTGCGGACATTGCTCGCGGCGCTGAAAACCGCGGGCTACCGCGTCCACGTACTGGGTCACAGCCAGGGAAATGTCGCGGTCGGCGAGGCGCTGCGGCAATGGAAGGAGCTCGGCCACGAAGATCCCCTGGTCCAGACCTACATCGCCTCGCAGGCGGCCATCGAGGCGCACTGCTATGATCCGGGCGCGCCGCTCATTCTCGGCTTCGAGAATTCGCTGACCGACACGCAAACGCCGAATGTTTACCTGCGCTATCCCACTACAGAGGCGCCGTATTTGGCGCCGGCTGCGATGAACGGTGCGGCGGTAAAATTCTGGAATTTCGAGAATCCCGATGACTATGCCCTCACGGGTAACAGCCTCAGCTTCCCGGTACATCCGGGCTGGCAGTTGGATCAGCGGCTGAAGCCGGGCGTGGGATTTGGCTACGATCCGATTGGATCGGTGTTTTTCGAGGCGGGCCTGGGAACTCTAAGGTCGCTTCACCTTCCCGTGAATCGATTTCGTGTCTTTAGCTATGCAGCCGAGGGAAGGTCGGTGGCGTTGGGTTCGGCGCAGGTCGCAGGAGTGTTCCTGCAGGGAGATTACGAACTGCGGAAGGAATTGAAATACGGATCGGAGCATTTGTGGCACAGCGCGCAGTTCCGGTCGGCTATGGCCGAGCGCTACCGCTATTGGTTAAAGGTTCTGAACATCGTCTCGCCTCGGGATTCCACTCCATGAAATTCCGACGGCTTATGCTTGTTGTTCTGGCGTTGGTCTCGGTCTTTTTCATCTGGAGGCCATTCTTCCCTTATGACTTTCGACGGTCTGCTAACGAGGCGGCCAAAAGTTCTTCAGCCGAAAAGCCGGAGCCTCGGGAGGCCGGCCGCAGTCCAAATCTCGCGAGCCAACTCCAGGCGGCGATGGTCGATGCGAATCGGCCGATTCAGTTTTTTGGCCGGGTCATTGATCAGCACTCGCAGCCCATTCCCGGTGTCAAGGTGACGCTGCTGATTCGCCGCACCAAGGCGCTGGGTCCGCTGGCGATCGGCGACACGTTCGACTACCCATCGCTTACGACTGACGCTGACGGGCGGTTTGCTCTGCTGAATGCCAATGGGGCACTTTTAGAGATGAAGTCGCTGGAGAAGCCGGGCTATGAGCCGTCCGAAAAAGCTCTCCGAGCGTCGTATTGGTACTGGCGCGAGCCGAAGGTTGCCTTCCATCCCAATCCGGAGCATCCGGAGATTTTTCGGATGTGGGAGAAGGCTGGAGCGGAATGGTTGGAGGATAAAAGCCAGCGCGGTTACTTTCGCTATGACGGAACGCCGGTGGTCATCGATCTTCATGAGCGACCATTGGGAAACGGCGGCGACCTGCGCGTGGTGCTCGTACGCAAACCCGAAACGCTTCCCGCAGGAAAGGGCCTCTTCGAATGGACCCTTACTATCGCGGCGGTGGACGGCGGCCTGATCGAGTCGAATGACGAGCAGATGTACCGGGCCCCGGATGAAGGTTATCGACCGGAAGTGATCATTCATGTGGCGGCGGACGATCCAAAGTGGACGGATCATGGCTCGTTCAGTTTTTACCTGCGGCTCCGTGGAGGGACGCAGTACGGCCGCGCGGAAATCTCGGTCCTGGGGGGTGCCGAAAGGCAGTCCGCAGTATTCGAGCTGACTTCCTACATCAACCCGACCGGCTCCAAAAATCTGGAATACGATTCGCTGCAGCACACGCGGCCGCGGCCGGACTACGCGCGTTGATTTCAACGGGCGTTGGTGAAATCCGCCGTCGAGTCGGCCGGCGCGTTGGGTCGGCGATCCCGCACTGCGGACCTGTTTCCGGGAGCAGCAGCAGATGCAGGAGCAGATCGCCGCCCTGGGCCAGGTCCAGTCGGCCGCGGCTCGGGCAGATGAGGAAAATTTTCGGCGTCGGCCGGCAGATTCTCGACCCGGACAAGTCGCGTGTGCTGCGCCGCCGCGCCTTCGCCGGTCGGACGGCAACAATCGCTCTTGCGGTCTTTTGGCGGTCTGCGTTGTGCTGTCCCCTTTCCCGTCGCTCATGCCACAGACCATCGCCGTCCTCGACTTCGGTTCCCAGCTCACCCAGGTCATCGCGCGCCGGATCCGCGAGTGTCAGGTCTACTCCAGGATTTATCACTTCTCCACGCCGGCGGCCAAATTGCGGGAGGAGGGCGTCATCGGGATCATCCTGTCGGGTGGCCCGCAGAGCGTCTATTCGCGGAAGGCGCCGCATCCCGACCCGGCGATCTTCGAGCTCGGGGTGCCGGTGCTCGGCATCTGCTACGGCGTCCAGCTGATGGGGCATTTCCTTGGCGGCCACGTCGCGCACAGCAAGCAGCGTGAGTACGGTCACGGCCACCTGACGGTCAGGCGGCCCGGCAAGCTCTTCGCGAAGCTGCCGCGGAAGCTCCGCATCTGGAACTCGCACGGCGACAAGCTCACCCGGCTCCCGCCCGGCTTCGCCGCCACGGGCACGTCGGAGAATTCGCCGTACGCCGCCATCGAGGACGCCAAGCGCCGCTTCTACGGCATCCAGTTTCATCCCGAGGTCTTCCATACCGAGCGCGGCGTCGACATGATCCGCAACTTCCTGCTCGGCGTCTGTCGCGCGCGGCAGGACTGGACGACGCGGGATTTCATCGCCCAGGCCGTCGCGGACATCCGGGCGAAGGTGGGCCGCTCGCGGGTCATCCTCGGCCTTTCCGGCGGCGTCGACTCGTCCGTGGCCGCGGCGCTGCTCCACAAGGCGATCGGGAAGCAGCTCACCTGCGTGTTCGTCGACAACGGCCTGCTCCGGAAGGGCGAGCGCGCCTACGTCGAATCGCTCTATCGCCGGAACTTTCACATCGATCTCCGGGTCGTGGATGCGTCGGCCAAGTTTCTCCGCCGGTTGAAGGGCGTCACCGAGCCGGAACAGAAGCGCAAGATCATCGGCCGCACCTTCGTCGAAGTGTTCGAGCATTCCCTCAAGTCCATCGGCCACGCCGACTTCCTCGCCCAGGGGACGCTCTATCCCGACGTGATCGAAAGCGTCTCGATCGGGAACAATCCCGCCTCGCTCATCAAGACGCACCATAATGTCGGCGGCCTGCCGGAGCGGATGAAGCTCAAGCTGGTCGAGCCGCTCCGCGAGTTGTTCAAGGACGAGGTGCGGGCGGTCGGTTCCGCGCTCGGGCTCCCGCGCGAGGTGGTCTGGCGCCAGCCGTTTCCGGGCCCCGGCCTGGGCGTGCGCGTGATGGGCGAGATCGCGGCCGAGAAGCTCGAGATCCTGCGCAACGCCGACGCGGTGCTGCACGAGGAGATGATGGCATCGGGGCTTTATTACAAAGTGTGGCAGTCCTTCTGTGTCTTCCTGCCGGTCCGGACGGTGGGTGTCTTCGGCGACGAGCGCACCTACGACTACGTCATCGCCCTGCGGGTGGTGGAGAGCATCGACGCCATGACCGCCGACTGGGCGCGGCTCCCGCACGAGCTCCTGCAGAAGGTTTCCAGCCGCATCACCAACGAGGTCCGCGGCGTCAGCCGCGTCGTGTTCGACATCAGCTCCAAGCCGCCCGCCACGATCGAGTGGGAGTAGGCGCGCGGGTTTTTGCCATTGCCGATCCGGCCCGGGTTTTCAGACTGAAACGACCCCCATTCCCTCCTTCATGACGACTCTGAATCTTCGCTTTTTGCTCGCCCTTGCCCTGGTCAGCGCCGGCGCGGGCAGCGCGCGGGCCGACGTCGCCGCCGTCATCGCCAAGGCCCGCTCGTATCTCGGCCCGGACGCCGCGCTCGATGCCGTCACCTCCGTGCACTTTGTCGGCACGCTCGTCACTTCCGAGGACACGCCGGCGGGACCGAAGCCGGTCGAGGCCCAGGTCGAGATCATTTTCCAGAAGCCGTATCGGCAGCGGATCATCGCCACCTCCGAGAGGAAGGTCGGCGACACGGTCGAGCAGCGCGTGGAGATCACGGCGCTCGACAACTACGAGGGCTGGCACCGCGTACAGGACGCGAAGGATCCCCGGCGCTGGAACATGGACTTGCTCCAGAAGGATGACGTCAAGCGCCTCCGTGCCAACACCTGGGAGAACCTCTCCTTCTACCGCGGCATCGAGCAGCGCGGCGGGAGGATCGAGGATCTCGGGCCCGCGACGATCAACGGCGTGGCCTGCCAGAAGCTGGCCTTCCGCCACGAACCGGGAATCGTCTTCATCCGGTACTTCGATCTGTCCACCGGCCGGCTGGTGCTCACGGAAACCGAGCAGGGCGGCACCATCCGCGAGGAGGGCGAGCTCATGGCCAACGGCATCCGGTTCCCGAAGAAGGTGGTCACCACGACAAAGATGACCGACGGCAAGGAGCGCTCCGTGACGGTGAATTTCGAGAAGGTGACCTTGAACGAGAAGTTCGATCCCGCGCTCTTCGAGATCCCTTCGCTTCTGACCAAGTAGGGCGCCGCCCCGGCGAGATGCACCAGGTCGGCGACCTGGCCTGCATCCTCGGACGCCGGCCCTTGGTGCACCTTCCGGCTGGCGTGCCGCCCCCGGACCTGCCACGGTGATCGTTCTGTGCGCACGCTGAGTTACAGTTCCAAGACCTTCCCTGCCGACCTCGCGGCGTTTTGCCGGACGGCGGCCGTCTCGCGGGATTTCTCCGTCCATGTCGCCGCGATTCTCGCGGACGTCGATGCCCGGGGCGACGAGGCGATCGCCTACTACGCGGCCAAGTTCGACGGGGCGAAGCTTCGTCCGCGGGATTTCCGGCTGAAGCCGTCCGAGCTCTCGGCCGCGGCCAAGCGGCTGGCGCCGGCCTCGCGCCGGGCCCTCGTGGCCGCGCGCGACAGCATCGTCGCCTTCAACCGCCGGGGCCAGGCCAAGGACTGGACCGCCACCAATCCGCAGGGTGCGGAAGTGGGGGAGAAGTTCGACCCGATCCGGCGCGTTGGCCTGTACGTGCCAGGTGGGCAGGTGCCGCTGGTCTCGACGGTCCTGATGACGGTCACGCTCGCGCAGATCGCGGGCTGCCCGGAGATCGCGGTCTTCACCCCGTCCAATGCGGAGGGGCGCGTCGCCAACGAACTGCTCGCCGCGCTGGCCCTGCTGGGCATCACCGAGGTCTACCGGATCGGCGGCATCCAGGCCATCGGGGCGATGGCCTACGGCACGGCCACGATTCCGGCCGTCGACAAGATCTTCGGGCCGGGCAACGCCTTCGTCTGCGAGGCGAAACGGCAGGTTTTCGGGACGGTGGGCGTGGATTCGCTGCCGGGCCCGAGCGAGGTGATGGTCATTGCCGACGACACCGCCCGACCCGATTTCGCCGCCGCCGACCTCCTGGCCCAGGCCGAGCACGGTTCCGGCCGCGAGAAGATCTATCTCGTCGCCACATCCGGCGCGCTGATCGCCGCCATCCTCAAGGAGATGGAGGCGCAGCTCCGGCTGATCACGCGCTCCGAGAAGACGCAGCGCGTGCTGGCCGAGGGTTTCCTCGCCGTCGAAGTCGGCACCCTGGCCGAGGCGGCGGTCGTCGCGAACTACGTGGCGCCGGAACATCTCGAACTGCTCGTCGCCGATACCGGTGCGAAGCGCCTCACCAAGGCGATCACGACCGCCGGCGCCATCATGATCGGCAACTACACGCCCACGGCGCTGGGTGACTTCACCGCCGGCCCGAGCCATGTGCTGCCGACGGCCCGGACAGGGCGCTTCTTCAGCGGGCTGCGGGTCGCGGATTTTGTCCGTCGCACCAGCGTCGTGAAATACAGCCGGGGCAACGTCCGCCGCGGCGAACCGGTCGTCGCCGCCTTCGCGGCGATGGAACAGCTCGATGCGCACGGCCGTTCGGTGAAAATCCGCCTATAGCTCCGCGGCGCGGCGCCGCGGAAGTTCCAGGTGGCAAGTTTCAAGGGCCAAGGCTTCCACCTGATACTTGATACTTGATCCTTGATCCCTGGAACTTGCAGCGCCTGCCTCCGCTCAAAATTTCTCCGTGTCTTCAACCCACAATCCGCACTCCGAAATCCGCAATCTGGATGGTTTGGCGCTGCCTCACGTGGCCGGGCTGCACGCCTACACGCCCGGCCTCCAGCCGTCGGAGCCCGGCTGGGTGAAGCTGAACACGAACGAGTGTCCGTATCCCCCGAGTCCGCGCGTCGCGGAGGCGCTGCGGCGCGAGATCGGTCCCGACGGCGCGAGCCTGCGGCTCTATCCGAATCCGAAGAGCGGCCCGCTGCGTGCGGCGGTGGCTGCGCTGCACGGGCTGGGCGAGGACAATGTCTGCATCGGGAACGGCTCGGACGACATCCTCAACCTGCTGGTGCGCTGCTTCTGCGCGCCGGAGGCCATGGCCGGCTTCACGCTGCCGAGCTATTCGCTTTATCCGGTCCTGGTCGGCATCCAGGACGGACGCACCGAGGTGATCGAATTCGACCGCTCGATGCGCCTGCCCGTCGAGCGCCTCGCGACGTCCACCGCCCGGGTCCTTTTCCTCACGTCCCCAAACGCGCCCACCGGGGTGGCCTTCGCCAATGCCGAGCTCGAGCGCGTGCTGGCGGGCTTCCGCGGCGTGCTCGTCGTGGACGAGGCCTACGCGCCCTTCGCGGAGGAGAACGCCGTGCCGCTGCTCCGCCGTTTCCCTCGCCTGGTCGTGGTGCGGACGCTGTCCAAGGCCTACGCCCTCGCCGGCATCCGCGTCGGCTATGCGCTGGCGCACCCCGGGATCGTGGGGCTGCTCGACCGCGTGCGGGACAGTTACAACGTCAACCGGCTCTCGCAGGCGGCGGCGCTCGCCGCGCTCGGGGACCCGGCGTACTACGACGGCGTGGTCGCGAAGGTGAAGGTCACGCGGGATCGCGCAGTCAAGGGCTATGCGGAAAAGCGCGGGTGGTTCACGTACCCCTCGCAGGCCAACTTCGTCTTCACGGAGCCGAAGGATGCCCGCGGCGCGACCGGGCCCGCGGTCGCGAAATCCGCCTACGATTTTCTCTGCCGGCGCAAGGTACTCGTCCGGCACTTTCCGAGCCACGCCTTGACCGCCCCGTTCCTCCGCATCAGCGTCGGCACCGATCAGGAAATGCAGGTTCTCGACGAATCCCTCGACGCATGGCCAAAGGCTCCCAACGCATAGCGACCGTCACCCGCAAGACGGCTGAGACCGACATCATGCTCACCCTGGCGATCGACGGCCGCGGCGAGGGCAAGATCGACACCGGCGTGGCGTTCTTCGACCACATGCTGACGCTGTTCGCGAAGCACGGCCTGTTCGATCTCACGGTGAAGGCGAAGGGCGACACCGATGTCGACTACCACCACACCGTCGAGGACGTCGGCCTCGTGCTGGGCCAGGCCTTCAAGGACGCGCTCGGTGACAAGATCGGCATCAAGCGCTACGGATTCTTCCTGCTCCCGATGGACGAGGCGCTGGCGCGCATCGCCGTGGACGTGGGTGGGCGGCCGCACCTGGTCTACCAGGCCGAGGCGCCGACGATGTTCGTGCGCGATTTCAATATCGTGCTGGTGAAGGAATTCTGCCGCGCGTTCAGCAACGCGCTCGGCGCGAACCTGCACGTGCAGCTGGTGTACGGCGAGGAGCCGCACCACGTAGCCGAGGCGATCTTCAAGTGCCTCGCCCGCGCGATGGACATGGCCACGCAGATCGAGCCGCGGGCCGCCGATCTCCTGCCCTCGACCAAGGGCAAAATCTAGGAATGGCGGATTTTGGGTTGCGGATTGCGGATTGGCCGCCGGGCGCAGTTTTTGCCGTTACCGTAGGGGCGTCCCTTGTGGACGCCCGGTTCGACTCGGCTGGCGTCAAGCCGGGCATCCACAAGGGACGCCCCTGCAAATTCGCCGCGGCCCGCAGCGACGGAGACCGTTTCATCTCTCAATAGACGAACGGCACCAGCCTGCGCGTGCGGCACATGTACGCGCGGTAGTCGTCGCCGAAGGCCTCGGTCAGCGCCGCTTCCTCGACCTCCATCCGGCGCCGGAAGGCAAGGAACACGGGAATGAGCAGCAGCGCGAGGGAGGCGTAGTTGCCGATGCACAATCCGAGTCCGAGGAATTGCAGCAGCGCACCCGTGTAGCTCGGATGCCGCAGGTAGCGGTAGGGCCCGACGTCGATCAGGCGATGGTCGCTGGCGATGGCGACGTTCACCGTGAAGAAGTGCCCGAGCAGGAGGATCGAGTACCAGCGCAACGCGATCCCGCATGCGAACAGCCCGGTGCCGGCCACGGCCGGCCACGAGTAGAACGGCATGCGGCCGGCGTGAAAATGGTACGCAACCAGGACCGCGAGAAGGACGCTCGACCAGATCACCGCCCCGAGCAGACGGAGGGAATTCCGATCTTTCAGTGAATAGCGGGCCGCCGTCGCGCGCTTGGTGCTGATGATGATTTCCGAGGCGGCGAAGATCCAGCCGAGCGTTGGGGGAAGGTGGGGGCTGATCGTCACGAAGGGGAAGGACGGGTGCACGCTAGGAGGCGGTCGCCGGATCGCGACTGATTTCCGGAGGTTTTGCGCGGCGACGTGGAGACACGAAGCGGAAGAAAACGACCAGAGACGGAGACACCATCCGTCGCTTCGCGCCACGCTTCTTTCCAGAGGGGAACCTGCCGGATCAGATCCCCTCTGGAAACAGGGGTGCCCGGCAGGGCGGGGTGTGTCGGCTCGTTTCCCTGCCCGGGGCCAGATTCCGGCCTCATACCTCATACCTCATACCTCATACCTCATACCTCATACCTCATACCTCCGCGCGAGCCCGCGCGAAGGTATTTACTTTCGAGGCATCGGCTGTAGCGTGACGACCTTTCGCGCCATGGCTTCCGCCTCGACCAACATCGCCGTCATCGACAACGGCATCTGCAACCTGCGCAGCGTCACGAAGGCCCTCGAGGCCGTCGGCGCGGCGCCGCGGGTGGTGCGGACGCCGGCGGAGATCGCCGCGAGCGGCGCGGCCGGCCTGGTGCTGCCGGGGGTTGGGGCGCTGCGCGACTGCGTGGCGGCGCTCCGGACGGCCCGGCTGGATGTCACGGTGCGCGATTGGATCGCGGCGGACCGGCCGTTCCTCGGTGTCTGCCTCGGGATGCAGGCGCTGTTCGAGCATTCGGAGGAAGGCGGCGTCACCGGACTCGGAATCTTTCCCGGCCGCGTGGTGCGGTTCCGGCGCCCGCCGCCGTTCAAGATCCCGCACATGGGCTGGAACACCGTGCGCTTCGTGCAGCCGCGCTCGCCGCTTGCCGTCGGGCTGAAGACGGAGGGCGAGGCGTTCTATTTCGTCCACAGCTTCTACTGCGAGCCGGCGGACCCCGCGCTCGTCCTCGCGGAATGCGACTACGGCGGGCCGTTCACCGCCGCGATCGCGCGCGGACGCTGCTTCGCCACCCAGTTCCACCCGGAGAAGAGCCAGGCCCGGGGACTGCGGATCTATCGCAATTTCGCGGAGCTCGTGGCCAAGGCATAAGGAGCGAAGCGCCGATCCTTTTGCACAGGAGGAAAACCGGGAGGGATCCGAGATTACGGAAGCCCAAACTCGGGTCACCCTCGGGTTTCCTCCCGTTCAAAACGGGTCGGGTCAGAGCTCGTAAATCCCCACAAGCACAGGCGGAAAGTTTCCCTAACCGGTTTGGCGCGGAGGGCTTATTCCCGCAGAAAAGAGCGGGCCGGCCGACGTCTTTGCTTTGCAAGGCCCTCGGATTTGGCTTCGCTGTCATCATGGCCAACGCCTCGCTCAAGCTCGACGACAAGGAATACTCCCTCCCCGTCATGACTGGCACGGAGGGTGAAAAGGCGATCGACACCCGGCGCCTGCGGGCCGAGACGGGCTATATCGCCTACGACCAAGGCTACGGCAACACGGGTTCGTGCGAGAGCGCCATCACCTATCTCGACGGCGACAACGGCATCCTCCGCCACCGCGGCTACCCGATCGAGCAGCTCGCACAGCACAGCGATTTCGTCGAGACGGCCTACCTGATCATCTATGGCGAGCTCCCGAACGCGGCCAAGCGCAAGGAATTCGGGATGCTGCTGCGCAAGAACGCGGCGATCGAGACGCAGATGCAGAAGATCTTCGAGGGCTTTCCCAAGGGCGCCCCGCCGATGGCGATGCTGTCGTCGATCGTCGGCTCGCTTGCGGCGCACTATCCCGAGCTGGCCACGAACGATTTTGACAAGGACCTGAAGAATTTCGACCTCGCCGCCGGCATGGCCATCTCGAAGGTCCGGACGATCGGCGCGATGCTCTACCGCTACCAGCGCGGGCTGCCCTACGTCTTCCCGAAGCAGGACCTGCCGTTCTGCGAGAACTTCCTGCACATGATGTTCTCGGAGCCGTACAAGGACTACGTCGCGGCCCCCGAGGTGGCGAAGGCGCTGAACCTGCTGCTCCTGCTGCACGCCGACCACGAGCAGAACTGTTCGACCTCGACCGTGCGCATGGTCGGTTCCAGCGCGGCGAACCTCTTCACGTCCATCTCCGCGGGCATCAGCGCGCTGTCCGGCCCGCTGCACGGCGGCGCCAATACCGCCGTGATGCACATGCTGCAGGCGATCCACGACGAGGGCGACGACGGCACCCGGTTCATCGCCGCGGCGAAGTCCGGCAGCAAGAGCAACCGCCTGATGGGCTTCGGCCATGCGGTCTACAAGAACTTCGATCCCCGCGCGAAGATCATCGGCAAGGCCTGCGACGACGTCCTGAAGAAGCTCGGCATCAAGGACCCGCTCCTGGACATCGCCAAGAACCTCGAGCAGGCCGCGCTGAAGGACGACTACTTCCTCGCGCGCAAGCTCTACCCCAATGTCGATTTCTATTCCGGCATCATCATGCGCGCGATCGGCATCCCGATGAACATGTTCACGGTCATCTTCGCCATCGGCCGCACGCCCGGACAGATCGCCAACTGGCGCGAGCTCGCGTCCAACCCGAAGGGCCGCATCTACCGGCCGCGGCAGATCTACGTCGGGCCGGTCAAGCGGGACTACGTGCCGATCGCCCAGCGAACCTGACGGGGGAAAACGGGTCAGTGGGCGTCATCATGAAAAAGCCCACAATCCTCCTCTCCCTTGCGGTGTTGCTGGCCGCTTTCGGCGTCGCCGGCTGCGACACGTTCAAGTCGCGAGCCAGGGAAAAGTCCGAGGTTTACGACTCGCTGGCTCCCGGCACGCAAAAACGCCTCGAGCGCGGCAAGATCAATCCCGGCGACACCGAGGACATGGTGTACATCGCGCTGGGCGATCCCGACGATAAACGGGACCGGACGACCGCTGACGGCACCGCGAGCGTCTGGATCTACCGGACTTACTGGCAGCAATACGAAGGCCAGGCCTGGGCCGGATGGCACCGCGTCATCGTCCCGACGGGCCGCGGTTACGTGATCTACCATGAACCCATCACGGAGGACATCTACCGGACGCACATCGACGAGGTCATCCGCGTGACCTTCGTCAACGGCAAGGTGACGGCGGTCGAGCAGAACAAGCGCTGAGCGCCGCGGCGGCGCTCACAACGTTCAACGCTCAACATCCAACGATGAGAGCGACAACCGCTGAGAATCTCGACGTTGGACGTTGAACGCTGCGGGCGTCCGCGCGCTTACTTCTTCGGTTCTTCCGCCCGGAAGATTTCATCCGCGGTCAGCCCGGTGAGATTCTTCAGCCCGGCGATCAGGCGCCAGAAGACGATCATCATCACCGCCATGCTCGGCACCACGATGACCGGCCAGCTGAGCACGTGCATGCGGCCGAGCTCGGCGTTGAATTCCGGCGTGTTGGCGGGACTTTTCAGGAGATGGCGGGCGAGACAGAAATTGAGGACCGCGCTGATGACGAAGGCCGCGCCGAGCCAGAGGCTGGTGCGGGCGAGCAGCCGCTCGAATGCCGCCTGCGTCCCGCGCTCGGTCAGGATCGCGTCCACGCGCGCGACGTCGATGATCTGCTCGTTGTAGAACAGTTCGCGGATCAGCGGCGACTTCGAGCGCAGCGAGGCCAGCACGGCGGCGCCGATGAGGAGGGGCAGGGCGCCGTCCTTGACCGCGAACCAGAAGCCGCCGGCATGGCCGATCAGGAGCCCTCCCGCGAGCAGGATGCTCGCGATGCCGATCAGGGAGATGAAGTTGGTTTTCCGGCGGCGGACAAAGTCATAGACGCCGTACCCGAGCGGAAACGCCAGGGCGACCAGCCCGCCCCACAGCGGTCCGAGGCGGTTGTCGCCGCTCAGCTTCATGAACACGAAAGTCGGGGCCGCGAGATTGCAGGCGAGGTTGAGGAGGAGGTTTTCCCTTTTCGGCGGAGTGGACGACACGGGGCGGATTGAAGGGGCAACGCCGCGCGCCCGGAAGCAGATTTCGTCCGGGGGCGTGTTTTCCTGTTTTCCTGCCTGCCCACTTTGTGCCACGTTTCGCCCTCCATGATCCTCCTCGGTGTGAACATCGACCACTGCGCGACCCTGCGGCAGGCCCGTTACCGGCAGGCCGCGGCCGCATCCGGTGGCGCGATCGAGCCCGATCCGGTGACGTTTGCCGTCCTGGCCGAGCGAGCCGGCGCGGACGGCATCACGGTGCACCTGCGCGAGGACCGCCGGCATATCCAGGAGCGCGATGTCCTTCGGCTCCGCGAGACCATCGCGACGCGCCTCAACCTCGAGATGGCCTGCACGCCGGCGATGATCGATTTCGCCCTCCGCCTGAAGCCGGACTCGGTCTGCCTCGTGCCCGAGAGCCGCGAGGAGGTCACCACCGAGGGCGGGCTCGACGTCGTGCGCAATCGCGACCGCGTGAAGGCGTGCGTCGACGCGATGAACGCCGCCGGCATCGCCACCAGCCTTTTCATCGGACCCGAGACCGCCCAGATCGAGCTCGGCGCGCAGCTCGGCGCGCCCTGGATCGAGCTGCACACCGGAGCCTATGCCAACGCCGCCCCGGGCGCCGCGCGGGCCGCGGAGTTCGTCCGGCTCCAGGCCGGAGCGCGGCTCGGCGTGCAGTGCAGCCTGACGGTCAACGCCGGCCACGGCATCAACTACGTCAACATCGCCGAGCTGCGGACACTGCCCGGACTGCACGAGCTCAACATCGGCCACAGCATCGTCAGCCGGGCGCTCCTCACCGGTGTCGAGGAGGCCGTCCGCGAGATGAAGGCGCGGATGAACGGCTGAAAAAGTAGTGGGCAGCGAGTAGCGGGTAGCGAGCATCATGCCGTCGCTGCCGAGGCTGGCTTCCTACCCGCTACCCGCTACTCACTACCCGCTACTGCCACTGCCATGAACATCCAACTACCCCCCGGCGGAGTCCTCGCCGGCCTGGGCTGCGACCTGATCGACGTGCAGCGCATCCGCGACGTGCTGGAGCGGCACGGCGACCGGTTTCTCGACCGGGTGTTCACCGAAGAGGAGCGGACCTACTGTTTCGGCATGGCGCATCCGCACAAGCACCTCGCGGCCCGCTGGGCGGCGAAGGAGGCCGTCTCGAAATGCTTCACCACCGGCATCGGCGCCGAGCTCGGCTGGAAATCGGTGTCGATCTACCACGGCGCACGCGAGGAACCGCTCGTGCGGCTGGACGAGAAGGGTCTCGCCTTGGTCCGGCACGTCGGCGCCTCCCACGTGCTCGTGAGCCTGTCGCACACGGAGACCGCGGCGATGGCGGTGGCGGCGCTGGTGCGCGCCTGAGCCGGAAAGGGCGCCATGGACGAGCCCGACGAATCCCGCGAATCGGCACCGCCGTCCCGGCGACTTTCGAAGACGCCGTCGTGGATCATGCTCGGCTTCCTGCTGGGCGCCATGTTCGTGTGGTCGCTGCCCCGTCCCAAGGAGGCGCCCGCCGTGGCTGCTGCGCCTGTGAAGGCCGAGGCTCCGCCCGCGCCGTCGGCGCCCCGCCTGACGGCGGTCGAGGCGGTGTTCGAGGAGTGGGGGCAGTACGCGGTCTGGGACAACGACGTCACCGAGGTCGCGCTCTGGAATCCGCAGGCCAACGCGTTCACCGACTATTTCGAGGTCCTTCGCACCGGCGACCGGCTCTATTTCCGGTCCATCCCGCGCCTGACGCGCCCGGTCCTCACGCGCGGCGTGAAGGAAAATGCGCCGATGCTGTTCACCGAGTCCGCCGCCCACCGTGAGGAGTGGCTCCGGCAGGTCCGCGAGGAAAATATCCGGGCGTTCTCGGACGCGGCCCGGGAGACGTTCAACCCCGCCCACCCGCCGCCTCCCGTCTCCCAGCCGGCGCCGCAAACCGGTCCGGCCGCCGGGAAACCGTAGCCATGAAACCCGCGAGCCATCCCGTGCTTTCGTGCGACGAGGCCCGTCGCCTGGAGGAAAAGCTGTTCGCGGGCGACGAGGCGCGCGAATGGCCGGCGATGGGGCGCGCCGGCCGGGCCGTCGCGGCGGCGGTGCTGGACGATTTTGAGGAGATCGGGGGCTTTCCCGCCGGCGGCCGCGTGCTCGTGCTCGCGGGGAAGGGACACAACGGCGGCGACGCGCTGCTGGCGGCGCAGGCGATCCTGGAGAAATTCCCCGCGGCCCGCGCGGACGTGCTGCTGGTCTTCGGCGAACGCGCGCCCCGTCCGCTCGCGCTGCGCGCCTACCGGCAGCTGTCGCATGCGGCGCGCGGCCGCGTGGCGCTGACGAAGGTGACGGCCCCGCCGGCGGCGAAGGGCCGCGGCCGGAAGGCCGCGCCGCCTCCGGAGGCCGGGAGGGGTTACGACCTTTGCCTCGACGGGATTTTCGGATTCCAGTTCCGCCCGCCCGTGGATGCCGCCGTCAAGGCGCTCCTCGCGCAGGTGAACGGGATGGACATCCGGCTGCGCGCGGCCGTCGACCTGCCGAGCGGCCTCGGTGGCGAGGCGGACAAGGTCGACCGCGACGCGCTCTTCCGCGCCGACTTCACCTACGCGACCGGCGTGGTGAAATCGCCCGTGATCGATTCGTCAAATGCGGCGGCGGTCGGGCGGCTTCGTTACCTCGACCTCGGCTTTTTCGACGCGAAACCGGTCTCCTCACGGCTGAATGTGCTGACGCCCGCGATCCTGCGTCCACTGGCCGGCTTGCGCGCCGCGGAATCGGACAAGCGCACGTACGGCCATCTCCTCGTGGTGGGTGGTTCGCGCAGCTATCCGGGCGCGGTCCTCATGTCCGTGCTGGCGGCCCTGCGGAGCGGAGCGGGACTGGTGACGGCCTTCGTGCCGGAGTCCCTCGCCGCGGCGTTTGCGGCCCGCGCGCCGGAAGCGATGTGGGTCGGGTGTCCCGAGACGCCGCACGGCGGGCTCGCCCTCGAGGGGCAGCGCTTGCTGCAGTCCCGGGTCGGGCGGGCGACGGCACTGGCGATCGGCCCCGGGCTGGGCCAGGAGCCGGAGACGTTCACGCTGGTGAAGGAAATCGTGAAATCGGCCACGGTGCCGCTCGTGCTGGACGCGGACGCCCTGCAGGCGGATATCGTTCGCACCGGCAAGGCGCCCCGCATCCTCACGCCGCATCGCGGGGAGTTCATGCGCATCCTCGCGGGCGGAGATTTCCGCGAATTCCAGCAGAAGAGCGGAGCCGTGGTCGTGCTGAAGGGGCGACTGACCGGCATCACGCAGCACGAACAGGGGTACTACAGTCTTTTCGGCGGCCCGGTGCTCGCGCGCGGCGGCAGCGGCGACCTGCTGGCCGGGATCATCGGGACGCAGCTGGCGCAAACCCCCCACGACCCGCTGCTCGCGGCCTGCCGCGGTACGGTCTGGCACGGTCGCGCGGCGGATTTGCTGGCCCGGACCCACGGACAGGTGGCAGTGCAGACGACGCAGCTGCTGGATTTTTTGCCGGTGGCGCTGCACGCCTCGGAGTGATGTAGGGGCGTCCCTTGTGGACGCCCGGCTGCGAAAAGGGCGTCCGCAAGGGACGCCCCTACAGGAAAGAGCCAGCCGCCCGGTGGACGACTGAATCCCGATGAACGGATTTCCTCCGCTCATCTTTCAGGGAAAAGTTTCCGCTTCCGGGGGACTTTTCACTTGGTTGCGTGGAATTGCCGCCCCAACAATCCGGCATGTCCAGCGAGCTGACCGAGCGGCAGGCCTTTTTGGTGCTGAACGCGCTGCCCAACATCGGGCCGATCACGCTCAACCGGCTGCTGGAGGAAGTGGGCGGCGATCCGCGCGCGGTCTTCACGACCGAGCCGCGACGCCTGGCGGCGGTGCGGGGCGTCGGGCCCGTGATCGGGGCGACGCTTGCGGGCTGGCGCACGCATTTCGACCTCGCACGGGAGGAGGAACGGATCGCGAAGGCCGGGGTGAGCTTCATCACGAGCCGGGATCCCGGCTATCCTCCGCTGCTGAAGGAAATCAACGACCCGCCGATCGGACTTTATCGCCGGGGCGGCTACGAATTCGGGCATCCCTGCGTCGCGATCGTGGGCTCGCGACGTGCGACACTTTACGGCCAGGCGGTCGCCAAGAAACTCGGCGGTGAACTGGGCCGCATCGGCTTCTGCGTGGTCAGCGGACTGGCCCGGGGCATCGACACGGCGGCCCACGAAGGCGCGCTCGCCGCCGGCGGGCGCACGGCCGCGGTGCTCGGCACGGGCATCGACCTGGTTTATCCGCCGGAAAACCTCGGACTGTACCGGCAGCTCGAGGAAACCGGCGCGATCCTCTCGGAGTTTCCCTTCGGCCGGCGGGCGGACCGGCAGTCGTTCGCGATGCGCAACCGCATCGTGGCGGGCATGTGCCAGGCGGTCGTGGTCGTCGAGAGCGACGTCAGCGGCGGCGCGATGATCACCGCGCGCTTCGCCGGCGAGCAGGGCCGCGCGCTGTTCGCGGTGCCGGGGAGGATCGACCAGAGTTCCAGCGCGGGCTGCCATCAGCTCATCCGGGACGGCGCCACGCTGCTGACCGGCGTCGACGATCTCCTGTCCGAGCTGAACTACCTGGACGGCCTGCGTCCCGCCGCCATCGGCGAAAAGCCCGCGGATGTCGCCGCCGGGCGTCCCGCTAATCTCACGGACGACGAGGCGCAGGTCTTCGAGCGCTTTCGCGGCGGATCGATCCTCACGCCCGACGCCCTGGCGGAATCAACCGGCCTGCCCGTCGCCCGCCTCTCGGCGATCCTCATGATGCTCGAGCTCAAGCGTCTGATCGCGAAGCGCGCCGACGGAACTTTCGAAGCGCAGGCGCAACCGTAGCGGTTGCGCAGGGTTCAAATCTCAAATCCACAATACGCAAATTTCCGGCCGCCGATTTTTGATCATTGGCGTTTGGAATCTGAATTTTCCCGCCTCCCTTTGCACTGTGGTGAAACGCGGTGGGGTCAACGCGTTCCACCGTGTTAGCCTGGCGGCCAGGTCAGCGGTCGTCCCGCCAACAAGTGCACATGGACATGCGGGACAGTTTCGTTGGCATCGGGCCCGCTGTTGACCACGAGGCGGAAGCCGCGGGTCAGGTTGAGCTTTTTCGCGACGACCCCGGCCGTGACGAGCAGGTGCCCAAGGACGGCCTCGTCGCCGGTGGTGGCGGCGCCGATCCGCTCGACGACTTTCTTGGGGATGATCAGCAGGTGCACCGGCGCCTGCGGCTGGATGTCGTGGATGACGATGCAGCGCTCGTCCTCGTGCTCGATCTTCGCGGGAATCTCCCGGTCGATGATCTTTTGGAAGATGGTTTTCGGCATGGGAGACATGCCCACGGAACACACAGAATCCACGGAAGTGAAATCCGAATTTTTCTTCCGTGTGGTCCGTGTGTTCGGTGGGCTTTAAAGGAACAGCAGCTGCAGGTTCGCGGTGCGGGGAGTGCGGGCGGCGGTGAGGGCACGGATGAAGGCGAGGGCTTCCTCGTAGTCCCGCTGGCGGCGCGGAGTGGCGCGGCGCGCGGGCGGGACCAGGGCGGGGCGGAGGTTGGTCACCAGCAGCGTCGATTCCCGGTAGGGTGCGAGGCGTTTCAGGCCGGCCATCAGCTCGGCGCGGGCGAAGAGCGGCGTGGCCGCGGTGGGAGTGAGCGCCGCATCCCAATGGAAAAAGCCCCGGCGCGGGAGATCCGCGAAAAGCCGGGCGAGCAGGTCGGCCGCCGCGGCATTGAACGCGGCATCGTATTTCGCGGCGAGCTCCGGATGCCGCTTCGTCTGCTCCGCGAGCTCCGCCAGGCTGAAGGCGATCGCGCCCTTGATCTGCTGGGCGAGGTAGAGGTCGTGGCCGGTGACGTCGGCAAACAGCGCGTTGATGAAATGGAGGCGGCGCAAGTCGTCGCGGGAGGGGGCGGACATCGTGGAATGGTCAATCTGCGCGGAGACCTGTTTCCGGCAAATTGAATGTGAGATATGGAAAGCGGGAAATCAGGAAACGGAATCGAGCGGTGAGCCGCTGCGAAGGACGCGTTGGTTGCGGAGGTTTATCTCCGTCGCGCGGCCCCATGAAATTCCATTACTCGCCGGTCTCTGAATCCAAGCCAGGGGCTCGTTTCCCCTTTTCCTGGTTTCCACATCCCAACCCGGCTCAGGTCTCGTCCGGCTTCGGCTTCAGGCTGCTGATCTCGTCGACGAACTCGCCGACATCGCGGAATTCCTTGTAGACGCTGGCAAAGCGCACGTAGGCGACCTGGTCGATGCGGCGCAGCCGCTGCATCACGGCGTCGCCGATCGCCTGCGAGGGGATCTCGCTTTCGTACTGGGCCTCGAGCACGTCCATCACGTCCTCGACCAGCATCGTCATCTGTTCGGCGTCCACCGGGCGCTTGTGGCAGGCCGCGCGCACGGCATGGGTGAGCTTCTCGCGGACGAAGTCCTCGCGGCGCCCGTCGCGCTTCAGCACGATCATGCCGTCGCGCACCAGCGACTCGGTCGTCGTGAAACGATTTCCGCACTCGAGGCACTCGCGCCGGCGGCGGATGGTGTTACCCTCCTTGCTGATGCGGGAGTCGATGACCTTGTCCTCGATGGAAGTGCACTTCGGGCAGCGCATGATTGTATGAGTAGCGAGTAGCGAGTAGCGGGTAGTGAGTAGCGAGTAGGCTAAGGGCTAGGGGAGCGGTGCGACGTCAGAGAGATGGTGGGTTGCTGACGGGTGCTTGGTGGTTTGGCATGCTCACTACTCGCTACTCGATGCTTGCTCGCTACTGCCTTGTTTCTCAATTCAGCGACAAAAAGTTCTTCAGGATGTTCATCCCGTTTTCGGTCGCGATGGACTCGGGATGGAACTGGACGCCCCAGATCGGCAGCGACTTGTGGCGCAGGCCCATGATCTCGCCCTCGGCGGTCTCGGCGGTGACCTCCAGGCAGGACGGCAGGCTGGAACGCTCGACGAGGAGGGAATGGTACCGGGTGCCGGCAAAGCCCTGCGGCATGCCGCGGAAGACATCGGTGTCGCGGTGCAGGATGGGCGAGGTCTTGCCGTGCATCAGGCGCCCGGCGCGGACGACCTTGCCGCCGAAGTAGTGCCCGATCGACTGGTGCCCGAGACAGACGCCGAAAATCGGCTTCCGGCCCTCGAACGCCTTGATCATGTCGAGCGAGACACCGGCCTCGGCGGGAGAGCACGGTCCCGGAGAGATGAGCACGCGATCCGGCTTCAGGGCAACGGCCTCGGCCGGCGTGATCTCGTTGTTGCGAAAGACCTTTTGCTCCACGCCCAGTTGACCGAAGTATTGGACGAGGTTGAAGGTAAAGGAATCGTAGTTGTCGATGACGAGCAGCACGTGGATGCAATTACCCATAGGTTGACAGGGGGGTCAAGCGTGCGGGTAGGGTGGACCATGCCCGGCAGCGACCACTTCGAGTTATTGCGGACCGATACAGCCTCGGCCGCCCGGCGCGGCCGGCTGCGGACCCGCCATGGGTTGATCGAGACGCCGATCTTCATGCCCGTCGGCACGCAGGGCACCGTTAAATCAATCACCCCCAGGCATCTCCGGGAGATCGGTGCCCAGATCATCCTCGGCAACACCTACCACCTCAACCTCCGGCCGGGCTCGGAGCTCATCCGCGACCTGGGCGGGCTCCACGCTTTCATGGGCTGGGACGGTCCGATCCTTACAGACAGCGGGGGCTTCCAGGTCTTCAGTCTGGCCAAGTTGCGCGACATCCGGGACGACGGTGTGGCGTTCCAGTCCCATCTCGACGGCGCCAAGCTCTTCCTTGGCCCCAAGGAAGTGATGGGGATCCAAAGTAACCTCGGCAGCGACATCGCGATGGTGATCGACGAATGCCCGCCCTGGCCCTGCGAGCGCGACGCGTGCGCGAAGGCGGTGGCCCGGAGTTATCGCTGGGCGCAGCAATGCAGGCAGATCGCCGCGGACAACGGATTTCTCGCTGCGGGCCATCACGTCTTTGGCATCGTGCAGGGCTCGACCTTCGACGATCTCCGCCGCGAGGCGGCGGAACAACTGGCGGCGCTGGATTTTCCCGGCTATGCGGTCGGCGGCGTCAGCGTGGGCGAGCCCGAACCCGAGATGCTGAAGCAGGTGGCCGCGACCACGCCCTTTATGCCGGCGAACAAGCCGCGCTACACCATGGGCCTCGGCACGCCGCCGCAGCTGCTGAAGATGATCGCGCTCGGTGTGGACATGTTCGACTGCGTGCTTCCGACCCGCGTGGCGCGCAACGGCCTGGTCTTCACGCCGGACGGCCCGCTCAACCTGCGCAACGAGCGCTTCCGTGCCGACCCGCGCCCGATCGTCGAGGGCCTCGCCAACTACACCGCGAACTTTTCCCGCGCCTACCTCCGCCACCTCACGCTCGCCGGCGAGATCCTGAGCTGCACGCTCCTGACGATCCACAACCTGCATTTCTACCTCGACCTGATGGCGCAGGCCCGGGCCCACCTTGATGCCGGTGATTATGGACCGTGGCACCGCGGCTGGATCGAGCGCTATGAAACGTCGACCTGACGGGGGCGGTGGGAACGTTCGACGTCCAACGCTCAACATCCAACGTCCAAGGTTTGGAACCGAGCAGGCGTCTGGCGCGAAGATGCGAGCTCTGGACGTTGAACGTTGTGGGCCGTCGCCTCCGCGGCGGCCCGCCGGTTTTGCTGGCGAACCGCCTTCGTTTTTCCAAGTCTGACCCGCATGCGCATCCTCGTCACCGGCGGCGCCGGATTCCTGGGCTCCCACCTCTGCGACCGCCTGATCAAGGACGGGCATGAGGTCGTCTGCCTCGACAACTACTTCACCGGCCGGAAGCTCAACATCGCGCACCTGCTGGACCATCCGAACTTCGAGTTCGTCCGGCACGACATCATCGACCCGTTCAAGTACGAGGTGGACCAGATCTACAACCTCGCCTGTCCGGCCTCGCCGCCGCACTACCAGTACAACCCGATCAAGACGATCAAGACGTCCGTGATGGGCGCGATCAACTGCCTCGGCCTCGCCAAGCGCGTGAAGGGCCGGGTGTTCCAGGCGAGCACGAGCGAGGTCTACGGCGACCCGCAGGTGCATCCGCAGCCCGAGAGCTACTGGGGCCACGTCAACCCGATCGGCAAGCGGTCGTGCTACGACGAGGGCAAGCGCTGCGCCGAGACGCTCTTCTTCGACTACCACCGGGAGAACAAGGTCGATATCCGCGTCATCCGCATCTTCAACACCTACGGTCCGCGCATGCACGAGGCCGACGGCCGCGTGGTCTCCAACTTCATCGTGCAGGCGCTGCGCGGCGAGGACATCACGATCTACGGCGACGGCCAGCAGACCCGCTCGTTCTGCTACGTGGACGACCTGATCGAGGGCTTCGTCCGCTTCATGGCCCAAACGGAGACCGTTGGCCCGATGAACCTCGGCAACCCCGGCGAGTTCACGATGCTGCAGCTCGCCGAGCTGACGCTGAAACTCGTCGGCGGCAAATCGAAGATCGTCCACAAGCCGCTCCCGGCCGACGACCCGAAGCAGCGCCGCCCCGACATCACCCTCGCGCGCAAGGTCATCAAATGGGAGCCGACCGTCCCCCTCGAGGACGGCCTGAAGCGGACGATCGCATATTTCAAGACGCGGGTGTGAGCGAGATTCGGCGGAACGCGAGGTCCGACGGCTTTCACGACATCAGCGCCTGCCAGTCAAACCTGGTTACGCGGAGCAGAGATGAAAGTCCTCCCCCTACTCGCGCTGGCGGCTTCGGCGGCCCTGGCGATTGGCGCCGATTCGCACGACGAAGCCGGGCAGGAGCTCGCGCGCCAGGCGAATCATCGGGAGTATTCCGCGCGGGTCAGTCAGCTCACTTCGCGCCTGGAATCGTTCATTGCTGAAGAATTGGTGAAGAAGCAGGGTGCCACCGAGTATCCGCCGGCGCGACGCTACCTGATGCGAGACTTGGACGGCGATAAGAAGGACGATCTCCTGCTCATCACCACGTTTGAACCGCTGAGCGAAGGCAATCATCACGATGGTTATTTGTTCGCGGTGTTGAGCTCGCGTCCGCAGGAGGTGCAGCAACTGGTGATTGGCGGCCGTGGCTGGCGCGATGCGGACCACTTCGAAGAAAATGCCACACGCCTTTTTCTGCACTTCAAGGTTTGGGCAGAAAGCGACGCCCAGTGCTGCCCGAGTTTGGCCACGACAGAGGAGATTATCTTCGAGAAAGGTCGTGTTGTCCTGAGGCCTTTTGACGAAATTAGGAGAAAGGGGCAGGGATGGTGAAGACGGGCGAGCCTGCCGTGTTGGGCTTAGCTGATTTTTCCAACGATCTGCCGCCTTTGCTTCCCCTTCGAACGTCGGCCAAAGCGATTTATGCCACCCACCGAAACACAGCTATCGTCATCATCCTTCAGCCGGACTTGGGGACGATTCCTCGATGAACTCGAGGCAGTTGCCCTTCTGCAGATCCAGCGCAAGAGAAAGGATCCCACGCTGGCGGCGTTGCTGCGGGACACCCTGGCGGCCCTCAGGGAGGAGTCGGCGATCGCCGCGATTGAAGAGGCCGTGGAAAGCGCCTCGGCCGATGCGCCCAAAGCCATCGAGCTGCTCGAGCGGGAACTGGTCTACATCACCGAAAAGTCCCTGGCCCAGGTTCGCACGGATGCGGCCAAGGGAGGCGTCACCATGGGGGCCGTGACCATGGGCATACCGGTGATCCAACCCGATGCCGCCGGAGCCATCGCGCAGGGCGATGCCGCATTGAAAGACGCCAAGATCGGCAAGGACAGCGTGGAGGATCTTTTGGGTCGTCTTCCCTGGGTGGTGAAGAAAACACTGAAAATCCTGAACGAGATCCTGAGCCTGATCAGCGGCGCCGGATAAGCCGGACCAAGTGCCTAGCCAGACAGCGGTCGCAGTTCGCCCGCACATGCTTCAACCCACTCGCACGCCATTGCGCCCTTCGGGGAATATGCCACGTCCGGAGAGTGCTTACTTCCTGAGCGACGTAGCGCTGGAGATCCCCGCCGCGGACATCGCCGTTTTCCGGGCGACGTTGAACGGCCCGCCGGGTGCGTCGGTCTGGACGCGCGCGTGGCTGTCGACGGAGGCGGACGGAACGCTGGCGGAGACGGCATCGCCGGTGCTGAAGGAGGCGAGAGGGTGACCTTGACGGTCAGGCTGGGCGGCGGCCGCAGCCCGGAATCCGCGTGGATCCGCCTCGAATCGGCGCCGCTGAAGACGGAGCACGTGGTCGGCATCAGACTGAAAGGATGAGTTTCGCAGATCCCGTGCGCCTGCACGCCTAACTGCCGGGGATCTTCGTCCCTGCCGTCTGGCATTTGCCATTTGCCAAGGCCGCGCCGGCTCCTATCTTCTTGGCCTTTCATGCTGTCGTTTTTCTTTAAGCGCTTTTCCGGCCGGCACTACCGCAAATTCCTGGAGTCCTGCCGCCCGATCGTCGCTCGCATCAATGAGCTGGAGGTCTCCTACCGGGCGCTGTCGGACGAGCAGCTGCGCGCCAAGACGGACGAATTCCGCGCCCGCCTGAAGCAGGGCGAGACCCTCGACCAGATCCTCCCGGAGGCCTTTGCGACGGTCAAGAATGCCGCCCGGCGCCTCTGCGGCCAGAAGGTGATCGTGTGCGACCATGAGCTGACCTGGGACATGGTGCATTTCGACGTCCAGCTGATCGGCGGCATCACCATCCACCAGGGCCGGATCGCCGAGATGGCGACGGGCGAGGGCAAGACGCTGGTTTCCACCCTGCCGCTCTACCTGAACGCGCTCACCGGCCGGAACACGCAGCTGGTCACGGTCAACGACTACCTGGCCCGCCGCGACTCGGAGTGGATGGGCCACCTTTACCAGTTCCTCGGCCTCACCGTCGGCTGCATCCAGCAGCAGATGCCCTCCGACCTCCGGCACGAGATGTACCGCCGGGACATCACCTACGGCACCGCGAGCGAGTTCGGCTTCGACTACCTGCGCGACAACGGCATGGCGACGCGCAAGGAGGACCAGGTCCAGCGCGACTACTGGTTCTGCATCGTGGACGAAATCGACTCCATCCTCGTCGACGAGGCGCGCACGCCCCTGATCATCTCGGGCCCCGCGCCGATCGAACGCGAGCAGCCGTTCACGCGCCTGCGTCCGGGCGTGGACCGCCTCGTGGGGGAGCAGACCCGCCTCTGCAACCGGATCGCTTCCGAGGCGAAGGAGATGCTCGAGAAGCCCGGCGTCACGGCCGACGACAAACAGGCCGCCGCGCGGAAGATGCTCCAGGTCAAGATGGGGCACCCGAAGAACAAGCTGCTCCTCCGCCTGATGGAGACGCCGGAATGGCGGAAGCTCCTCGACAAGACCGAGACCGAGCTCAACTCCGACCTCAACAAGGAGGACCTTTACCGGCTCAAGGAAGAGCTGCTGTTCGTCATCGACGAGCGCCAGCACCAGGCCGACCTGACCGAGATCGGCCGCACGAAGCTGCGCCCCGACAATCCCGATGCGTTCGTCCTGCCGGACCTCGCGACGGAGTTTTCCGACCTCGACAAGGACACCGCGATCGCGCCGGACGCCCGCGAGGCGAGGAAGCTCGCGGCGCAGACGCACTACGCCGAGGTCTCCGAGGAGATCCACGCGATCTCGCAGCTGCTGCGCGCCTACTCGCTGTACGAGCGGGATGTCGAGTACGTCGTCACGCCCGACGGCAAGGTGATGATCGTCGACGAGAACACCGGCCGCGTCATGCCGGGCCGGCGGTGGTCCGACGGCCTGCACCAGGCGGTGGAGGCGAAGGAGGGCGTGGCGATCGAGCGGGAGACGCGCACCTACGCGACGATCACGATCCAGAATTATTTCCGCCTCTACGAGAAGCTGGCCGGCATGACCGGCACGGCCGAGACCGAGGCGACCGAGTTCAACGACATCTACAAGCTTGCGGTCCAGGTCATCCCCACCAACCGGCCCTGCATCCGCCTCGACCGGAACGACTCGATCTTCAAGACGCGCCGCGACAAGTTCAACGCGGTGGTGCGCGAGATCGAGGCGGCGAACAAGCGCGGCCAGCCGGTCCTGGTCGGCACTGTGTCGGTCGAGTCCTCCGAGGTGCTTTCGCGGATGCTGAAGCGGGCCGGCGTCGTCCACACCGTGCTCAACGCGAAGTTCCACCAGCAGGAGGCGGAGATCGTCTCGCGCGCCGGCCTGCGCGGCGGTGTCACGATCGCGACGAACATGGCCGGCCGCGGCACCGACATCAAGCTGGGCGAGGGCGTGAAGTACAACGTCGCCAGCGCGCCCAGCCCCGAGCCCGCGGACAAGGGCCAGCTCCGCTACACGCTCACCGAGGCGACGACGGGCGAAGTCCGCCATTTCCTCGCCGACAGCGACGAGGCGCGGGCGCTGCAGTTGCGGCCCGACACGAAGGTTGCCGGCGGCCTGTTCGTCATCGGCACCGAGCGCCACGAATCCCGCCGCATCGACCGCCAGCTCCGCGGCCGCTGCTCGCGCCAGGGCGATCCCGGCCTGACCAAGTTCTTCCTCTCGCTCGAGGACGACCTGATGCGCCTCTTCCTGCAGGGCAACCTGGCCTCGCGCCTGATGGAGGGCTCGATGAAGGAGGGCGAGGAGCTCGAGCATCCCTGGCTCAACCGCTCGATCGAGTCCGCGCAGAAGAAGGTCGAGCAGCAGAACTATTCCATCCGCAAGCGCCTGCTCCAGTACGACGACGTCCTCAACCAGCAGCGCGAGGTCATCTACGGGATCCGCAACGGCGCGATCCATGCGGAGCGGCCGAAGGACATCATCTTCGAGCAGGTGGAGGAGGAGATCGCGACCCGCTTCGCCAACGCCGGCTACGGCGAGAAGGGCGGGGCGGTGGCGTCGGCGGTCGAAAGCCTGGTCGGCTGGGTCAACACCCACTTTCCCATCACCCTGCGCGCCGACGAGCTCAAGGGTGACAATGCCGGCGAGCTCACGCAGCTCGTGCTCGGTCGGATCAAGCAGGCCTACGCGCTGAAGGAATCCGCCGAGGTGCCGGAGGCGCTCGGCGCGCTGGAGCGCTATGTCGTGATCAACGCGATCGACCACCACTGGCAGGAGCACCTGACCGAGATGGAGGAGCTCCGGCGCTCGATCGGGCTGCGCAGCTACGGCCAGAAGGACCCCCTGGTCGAGTACAAGAGCGAGGCCTACAAGTATTTCGAGGAGCTGATGAACAACGTGCGGCTGCAGATCTGCACCGGCCTGTTCCGCAGCGCGACGAACCTCGAGTCCTTCGAGAACATGCTCTCGATCCTCGCCCGCAGCGCCCGCACGCAGGGGCCGGACAATCCGCCCGCCGCTCCCGCGGCTCCGGCGGCGCCCGCTCCCGGGCCCGCGGGCGCTCCGCCGGCCGCCGGCGAGCCGGAAATCCAGCTGCCCAAGATCACGATCCGCCGCGAGGCGCCGAAGGTCGGCCGCAACGACCCGTGTCCCTGCGGCAGCGGCAAGAAGTACAAGCACTGCCACGGCGCCTAGCGGCGCCGTGGAACGTCCAACGTTCAACCTTCGACATCCAATGTCGCAATAGGACAGGCCCCCGGCCTTGGACGTTGAACGTTGAAAGTTGAATGTTGGACGTTGCGGGACCGTGGCTCCGACCGCGGTCCCGAATTCGGCTTGTCGCCTCCTGTGGCCTGCGCAGTTTGGGCGGCGTGAAATCCTTCCCCTGGCTTTCCGCGTGGTTTCCGCGGCTCCTTTTCGCCGCGGGCCTCCTGTCGGGCGCCATGGCGCGGCTCGCCGGGGCGGACGATGAGCGCGCGGCCGGGCTGAAGGAGCAGATCCGCACGCTCGAGACGGTCGTGGCGGGAGCGAAGAACGCCGGGGAGAAAACGCGGCTGGAGGTGCAGCTGCAGCGCCTGCGCCAGGAACTGTCCGTGCTGGAATCGCGGCAGATCCTCGAGGCGCGGGAGCGCGAACTGCAGGGCGGACGCACCGCGAGCCCGCTGGCCCTCCTGCGCGAGAAGCTGCGCGACATCGACTCGACGGTGACCGACGCCGAGGCCCGCGTCCGCGCCCTGGCGGCCAGGCACCAGCAGGCGGCGGCGGACCGCGACGCGCTCCTCGCACAGGTGCAGCAGGGAGCCCGGCCGCAGGCCGGCGCCAGCGCGGACCGGCAGGTCGAGCAGCAGGAGAAGCTTTTCACCCGCGGCGAGGAGCTGCGGTCGCTCGCCCTGGAGCGCGAGGCGGCGGAGGACGAGATCGAGCTGGCGCGCGACGCTGACCGCCTGCGCGACCGGCTGAAGGCGGTCGAGGCGGCGAGCAGCCGCGGCGGCCTGCGGGAGCTGTCCGACGCCTACTCGCGGCTGCGCGAAGTGCGCAAGAACGACGGCCAGTTCGCGGCGCAGATCTCGGATCTCGACCAGAATCTCAAGGTCAGCGAAAGCGCGCTCGAGCTGGCGCGGCAGAAACTCTCCAAGTACGACGAGGAGCTGCAGCTGCTGCAAAGGCAGACCGGCTTCCTGAACCGGGACGCGCGGGTGGAGCGCCTGCTGGCGGAACAGCGTTCCCAGAAGAACGCGCTCGACGAGCGGCTGCCCTTCATGGCGGCGCAGGTCGAGGCCATCCGGCGGGCGCAGCAGGTCGTGCACACCCGGCAGGATCTCGCCACGCTCGAGGCGGCGTTCCAGGAGGAACAGTTCCAGAGCCTCCAGTCCGCGATGCTGCGGCGGCTCCGCTGGCCCGGGCTTGCGCTGCTCGGCCTGCTCGGGCTGCAGGTGCTGACCAGCCGCGCGGTGCTGCCGATCTTCTACAAGAAGGAGTCGCTCTTCCTCGCCCGCCGGCTTGTCCGGTACGTGCTGATCGCGCTGATCGTGCTCGTGCTGACGGGCTTCCTTTTCGACGACCTTTCCGTGGTGGTGACCATGCTGGGCGTCGTCAGCGCCGCGCTCGTGATCTCGCTGCAGGACGCCTGCACGTCGTTCTTCGGCTGGTTCGTCATCATGGGCGGCGGGAAGCTGCGCATCGGCGACCGGCTCGAGGTGGACGGCACGCGCGGCGACGTCATCGACATCCAGCTCCTGCGCACGACGCTCGTGGAAATCAACGGCTGGCTGGGCCTGGACCAGCCCACGGGCCGGATCATCCTCCTGCCGAACAATTTCATCTTCAAACACAAGGTCTTCAACTTCACGCACGGCCACCCGTTCATCTGGGGCAAGGTCGACGTCACCGTGACTTTCGCCACGCCCGTCGCCAGCGCGATGCTGCTGTTCCAGCGGGTGCTGGAGGAGGAGACCCGCGAGGAATTCGCCGCCGCGCGGCAGGCCGGCGCGACGATGCAGGAGCGCTATGGGGTGGAGGACGCGGACTACCGGCCCAAGATCTACACGCATATCGCCGACAGCGGCGTGACGCTCAGCCTGTTTTTCGTCGCGCACTACCGGCATTTCTCCGCCACGCGCAACCGCATCAACCGCCGCCTGGTCGCGGAGCTCGAGACGCACCGCCACATCCAGCTCGCCTACACGACGCTGCACATCTTCAACGAGCCGAAATCCGCCGGCGAGGCCGCGCCCTCGGCCGTGCTCGGTCCCGACGTCACCACGCCGCCGTATTTTCCCCGCGGAGCGAAACCGTCGGCCTGAAGCGTAGGGCGACCCCTGTGAACGCCCGGTTCGCTTGCAAGGGAAAGGGCGTCCACCAGGTACGCCCCTACATCCGTTTGTCTCGCACGGAGGCGCGGAGCCCGCAGAGCACAGGCGTTCGGTTTTCTCTGCGCCTCTGTGTCTCTGTGCGAAATCCGTTTCCGCCTTCCGCCTTCTGTTCTTGAGAGAGGGCGGTCCTTGGCCGAAGCTGGGGCTTCATGCCTGATTCCGACATCCTGGCGACCGATCCCTACGCGGAAGTGCCGTCTTTCTGGCAGGTGCAAAAGGATGGGGTCTGGGCCGCGGTGGTGGCGCTGTTCACCGTCGCGCTGACGGTGCTGTCCTTCCCGCCGTTCAAGATGCCGGAGTTCGCCTACGCGATGCTGGTGCCCGGGATCGTCTGGGCCTACCGGCGTCCGCCACTGAAGCTGTATGCGGGAACGATGTTCGCCGCGCAGGCGGTGGCCTGGACGATCCTGCTCGGCTGGCTGCACCATGTGACCTGGGTGGGTCTCTTTCTCCTTGGACCCGTGGTCGGCGCGTGGGTCGGGTCCTGGTACCTGGCGGCATGGTGGGCGATGCCGCGGATCGTGGGACGTTTCACGCCCGTCCGGCTGCTCGCGATGCTCGGGCTCGCGGGTGCCTGGGTGCTGATCGAATGGTCCCGCACCTGGCTGCTCGGCGGCTTTCCCTGGCTGCCGCTCGCGGCCAGCCAGTGGGAGCGGGCGAGCATCCTGCAGGTCGCCGCCTACACCGGCGCGGGAGGAGTCTCCTTTGTCCTGGTGGCGATGAACCTCGGGTTCGCCGCGTACGCGCACCGGCTCTTCTTCGAGGGAGCCACCGGTCTGCGGCGACGCAGCCAGGAGTTCCTCCTCGCACTTTTCCTCCTGCTGGTCTGCCTGTCGGTGCAGGTCCAGGAAACCTTCAACCGCGCCCACTATACTGTTCCCCTCGGACGGGTGGCGTTCGTGCAGCCGGACATCCCGCAGGAGGTGAAATGGGATCCCACCAAGGAGGCGGGGATCCTGGACACGCTGGAGAAGACCACGATGAACGCGGCGCTGGGCCACCCCGACCTGATCCTGTGGCCCGAGGCCGTGACACCGCGGGCGGTGAAAGACGACGCCCGCGTGCGGGCGTGGACGGAAGCGCTCGTCGCCCGGGCGGGATCGCCGGTGCTCATGGGCTCGGTGGCGTGGGAAGTGGAGGGCGAGTCCGTCCGCGGCTACAACGGGGCGTTCCTGATCGATCCGCGGAGCGGGCTGCAGCCGGGCTACTACGCGAAGCGCAAGCTGGTGCCGTTCGGCGAATTCGTGCCGTTCCGGCCGGTGCTGGGCTGGCTGAACAAGTTCGTGGAGATCGGCGACGGCGATTTCACGCCCGGCGACAGTGCGCGGCCGATTGTCGTCCCGGTACGCGATGCGGGCGTCGCGTTCGGCCCGCTCATCTGCTACGAGGACACCTATCCGCTGCTCGCGCGCGCCAGCGCCCTCGCGGGGGCCGACGTGCTCGCCGTGCTCACGAACAACGGCTGGTTCGGCGAGGGCGGGGCGGCCTACCAGCATGCGGCCCATGCGGTCCTCCGCGCGGTCGAGACGCGCCGTCCGGTCCTGCGCTGCGGCAACGCCGGCTGGAGCGGCTGGATCGATGAGTTTGGCGGCATCCGGGCAGTCCTCACCCGCGATGCCGATGGCCAGATTCGCACCAAGGCCGGGGAGGACGCGGGCACAATCTACTTCCGCGGCGCGGCGACCGTCGGCGTGACGCGCGATCAGCGGTGGATCGGCCGCAACAGCTACTACGTCGAGCACGGCGACTGGTTCGTCGTCGCGTGCGCGGGGCTGGCGCTGTTCGGCGCGGCCGTCCTGATGGCCGGGGGTGAATCCCTGGGACCAAGCGCCCGCCGGGCCTGACCTAACGGTTTGGCTTCGATCCCAGACCCAAGCCTGATTCGCACAGAGGCACGGAGCGCACAGAGGACGATCCTGTCGGGTCTCGGTGTACTCTCTGTGTCTCTGCGCGAAACCGGCTTGTTCAAAGATTCGGAAACCCGCCCTTGCCCTTCATCATCTGCCGCAGCTACTGGAATTGTTTCAGGAGCTGGTTGACCCTCGCGGAGGGCGCAGCGAGGTGCCCTCCACCCAGCTGCCGGGCGTGATGGTGGTCTGCGGGATGGCGGGGACGCCGCGGTCGTTGCGGATGATCTTCTCGATCACGAGGCGGGCGGCGGTCGATCCGATGGCGAGGGGATTTTGAAAGATCCCGCTGACCGGTCCGCCGGCCGCGGCATTCACGTTGACCAGCTGCAGGTCGCGACCGAGGCGCAGCCGGCGTTGGGCGCTCCATTCCTGGACCTCGCTGAGGAGGAAATTCGAGGTGACGACGGCCTCGGGCCGGTGACGGCGGTGCCACGCGGTGAACGCACCCTCGTCCCACGCCGGCTGGATCAGCGGCGGGATCGCCGCAAAGAATCCGGCGCGCTGCTCCACCCAGTAGGCCGCGCCGTTCATCCGCTGCGTGCGTTCATGGCCGTCCGTGGACAGCACAAGGCCAACGCGCCGGACGTCCCGGCGGCGGCATTCGTCCATGATCCGGCGCATCCCGCCGTAGTTGTCGTGCACGACGCGGTCGAAGACCGGGGCGGTGAAGGTGTATTCGATGCTCACCGAACAGAAATTTCCCCAATCGAGGTTGAAGTAGCCGCGGGCCTCGGGGAGCGGCGCGATGATCACCCCATGGATGTTGCGGGCCCGCAGCACGGCGTTGAGGCGCTGGTCGCTGAGATCGGCCTCGCCGAGGACGAAGGGGTCCAGCTTGTAGCCCTGCTGCTCCGCGGTCGCGCGGGCGCCCGCCAGGTATTGCTCGCCGAGCCCGTGGTAGAGGCCGGTGCGCATGACGAAGGCGAGCGTGGCATGGAACCGCGGGGGACGGCGGGCACGCCGCAGCGCGACCAGCGCCGCCACGAGCGGGTGGGAGCGGTAATTCATCTTCTGCGCGATCCGCTGGATGCGGCGCCGGGTGGCCTCCGGCAGGCGGCGGTCGTTGCGCAGGGCGAGCGAGACGGTGGTCTGGTGCACGCCGGCCGCGGCGGCGACATCCTGCATCGACGGGGGGCGGGCGGGGGAGCGGGCCATGGGACGGCGCCAACCTGCGGCAAAATCGGCCGGCAGGGAAGAGATTTATTCATTGATAAGAACAAACCCGTTATCGCCGTCCCGCGGACGCCTAGTTGCTATCACGTCGTTAGCCCTACCCTTGCTCCGCCGGCCCCTGCCGACGGACGCATCACCCCGACTGAACCAAGCAGCAGAACAACGGAGTTCCATTCGTCCCGGCTCGAGCCGCAGGCTCCGAACGGTGCGCATGGATTTCCGGCACTACCCATCCCCCGAACATCAATGAACACTACCCATTGGCATTCACGTACCCAGTGGCGGTTGCTCCTCGCGCTTTCCGCGCTGGCGGCGTCCACCACTGTCATGGCGCAGGCGGTCGCCCCGACCGACGCGGCGACGCTCGCCCGCTACGACAAGAACAAGAACGGCCGGCTCGATCCGGATGAAATCGCCGCGATGCAGGCGGACCAGGCCAAGGTGCCGGTCCAGACCAACGCGCAAACGGGCAAGGACGACGTGGTCGAACTTTCCCCCTTCCAGGTCTCCGGCGGCGGCGACAAGGGCTACTACGCCTCGAACACGATGTCGGGCACCCGCCTGAATTCGAAGATCGAGGACCTCGCCGCGGCCGTGTCCGTGGTCACGAAGCAGCAGATGTCCGATTTCGCGATGCTGGATATCAACGACATCTTCGCCTATGAGACCAGCACCGAGGGCACGGGCAACTTCACGGACTATTCGGTCGACCGCAACGGCATGGTCACCGACGGCGTGCAGAACAACCCGCAGGGCGCCAACCGCATCCGCGGTGGCAGCGCGGCCAACATCGCGCTCAACAACTTCGCTTCCAGCGGCCGCGTGCCGATCGACCCGATCGGCATCGACGCCGTGGAAATCAGCCGCGGCCCGAACTCCAACATCTTCGGCCTCGGCCAGGGTTCCGGCACGGTCAACCTGGTCGGCTCGAAGGCCAACCTGAACCGCGATATCAGCACCGTGGAATTCCGCACCGACGACAACGGCGGCTACCGCTCCTCGATCGACCTCAGCCGGCCGATCTTCAAGGACAAGCTGGCGGTCCGCGCGCAGGCCGTCTACCAGCACGACGCCTACCGCGAAAAGCCGTCCGGCGGCACCACCCGTCGCTACAACTTCATGGTTCGCGTCCAGCCGTTCAAGAAGACGACGATCGACGCAATCTTCCAGGACTACGATTACTACGGCACCCGCCCGAGCGCCATCACGCCGCGCGACGCCGTCTCCTACTGGCAGAACCTCGGCAGGCCGACGTGGGACCCGCTTCTCACGGCGGTGACGGTCAACGGCGTGCAGACCGTGACCGGTTCCACGACCCCGACCGGCATGGCGGTCTCGTCCTTCAACGCGCGGCCCGCGTTCTTCGTCGACGGCAATGGCATCTCGCTCTGGGAAATCCAGCAGATGCCCGCGGCGACGGCCACGAACGGCCCGAACAACGTCAGCGGCACCCAGCGCCTGCTCGAGACGGCGCCCGATCCGGTCCGCACCAATCACCCGCTGTTCTCCACGGTGCGCGGCATCAGCAGCAAATCCATGTTCGACTGGTCGACGATCAACCTCGCCGCCATCAACAGCATCAAGGATCACAACGAGAACAGCACGGTCGACATCACGCAGAATTTCTTCCGCACCGGCATGAACCAGCTCGACCTCGAGCTGGCCTGGAACCGGGAGTATGCGACCCGCCTGAACAAGAACGTGGTCGGCCAGTCGTCCGCGACCGGCAACAGCAACTACCTGTACGTCGACGTGAACGAGAAGCTGCTCGACGGTCGTCCCAACCCGTACTTCCTGCGTCCGTACCTGGGCGTTGGGGAGCCGATCCACAGCAGCAATCCCTATCTGCGTGACACGTTCCGCACCCAGCTGGCGTACTCCCTCGACTTCACCAAGCCCGACAGCCACAAGTGGCCGATGTGGACCAAGTGGCTCGGCCGCCACCAGATCGTGGGCTACATGGAGGAGAAGCTGACCAAGACGAAGTCGTTCCGCTTCCGCGACGTCGACATCACCGACAATCCGATCTACGCCCCCGCCGGCCAGCCGAAGGGCAACCAGTCGGGCGTCGTGGCGCCGGGCGCGACCCGCGGCTACTTCCACTTCTACGTGGGCGACAACAAGGGCCAGAACATCGACTACTCCCCATCGCCGTTCAAGTACGGCACGTACACGTTCAACTGGTTCAATCCGCAGACGAACGCCTGGGTCGCGGACCAGAACCAGTTCTCCGAGGGCGCGATCCAGGAAGGCGCCGGTGGCAATTCCAACTCGCAGAACCTGGTCAAGACGCGTGGTGCCGTGATGCAGAGCTACCTCATCGATGACCGCGTGGTGCTCACGGGTGGCAAGCGCCACGACGACAACTACAACAAGTTCGGCAAGCCCTCGGTGCTGCTGGCCAACGGCTACACCTATGATTATGCCGCGATGGACGGCTGGGTTGGACCCTGGGCGTATGGCCAGGGCGACACCACGACCAAGGGTTTTGTGCTCAAGCCGTTCAGGAACTGGCCGATGCTCGATCGCGCGGCGAGCGAGGGCGGCGCCAAGGGCTTCTTCGCCGGCGTGCTGAGCGGAATGGACATCCACTACAACAAGGCGGACAGCTTCCTGCCCGACGTTCCCGCGATCGCGGTCACGCTGGAGTCGCTGCCGAACCCGACTTCCAACGGCAAGGACTACGGCTTCTCGCTGAACTTCTGGAACGGCAAGGTCGTGCTCCGGGCGAACCGCTACCAGAATGCGTCGATCAACACCCGCAACGGCCAGTTCGGCACCTTCGGCCAGCGCACGCTGCGGTTGGACTTCGAGAACTTCGCCGGCAACAACGACAACTTCAGCCTCCAGAAGCAGGCGCGGTTGTGGGTGGCGGCGGCGAACCCGACGTTCACCTCGGCTCAGGTCGACACGGCGGTGTTCGGGATCATGGGCATCAGTGCGGCCAACGCGGCCATCTACAACAGCTCCACGATCAGCGAGACCCAGGACCAGACCGCCAAAGGCGACGAGCTCGAGATCAACTTCAATCCGGACAACTTCTGGACGTTCAAGATCAATGCCACGAAGGAGCAGTCGATCGACGCCAACGTCGCGCCGCACATCTTCGAATGGACGGCGATCCGCCAGCCGATCTGGAACTCGATCATCGACCCGCGGTCGGGCACCCCGTGGTTCACCACGCAGTACACCGCCACGGGGCCGGTGACCTCCGGCGGCTCCACGGCGACGAGCTTCCTGCAGGGTAACGTCGTCTCGCCCATCAACCTGGCGCAGGCCATTCAGGGCAAGAGCCGTCCCGAGGTTCGCGAATACCACATCAACCTGGCGACGAGCCTGCGCCTGGCGAAGTATTCCAGCAACCGCTACCTGAAGAACCTCCAGGTGGGCGGCGGTGTCCGCTACGAGAGCAAGGGCGGCATCGGCTACTACGGCATCCCGGTGAACGGCGACATCTCCGCCGCCACCGCGTTTGATCCCAATCGCCCGATCTACGACAAGGGTCACACCTACATCGACGCGTTCGTCTCGTACAACATGCGCCTGTTCAATGACAAGGTTCGCGCCCGCATCCAGCTGAACGGACGCAACCTCCAGGACTCGAACACGCGCCTGCAGTCGATCGGCGCCTACGCCGACGGTTCGCCGTACGCGTTCCGCATCGTCGATCCGCGCACGTACGTGCTGACCGCGACGTTCGATCTCTGATCGGACGGTCCGTCCGGTTTCCTCCTCGAAACTCCCCGGCCGCAAGGCCGGGGAGTTTTTTTGTCTCCCTCCGGCCTTGGCTTCGCGCAACGCTCCCGGACAAATCATTGAGTTCATCCGGAAAGCCGGCTTCTAATCGCCGCGCATGTCCGCGCGTTACCCGGCCCCAGCTCTTGTTTCATTTGCCGCCGCCCTGCTGGAGCGGGCCGGCCTGGAAGGGGAGAAGGCCCGGACGGTCGCCGAGA
The DNA here is from genome assembly GCA_035549635.1 of Opitutaceae bacterium. Taxonomy (GTDB): domain Bacteria; phylum Verrucomicrobiota; class Verrucomicrobiia; order Opitutales; family Opitutaceae; genus CAIUWA01. The sequence continues at coordinate 45,331 of DASZQN010000018.1, forward strand.
TCCTCGTCGAGGGCGATCTGCTTGGACACACCACGCACGGCCTCCAGTTGTTGGCGCCTTATCTCGGCGAACTGGAGAAGGGGAATATGGCGAAGACCGGCGATCCGGCGGTGATCGCGGATTTTCCCGCGGCTGTCACATGGGACGGACGGAAGCTACCGGGGCCATGGCTGACGGTCCGGGCCATCGAGCTGGCGGCGGCGCGGGCAAAGACGAACGGCACCTGCACTGTCGTCATTCGGCGAAGCCACCATATCGCCTGCCTCGCGGCCTATCTGCGGCGGGCAACGGATCGCGGCCTCATGGTCGTGCTGGCCAGTTCCGATCCCGACATCGCCAGCGTGGCGCCCCACGGCGGTCGCAGGGGCGTCTTCACGCCGAATCCCATCGCGGCCGCCTGGCCGACCGGCGGCGATCCGGTCATGCTGGATGTCTCCACTTCGATCACCACCAACGGCCTGGTCAACCGCCTGCGCGGGGAAGGCCGGCGGCTGCCAGGTGCGTGGCTGGTCGACGGTGACGGCCGTCCGACGGACGATCCCACTGTCATGGCCGCAAATCCCCCCGGTGCCCTCCTGCCGATGGGCGGACTCGATCACGGCCACAAGGGCTACGCGTTCGGCCTGCTCGTCGAGGCGCTGACGGGCGCACTCGCGGGTCACGGCCGTGCGGATCCGAAGGAGGGTTGGTCGGCCAATGTCTGCGTGCAGGTTTTCGATCCGGCTCTCTTCGGCGGCCGCGAGGATTTCATCCGCCAGACGGCCGCGGTGGCCGCCGCCTGCCGCGCCACGCCGCCGCGTGCCGGCTTCGAACGCGTGCGCCTGCCGGGCGAGTCCGGCCTGCGGCGGCGCGAAGATCAGCTCGCGCGCGGCGTTGAACTTTATCCGTCCATCGCCCCGGCGCTGGCACCCTGGGCCGCGAAACTCGGCGTTGCGCCGCTGGCGCCCGCGTAAGACGGCGGGCGGAGGTGTGAGGCTCTTTGATTTTGGATTTTGGACTTTGGATTTTGGATTGGGGGAAGATGAATGATCTGGCCTGAGCTTGTCTCGGCCAACTGGCTCCCGCGGCTTGGAGATTCCGTCCTTTGCGCCTCCGCGTCTCTGCGCGAAATCCGTGGCTTTCGCAGCGGAACGATTTCGCGCCTGACTTTTGCCGCGCGGGCCGGCAATAACGGCTCCCTTTCCCATGACATCGAAACAACTGCGCCGCGCCCGCGAGGCGCTCGACTCCTTCGCCATTGAGACGCCCTCCTGGGGCTTCGCCGACACGGGCACCCGTTTCGGCAAGTTCTTCCAGGACGCCGCGGCGATCGACCTCAACGACAAGCTCGCGGACGCGGGCCACGTCAACGCGCTGACCGGCTGCTGCCCGACGGTCGCGGTGCACGTGCTGTGGGATTTCAAGGCCGGCCAGGATCCCAAGGCCGTCGCGCGCCTCGCCCGGAAGCACGGGGTGAAGATCGGCTCGATCAACCCGAACCTTTTCCAGGACCAGTGCTACAAGTGGGGCTCCTTCAGCCACAACGACCCCGCGGTCCGGGAGCGCGCGCTGCAGCACTGCTTCGATTCCATCGCGATCGGCAAGGCGGTCGGCAGCGAGTACGTCTCCATGTGGTTTGCCGACGGCACCAACTATCCCGGCCAGGGCGATCTCCGCGCCCGCAAGCACTGGTTCGAGGAATGCCTCCGCGCGCTGCACCAGAAGCTGGGCCCGAAGCAGACCCTTCTGGTCGAGTACAAGCCCTTCGAGCCGGCATTCTACGCGACGGACATCGCCGACTGGGGCATGGCCTACCTCCACGCCAAGAAGGCCGGCAAGCGCGCGAAGGTCCTCGTCGACACGGGCCACCACTACGCCGCGCAGAACATCGAGCAGATCGTGGCCTTCCTCCTCGATGAGGAGATGCTGGGCGGCTTCCATTTCAACGACCGACGCTACGCCGACGACGACCTCACGCTGGGTTCGATCGATCCCTACCAGATCTTCCGCATCTTCCATGAGATCCACTCCTACGCCGCGGACCGCCGCGCGCCGGAGATCGCCTACATGATCGACCAGTCGCACAACGAGAAGCCGAAGATCGAGGCCACGATCCAGACCGTCGTCATGGCCCAGGAGCTCTATGCCAAGGCCGCGCTCGTCGACCTCGACGCGCTCCGCCGGGCGCAGGCGAAGAACAATGTCGTCGACGCCGAGCTCACGCTGAAGCGGGCCTTCTTCACCGATGTGTCGCCGGCGCTGCTCGGCTGGCGCAAGGCGAACAGGCTTCCCGCCGACCCGCTCGCCGCCCACCGCGAGAGCGGCTACGAGCGCGCCGCTGCGGTCGACCGCCGCCGCCGCCGCAAGGAACTCGGCCTGAAGCAGGGCGGCAGCTACGCCTGAGCCGGCGCCGATCGTTCGTTTACTCTTGCTCGTTCTCCCTTCCGAAAATGGCCGGGAACGAGAAAGAGAACGAGGCCTCGGACAGTTCGGTTAAATTAGGCCACGATCGGGAGAGGCTCCGCAGCGTCACGCGAAACCGTGCGCGGTCTGCCCGAGGCGGGCGGCGTATGCCCGCGTCAGCTTGGACAAATCGGCGACCGTCGAGGAATGGGCGGTCTCGTAGGCGAGGTTGCGCAGCTCCTGCGGATCGGCGCGGACGTCGAAGAGCATGGCCCCGTGGGCGGCCTCCGGCCCGTATTCCACGTAATGCCAGCGTTCGTTGCGGACGGAGACGCCCTTGAGCGTGGTGCTGTCGTCGCTCCAAACGGTGTAGGCAGGTTTGTCCCAAGCCGCATCGGGATTGCGGAGCAGCGGCACCAGGCTGACCCCTTCGCCTTCCGGTGGGACGGACAGGCCGCAAAGCTCGGCCACGGTGGAATAGACGTCGATCGACTGGACGATGCGCGTGCAGGTCCGGCCGTTTCCCGCCATGCCCGGAGCGGACACGATCAAGGGCACCCGGTTGGCCGCGTCGAAGAGCGAGCCGTGCTTCGACCACTTGCCGTTTTCCCCGAGCTGATAGCCGTGGTCGACGATGAAGACGACGATGGTGTTCTCGCGCAGCCCGAGGCGGTCGAGCTCGGCCAGCACCCGGCCGATGTTCCAGTCGGTGAAAGTGATCGAGGCCAGGTAGGCCTGGATGGTGAGCCGGGCCTCCTGCTCGCTGGCGCCGCGGCTCATGAAGAGGTCGCCGTTGCTGCGGTGGAAGGCGGCGCTGGGAAAACCCGCCGGCACGGTCGGCCACGCCGCGAAGTTCGGCGGCAGCTCGATCCTCGCGGGATCATAGAGGTCGAAAAAGGACCGCGGCGCGCAGGGCGGGCTGTGCGGCTTGGCGAAGCCGCAGCCGAGGAAGAACGGCCGGTCGTGGTTCTCCCGCAGGTACTGGATGGCGGCGTCGGCGTAGTGGAAGTCAGGGTGACCCTCGCCGCTGCCATCCAGGGCGATGAGCTGGTCGGAATCCGCGTCCTTCTGGCTGAGCGGCGCCTGGGCGGGCAGCACGTAGGCGGTGGCGTGATCCGCCGATCGGAAGTCGGGCTCGTTCTGCTCGGTGAGGCCGACAACCCGCAGGCGGTCGGAAGGCGTCAGCTTGATCTGGTCGAAAGGCGGGTGCGGCAGGTTGAGCGCATGTCCTCCGGCGATGGTGTAACGGAGGGGCACGCCTCCTCCCAGCGTCCATGCCTGGGCGTCGTCATAGAGATCGTGGAAGATCTTGCCGCTGCGCATGGAGGTGTAGCCGTTGTTCTTGAAGAGCTGCGGCAGGCTGACCCAATCGGGATGCGCCGGCCGGAAGTTCTGCCGGTTCCCCAGCACCTCCGTGGTGGTGGGATGCCGGTTGGTCATCAGCGAGGTGCGCGAGGGATTGCAGAGCGGGAACTGGCAGTAGTTGCGATCGAAGCGCACGCCCGAGGCCGCGAGGGCGTCGAGGTGAGGAGTGTGCACCCCGAAGCGGCTGCCATAGCAACCGATCTCCGGCCGCATGTCGTCCGACATGAACCAGACGACGTTGAGCGGCCGTTTCGGGGAGGCGGCATCCTGGCCGCGCAGGGAACGAGGAAGCGCGGCCACCGCGGCCGCCGCCGCCGTCGCTCCCGCCATCCGGCCCACAAACGTGCGCCGGGTAAGTGAGGGTAGGGGCATGGCGGAATTCTCTGGGATAGAAAGCGGCTGGCAAGAGCCGCGTTCGAGCTTTCAGAGGGTTTCGCGCAGAGACGCAGAGGCACGGAGCTCGGAAGAAACCCCTTCCGATCGTGATGGGATTCTCTGCGCCTCTGCGCGAGACTAGCCCGGTGAATTTTTTCCGGCGGGATCGGCCGGCAGCGCCGGCGCCGCGGGGCCGTGGTAGTCGGCGCGGTAGAGCTGCCAGGAATTCCAGACATTGTGCCAGATGACGTAGAACGTCGGCCCGAGCGCGACCAGCGGGCTCGCATAGGTCAGGGCGAGATAGACCGTGAAGACCGTGTTTTTCTGGCCGAGCGACTGGCTCGCCTCCCGACGGAACTCGCGCCCTCCGATGATCCAGCCCAGCGCGAAGTTCAGGGCGCTCACGACGGCGGTGACCGCGGCGACGCGGAGGACGTCGCCGTGGCCCGCGTTCGACTGGTGCCGGATGAAGTCGGAGGCGTTGGCCGTGACGAGGAACATCATTGCCACCCAGAAGCCGAAGCTGACATTGCGCAGGCGGGGCGGCCATTCGACCGCGCGGGGCCACGCCAGCCGGACGAGCCAGGCCGCGGCCATCGGGGCGAAGACCACCAGTCCGACGCTGCCCGACACCTGGGCGAACGCCTCGGGCGTCGGATGGCCGAGCACGAGCGGCAGCAGCACGGGCATGAGGGCGGCCATCGCGACGTTGGTGAGCACGAACGAGGCGACGACGTAGTCCACGCGGCCGTGGAGAAAGCTCATGATGACCGGCGCGGCGGAGGCGGTGGGCGTGATGCCGCCGAAAAATGCCGCCAGCGCGATCTCGCGGCCGCCGGCCAGAGCGCCGAGCCGCCAGGCGACGAAGCCCATGGCGATGTTCACCGCGAGCAGGACGAAATGACTGCGGCGAAGCGAGGACCGCGAAATGCGGGTCTGGAGGAAAACGAGGAACAGCTGTGAGACGATCAGCCAGCGCACGAGCCAGACGAACGGGTGCAGCTGTGGCAGGAGCGCGCCGAGGGTGATCGCCGCCAGGATGGCGCCGGTGCGGGTGAAGGCAGGATTCAAGGAGAGGGCAGGGCAGGAAAACCGCCGCCGCGCGGCGGCGCAACGTCCAACACCCTGCGTCCAGCGTTCAACCTTCAAACAGGGCCGGCCGGCCTTCCTCCGGGGGCGCCGGATTTTCCTTTGCATGCCTCCGCCTTTGCGCGAAATTTCCTCCGCTTTTTATCCCCGGCTTCCCCTTCGACGCCGGGTCACGTCTCCCCCAGCCGCGCGTCAGGCTCGGTTGCCTCACCCCAAACCTCGATTCCCCATGAAATCCCTTGCGATGATGATGGCTGCCTGCGTGGCGCTGGCCGCGCCGGCGCTGGCCGCCGAGAAGGCCGCGGAGAAGGCCCCCGAGAAGACTTATCCGGTCCCGCCGCCGCCGGTGGTCCCGCCCGCCTTCACCTTGAACGTCTGGCCGGGGCTCCCGCCGGGCGACAAGCCCGGCATGCCGCCGGAGGAATGGAAATACTCCTCGAATACCGTCACCGGGACCGTCTCGACCCCGACACTGGCGGTCTACCGCCCCGCAAAGGACAAGGACAATGGCGCCGTCGTGCTGGTGTGCCCGGGCGGAGGGTTCTTCCAGCTCTCGATGGGCCATGAGGGCGCCGATGTCGCCGTCTGGCTGAATTCCATCGGCATCACCGGGGTCGTTCTCAAGTACCGGATCCCGGGCCGGGAAGGAATGCCGCGCTACATGCCGGCCCTCCAGGACGCGCAGCGGGCGATGAGCATCATCCGCTCGAAGGCCGCGGAATGGAACATCGATCCCAAGCGCGTCGGCGTCCTCGGCTTTTCGGCCGGCGGACAGGTCGGCGCGGATCTCGAGACCAACTTCGACCACCGGATGTACGAGCCCGTGGACGACATGGACAAGGCGCCGACCCGCCCGGATTTCGCCGTGCTGATCTACCCCGGCGGCACCATCCAGCGGGGCACCGACGTCCCGACCGTCGGGGCGGAGATCCACATCACGAAGGATACGCCGCAGACCTTCCTTTCGATCTCGGATGACGACCGCAACGGCTCCGAAAACGCGGTCTATCTCTATCTGGCCCTGAAGAAGGCGGGCGTCCCGTCCGAGCTGCACGTTTACGGCGAAGGCGGCCACGGCTACGGGATTCGTCCGGGGACCGCGCCGCACGCGACCTGGCCGGCGCGGGTCGCCGACTGGATGGCGCAGCGCGGTCTGCTCAAGCCCGCGACCATGGCCGCGGCGGCCAAGTAAGCGCCTTGCAACCAATAGGCGGATAACGCGTCAATTCCTCCTGTGATGGTTTCCCCTTTTTCCCCCGTTCGTTCATGAGCCGGGCCAAGCCTTTCATTTGGACGGGCCTGGCCGTGTCGGCCGGCGGACTCGCCCTGCTGCTGGCGTCCTGCATGCGCTCGTCCGTGAGCACCCCGGCTCCGCAGAAACTGGCCGCGGCCGCCCCAACGCCGGCAGCCAGGCCCGCGACCCCGTGGGAGGAATACCACAAGACGGTCCAGCCGTTCCTGAAGGCCCACTGCTACGAGTGCCACGGGGACGACAACGCCGAGAACAATTTCCGCCTCGACCTGATCCACGACGACGCGTCGCTGGAGGACGGATCCCGCACGCTGGAAAAGGCGTTCGAGAAGCTCAGCGCCCACAAGATGCCGCCGAGCGACGAGCCCCAGCCGGCCGCGGCGGAGGTGGCCCCGGTGCTTTCCTGGCTCCAGCTGCACCTGGTGGGCGATCCCAACGCGCCGATCAATCCCGGTCGGGTCACGCTGCACCGCCTGAACCGTGCGGAGTACAACAACACGGTTCGCGACCTGCTCGGGATCGATTTCCGCCCGGCCGATGCGTTCCCGGTGGACGATGCCGGCTACGGCTTCGACAACAACGGCGACGTCCTCTCGCTCGCCCCGGTGCTCCTCGAGAAATATCTCACCGCCGCCAATCTCTCGCTGGACAAGGCGATCCTCGCCGATCCGGTGCTCCCGCCGCCGGTGCAGCACTGGGAGGCGGCGACGCTGGAAGGCAATTTCCCGAAAAGCGACGCGAAGGCGGCCCTCGGCAACAACGATGCCAACACCGGCGGCGGCAAGGGCCGGCCCATTCCGATCGGCCGGGTGTTCAATGCCAACGGCGAGATCTTTGCCGACTATGACATTCCCGCCGACGGCGAATACGTCCTGCGCATCCGGGCGTACGGGACTCAGGGGGCCGTGACCAAGCAGCGTCCTTCCGTGGCCTTCCTGGTCGACGGCAAGCAGGTCCAGCAGCCGTTCTCCGTGAAGGAGGACATCCGCAACACTTCTTCCTACGCGGTGGACAAGACGGCGCTGACCGCCGGCCGGCATCGCATCAGCCTCGCATTTCTCAATGGCGCGACGCCGGAGGAAGCCGCCGGGGCGGCCGCCAACGCAGGCAAGAAGCCGGCAGCCTCGGCCAAACCCGCAATCGAAGTGGCGGCGAAGGAGGCCGCTGCGGATGCGGACAATGCCGCTGATGCTGCCGCCGACGCGGACAATGCCGCTCCGGCCGAAAAGCCGGCTGCCGCCAAAGCGGACAGGCCCAAGGCCGATGCTGCAGTGGCTGCCGCCGTGGCCGAGGCCGACAAGCCCGCCGCTCCGGCGGCGGGGCGGGCGGGTGCCAATGGACGCGGCCGCGCCGGTGCTGCCGGCGCCCGGGGAGCCGCCGCCGCGGCGAAGGGTGGGATTCCGCAGGGTGGAGGACGCCAGGCTGGCCCGCCGCCTTCGCCGACCGGCAAGCCCACGCTGGGCGTGATTTATGTCGAGCTCGAGGGGCCGCTGGCTCCGACGCCCGACCGTATGCCGGAAAGCTATCGCCGGGTCATGATCGCGCAGCCGTCCCCCTTGCTGAGCAAGCCGGCGGCGGCGGAGAAGATCATCCGCCATTTTGCCAGCCGCGCCTATCGTCGTCCGGTCCAGGAGGACGAGGTCACCCGCCTGATGGCGGTATGGGCGAAGGCCGACAGCGATGGCCGCCCCTTCGACCAGAGCATCGACCTCGTGCTGCAGGCGGTGATGGTGTCGCCGGCGTTCCTCTTCCGGATGGAGCAGGAGCCCCAGCCGGGCGAGGGCAACGTTCATACCCTGAACGAATACGAGCTGGCCAGCCGGCTTTCCTATTTCCTCTGGAGCAGCATGCCGGACGACGAGCTCTTCGCGCTGGCGCAGCAGGGCAGGCTGCGGGCCAATCTCGACGCGCAGGTGAAGCGGATGCTCAAGGACCCGAAGTCGGCCGCGCTCGTGGAGAATTTCGCCGGCCAGTGGCTGCAGCTGCGCTCCATGCAGAACGTCACGCCCGACACCAAGCGCTACCCGGCCTTCGACCAGCCGCTGCGCGAGGCGATGACGAAGGAGACGCAGCTGTTCTTCAACGCAATCGTGCAGGAGGACCGCAGCGTCCTGGATTTCATCGACGCCGACTTCACCTTCGTGAACGAGCGGCTGGCCAGGCATTACGGGATCCCTGGGATCACCGGGAACGAGTTCCAGCGCGTGACGCTTCCGCCAGGCCAGCGCGGCGGCCTGATCACGCAGGCCAGCATCCTCACGATCACGTCTTATCCGGGCCGCACGTCTCCGGTGCAGCGCGGCAAGTGGGTCCTGGAAAACCTCCTCGACTCCGCCCCGCCGCCGCCGCCGCCGAACGTGCCGGCCCTGGCCGAGGGCGGCGACAAGGAGCTGACGGGCACGCTCCGCCAGCGGATGGAGCAGCACCGGGCCAACCCGACCTGCGCCGCCTGCCACGAGCGGATGGACGGGATCGGCTTCGCGCTGGAGAACTTCGACGGCATCGGCTCCTGGCGCACCGTGGACGCCAACAACGAGAAGATCGACGCGGCCGGGACGCTGCCGGGCGGCAAGTCGTTCAACGGGCCGGCCGAGCTGCGGGAGATTATCAAGTCGCAAAGCGACCAGTTCTGCCGTTGCCTCGCGGGCAAGATGCTGACGTACGGCCTTGGACGCGGACTGGAATCGTACGACAGCCGCACCACCGACGCGATCGCCGCGGCAATGAAACAGAACGGGGACCGGTTCTCCGCGATGGTCGAGGAGATCGTGCGGAGCGACGCCTTTCAGAAACGTAACGGTAAAATCAAAAGAGGTGACTCATGAGCGAACTGATCATGTCGCGGCGGACGTTGTTGCGTGGCCTGGGAACGGCGCTGGCGCTGCCGGTCCTGGATTCGATGATTCCCGGCCGGCTGCTCGGCGCGGAGGCGAAGGCCGCCGCCAAGGCCGTGGCCGCGCCGCGCCGCGTCGCCTGGCTCTACGTGCCGAACGGCATCAACATGGCGACCTGGACGCCCGAGGCGACCGGCGCCGACTACCAGCTCACGCCGACCCTGCAGCCGCTGGCTGACTACAAGGACAAGTTCTCCGTGATCACCGGCATGGTGTGCGACAAGGCCAATCCCAACGGCGACGGCCCCGGCGACCACGCCCGCGCGATGTCCGCCTATCTGAGCGGCGCGCAGCCGCGCAAGACCGAGGGCGCCAACCTCAAGCTCGGCATCTCCGCCGACCAGGCCACGGCGGACAAGATCGGTCACCTGACCAAGTTCCCCTCGCTCGAGCTCGGCATTGAGGAGGGCAAGCAGGTCGGTCGCTGCGACAGTGGCTACAGCTGCGCCTACTCCCACACCCTTTCCTGGCGCAGCGACACGACGCCCGTCGTGAAGGACTGCGATCCGCAGTCCGTGTTCGACCGCCTGTTCTCCAACGGCGATCCGCGCGAGACGGCCGAAATGCGCGCCCGCCGCCAGAACGACCGCAAGAGCGTGCTCGATTTCGTGCTCGATGACGCCAACGGCTTCCAGAAGAAGCTCGACGCCACGGACCGCCAGAAGATGGACGAGTACCTCACGGCCGTCCGCGAGATCGAGATCCGCGTGGGCAAGGCGGCGCAGGAAGCTCCCATCGTCCCGCCGGCCGGGGCCGAGCGGCCCGAGTTCGACATCCACACCGGCGTCTCGGCGAAGGGCATCTCCACCACGAGCGACAAGTACGACGTCCACGTGCCCCTGATGATCGACATGATGGTCCTGGCCTTCCAGGCCGACCTCACCCGCGTCATCACCCTGCCGTTCGCCGACGAGGGCAGCAACCAGACCTATCCCTGGGCGGATGCCAACGTGCCGCACCATGGGACCTCCCATCACCAGGGCGACCCTGCAAAGCTCGCGCTGCTGGCGAAGATCAATCTCTTCCACATCAGGCAGGTCGCCTACCTGATGAAGAAGCTGGATGCGATCAAGGAGGCCAACGGGAGCTCGATCCTCGACAATTCCCTCATCGCCTACGGCAGCGGCAACAGCGACGGCAATCGTCACAACCACGACAACCTGCCGCTGCTGCTGCTCGGCAAGGGTGGCGGCACCATCACGACCGGCCGCCACCTCCGCGTGGACAACGTGCCGATCAACAATCTCTGGCTCTCGATGATGGACCGCGCCGGCGCCTCCCTCGACCGGCTCGGCGACAGCACCGGGCGGCTCGCGCTCGCCTAGCCGAGCGCCAGAACGCCCAACGTCCAACGTTCAACATTCAACGTTGAACGCTCAAGTGACAGCGGCGCCATTTGGCGCGGTCTGTTAGGGGCGGCCGCCGGTCTCCGCGTGCCAGTGGCCGGCCCTGTCTCCGCGCGAGACCTTCCGGATATTGAATGTTGAGCGTTGGACGTTGAACGTTGGATGTTGCGCGCAGCGCGCGCCCGCCCTCATGGTTTTCCATCTTTGAGCCGGGCCGGGCCTTCCTTCGCGGTCGCGAGATGATCTTCCAGAAACTTTTCAAATTCCGTTCCGACGACAAGCAGCCCGAGCGGCGCTTGAAGAATCGTTATGCGGTCGGGCCGTCGTTTCCCCTCGTGGTGTCGCTGTCGGCCGGCGGCGGCAGCTCCCGGGGCCGCGTCGCGAACATCTCCGCCGGCGGACTCGGCATCGTCGTCGACCAGAAGCCGGCGGCCGAAACCGCGGCCGTGGCCCAGATTTCCTTCATCCTCGAGAGCTTCGAGATCAAGGCCGCCGCCACCATCCGCTATGTCCGGCCGGCGGACCAGGGTTTCCACTGCGGCCTGACCCTGACGTTCCACGAGCCGGAGAGCCGGTTTTCCTACCTGCAGCTGCTGATGCCGATCGCGATCGGCAGCACCCTGGCGCGCTCCGAAAGCGGCGGTTCGGGACCGCACGTCGAGCCGGAATTCGACCGGCTGACCTTCACCGGCGAATCGGATTCGAAGCTCACGATCTGGTGCCGGAAGGACGCGCTCGCCACGCCGGAAAACTTCGAGTTCCAGGTGGAGGAATATTTCGTCCGCGGCCGGGCGCTCGACCGCAGCCTCAGCGTTTTCTCCCTCGTGGATGACGACCGTCCGCATCGCGCGAAGGACACCGCGCCGCTGTTCCAGACGGGCAGCGGCCTGGAAACCGAGATCCGGCAGCTCTTCCGCTGGTCCGCGCTGAACATGCAGCAGAACATCCCGGACCGCCTGCGCGGTTTTCTCCGGTCGTTCCTGCACTGAGCGGGATGCGTTCCGCTGTAGGCCAGGTCGTTGACGTGGCCGGACAGCTCAGCGAGCTGACCTACAACCTGCCGGCCTCAGCGCCTACGGCGCCAGCACCACGCCCTCGGGCTTCTCCGGCCGGCGGTAGGTGAAGGGCAGGCTCCGGGTGATTTCCGCGATCAGCGTCGAGGCGCGATAGTTGTCCTTCGCCAGCGCGTCGCAGATCTGCCTGATCACCGGCCGGTCGGTGGGCTCGAGGTCGCGCCCGAGGGCGAAGGCGAACATGCGCTCGGTCAGATTGCGGACCAGGGCGTCCTTCCCGGTGGCAAGCAGGACCTGTTTCAATCCGGCCGGTCCCGCGAGCGTCGCGCCGTTCGCGAGCCGGGCGGTGGCGTCGATCGGCTGGCCCGCGGCTTCCGTCCGCCAGCGGCCGAGCGCATCGAAGTTTTCCAGCGCCAGCCCCGGCGGATCGAACCGGTCGTGGCAGATCGCGCATTTGGCGTCGCTCCGGTTGTCGTCCAGCCGCGCGCGCAGCTTCGCACCCTGCGGCGCGTTGTCGTCCTTGGACACCCGGCAGGTTTCGTAGAAGCCCGGCGAGGTCGGATCCCCGAGCAGCACTTCCGTCACCCAGCGGCCGCGCACGACCGGGCTGGTGCGCGCGCCGATGGCGGTGACGACCTGCACGCCGCCGAGCGTCAGCACCCCGCCGCTGCGTTCCGGCGGGACCGGCACGCGGCGGAATTGCGCGCCCCGGACGTTCGGCAGGCCGTAGTTCCGGGCGAGGTCCTCGTTGGCGAAGGTGTAGTTGGCGTCGAACAGCGTGAGCAGGCTGCCGTTGCCGCGGAAGACGGAATCGAGGAACAGCGCCGCCTCGTCCTGCATCGCGGCCCGCAGCGGCTGCGCCGTGTCGACGGCCGACGGCTGCTGGAACTTCACCGGCTGCCGCAGGCGGCGCAGTCCGAGCCATTGCAGGCCGAAATTCTCCGCGAGCGCCTTCGCCTTCGGGTCGCGCAGCATCCGGCGCACCTGCTGGGCGACGACCTTGTCGTCCGCGAGTTTCCCCTGCGCGGCGAGGCGGAGCAGCTCGTCATCGGGCATCGACGACCAGATGAAATAGGACAGGCGGCTCGCGAGATTGTAGTCCTCGACCCGCTGGGGACCGTCGCCGGTGCGCGGGCGCTCGATGTGCAGCAGGAAGCGCGGCGAGGCCAGGACGCCCGAGAGCGTGATTTTCAGCGATTCCTCGTAGGGACGTCCGACGCCGTCGACCAGGTCGAAGAGTTTCAGCGAATGCTCGAGGTCCGTGGGCTCGACCGGCTGCCGGTAGGCGAGGGGCAGGAGTTTTTCCAGGACCTTCCGCGCGGCCTCGCGGCCGGTGAGTTTGCCCGACGGTTCCGCGAGCACCACCCGCGCGCGCGGGGCGCGGTCGAGCGCGTCCTGCGCGACGTTCAGGTAGCTGTTCAGCACGAAGGGCGAAAGCCCCATGTTCGCGACGTCGGGATCGAGCGAGCGCCCGCCGTCGTCGGCCGGGAGCGATTCGCTCTTCGCCTCCACCCCGAGCAGGTCGCGCAGCGTGCTCGCGTATTCGTACTGCGTGAGCCGCCGCAGCTGCACGGGGCCGGGGTCGGGCGCCAGTTTCGCCTCATCGGGATTGCGCAGGCTCTGTCGGATGCCGAGCACCAGGTGCTGGCGTTCGACCTCGGTGAAATTCCTGCGGTCGGCATCCTCCGGCATCGAGCGGTCCTCGAGCGAATGCAGCACGCGCCGCCAGAAAGCCGCATCCAGCGCCAGCCCGTCGGCGGAGATCCGGGTGGTGAAATTGATCCCGCCGCGGGTGCCGCGGTCACCATGGCAGTTCCAGCAATACTGCCGGATCAGCCCGGCTGCCTCGCCTTGGTGCGACGGCGCCGTCAAGTCTGCCCGGGTCGCTGGCAGGAACGTCGCCGGTATGAACAGTAGAAACAGGAGACGCCGGAAGGGGCTGCAGTAGGGAGGCATCGGAACGCGGACGTCGCTGGAGTTGTAGGCCAGGTCGTCGACCTGGCGGGCCACCTCAGCGAGGTGGCCTACAAGGACCTATTTCGCGGCGACGGACGGCTTGGCGGCCTCGACGCGCAGCTGGAGCGGCTTGGCCCCGGTGCTCAGGTCGGGCAGCACGAGAAACGCGGCCTGCGAGCCGTCCTTGCGGACGAAGTCGGGGCTGACCTCGCCGAGCTGGAAATAGAGCGTCGTCGCCTGCTTCGGCGCGGTGAGGTCGAAATTGAACGTCACCAGGTCCTCCTTCATCGTGACCTTCACCGTCGAGACCTGGACGCCGTCGTAGTTGGCGGCCGGCGGCGAGCCGCTGCTGAACCAGACGCGCATCCGGGTCTTGCTGCCGAGGAAGCTGCTCGGGTCGGTGATCGTGCCGATCAGCGTGTAGCTTGCGCCCGCCGCGACGGTCGTGGGGCTTTCCGCGGCGAGTTTCAGGACCGGGGCGGTGAGAAGCACGGAGGTGTTGGCGACCTTGTCGGCCTCCACCTTCAGGCCCGTGGCCTTGCCGCCGGCGAGCACGGTGGGGAAGGGGTCGCTGCCCTTGATGGCGACCGCTCGCACGCGGTAGTTGGTGCCGGCGGGAACCTCGGTGTGGACGGTCAGGGAGGTGGCTCCCTTGGCGTCGACGGCGGTGCGGTAGGTGGCGGTGGAGGCCGCGCCCCCGGCCCCGGCGCCGCCGAAGCGTCCGCGACGTCCGCGGCGCTGTCCCGCCGCCGGTGCGGGGGCCGTGCCGTCCTTGGCCGCGGGGTCCGCCGCGGCGGCTGCCGCCGGCTGCGCGGCTGGCAGCGGGAGAATGGGTTGCTCCTTCTGCGCCGCGGCGGCCTGTTGCGCGGGATCCTCGTAGTCCGCCGGCGCGGCGGCGCTCACGGTGTCGATCGCCACGATGACCTCGGACGCCCCGGCGGGAATGCCGTTCACCACGGTGTCGATCCCGGTGGCGGCGGCGAACGCAAGCGAAGGAGCGAGGAGGGCGAGGAGGCAGACGGAGGTTTTCATGGCGAAAGAGGTGGGGCGGGACACCCGGAAGATCAAATCGGGGCGCCGGCGGCCTGCAAGAATCCAAAGCGAAAAGACCGCGGTTTTTCCCTCCGGGTCCGCGTCTCTTCCGCCCGGCTTTTGCGTCTCGCCAGCCTGCCGCGGTTTGCGGCGAAGGATTGAGGTCGCCCCGCCCGCGGCTTTTCGCATAACCAAGCTCTCCCACCCATGAAGAACCCCAACGAAGATCGCAAAAGACTCTGTGCCTGGCTCGGTTTTGCCGCCGGCCTGCTGCTGTCCGCCGCCTCGCTCGCGGCGGCCGACGCGGCGCCGATCATCACCATCAACGGCGCGCCCGCGCAGCCCGGGGACCTGAAGCCGACCGACATCCAGTCGCTGGTGATGTCGAACGGCCTCCTCACGATCGCGTTCGGCAAGGACGCCAACGGCGACTTCAGCGCGACGTCCGTCGTCAAGAACGGCCAGGAGCTCGCCCACAACCTTCACGGCGTGGAGCCGCGCGATGTCGACGCCCATCGCACGTTCTATCTCGATTCCGGCGCGGGCCGCGGGCACCTCGTGACGGCCATCGTGCGCGTGGTGAAGAACACGCCCGACTTCGGACACTTCGCGGTGATCGACACCCGCGAACTCCATCTCGAGCACCACTTCGTGATGCTGAAGGGCGAGAGCGGCGTGCATCCGTACGTCATCGTCAAGAACACGCCCGACGCGAATTCCGGCGAGACGCGCACGATGTACCGCTTCGACATGGACATCCTCGACACCGCCTACAGCGGCGAGCGCTACGGCAAGCAGCCGAAGTATGCTTTCCTGCAGTCGATCTCCGAGGCGGGCAACATGGGCGACGAGACCTGGAAGCTGCCCGACGGAAGCATCTACCAGAAATACGACTACTGCCTCTATTACTCGCAGAATCCGATGTGGGGTCATTTCGGCCACGGCTACGGCGCCTTCTTCATCGCGCCGAGCACGGAGTCCTACGCGGGCGGCCCGCTGCGGCAGGAGCTCGCGGTCCACCAGGACGCGCTGATCCTGAATTACCTCGGCGGCGGCCATTTCGGCGGCGGCGGCACCGCGACGGCGCGCAACGGCGAGAAGATCCACGGACCCTGGTTCCTTTACTTCAACACCGGCGCCAACGCCGAAGCGATCATCGCCGACGCGAAAAAGGCCATGGCGGCGGAAAAGGCCAAGTGGCCGTATGCGTGGATGGACGAGCCGCTCTACCCGCTGCAGCGCACCACCGTGACCGGCCAGCTGAAGATCTCGCACAACCGTTCCGCGGCCTACGCCTACGTGATCCTCGCTCAGCCCACCAACCCGGGCCGCGCGGGCGGCGGTGGCGGTGGGCGCGGTCCCGGCGGGCCGGGC
>DASZQN010000019.1:0-15294 GCA_035549635.1 Opitutaceae bacterium
AGCTGACTATCGCCGCAGGTCGATCACGAGGTTGCTCCCCGCGATCTCCTGCTTGAAGGGCCGGCCGCGGAGCGCGTCGTACAGGGCCTGGGCGCAGGCCGGCACGATCCGGTCGTGCAGCTCGATCACGAGGACATCGACCTGATCGAGCCAGGCCGGCGCCTCGCGGAAGATTTCCGCCTCGGCCCCCTCGACATCCATCTTCAGGAGGCCGAGCCGCGTGCATTCGATCATCGCCATCAGCTGCGGCACGGTGAACGCGGGGATGTCCTGCCCGGCGGCGCCGGCCTGCTCGCCCATCCGGTAGGCGTTGGCGTCGGCCTCCGGGTTGGCGATCCGCACGACCGTCGGACGCGACCAGACCGCGCCCTGCAGGGCGGTGATGTTCGGGCGGTGCAGGATATTCTTCTGGAGCAGGGTGAAATTGGCCGCCACGGGTTCGACCGCGAGAATCCGGGCCTTTGGCCAGCGCGCGGCGAAGCTGACGGAGGCGTAGCCGACGTTCGCACCGAGATCGAGGATGTGCGCCGGCTCGAAATCGTCGACCGGCAGGTCGTACTGTCGCGCGACAAACACCTCGGCGAACGTCGCCGCATCGGAGGTGCCCGTGCGGGCCCAGAGCGGATGGCCGACATGCGGCAGCCGGACCGACGCGAGGGCGCCGCCGGCGGCGTGCAGCCGCGAGGCCTGCAGTCCGGGGCGAACGCCGAAATGGCTGATGTAGCGCAGGGTTTGCTTGAAGGACGCGAGATTCATCACGGCGCGGTGCTCGGCCGCCGCGGCGTGGACCCCCGCGCGGGCCAAAAGTTCAACGGCGTCCGATCAGATGAAATCCGCCGTTTTTCCCGTGCCCGGCTCCTTTTCGGCAGGGCGCGGACTCCGTCCGCGCCGGGCCGTCGTGCAACTTTCGAGCTCACAGGCAGACCCGGCGGGAAGCGGAGTCCCCGCCCTACCGGGGATTTGCGGAACGAGGACCACGGCTCCGAAAAGCCGCGTTGATTTCGCGGAACCGCCCGGCGTGAAACGCATCTATGGCCGCCCGCCACAAGGCGGGACCATGCCGCGACTTTTCTCCGTTTTTCCGTCGGGACTCGGACTCCTTCTTCTCGCGCTGGCCTCGCCCGGGCGGGCGCAGGAGCCGGCGGCCGCGCCCGTCGCCCCGGCGGTTCCCGCCCCCCCGGCGAACAGCGCCGCCGGCGAGGAGGACGCGCAGAGCTGGAAATTCGTCGCCCGGGCGTCGGCATCGGCGACGTACGACGACAACATCTTCATCCAGCGCACGAATCCCCAGGACGACGTGATCTACCGCGTCGCCCCGAGCTTCGGCTGGGGCATCGGCAGCTTCCGCGGCGAGTTCAGCCCGCTTTCCTCCACGCCGCATTTCCTCGCCCAGACCGGCGAGGAGGAGCTGCCCCGCAAGGATTTCGCGTTCGTGGGCTACACGCCCGAGGCCGTGTTCTTCGACCGCCACCACGGCGAGGACGACGTCAACCACGACGCCCGCATCGCCGCCCGCCGCGAGGAACCGCTCTGGAACGCGGAGGGCGAACTGCACTTCCAGAGCGTCGCCGACACCAACATCGACCTCGGCCAGCGGCTGCGCCAGACCTACTACTCGGCCTCGCTCGGCGGCGAATATGCCCTGACCGGAAAGATCAACGGAGGCCTCCGGTTCGACGGCGTCCGTTCGGACTACGATGCCGGCTTTTCCTCGACCGACGCCCACGGCAAGATCTACGCCGATTACCAGATCGCGCCGAAGACCCTGGTCGGCTTCGGCATTGTCGTCGGCTATCTCGACGTGGCCGGAGGCTCCAACCAGGACTATCAGCAGCCCGTGCTGCAGCTGAAATACCAGGCGACGTCCAAGCTCTCGTTCACCGGCCAGGCCGGCGAGGAGTTCCGGCAGTTCGCCAGCGGCATCCGGGACCGCTCGCAGTTCGCCTTCCTCCTGAACGGTAACTTTGAACCGGCCGACGGCACGACGCTGACGGTCAGCGGCCGCCGCGACACGCAGAGCTCCGCGCAATACGCCGGCGAGAACATCGTGCAGACGGTCTACCAGGGCGGCGTCCGCCAGCGCTTCTGGCAGCGCGTTTACCTGTCGCTGACCGGCGGCTTCGCCCGCGAGAACTACGAGAACAACCGGGTCGTCGCCGTCGTGGCCCGCCGCGATGACTATTCCTTCTACAAGGCCGCGCTGTCCGGCGACATCACCCGGCGCGGCACGCTCGAACTGTCCTATGAGTACCGCAAAAATGACTCCTCCCTCGCCAATTTCAGCTTCAATGAGAACCTCGCCAGCCTCGGCGTCTCGTTTCTTTTCTGAGCTCGCGCAGCGGATGGCCTGGATACTGGCGCTGCTGGCTCCCGCCGTGGTGCCCGCCGCCGCCGCAACGGCCCCCGCCCTTGCGCCCACCGAGGCCGTGAAGCCGGCCCAGGTCAGCAACGACTACCGGATCATGCCGGCGGACATCGTCAGCGTCGCCGTCTTCCAGGAGGAGGACCTCAAGTCGACCCTGCGCGTCTCCAACGAGGGCACGATTGCCTTTCCCCTCGTGGGCATCGTGTCGATCGGCGGCATGACCCCGCAGGACGCGGCCCACGCCCTCCAGGCGCGGCTCGCGAAGGGCTATCTCGTGAATCCCCAGGTGACGGTGACCGTGATGGAGTTCTCCAAGCGCCGGTTCACCGTGCTCGGGGAGGTGCAGAAGCCCGGCTCCTACGACATGCCCGACCAGCAGGGGGTGACCGCGCTGCAGGCCATCGGCATGGCCGGCGGCTACACGCGCATCGCGAATTCCTCCAAGGTCACCGTGATGCGCCGTGTCGACGGCCAGCAGAAGACCTTCGACCTCAACGCGAGGAAGATGGCGAGCGGCAACGGCGAATCGGCGTTTCCGATCCTGCCGGGCGACGTGATCACGGTCGCCGAGAGTCGATTCTAGGTTCGGGCGGAGCCCTTCGGATTTCGCGCGGAGACACGGAGGCGCGAAGTTGCTCCGGACTGCCGGAAAGTTTCACGCAGAGGACGCGGAGAACGCGGAGATCGGATGAGCCCTGTTTTTTCCCTGCGTTCTCCGCGTCCTCTGCGTGAAACTTCGGTCGACGGTGGAAATCAAGCTGGCGACGGCGGCAGCTCGATCGCGCTGCGCGCGAGGCCCGCTCCGGAGACGGCTTTCCGGTAAAGCGCGAGCACGGCGCCGTTCTTTTCGCGGAGGTCGAACTGGCTCCGCGCGATCAGGCGGTGGTTGGGCGGCGTCCCTGCCGCGAGCCGGTCGTGCCAGGCGGTGATGCCGCGGGCGAATCCGTCCACGTCGCCCGGCGCGGCCTTCCAGGCATGCGACAGCGAGCGGGCGAGAAGGTCGGTGATCCCCGGCGCCTCGCTCAGGATGAGGGGCAGGTCCGCCGAGAGCGCCTCCAGCGCCGCGAGCGAGAAGCCCTCGTAGCGCGAGGTCAGGATGAAGCCGTCCACCACGCGGTAGAAGTCGGCGGGCCGCGACATGTAGGGGCGGCGGATGATCCGGTCCCCGAGGCCGAGCTCGGCCACGAGCCGCTCCAGCTGCGGATCGAGTTCCCCGCGGCCGATATGGAAGAGGATCACCGGCCGGTCCGCGGCCGCCCGCGCGAAGGCACGGTAGAGCGTGACCGGGTCCTTCTGCGCCGACGCCCGGCCCATGAAGCCGAGGACCGTGCCCTCCGGCGGCAATCCCAGCTCCGCGCGAAGGCGGCGTTTTTCCTCCGGGCCGGCCGGCGAAAAGATCTCCGTGTCGACGCCGTTGTGCAGCAGGTTCACCCGCTCCGGCGGAATCTTCAGGCGTTCGCAGGCGAACGCGCGCTCGTCGGAGGACACCGAGATCGTGTGCGCGGTCCGGCCGAGCACCGCCTCGACCAGGTTGTAGAGGGGATCCAGGGCCGCGCGCTTCGGCCGCATGCCGACATAGGCGTGCGGATGGTAGAACTGCACCGCCCGGATCCCCCCGAGCGGAAGCAGGCGCGCGAGCACCCCGGCCTTGGAGCTGTGGCTGTGCACCACGTCCGGCCGCACCTCGCGCGCCAGCCGCAGCAGCGACCAGAACGCGCGGAAATCCGCCGGCGCCGGATGGTTGCCCGTGCGCAGGTTCGTCGTCCGGCCTCCGCGCTGCTCGACCCACGCGACCAGCTTCGGCAGGCGGTCGCTGCCGCGGCGGTCCGAGTAGGCGAGATTCACGCCGACGCCCTCCCCGTCGAGATAGTGGCAGAGCGCCTCCACGTAGCGGAAGACGCCGTCCACGCCCGGTTCAGTGACCAGCAACACTTTCATGCGCGACCTCCCTTCCGGCCGCCGTCAGCCCGCGATAGATTTCCCGCAGCTCGCCCACGTGGCGCTCCGTCGTCCAGGGATCGTCCCAATACCAGTCGTGGGCCGCGCGCCCGAGCCGCGCGGCCCGGGCGTCGTCGGCCGCCAGCGCCGTCATCTCCCGCGCGAGCGCGGCGGCCGAGCCTTGCGTGAAATGGACCCCGTTGGCGTCCGGCCGGATGTAGTCGGTCGCCGCGCAGCCATCCGCCACCAGCGCCGGCACGCCGGCCGCCGCGGCTTCGATCACCACCAGCCCCAGCGTCTCGTACCACAGCGGCGGAAAAACGAGCGCCCGCGCCGACGCCAGCTCCCGCCGGATCGCGGCCGGATCGAGCCACCCGGTGAACCGCGCCTGCGGGCAGAGCGACTCGACCTCCGCGCGCAGCGCGCCGTCGCCGACGAAGACCGCCGGGACGCCGGCGAGCCGCACCGCCTCGGCGAACAGACGCACGCCCTTCTCGGCCTCGAAGCGTCCGATGAAAATGAACTCGCGGTTCCGCGCCACGGCGGCCGGCGGCGAGTCCGGGCAGTCGACGGGATTCCGGACAACGGTCGCGGGCGACGCCGCCGGCAGGTACGGACGCAGCCGGTCGAGGCTGAAGCCGGAGACCGCCACGTAATGCGCCACGCGCTCCGGCACGTGCAGCACGCGGTTCTGCAGCACGGTGCGGACATTGCGCCAGAGCTTGTGCGCGTAGTTGCGGCGGTCGCAGGAGCAGGCCCAGCAGGAGGCCGACAGCGGACGGCGCCGGCAGATCTCGTTCGCGCCGTGCACGAAGAAGCCGCCGTTCGGGCAGGCGATGAAGAAATCGTGGAGCGTGACGACCAGCGGGAACCCGGCGTCCGCGACCGCGGACAACGCGAAGGGCGACAGCGCCTTCGTCCAGGTGTGCGCGTGCACGACGGTGCGGGCGGGGTCCTTGCGCGCGAGCAGGCCGCGCAGCGCCGCGACCGCCCGGGCGTTGCGCCAGCCGCCGGCGAACGCGCGCAGCCGGCTGGGATCCTTCGCGATCTCCTCCTGGCCAAGGCAGAGGACCTCGAGGTTGGGCACGTCCCGCAGCTGCGGCGCGACCGGGCCCACCGCGGTGAAGAGCGTCACCGGGACGCCCTGCGCCGCCAGGCCGCACGCCGACGCCACGGCGACCGCGGTCGAGCCGCCGGTGACCGATGCGTAGTCGTTCAGGATCACGACCCCGGGCGGCTCCGTGCTCATTGCCGCACCCCTTCCCCCTGCAGCAGCTGGTAGCTCGTCCTCCAGCCCCGCGTGCGCACGCGCTCGAGGTAGCGCGGCAGGTTGCACCAGCGGTAGCGCCAGCGCGCCAGCCGGCGGCGGAACCGCGAAACCGGCTCGGGCAGGTGCCGGCGCACGATTTCCTCCTGCTCCCGCTCGGTCGTGGCGGTGTTGCCGGAGAGCTGCCCGCCGCGGAGCCGGAACTGCGCGATCCGCACCGGAAAGTAGCGGAAGCCCGCGCGCATGACGTAGGCCCGCAGCCAGAAATCCAGGTCCGCGCAGAGGCGGTAGCGCAGGTCGAAGCCCCCGAGCCGCCCCACCAGCTGCCGTCGGAAGAGCATGCCCTGCTGCATCAGGGGGCTGATCCCCTCCTGCAGCAGCGCGGGAATCCAGGCCGGCGTGCGCTCGACCGTGACCTGCGAAAGCACCCGGTCGTTCTCGTCGAGCAGGTCCACGTCGCCGTACACCACGGCCTCGGGAAAGTCCGCGATCACCTGGTGGAAGAACGCCGAGCTGAAGCCGGGCAGAAGCGTGTCGTCGTCGTTGATGTAGGTGAACCAGTCCCACTCGTCGCCCGCCGCCGCCAGGCCCGCGTTGAGCGCGCCGTAGATCCCGCCGGCGCGGCCGGCATCGGCGACCACGCGCGTCCGGGGGAACCGGGCCTGCAGTTCCGCCACCCGCGGCGCCGGCGTGGCGATCACGTGGATGAGGTCGACCGGTTGCGCGGCGACCGAGGCCACGGTCCGGTCGAGGAAGACGGAATCGCCGAGCGTCGGCGTGACCACGAGGATGCGCTGGTGGGTCCGGCTCATGGCTGCTCCTTCCGGATCACCGCCGCCACGGTCGTGGCGTCGAAGTCGAGGTTGGCCGCCGGCCCGGGATCGACCGCGAAGTCGATCGTGGTGCCCGCCCGCGCCGGCATGGTGAAGTCGAAGGATTCGACGACCGGGCGGTCCGCCCCGCCGCCGATCAGCGTCCGGAAGCGCCGCTGCCCGTCCACCACGATGCTCACGCCCACGCCGTCGCCCTGCAGCCCGCAGCGGAAGGAGCCCGCGACGCGCACCGTGCCGTCATAACCGCTCCGCCAGCGCCGCACCGCGGCGACGGGGGCCCCGTCGCCCGCTACGGAGGGGTGCTGGTCGCCGGCCGTGATCGACAGATAGGGATACTCGCCGCTCCAGCTTTTCTTCCAGTCGCTCTCGGCCACGGCCGCCAGGGGCGCGAAAGTCGTGCTGTCGCCGACGAATTCGCCGTAGGACCAGGCGCCGGTGTCCGGCGGCCCGGCGAAGTCGCGGGACGAATCCGCCAGCACCGCGGACTCGGCCGCCTCCGCCGCGGAGGGCGCGCGTGGCAGGCCGGCCAGCGGCCCGCTGAAGAAAAGCGGGGAGTCGTTCAGCGTGATCGTCCCGTTCGGCGGAACCGCCCGGCCCTCGAGGTCGACCGCGGCCTTCGCCCCGGTGAGGGTCACGGGCCGCGGCTGCAGCGACCAGACCACGCGCACCGCCTCGCCCGAGGGCCGCTCGAAGCGCAGGCTGTAGAGGTCCTCCGGCGTGTCGTCGCGCCCGACGAAGCGCGCATGCCGCAGCTGCTCCGCCAGCGTCGCGAGCGCCGTGTAGGCCGGTTTGGCCGTGTGCGGGCCGTCATTCCGCACCAGGCCCATCGTGAGGTCGTTCTCGTCCTGGAACGCATACCAGTAGACGCGCTGCACCCGCGCGGACAGCAGCAGCGCGTAGGCGCGGGCGAGGAATTCCGCCTGGGTCCGCTCGTCGATCGCAAGGTCCCCCGGCGCGCGGCTCGGCTTCGTGTACCAGCCGATCTCCGTCACCCAGACGGGACGCGCCACGCCGCTGTTGTGCGCCAGCACCAGGCGCTGCAGGCCGGCGATCTGCGCCTCCAGGCCCTCCGGCGGCTCGTCATAGCGGTAGGGATGGACCGACAGCACGTCGAGGGAGTCGAGCGCCCCGCCCGCGAGCAGCTTTTCCCAGTAGGGCAGCGGCACGCCGCTGGTCGCGCCGCCCACCACGATGACGTCCGGCCGCTCGCGCTTGATCGCGGCGTAGGCGGCGCGGAGCAGCGCGAGGTAGGACGCCGCCCGGTCCTCGGTCGCGGGTCCCTTGCTGAAGGAGCCGTTGTATTCGTTCCAGATCTCCACCGCCTTGATCTGCGAGCCGTAGTGCCGCAGCACCTCGACGGCGTAGCGCGCGTAGGCCGCGCGCGCCTCGGGCGTGTGCGGGGTGTCGCCGCCATCGTAGTTCCCGTTCTCGAAACTCAGGACGACCAGCGGCTCGATGTGGTTCCGGCGGAGCGCCGCCATGTACGCGTCGTAGGCGGGAGGAAAGGAATAGACATGAGGCTTCGGCTCGACCTTCGCCCAGTAGAGTTCGTCGCGCACCGTCGGGATCCCGCCGTGCGCGATCGCCGGGATGAGGTCCGGACTCCAGCCCTGCGCGAAATGCGTCATCACGCCCCAGCGCTCCTCCGGCGGGCCGGCGGCGCGGCGCGCGGCCAGCACCAGGACCATCAGGGCCGGCGGAAACAGGAACAGGGCGATTTTCCGGGAAGTCTTCACGGGTTCGTTCAGGCGGCGACGGCCGCCGACGGCTTCGCCTCCAGCATCTCGCGGTAGAGCGCGGCGTAGCGCAGCGCCTGGAGCCGCACGGTGTATTCCTTCTCCACCCGGGCGCGCGCCTCGTGCGCCATCTGCCCGCGCAGGCGGGGGTCCTCCAGGATGCGGCGCAGCGCCGCCGCGAAGGCGGCCGCGTCGCCGACCGGCGCCAGGAAGCCCGTCTCCCCGTCCACGATCGCCTCGCCCACGCCGCCGACGTCGAATCCGACCACCGGCGTCCCGCAGGCCATCGATTCCAGGATGGTGTTCGGCAGGTTGTCCTGGCGCGAGGGGATGGCGAAGACATCCGCCGCGCTGTAGGCCGCGCGCAGCAGCGCCGGGTCGTGCAGCGCGCCCAGGTGCCGGCACGGCAGGCCGGCCAGCATCGCGCTGCTGCCGCGGCCGAGTGTCACGAGCAGCAGGCCGGGAATGTCCCGCACCGACTCGAACGCCTTGATCAGCAGCCCGAGGCCCTTCCGCTGGTCCTCGATCTTGTCCGCCACGAACAGCACGATCCGCGCGTCGTGCGGGAGCTTGAGCCGGTCGCGCGCCTCGGCCGGCGCCATCGGGTGGAACTGGTGCGGGTCCAGGCCGTTCGGGATCACCCGGACGTCGAAGTCGTTGAACAGCGCGCTGCTCAGCGTCTCGCGCGCCAGCCAGGCGCTCGGGCAGACGATCGCCAGCCGGCTCCGCGGGACCCGCCGCAGGATGCGGAGCTTCCGCCGCATCACGCCGGCCGTCATGTCGTCCTCGCCGCCCGAGGTGATCAGCTGCGGGCAGGCGCCGCATTTTTCCCGGTAGCGGAGGCACGACCCGCTGTAATGGCAGCCGCCGGTGAAGGCGTTCATGTCGTGGAAGGTCCAGACCACCGGCACGCGCGCCGCCAGCCGCGGCAGCGTGCGGTAGTCGAGCAGGTCCGCGACCCAGTGCATGTTGACCACGTCGCAGGGCGGCACCTGCGAGAGCAGGCGCCAGCCGGTCAGGGTCCATTCGGGCGAGAAATAGGCGCCGGCGCTCCGCACCGACGGCCGGTGCCAGCGCCGGCCGAGCCGGAAGAGCGCCCGGCCCAGCGCGGGCGGCGCCGGCGTGAAGGGGTTGTACTCCAGGATACCCGCGTCGACCCCGAACCGCTGCGCCACCAGCATCTGCGAGCGGACGCCCGCGCCGGCGAGCGCGCAGTGCAGGCGGTGCGCCGCGAGCGCGGCGCCGCCGCGCACGTCGGTGGTGGAGATCTGCGTCACCCGGTGGCCGTGCGCGCAGCCCGCGCTCTCCAGGGAGGCGACGCCCTGGCCGGCATTTTCCTGCTCGGTCCCGATGTTCATGGTCGGCCCTCCGCGATCGAGGGTGAAGGGATCAGCGCAGGCTCCGCCGCCCGCCGGTCCGGCATCGCGCGGAAAACCCGCACGGTCTCGGCGACGTTGCCGAGGAGCAGGAACGGCAGGTAGCCGACGGCCATGCCGAGCACCACGCCCTCGGGCCCGCGCCGGTGCGCGAGGAGGAACATCAGGACGGAGCTCGCGGCCGTGCTCACGACCGCATAGAAGGTCACCCGCCGCACCTCGGACATCCCCGCGAGCAGGTAGCCGAAGGGCTGCTGGACGAAGACCAGCGCGTTCCACAGGAAGAGCAGCCAGATGAGCGCGGTCGAAGGCAGGTCGGCCGCGTGGCTGGCGCCGATCCAGGCGGTGAGCACCGGGCGGGCGAAGGCCGCCCCGAGCGCCATCGGCGCGAGGGTGAGCAGCAGCGTCGCCGCGAGCGAGCGGAACAGCGTCCGGCGGATCCAGGCGAATTCGCCCTTCGCCAGCGCGTCGGAGTACGCCGGCCAGAGCGGCAGCATGAAGGCGTTCTGGATGACGGCGAAAAGGTTGAACAGCCGCTGGGCGAGGTTGTACGGCGTCACCGCCGCGGCGCCGAGCGTCGTGGAGATGACGACCTGCGGCAGCGCGAGCATGATGATGAGCTGCAGCTGCTGGACGCCGAAGTACGCCCCGAGGCCGAACAGCTCCCGCAGGGTCGCGCGCCGGCAGCGGGGCAGGCGGAAGTCGAGCCAGCCGAGCTGCGCGAGCTGGATCACGAGGAGCACCGCGTTGGCGAGCAGCAGCGGGACGAGCGTCGCGGCGATGATGCCGGGCAGGCCCCAGTGCCGGTGCGCCGCGAGCACGATGCCGCCGAGCGCGCCCACCCCGCCCGCCGCCAGGCTGATGTTGTGCATCCAACCCTGCTGGCGGCTGTAGGCCAGGCGCTGCGCGAGACCCAGCGGAAAATTGAGGCAGAACAGCAGCAGCGTCACCGCCACCGCCGCCGGGGCCTGCGCCCGGACCGCGGGGTCGACGAGATTGAAGAGGGCCGCGGGATCGATCCGCTCCGCCACCCCGACCGCGGCCACCGCGAGGACCGCTCCGATCAGGCCGAAGCACGCCAGCGTGGCGCTCCAGAGCTCGCGCGCCCGCGCGTCGTCACCCGCGGCGAACGCCTCCGCGAGCTTGTTCTGCGCACCCTGGCCGAGGCCGAAGTCCGCGAACGTGATCATGTAGCCGATGCCGGTCAGCGTCATCCACAGCCCGAAGGCCTCGGTGCCGAGGACGCTCATCGCGATCGGCACCTGGATGAGCTGGCAGGAAATTCCCACCACCCGGGCGGCGAGCGAGGTCCCGAAAAAAAGGCCGACCGCGCGGGAACGGCCGGAAAGGCCGCGCAGGCGGGTCTGCACCTGTTGAAAAAGAGGCGGGTTCACGGGGCGTCAGGTTGGGTTTCCATTTCCCGCGGGGTGTAACCCATTGGGTTACGCCCCGCGGCGACGGGGATGAAGCGGGGCGCATCGAACCGCGGCAGCAGGAGGATCAGGCCGCAGGCGACCGCGATGTACACGCGGTGCGCGCCGGAGAAGGGGCTGAACAGGAGATTCCAGAGGGCCGAGAGCAGCACCAGCGTCGCCACCGGCGCGAGGGCATGCCAGGGCTGGACGAAGACGAGCCGGGCGAGCGTCCGCACCAGGCCCGCGCCGAAGAGGAGGAAGAACGCGCCGCCGAAAAGGCCGCCCTCCGCCAGCGCGACGAGGAGCTGCGAGTGCAGCGCCATCGTGTCGGTCTCGCGGCGCGGGTCGGCGAAGCCGCCCACCCGCGCCTCCTTCGCCGCCACGTGGCGGATCAGCATGAAATTCTCGTAGACGTTGGAGTTGCTGAACCAGGAGCCGTGGCCGATGAGCGGCGACTCTCCCACCGCCTCGAGCGCGGCCGTCACCATCGCGGACCGCTCGATCTCCGAGCGCGTCGCCCGGTCCGCCTCGCGGCCGCGGTCGTACACGACGATCAGCGCCGCCGCGACGACGGACAGCGCGAGCGGCGCCAGCCACACCCGGAAGCGCGGGTGGCAGGCCTGCAGCAGCGCCAGCATGCCCGCCAGCACGCAGACGCCGCCGTAGCTGCGGTAATCCAGCCGGAAATGCACCGCGCCGATCGCGAACGCCGCCAGGGCCGCCACCTTGGGTCCGCCCCGCCCCGCGAGGAGAAAAACGAGGCAGGTCAGCGGCGCGCCGACGCCGAATTTCCACAGGTCGCCGAACATCGGCCCCGGCATGATCGCGTGGGCGAAATCCCCCGCGCACTGGCCGAGCAGGAAGATGACGAAATTCCGCGGCGACCGTCCGAAGAGATAGGCGACGGCGACCACGTCGATCGCCAGGAAGACCATCCGCGCCCAGCCGCGGGCCATGTCCCGCGGCGCGCTGTGCCGGTAGAGGTCCGAGACGACGTAGGCGACGAGCGCCACCGCCTGCGCCGCGAGGAGGTGGCGGCACCCGGGCCGGCGGAGCAGCGGCCCCGGCCAGGCCCGGTTGAAGACCACGCAGAGCACCGCCCAGGCCGCCGCCGCGACGAGGAGGATCTCCCCGACCGGCATCTCACCGACCACGGAAATCGTGTAGGCGGTGAGCGCGCCGGCCAGGAACGAGACCCAGGCCGACGTGGAGACAAACGCCTCGCGCACCCGCGCCGGGACGTCGGGACCCGGGTGAAGGTCCGGCAGCGGCGGGGAAATGGCTGCGGTGCCTTCCATCAGATTCAGGCGTTGACCGCGGCCGACGTCGGGAACGGGACGGGCGTGTCGCCGGAGGGATGCGGCGGAACGAGTTCGGCGAGGATCGCGGCCAGCCGCCGGCCGGAGACCTTCCACGAGAGCCGCGTCGAGCCCTCGCGCGCCGCGGACAGCGCCAGCTCCCGGTAGCCGGCCGGGTCGGCGAACACGCGCCGGATATAGGCGGCATACTCGGGGCCCCGCGCCTCGAGGGAGAAGAGCTGGCCGTTGACGTTGTCGATGATGACGGACGGCAGGCCGCCGACCCGGGTCGCGAGGCAGGGCACGCCGAAGGCGCTGGCCTCCGCGTAGACGATGCCGAACGCCTCCGCCCGCGACGGCATGATGAAGAAGTGGCTGCGCTCGTAGATCTCGCGCAGGCGGCGGCGCTCCGCGGCCGACTCCTTGCCGATGAACGGAATCACCTCGACCGAATCCGGCAGCGGCGGATGTCCGTGCGGCGGCCGGCAGCCGACGATCGTGAGGTGGGACGGCACGCCGGCGGCGTTGAGCGCCCCGACCGTCTCCACGGCGATGTCGGCGCCCTTCCGCTTCCAGTCCACGCCCACCAGCAGCAGCCGGCACGGCGTCGGCTCGCGCCGCCCGACCAGCGCCGTGGCCTCCGCCAGGGTCGGCGGTTCCTGGAAATTCCCGCCGAAGGGCACGACGCTGATCTTCGCCGGGTCGATGTCGTAGTAGCGCCGCGCGGACTCCGCCGCCCACTCGGACGAGTAGATCGCGCGCGCGCAGCGGTGCAGGGCGCGGCGCTCCACCGCGTGGCCGGCGTCGATGCTCGGGGGCGCCACCTCGGCAAACGACTCGTAGAAGCCGAGGATCCCCGCGAAGCAGGCGTCCGTCCAGAACACCATCGGCAGCTCCGTCTCCAGGTAGGCGAGCGGCCAGGTGCTCGGGCTGAACACCGCGTCGACCGACAGCGCCGCGAGCTGCCGCTCGCACTGCTGCGCGTAGCTGCGCAGCATCCGCGGATCGCAGTAGCGCAGGTACCGCTTGTGGCGCAGCCAGCGCCAGTAGAGGAAGTTCAGCCAGCGGCGGGAGCCTCCGGTCTCCTCGGGCCGCAGCGTGACGGTCTCGACCCCCGCGTCCTCGAGCGCCTGGCGCATGAAGAACGGTAGGCCCGACCAGGACTTGGTGTCGTCCGGGTCGAGAAATTGGCTGGCGAGAAAGGCGATGCGCATGAGGAAAGGGAAAAGCCGGGCTGACGCCGCCCGGCGGCTGGCGGAGGCGTCACGCCGCGTTCTTCTGGCGCAGACACGTGAGCAGCATGATCTGGAGGTCGAGGATCGGGCTCCAGTTCTCGATGTAGTAGAGGTCGCACCGGACCCGCTCGGTCAGGTCGGTGTCGCCGCGGTAGCCGTTGACCTGCGCCCAGCCCGTGATGCCGGGCTTGATGCTGTGGCGCGCGTTGTAATGGAGGATCTCCTCCTTGAAGACGTCGATCAGCTCCGGCCGCTCCGGGCGGGGGCCGACGAGGCTCATGTCGCCCTTGAGGACGTTCCAGAACTGCGGCAGCTCGTCGATATTGCAGCGCCGCATGAAGGCGCCGACCCGGAGGCGCCGCGGGTCGTCCTTCACCGTCCAGCCAACCTTCCCGCCGGCCTCGGCGTTCATCTTCATGCTGCGGATCTTGTAGATCCAGAAAGTCCGGCCGCGGCAGCCCAGCCGGCGCTGGCGGTAGATGATCGGGCCCGGGCTCTCGAGGTAGACGAGCAGGCCGAAGACCGCGATCACCGGCGCGCTGAGCAGCAGGCCGACGGCCCCGCCCACCCAGTCGATGACCTGTTTCACCAGGGCGTTCAGCGGGTTGTCGAGCGGCGGATGGCTCACGCCCAGCACGGGAACGTTGCTGACGGTCTGCAGGCCCAGGCACGACAGCATGATCTGGAAGCAGCTGGGGATGACCTTGAAGTCGATCATCTCCTTCTCGCAGAGGTTCGCCAGGGCGAAGGTCTCGTCGGCGGCCGCGTTCATGTCCGCGAGGATGACCATGTCGATCCCGTGGTCGCGGAGGATCTCCCCCACCTGGCCGGCGTCGCCGAGCTTGCGGACGAATACCGAGTGCCGGCGGGCGGCCGGAGCCCGCCGCAGCGGCACGTAACCGACGATCTCATAGGGATGACGCCGATCGTCGAGGATCGCCTGCGCCAGGCTGCGGGCGGGCCCCGACCAGCCGACGAACAGGACGCGATGGCGCAACCGGGAGGCGATGGCCTCGGTGCTGACGATCGCGCTCAGGAGCCAGCGCCAGAGGACGAACGCGGACGTCACGGTGAAGAACGCGACGACCAGGAAGATGCGACTGACCTCGCGCTCCGCGCGGAGCACCCAAAACGCCGCCATGCAGACGAGAATCCACATCATCGCCGTGCGCAGCACCAGCGGCGCGATGCGGCGGAATTTCAGGATGCGGTGGAGATCGTAGATCTCGCGGTGCGGCAGCAGCATGAGGAACACGACCGCGCCGAATGAGACATGGCCGAGATAGGCCGTCCAGCCGACCCCCGCGGCCGCGCCGGTGCCGAAGCGCACCAGGCCCGTGTCGAAGCGCAGCCAGCTGCTGAACGCGAGCGCGAGCAGCACGACGAGCGCGTCGCCGAGCAGGGCGGCGAACAGCACCGGCGTGGCGATCGGATGACTGCGGATTTTCTCCGCACCCGGAAAAAGCGCCACAGGCGTGGCGACGGCGGTTTGTGACCTCATGATGTGCTCCTCCTTTTTTGAATTTCCTGGCCTCTTCCCTTCCCTTTCAGCACGCCCGGGGTCCCGGCGAACGGCGCGCATCGACTCTGCGATGGCCATGCGGTTCCGGCCCGGGCCGGAGAAAAATTCCGACGATTTCGTTACATCCCCGGGGCGCGGCGCGGGCCCGCGGCTTAACGCGGTCGCCGCCTAGGTGTGAGTCGTCAGGACGTTGTCCCCCAAGTTGAGCCTGCTGATGGGCGGTAAGCGGTGTAGTGAACGGTGGGGTCGATGCCAGTTATATCGGTGGAGCCAGCGCTGGAGTTCTGCGGTGCGTTGATCGGAGTGGGC
>DASZQN010000020.1:0-12425 GCA_035549635.1 Opitutaceae bacterium
CGGACGCCTGGTTTGCGATCATCGCGCCGGGCGTCCGCAAGGGACGCCCCTACAGGACTTCAAGGCCATGCCCGCCGCCGCCCTCAGTCAGCGATATTATTGCCCTGCAATGCCGGAAACGTTTTCCGCCCAAACGAAGTCTTTTCTTCCGGGTCGTCCGCGTGTTCCGTGAGCCCATGTCCCCGGGCCCCGTCGCCGTCGTCGATATTGGCAGCAACTCGATCAAGCTGCTGGTCGCCGCCCGCGGCCCTGACGGGCGGCTCGCGGCGCTGAAGAGCCGCACGATCGACGCGCGCATCAGCGCCGGCATCAGCCAGGCCGCCCCGCGGCTCGGCACCGAGGGCATGGCGCGCGGCCTCGAGGCGATCCGCTCGCTGCTGGCCGACGCCGCCGCGTTCGCCCCGACGCGGACAATCCTCGTCGCCACCAGCGCGGTCCGCGATGCCGTCAACGGCGCCGAATTCCGCGAGGACGTCCGCGCCGCCACCGGCCATGCGATCCGCATCCTCTCCGGCGACGAGGAGGCCAACCTGATCGGCTGCGGGCTCACCGCCGATCCGGCGCTCCGCGAGCTCCGTGATTTCTACGTCTTCGACCTCGGCGGCGGCAGCCTCGAATGCCTGCGCTTCGAGGACCGGAAAAGCCGGCAGGCGGTCAGCCTGCAGCTCGGCTGCGTCCGGCTGACCGAGCGCTTCGTGCAGGATCCGGCTGCCCCGCTCGTGGAAGCCGAGGCCTCCGCCCTCGCGCGGCACGTCTGCGCCGAGTTCAAGCGCAGCGGCTTCCGCTGTCCCCTGGCGACGCCGGCGGCGGTCTTCGCCGGCGGCACCATGACGACGATCCGCGCAATCAAGGCCGCGCGGCATGGCGTCAGCCTGGAGGACACCCCCGCCGTCATCGCGACCGCGGACATCGCCTTCCTGCTCGACGAGATCGCCCCGATGACCCTCGCCCAGCGCCAGGCCATTCCCGGCCTGCCCGCCGCGCGCGCCGACGTCTTTCCCGCCGCCCTCGTCACGATCGTCAGCGTGGCTGAGTACGCGAACATCGGGACGTTCCACCATTCGCTCTACAACCTCCGCTGGGGCCTGGCGGCCGAGGCGTTGGAATCTCGGCTGTAGGTCCGGTTCTCGGATCGCTCTCGGCCTTCCTCCTGTTCAAACGATCGGAAATTGCCACAGGAGACGATCCGAGGAACGGAAGAGGAATGATCGCTGTAGGCCAGGTCGCCGACCTGGCCGGCCAGCTCAGCGAGCTGGCCTACAACACAACCGATCCCGATCTTGAACGCAGGGCAGATCTGTCATGTATACGTCCATGCGAGCCATGATCCTGTGCTGCACCTTTTGCCTGGTCGCGCTGGCCTGGTCCGGCTGCTTCGACGGCGAGTTTCACGACCCATGGCGGGAGCAGAAGCTGCCTTCGGGGAAAAGCGTGAAAATCAAATCGCTGCAGATCGCCTGGGGCATCGAGCACGACGAGCCGCGCTCACCGGAGAAGGATTGTTTCAACCTGATGTTCGTCTATTCCGCTCCGGCCGCCAGCGCCGAGGCCCACGCGCAGGAGGCGAAGGAAGTCTTCGAGCTGATCCGGCCGATCTCGGAACAGTGGGGATTCAAGCGGGCCGAGGTGATGGCCTATTTCGCGCCCGAGCACGACGTCCACTACGACGCCTTCTCCTTCGAGCGCAGCGCCGCCGGCGAATGGTCCGGGAAGTTCGATCGGCATTTCTGAACAGGGGCCGCGGCGGATCCCGATCCGGTTTCGCGCCGAGACACGGAGGCCCAGAGATCCATGCCGATTCCTCGTTCCGAACTCTGCGTCTCTGTGTCTCTGCGCGAGACCATCCGGCTATTTCCGCGACTCGTGCGCGTGGTAGGACGGACGCGCCGCCTTCTGGCGTGATTTTGCCTGGGTCGCAGCCAGCTTCCCGGCCTTTTCCGCGCCCTTCGCCGCCTTGCGCAGCTGGGTGAGCTGCGACTCGAAGTCCTTTGGCAGCGGCGCCCGGAGATCGACGGTCTTCCCCGACACCGGATGCGTGAAAACGATGTGCTCCGCGTGCAGCATCACGCGCTCGGGCGGCTTGGGGAGGCGCGGGTCGGGCTTCCAGCCGTAGACGACGTCGCCGAGGATGATGTGGCCGAGCGATTTCAGGTGCACGCGGATCTGGTGGGTGCGGCCGGTATGGATCGTGCAGCGCAGGAGCGTCGCCAGGTCGCCGAAACGCTCGACCACCTCCCAGTCGGTGTGCGCGTCGCGGCCGCCATCCTCGACCTCCAGGACCGACATCTTGTGCCGGTGCTGCTGGTTCCGCCCGATCGCCTTCCGGATGCTGCCGCTCAGCAGCGCCGGCGCGCCGGCCACGAGGGCGAGATACTCCTTTTGCACCGTGCGTCCCGAGAACTGCTCCGAGAGCCCGCGGTGCGCCGCGTCGTCCTTCGCCACGAGGATGAGCCCGGACGTCTCGCGGTCGAGCCGGTGAACGATGCCCGGCCGCTCGACTCCGCCGACACCGCTGAGCTTTCCCTTGCAGTGCGCGAGCAGCGCATGGACCAGCGTGTCCTCCTGCGTGCCGGCGCCGGGATGCACGACCATGCCGGCCGGCTTGTTGATCGCGAGCAGGTGCCGGTCCTCGTGGATCACCTCGAGCGGAATCTCCACGGCCCGGAGCGCGGCCGGTTTCAGGTCCGGAAAGGAGAACTCCAGCACGTCGCCCTCCGCCACCGAGTGGTCGCGGGTGATGGCCTTCCCGCCGATCCGGACCAGGCCCGCGTCGAACGAGCGCTGGAAAGCGACGCGGCTGTGCTCGGGGAACGCGATCGAGAGGATCTTGTCCGCCCGCGCGCGGCGGACTCCCGGAAGCACGGTGTAGGTATTGGACATCGGTGGGCCCGCCCGCGCAGGCGCATCACCTCTGACCGCCCCGATTCCATCCTGCAAGCCGCCTTCCGCGGCGCGCGTCGTTTCGGCGTGGCGCCCGGGCCATCCTCGTCCCAGTCTCCGCTCCGTCATGCGCCACGTTGCCCGGATGATCCTCCTCGCGCTTTTCGCCTCGGCGGCCCTGGCCGAGGACGTCGTCGAGATGGCCCCGGTCCACGCGCAGCCGTCCCAGTTCGTCTTTCAGCTGCATTACAACCCGAAGTCGAACGACATTTCCGAGGTCCTGATCCTCGAAATCCGCCCCGGATCGAACGCCGAGAAACTCGGCCTGAAGCCGGGGGACTTTCTCACCGTCCTCGATGGCGTTCCGGTCGCCGGACGGAAGCGCAGCGATCTGGTGTGGGAAAACGGGAGGGTTCGCCTGCAGGGACAGCTCACGTTCGTCCGCCGTCGCACGTTTTTCCGGAAGGAATGGATCCTGACCCTCGACGCCAGCGAGCTGGGGCCGATGTACGATCCGAAAAAGCCCTAGGCCGACATCCTACGGCGCGAGACGGTCGATCTCCGCCAGCTGCCGGTCCCTCATGGCCGCGGGGACGTCGGCGACGCGCCAGCCATGGCGGGCGAGCTGCGCAAGCTCCGCGCGCGAGAAGCCCCGGCGATCGGCAAGCGCGACGTAGTCATCCGTGAGGGTGTTGCCGAAGGAAATCGGATCGTCGGTGCTGACCGTCACGATCACGCCGGCGTCGAACAACCCGCGGATCGGATGCCGCTCGAGCGTGACGCCGGGCATGAGCTTGTGATTGCTGATCGGGCAGACATCGAGCGCCACACCCTGCCGCGCGAGCTCCGCAACCAGCGCCGGATCCTCGCTCGCGCGCACGCCGTGCTCCAGGCGCTGCGGCTGCAGCTCCGCCAGCACCCGGCGGATGAAGTCCGGCCCCATGAACTCGCCCGCGTGCGCCTTGGTCATCTTGCCCGCCTTCCTCGCGGCCGCCCAATAGTCGGCGGTCCAGGGTTCCAGCGGCAGGTCCTCGGGTCCGTGCAGGTCGATCCCGGCGAGGTCCTTCCAGCCCAGCGCCTCCTCCAGCACCGCGCGCATTTTCCCGCCGGCGCCGTTGTGATGGATTCCGAAGAACACGCGCACCTCGAGCCCCGCCGGCACCGCGGCGCGGATCGCCGCCAGCACCTCGCGGCCATTCACGCCGCCGAACTCGACCACGCCCGAGGCAAAACTTGTCTCCACGTAGCGCACGTTCTGCGCCACGTGCCGGGCGAAGATGAGCTTCGCCGCCTCGTGATAATGCTCGGGCGAGGTGTACCAGGAAAAAGCCATGTCGAGCAGCTCCCGCTCGAAATGCGCGAAGTCCTGGAACTTGAAATCCGGAGCCCAGGACGCCGGCAGTGTCCGAAACTCCGGCCGCACCCGCTGCAGCAGCTCGAGGGGCAGGGCGCCCTCGAGGTGGAGATGCGTTTCGGTTTTCGGCAGCGCCTGGATAAACTGTCTCAAATCAGACATGGCCCACGGAATACACGGAACACACTGAAAGCAGAAGCTATTCCGTTTCGGTGTCGTCCGTGTGTTCCGTGGGCAACGATCTCATTTCCCCTTGAGTAGGTAATCCGGGTTCAGCTTCTGCAGCGCCTTCGGGAGGAAGAGTCCGTCCTTCCGGATCAGCACACCGTCGAACCAGACCTCGCCGCCGCCGTACTCGGGGCGCTGGATGCAGACCATGTCCCAGTGGACCTGGGACTTGTTGCCGTTGCCCACGCCGTCGTAGGCCTGGCCGGGAGTGAAGTGGAAGGAGCCCGCGATCTTCTCGTCGAAGAGGATGTCGCGCATCGGCTCGCGGATGTGCGGGTTGAAGCCGAGCGCGAACTCGCCGATGTACCGCGCGCCGTCGTCGCTATCCAGGATTTCGTTCAGGCGCTTCGTGTTGCTCGAGGTCGCCTCGACCACGCGCCCTTTCTTGAACGCGAGCCGGATATGATCGAACGACGAGCCGAGATAGACGGTCGGCGCGTTGTACTGCACGTGGCCTTCGACCGAATCCTTCACCGGGCAGGAGAACACCTCGCCGTCCGGGATGTTGCGGAGGCCGCCGCAGGGCTGGGCGCCGATGCCCTTGATCGAGAACCGCAGGTCGGTGCCCGGTCCCTTGAGGTGCACGCGGTCGGTTTTCTTCATCAAATCCGCGAGCGCCTTCATGCCCGGGATCATGCGGGCGTAGTCGAGCGTGCAGACCCGGAAGTAGAAATCCTCGAACGCCTCCGTGCTCATGCCCGCCTGCTGGGCCATCGAGGGCGTCGGCCAGCGCAGCACGACCCACTTGGTCTTGCCGACGCGGTGGTCGAGCACCGGCTTCATCAGGCGCGAGACGAGCTGCACCTTTTCCGACGGGACGTCGGAGGCCTCGAAGATGTTCTCGGAGCCGCGGAGCGCGATGTAGGCGTCCATTCGCTGCATGCGCGCCAGCTCGACCTCGGCGTGCGGCGCGAACTGCGCGTCCTCCGCGCCGAGCGTGAGCTCGCGCGTGATCCGCGCCCGGTGCAGCTGGACGTAGGGGTGCGCGCCGTGCGCCTTCGCCGCGCGCACCAGCGCGATCACCATCGCGTCGGGAATGTCGAACGCGTCGATCAGCACGCGCTCGCCCTTCTTCAGGTCGGTGGAGAAACCGATGAGGCCGTCGGCGAGCTGGGTCAGGCGGGGGTCGATGATCATGTTTCCCAGCTAACCGGCGAAGCGACCGCCCCGGCAAGGGGAAAGCTGTTTCCAATCCGACCGGAAGTTTCGCGCAGAGGCGCAGAGCACGCGGAGACCGGAATTTCTTCTCCGTGTCTCTGCGCCTCTGCGCGAGCCCGGATCGAAATCCGTCAGTCCGCCGCCGCCCGCGATTCGGTTTGGGGAAAACAGATCCGGCCGACCGCCTCGTCGAAGTTGGCGGCGCCGCGGATGATCTCGATCTCCAGCCGCAAGTAGTACAGCGGCAGCGGCCAGGAGTGCGTCTCCGCGATGCGGACGGCGTCCTTCTCCGTCGTGACGAGGCACTCGGCGCCCTCGCGCCGCGCCAGCTCGGACAGGTCGTTCAGGTCCTCCTCCGTGTAGCGGTAGTGGTCGAGGAAGCGCTCGCGCGCCATCACCAGCGCGCCGAGGTCGCGGAGGAACTTCTCGAAGCTCTCCGGCGTGGCGATGCCGCTGAAGGCCACGACGCGGCGGCCCTTGAGCCACGCGAGGGGCTCGCGGCCGCCGGGATCGTCGGCGCGGCGGCCGAAGCGCTGCAGGTATTGCGGCCGGTGCGCGCACTCGATCACGTCCACCCCGGGATTGTGCCGCTGGATGACGGCCTCGAGCTCGGCGTCGCGGTGGCCGTTCGACTTCGTGAGAAAGACGTAGCTCGCGCGGCGGAGGTGCTTGACCGGCTCGCGCAGGATGCCGCGCGGCAGGAGATGGCCGTTGCCGAAGGGATTGGTCTTGTCGACCAGGAGCAGGTTGAGCCGGCCCTTCAGCGGCAGGTACTGGAAGCCGTCGTCGAGCACGAGGGTGTCGCAGCCGAAGCGCTTGATCGCGTAGGCGCCGGCCTTCACGCGGTTCTTGTCCACGAGCACGATCACGCCCGGCAGGTTGCGCGCGAGCATGTAGGGCTCGTCGCCCGCCTGCTCGCTGTCGAGCAGCACGCGCTCGCCGTCGCTCACCACGCGCGGCGGCGGCTCGGCGGTGTGGGTCAGCGCGAACCACCACTTCTTCCAGAACGGCGGCGCCTTGCTCTTGTAGCCGCGGCTGAGGATGGCGACCTTGCGGCCGCGGTCGTGGAGCGCGCGCGCGAATTTCTCCACCACCGGCGTCTTGCCCGTGCCGCCCACGGTCAGGTTGCCGACCACGACGACGAGGCAGCCGAGCGGCTGGTCGTGGAGGATCCGGTGGCGGTACAGCCAGAAGCGCGTCTGCGCGATGCCGCTGAACAGCCAGGACAGCGCCTGTAAAAACGCCCCGTAAACCGCTGCCAGCGCGTCCTCCCGCCGGCTCAGGATCACGTCGATCGTGTACAACTCGAGGGAGTTGAGTTTCTTCTTCAGCCAGGACGACATGTTATAGTTGGGAATGAAGGTTGACGCACCGCGCCGCGTAAACTGTTTTCCCACGGCTACATTCTCAACACCATGAGCTACAAACTTTTCATCCCCGGCCCCATCGCCGTCTCGGAAAAAACCCTGCGCGCCATGGCCCAGCCCATGATCGGCCACCGCAGCACCGACTTCGTGGCGCTGTACCAGTCGATCCAGCCCGACCTGCAGGCGCTGATGTACACGAAGGATCCCGTCTACCTCTCGACCAGCAGCGCCTGGGGCGTGATGGAGGGCTCGCTCCGCAATGTCGTCAAAAAGAAGGTGCTGAACTGCATGAACGGCGCGTTCTCGGACAAGTGGAACGACGTCTCGCTGCGGTGCGGCAAGCAGGCCACCGCGCTCAAGTTCGAATGGGGCCAGCCCGTCGACCCCGAGGCCGTGCGCCGCGAGCTCGCGACCGGCGCGTACGACGCCGTCACCCTCATCCACAACGAGACCTCGTGCGGCTGCATGAGCGACCTGCCCGCGCTGATGGCCGTGATCCGGCAGTTCCCGGACGTCATCGCGATCGTCGACACCGTCAGCTCGTTCAGCGCGATGCCGATCAAGAAGGACGAGCTCGGCATCGACGTCCTCATCACCGGCTCGCAGAAGGCCCTCGCCCTTCCGCCCGGCCTCTCGCTTCTCTCGGTCTCGAAGAAGGCGCTCGACCGCGCCGCGACGATCGAAGGCCGCGGCTACTATTTCGACTTCGTCGAGTTCCAGAAGAACCACGAGAACGGCATGACCCCGAGCACGCCGGTGATCCCGCTGATCTACGCGCTGAAGTCGAAGCTCGAGGACATCAAGGCCGAGGGCGTCGAGGCCCGCTACGCGCGGCATGCGCGGCTGAACAAGGCCGTGCGCGACTTCGTCTTCGGCAAGGGCTTCAAGCTCTTCCCCAAGGACGGCTACGGCTCGGTCACGCTGAACTGCTTCGCGAACAACCTGAACATCGATCTCGCCGCGCTGAACAAGACGCTCAAGTCGAAGCACAAGCTCGTGATCGACGGCGGCTACGGGAAGCTCAAGGGCAAGACCTTCCGCATCTCGAACATGGGCGACGAGACCGACGAGACCATCGCCGCGATGCTGAAGTCCCTCGACGCCGCGCTGGCCGAGACGCCGAAGGCGGCCGCCTGAGTCGACGTCCATCTCTGCTTTTCAGCCGGCCGAAATATCGGCCGGCTTTTTTGCGTCCCAAATTTTCTCGATCGACCTCCGCGTCTCTGCGTCTCCGCGTGAAACCGGCCCGACGGTTCGCGCGAAGAACGGCGGACCGCGGCGAGATATTTCCCGTGCTCGCAAAAACTATTTCTTGCACTTCATTGGCGCGACCCCTAACCGCTCGCAGCTCATGAAGTCCCTCGTCATCGCCGAAAAGCCGTCCGTCGCCGCGGACCTGGCCAAGGCGCTCGGCAAGGTTCCGAAGAAGGGCGAGCACTACGAGAACGACGAGTACGTCATCTCCTACGCGCTCGGCCACCTCGTGGAACTGGAGATGCCGGAGGACATCGACAAAAAGAAATACGGTTTCTGGCGGCTGGAGACGCTGCCGATCATCCCGCAGAAATTCGGGCTCAAGCCGATCGAGGAATCCAAGGAGCGCTTCGGGGCGCTGAAAAAGCTCCTCGCCCGCAAGGACGTCGACCAGGTGATCAACGCCTGCGACGCCGGCCGCGAGGGCGAGCTGATCTTCGCCTACCTTTATCAGCTGACGAAATCCAAGCTGCCGGTGAAGCGCGCGTGGATGCAGACGATGACCTCCACCGGCATCCAGGAGGCCTTCAGGAATCTCCGCGACGGCGCGCGCATGCACGGACTCGAGGACGCCGCCCGCTGCCGCAGCGAGAGCGACTGGCTCATCGGCATCAACGGCACCCGCGCCCTGACCAAGCGCATGTTCGGCTCGCGGGCCGGCAACGTCGCCTCGGTCGGCCGCGTGCAGACTCCCACCCTCGCGATCGTCTACTCGCGCGAGCTCGAGATCCGGAATTTCAAGCCGCGCGACTTCTGGCGCGTCACCGCCACGTTCGAGGTCGCGAAGGGCCGCTACGAGGGCGTCTACCAGCGGGCCAATTTCAAGAAGTCGGAGACCGACGAGCACGACCGCATCGACCGCATCTGGAACCAGGCGCAGGCCGAGGCCGTCGTCGCCGCCTGCTCCGGCCAGCCGGTCGCGAAGGTCACGGAGGAGAAGAAGGGCAGCACGCAGGCCGCCCCGCGGCTCTACGACCTCACCACGCTGCAGCGCGAGGCGAACAACCGCTTCGGCCTGCCGGCCCGCCGGACGCTCCAGATCGCGCAGGCGCTTTACGAGCGCCACAAGATGATCACCTATCCCCGCACCGACTCGCGGGCGCTGCCGGAGGATTACGTCCCGACCGTGCGCGAGACGATGCAGAACCTCCAGGGCGACCTCGGCACCCACGCCGCGAAGGCGCTCGCCGAGGGCTGGGTGAAGCCGAACAAGCGCATCTTCAACAACGCGCAGATCTCCGACCACTTCGCCATCATCCCGACCGCGAGCGAGCCGAAGAACCTCGAGGAGATGGAGGCGAAGCTGTACGACATGATCGCGCGGCGGTTCGTCGCGACCTTTTATCCGGCGGCCGAATTCGACGTCACCACCCGCACCAGCACCGTCGCGGGGCATGACTTCAAGACCGAGGGCAAGGTTCTCACCTTCCCCGGCTGGCTGACCGTCTATGGCAAGAACACCGTCGACGAGGACTCGCCCGACTCCAAGGCCCTGCCCGCCCTGACGCCCGAGGACGGCTCGCCGGCCAAGGCGAAGACCCTCGACCCCGTCCTCCACGCCGAGACGACCAAGCCGCCGCCGCGCTACACGGAGGCGACGCTGCTCTCCGCGATGGAGGGCGCCGGCAAGCTCGTCGACGACGAGGAACTCGCCGAGGCGATG
This sequence comes from Opitutaceae bacterium, assembly GCA_035549635.1. Classification (GTDB taxonomy): domain Bacteria; phylum Verrucomicrobiota; class Verrucomicrobiia; order Opitutales; family Opitutaceae; genus CAIUWA01. Next base: position 9,905 of record DASZQN010000020.1, read on the forward strand.
AAGGAGCGCGGCCTGGGCACGCCGGCGACGCGCGCCGACACGATCGACGGCCTGATCAACCAGAAGTACATCGACCGGCCGCAGCGCGAGCTCATCCCGACCGCGAAGGCCGAGCAGCTGATCCAGTTCCTCAGCGCGGTGAAGGCCGAGTCGCTCACCCAGCCGGCGATGACCGGCGAGTGGGAGTTCAAGCTGCGCCAGATGGAACAGGGCAAGTTCCCCCGGCCGAAGTTCATGGACGAGGTGGTCGAGCAGACCAAGGGCATCGTCGACCGCGTGAAGAATTTCGAGGAGGACGACTCGATCGCGCGGGTGACGGACATCCTCTCGCCGACCGACGGCAAGCCGCTCCGGGAAACCCTCCGCGGCTACAAGTCGCAGGACGGCGAGTTCATGGTCTACAAGGTGATCGGCGGACGGAGAATGGAGGAGAACGAAGTCCGCGAACTCGTGGAGAAGCGGGCGATCGGCCCCCTCGACGGCTTCATCTCCGCCCGCACCCGCAGCCGCTTCTCCGCGCTCCTGCGGCTGGTGAAGGACGAGGAGAAGAACAAGTGGGTCGCGCAGTACGATTTTGGCGACAAGGTCGACCTCGGCACCGTCGAGCCGTACTGGACCGACGAGAAGACCGGCGCGCAGCTCTGCGAGGTCGGCTCGAGCCACGTGCTGCGCGAGCGCGACGGCGAAGGCTGGAAGCAGACCTTCCGCATCGGCCGCCTGATGTGCCAGAAGCCGATCACCCGCGAATATGCGATCGAGCTCATCCGCGACGGCAAGACCGAGCTGATCAAGGGCTTCATCTCGAAGAAGGGCCGGCCCTTCGACGCCTTCCTCAAGCGCGAGGGCGCGAAGTTCACCTGGGAATTCCCGCCCCGGGCGCCGAAGCTCGACAAGGACGGCAAGCCGATCGCCCGCAAGACCAAGGCCCCGCCCGACCTTTCCAAGGCCAGGATCGTCGGCGAGAGCAAGGAGCACGGCGGCGGCCAGATCCTCGAAACGGATGACTCTTATTACGTGCGGAGGCCCGACCAGAACGACCGGATCGTCTTCACGATGAAGCGGGTGATCTGCGGCAAGGAGATCCCGATCGAGGAGGTCCGCCTGCTGCTGGAGAACGGCCGCACCAACCTGATCGAAGGCCTGATGTCGAAGCGCAACACGCCCTTCAGCGCCTACCTGGTGCTGTCCAAGACCCGCACCAAGGCGGACTTCGAGTTCCCTCCGCGCTAAGCAGCTTGCTGATGTAGGGGCGTCCCTTGTGGACGCCCGTTGACCTCCTCAAGACGGGGGTCCGCAAGGGACGCCCCTACGCCGCGAGGTTTCTGGCTCGTTCCTCTAGGGTAACTTGCTCCCCCCCGCTGCGTCTTGGTCACCAGCGTGAAATCCACCCGAAACTACCTCATTGCCGTGCTGGCTTTGGCCACGGCGGGCGCCGGCGGCCTGGCCTGGCAGGAATATCAGCAGCTCGCCACCCTGCGGGGCGACGCCCTGACCGCGAGCGAGCGCGCCAGCCTCCAGAAGCGGCTGCAGGAGGCGCAGGATCGGATTCGCGAGCTCGAGGCCCGCCTGGCGGCGGCGCTCGGGAACGGCACCGGACCCGCGGACACGGTCGCCACGACGGCGGACGCCGCCGCCACTCCCGGCGGCCGGGGCGGACGCTTCGGCGGACGGGCCAACCTGACGCCGGCGCAACAGGCGGCCGTCCAGGCCATCATGCAAAGTCCGCAGGCCCAGGCGCTGCAAAGGGCCGCGCTCGACGCGCGTTACGCCGCGCTCATCAAGAATCTCAACCTGACCCCTGAGCAGGGCGACAAGCTCAAGACTCTCATCGCCGACAGCATGTCCGCCCGCCAGGACGCCATGGCCGCCGCGCGCGCGGCCGGGGTCGATCCCCAGACTGATCGCGCCGGCTTCCAGAAACTGGTCGCCGATGCCCAGGCCCAGTCGGACGCTGCCATCAAGGACGCGATCGGCGACAGCGGCTTTGCCGCGCTGCAGCAATACAACCAGACCATGCCGCAGCGCAACGTGGTCAACCAGCTCCAGCAGCAGCTCGCCCTCGGCGGTTCCCCCCTGAGCAGCGACCAGACCGAGCAGCTGGTGCAGATCCTCGCCTCGACCTCACAGCAGGGCCAGCGCGGCGGCGGCGCCTTCGCGGGCGGCGGCGGAGGCGGCGGTTTCGGCGGCGGGGGTTACGGCGGGGGATTTGGCGGCGGCGGGCTCGGGGCCGTCGCCGGCGGCTTTGGCGGCGGTGGCGGGCGCGGCGGCTTCGGCGGCGTGCAGATCACCAATGCGGCGATCACGCAGGCGCAAGGCGTTCTTGCCCCGGCGCAGGTCCAGGCTCTGCAGCAGCTTCAGCAGACGCAGCAGGCGCAACAGCAGCTCCAGCGCCAGATCCAGCAGACCATGGGCGGAGGCCAGCGGGGCGGCCGGCGCGGCGCCGCGCAGTAAGGGCGGTTCGGGGCGCGGCGGAGGCACGGGCGGAAGAATCCGCTTGTGGGCGCTTCGGCCGGAGGGCTAC
>DASZQN010000021.1:0-32316 GCA_035549635.1 Opitutaceae bacterium
GCCCACTCCGATCAACGCACCGCAGAACTCCAGCGCTGGCTCCACCGATATAACTGGCATCGACCCCACCGTTCACTACACCGCTTACCGCCCATCAGCAGGCTCAACTTGGGGGACAACGTCCTGACGACTCACACCTAGCCCACAACGCCGACATCCCTGCTATTTGATACCTGGCACTTGGAACTTTACCGCCCCCGCAATTTCCTCTGCGCCGGGAAAATATCCCGCAGGGCGATGCCCAGCCGGTCCTGCAGCTGCTGCGTTTCCCGGTAGCGCGCCACGTTCGCGCGGTTCGGCACGGCCCGGGTCCGCTCGTCGAGGGCGACCGCGCCATCCGTGAAGTCGGAGAGCCTGGCCTTGCGACCGTCGCGCCGCGCCACGCACCACGCCGCCTGCAGCGCGGCGCCGAGCGCGGCGCCCTCGTCCTCGACCATCGCGACCACGGGCACGCCGAAGATGTCGGCCATGATCTGGCGCCAGACCGGCGACTTCGCCCCGCCGCCGGTCACGCGGATCTCCGCCGCCTTCACGCCGAGGGCGGCGAGGCGGCGCAGCCCGTAATTCATCCCGAGCGTCACGCCTTCCATCGCGGCCCGCGCGAGATGCCCCGGCTTGAAGCTCGCGGCGCTCAGGCCGAGCAGCGCACCGGAGCCGAGCGGGACGTTCGGCGTGCGCTCGCCCGCGAGATAAGGCAGCAGCACGAGGCCGTCCGCGCCGGCGGGCGCCAGCTCGACCGCGGTGTCGAGGGCCGCATGGTCGTACGCGAAAAGGGCCCGCGCCAGCTCGGTCACGGTCGTGACGTTCATCGTGCACAGCAGCGGCAGCCAGCCGCCGGTCGAGGAGCAGAAGCCCGCGATCTCGCCCCGCGGGTCGACGACCGGCCGCCGCGCGTGCGCGTAGATCGTCCCGCTCGTGCCGAAGCTGGCCGTGACCACGCCCGGCGCGATGTTCCCCGTGCCGATCGCGCCCATCATGTTGTCGCCGCCGCCGGCGCTCACGACGACGTCCGCCGGCAGCCGGTACTTCACCGCCAGCGCGGGCCGCAGCGTGCCGGCGGCCTCGTCGGAGCCGGACACGGGCGGGAGAAAATCGGCAAGCTGCGGATCGACCGCCGCGAGCGCCGCCTTCGACCAGGTGCGCTTCCGCACGTCCAGCAGCGCCGTGCCCGAGGCGTCGCCGGGCTCCATGAAGTGATTTCCGGTGAGATAAAAATTCAGGTAGTCGTGCGGCAGGAGCACGTGGCGCAGGCGCCGGTAGTTCGCCGGCTCGTGCCGCTTCAGCCAGAGGATCTTCGGCGCGGTGTAGCCGGGCAGGATGAGATTTCCCGTCTGGCGGAGCGCCGCCGCCGGTCCGCCGAGCCGCCGCGTGATCAGCGCGCACTCGGGCACGGTGCTGGTGTCGCACCACAATTTGGCGGGACGGATCACCCGGCCGTCGGCGTCCAGCGGCACGAAGCCGTGCTGCTGTCCCGAAACCCCGATGCCCCGCACCTGCCGGCGGTCGATCCGCTCCAGCGCCGCCGGCAGCGCCTCGTCCAGCGCCGCAACCCATTCCGCCGGGTGCTGCTCGGCGTGGCCGGCCGGCAAACCCGGGATCAGCCGGTGCGGCGCGCGCGCCTCGGCGACGACCTTGCGGCTGTCCGTGTCCAGGACGACGACCTTGACGCTCTGCGTCCCGGAATCGACCCCGATGAAAAACGCCATGAGAAAATCAGCTGACGGGCCGCCTCACACTTCGCGCCTCAAGCCTTCCGCCTCCGCACGGTTTCACCGTGCGGCCCCGGTGCCCGCGGTGAAATCCATGCCCTCGATCATCCCGAGCAGCGTCTGGTAGGGCGCGCTCTTGAAGCCGTCGGCCGAGATTCCCACCTCGACCAGCACGTCGGGCGCGAGATGGATCAGGCCGGTGGAGATCGTCTTGAAGTTGTCCTTCTCCGGCGGCTTTCCGATCAGGTCGGGATCGGTGAAGTCGCAGTGGAAACCGAACCCCGAGCGCAGCGAGAACTCCTTCGCGACCGCCTTGCCCTCGGCGGAATGCTCCGCGATCGCCGCGGAGTCGGCCTCCACCTTGTCCCGCAGGCGGCTCTTGTTGGTGAGCGTGTCCTTCTCCGGATACGCCACGGTCAGCGTGCAGTTCGCGTTCACGTCGCCCGATTTCGGCACGACGGTGACCATCAGCCGGTCGGCGAATTCGGAGACGTTGAACTTCCAGCCGTCGTCGAGGAGGTAGAGCGTGATCTTGCCGTGGGAGCCGAGGTTCAGTTCCTGGCCCTGGCCGAAGAGGCCGGCGGCGGTGAGAAGGAAAAGCGCGAGGATTTTTTTCATCGGGAAGGATCAGCGGTCGGACGGAAACACCTGGCCGCCGAGCTCGAGGTAGACCTTCTGCACGTGGGCCGTGAGATTGGTGGGCACGTAGCGCGCGATGTTCGGCGTTTTCTTCAGTTCGGCGGCGATCGCGGGCACCGCGGCCTTGACCTCGGCCGCGGTCTTGTGCGCGTCGACCAGCGCCTTCACCTCGCGCTCGAGGCCGACGAAATAGGCCTGCTGGTCCACGATGATCTCGGGGCCGCCCATCGGGCCGTGGCCGGGGCAGACTTTCTCCGCGCCGAGTTGCTTCACCAGCTCGAGGGTCTTGATCCACTCGCCGACATTGCCGTCGTTCACGTTGTTGTGCGGTCCGTTCACGCAGGCGTCGCCGGTGAACAGGATCTTTTCCTTCGGCATCCAGGCATAGCCGTCGCCCGGCGTGTGCCCGACGCCGAACCAGTGCAGCTCCACGCGGCGGTGGCCGTCGTCGAAGATCAGGTCCTTCGGAAAAAGCAGCAGCGGCGGCTTCAGCTTGGTCGCGGCGACGTCCGGCCGGACCTTGGCCGACGCCTCCCACCGGCCCGGCTCGCCGCCGAAGAAGCCGGTCTCGACCTTCTTCATCTCCTCGAGCGCCGATGTCGTCGCGATCAGGGTCGCGCCCAGGTCGGCCCAGAGCTGGTTGCCGTAGGCGTGGTCGGCGTGATGATGGGTGTTGAGGACGAAACGGATCGGCTTGTCCGTCGTTTCCTTCACCTTCGGGATCGCGATCTGCGCGCCGGACGGATAGTTCGCATCGATCACGAGCACGAAGTCGTCGAACACGATCCAGCCGTTGTTGCTGTGGCCGCGCCGCGGGTCGCCCTCGTGGAAGTAGACACCCTGCCCGACGGTCTGGACGGTATTGATCTGGGCCGGAAGCGACGCCGGCCCGAGGGCCGACACGGCGAGGAGGAACAGCGGAAGGCGGGGAATGCTCATGGAGGCGAGGAGTAACCGGGTCGAACCGGTTCCTGTCTTGCGCAGAGCCTTCCCGACTTCAAAGGAAAAGCGGCGCGTAGCGCGCAGCCGACTGCAGGTATCAGCCTTCGTCGAAGCGATGGCGGACAGGCCCTGCTTTTAAAAGAGGAGCTGAAATCAGGAGGAACCCATTCAAGCAGGTCTCACGCGAAGCCGCGAAGAGCGCGAAGCGTCCTGTCAATCGTGGCGCATTTCTTCGCGCTCTTCGCGCCTTCGCGTGAACCTCTCCGAAGGTGTCCGCCGACTTCCAGGCCCTAAAGCCGCGGCGGCAGCGCGCGGCCGAGGCCGGCGGTGATCTCCGTGGGCTTCGCCTCGATCTTCACCGTCGCCGGCGTGAGGCCCGCGCGGGTCGCGGTGACCGTGATGGTCCCCGCCGTCATCGTGGACCGCACCGCCACGCGGTTGATGCCGCACTCGGTGTCGAGGTAGAGATTGTTCGTCGAGTCGAGCTTCGCGGCGTTCAGCCCGCCGCGCCAGGTCGCGGGGCCGGTCACGGCGAAATCCACCCGGGCCTCGTCCGTCGGGCAGCGGCGGCCCTGCGCGTCGACCACTTCGAAATCGATGAGGGCGACGTCGCTGCCGTCCGCCTGCAGGCCCTGCGGGTTCGTGTGGACGGTGAGCTTGAGCGCCTTCGGCTCGCCCGCCGTCTGGATTTCCTGCTGCGCGACGACCTTCCCGCCCTTGGTCGCGACCGCCTTGATCGCGCCCGGCTCGAAGGCCACGTCGGGAAACGCGTAGACGCAGCCCGTGCCTTCCGTGCCGACCGGCTCCGTCGCCGGCGGCGGCGGGCCGCCGAAGGTGTCGACGAACACGCACGGCTTCGTCTGCGTGCCGAGCGACTTGCCGTTCACGAAGAGTTCCACCTGGTCGCAGTGCACCGCGGCCACGTACATCGTCTTCCTCGTGCCCGCCGGATAATTCCAGTGGCCGATGATGTGCAGGTCCGGCTGCTCGTTCTGCATCACCCGCGAGACGTAGTAGATCGATTTCGGCAGCCGCACGCCGTCCACCTTGCCGCTGACGCGCAGCACGTAGCTGCCCTGCTGCCGGCCGTCGGCGTCGGAGTCCGTGAAATAGATCGAGCAGTAGGCCGACCACTTCGCGTGCACGGGATCGGTGTTGTCGATCCGGTTGCGCAGGTAGCTCGCGTAGCGCGTCGCGCCGGCGAGCGAGAAGGTCTCGGAGTTCCAGTGCCACGTGTCCACCGGCCGGCCGCCGATGGAGCCGGTCTTGGGCTTGAAGCCGAAGTGCGGCGGCGAGGCATCGTCCCAGACGTTGCGCCCGGCCTCGTCGCGGAAGTCCTCGGTCTCGATCAGGGGCGCCTTGTCGCGGCGCGCGAGCGCGTAGCCGCGGAAGATGTCGTCACCCGAGACCTTGTCGGCCTGCGGGGCCTGGCCGATCATCACGCCGTAGTACTCCGACATCGGCGTGAGCAATTTGTTGAGGTCGGACTGGTCGTTGTCGCGCGAGCCCATCGCGCGGCCGCCGTGCGGGTCGAGCTCCTTCCGCAGCGCGACCATCTGGTTCATCTGCTCCGGCGTCACGATCGTGTTGCCCGCCTCCCAGAAGAGGATGCTCGGGCTGTTGCGGTAGAAGATGATCGTGTCGCGCATGACCTCCGCGCGCTGCTCCCACTGGCGGCCGGTCACGAGCCGCTCCTTGTCGCCCGCCGGGCAGACCTCGACGATGCCGAGCCGGTCGCAGGCCGCGACGTCCGCGCGCTCGGGGGCGACGTGCATCCAGCGGAGGTAGTTCGCGTTGCTCTCGCGGGCCAGCCGGAGGGTGTAGTCGTGCATCCAGTCGGGATAGGCGCCGCCGAGCCCGGCCCAGTCGTTCGCCGAGCGCTGCGCATAGCCCGTCAGCCAGACGAAGCGGCCGTTCAGCCACACGCCGCCGGTGCCGGCGCCGCCGCGGAACTCCGCCTTGCGGAAGCCCGTCTGCGTCTCGCACACGTCCACGACTTTGCCGTTCACCGACAGGATCGAGTAAACCTTGTAGAGGTACGGATCGTTCACGTCCCAGAAGCGCGCGCCCGCGAGGGAGCCCGAGGCCGTGAAGACTTCCGACTGTCCGCCGACGAGGTCGGACGTGTTGCCGTCGAATTTCGCCCGCACGACGCCGTCGGCGTCCACCACCACCGCCGAGAGCGTGATGGAGGCGTAGTCCGCGGTCTCGTTCGCCACCTCGGCCTCGACCTTCACGTCCGTGGTCTTCTTCGCGAGGTCGATGTTGTCCGGGTAGACGTACACGCCGGTCGTCTGCAGGTTCTCGTAGAGCGGCAGCGTCTGGTGGATCCGGCCCGCGACGATCAGCGTCGCGTCGCGGTTGAGGCCGCCGAAGTTCGGGTTGAAGTCCTTCGCGTTCCACTCGAACGCCGTGCCCGTCGCCTCCTCCTTGTAGTCCGGGCTGTTGTCCACCTTCACCGCGAGGACGTTGTCCTGGCCGCCGAACTTGGCGAATTTCGTGATGTCGAGCCCGACGGCCGTGACGCCGTTTTCGTACTTGCCGACCGGCTGGCCGTTGAGGAAGAAGCGCCCGGCCTGCCGCATGCCGTCGAACTGGAGGAAGACCTTCTGCCCGTCGGCCGATGCCGGCAGCTTGAAGTGCTTCCGGTACCAGCCCACGCCGAACATCTTCTCGCTCTGGTCGCCGCCGCCGTGGCTGATGTAGGCGCGGTAGGTGTCCGTCTCGTTCCAGGTGTGCGGCAGGCTGACGGCCGCCCAGGCCGAGTCGTCGAAGCCCGGCTGGTCCGCCCCGGCCGCATCGCCGAAGGAGAATTTCCAGCCCGGGTTGAAGTTGTAGGTCGCCCGCGGCGAGGCCGGGGGCGTGAAGCGCGCCTCGGCCGCCACCAGGGGCGAAACCAGCAGCGCGGCGAGCAGGGCGAGGCGAAGGCAGGGTCGGGACTTCATGGAGGCAGGAAGAGTAAAAACGACGAGTTAGAGTCCGCAATCGTCCCCGGCCAGTCCCGCTTCGTGCAACGGTTGCATAAAACCAGACGGACGTTCACGCTCCGCCCATGAATCCGATCCAGCCGAACCAGTCTCGCACAGAGACGCAGAGGCGCAGAGCTCTTCCCCGTCCTTCATCCATCTGCAATTCTTCGCTCCCTCTCTGCGTCTCTGCGCCTCTGTGCGAAAGGATACATCTTTGAAACCTTCTCCCGTCTCCAGGCACCGTCCGCGGTCCGCTCCCACGCTGGCCGAGATCGCCCGCACGGCCGGCGTCTCCAAGTCCACCGCCTCGCGCGCCCTGCGCTCGCATCCCGCGCTGTCCGCCGCGACCACGGGGCGCGTCCGCCGGGTCGCCGCGTCGCTCGGCTACCGGCACAGCCCGCTGCTCGGGGAGGTCATGCGGCGCATCCGGGTGCGCGGACATTTCAAGGAGCTCGGACAGATCGCCTATCTGACGTTCGACACGACCGCGGCCGGCTGGCGGCAGCAGCTCACCTTCCGGCAGTTCTTCGATGGCGCGGGCCAGCGCGCTGCGCAGCTCGGGCTGCAGCTCCAGCCGTTCTGGATGCGCGAACCGGGGCTGGCGCCCGCGCGCGCCACCGACATCCTCGAGGCGCGCGGCGTCGCCGGGTTGATCGTCGGGCCCACGACCGGCTGGACCCAGACGCCGGAGCTCGACTGGTCGCGCTTCTGCGCGGTGAAGATCGGCACGCCGTTTCCCGACCTGCCCCTGCCCTGCGCCGTCCACCACCACTTCGGCGGCATGACCCGCGCCCTCGCCGAACTCGCCCGCCGCGGCTACCGGCGTCCCGGCCTGGTCCTGCGCGACTACCAGGAGGCCAAGACCGGCGGCGCCTGGTCCGCCCCGTTCTTCCGCCAGCTCGCCGAGCGCCCTGCGGCCGAGCGTGTCCCGCCGCTGTGGCTCGCGGAGCTCTCGCCGAAGAAATTCTCGACCTGGTTCCGCCGCCACCGGCCCGACGTCGTCCTTGGCCAGGGCAACGACCTTCTCGCCTGGCTGAAGCAGCTCGGCCGGCGCGTGCCTGCGGATGTCGGCTTCGTCGACCTCGACCGCTGCACCCCCGACCGCGCCGGCATCGACCAGCGCTCCCCCGCCATCGGCGCCGCCGCCGTGGACCTGCTCGTCAACCGCCTCCTCAACCACGACCGCGGCCTCCCCGCCACGATGTCCACCCTCCTGGTTGAAGGCGTTTGGATCGACGGGCCCACAGTGAAGCCTTTTCAACGTCCAACATCCAACGTCCAACGCTCAACGTTCAATGTTCGGACCAGGAACTCCGGCGTTGAACGTTCAATGCTGGGCGTTGGACGTTGAACGTTCGGCCTTGGCTACCCGCCGCCTGTTTCCTTTTGACCGGCCGTCCCCCGTCCCCTTTGTTCCGTCCTCTGTCTCCCGACTGCCGACTCCTGCCACCTGCCCCCTGATACTTGGAACTTAAATGCCCACCATCTTCTACACCAAGACCGACGAGGCCCCCGCGCTCGCCACCTATTCGCTCCTGCCGATCGTGCAGTCCTTCGCCCGGCACGCGGGGATCACGGTGGAGACGCGCGACATCTCCCTCGCGGGACGCATCCTGGCGGCGTTCGCGGACAAGCTCCCCGCCGCCCAGAAGACCGGCGACGCCCTCGCCGAGCTCGGCGCGCTCACGCTCAAGCCCGAGGCCAACATCATCAAGCTGCCCAACATCTCCGCCTCGGTGCCGCAGCTGAAGGAGTGCATCGCGGAGCTCCAGGCCCACGGCTACGCCGTCCCCGATTATCCCGAGACGCCGAAGACCGACGCCGAGAAGGACGCGAAGGCGCGCTACGACAAGGTCAAGGGGTCGGCCGTCAACCCCGTCCTGCGCGAGGGCAACTCCGACCGCCGCGCGCCCAAGGCGGTGAAGGACTACGCCCGGGCCCACCCGCATTCCATGGGGAAGTGGTCGCCGGATTCGAAGACTTCGGTCGCCACCATGGGGCAGGACGACTTCTTCTCGAACGAGAAATCAGTGACTGTCCCTGCGGCGACGAATGTCCGCATCGAGTTCGTGGGCGCCGACGGCTCCGTGAAGGTCCTGAAGGACAAGACCCCGCTCAAGGCCGGCGAGATCCTCGACGCCACGCGCATGAGCCGGAAGGCCCTCGTCGCCTTCTACGAGAAGCAGATCGCCAAGGCCCGCGCCGACGGCGTGCTGTTCTCCCTCCATCTCAAGGCCACGATGATGAAGGTCTCCGACCCGATCCTCTTCGGCCACGCCGTGCGGGTCTATTTCAAGGACCTCCTCGCGAAGCATGCCGCGACCTTCACCGAGCTGGGCGTCGACCTGAACAATGGCTTCGGCGATCTCGTCGAGAAGCTCGCCAGGCTGCCCGCCGACAAGAAGGCCGCGATCGAGGCCGACATCAAGGCGGCCTACGCCGCCGGCCCCGGCATTGCCATGGTGAACTCCGACCAGGGCATCACCAACTTGCACGTCCCCTCCGACGTCATCATCGACGCCTCGATGCCCGCCATGATCCGCGCCGGCGGCAAGATGTACGACACGGCCGGCAAGCTGCGGGACTCCCTCTGCGTCATCCCCGACAGCTCCTACGCCGGTGTCTACGCCGCCACGATCGACTTCTGCAAGAAGCACGGCGCCTTCGACCCGAAGACGATGGGCTCCGTCCCGAACGTCGGCCTGATGGCCCAGGCCGCCGAGGAGTACGGCAGCCACAACAAGACCTTCGTCGCCCCGGCTGCCGGTAAGATTCGCGTCGTGGTCGTGAATCTGGAGCCCGGAGGCCAGAAGCCGGAGGCCAATTCCGAACCGGCGGCTGGCGTCCGTCCTCCGGCCTCCGGCCAAGTGCTCCTCGAGCACGAGGTGGACGCCGGCGACATCTGGCGCGCCTGCCAGACGAAGGACGCCGCCGTCCAGGACTGGGTGAAGCTCGCGGTCAACCGCGCGCGCCTCAGCAACACGCCCGCGATCTTCTGGCTCGATGCCAAGCGCGCGCACGATGCGCAGATCATCGCCAAGGTGAACAAGTACCTGGCGCAGCACGACACCAAGGGACTCGACCTCAAGATCCTCGCGCCCGCCGCCGCGTGCGAGGCCACGCTCGTCCGCCTCAAGGCCGGGCAGGACACGATCAGCGTCACCGGCAACGTCCTGCGCGACTACCTCACCGACCTCTTCCCGATCCTCGAGGTCGGCACGAGCGCGAAGATGCTCTCGATCGTCCCCCTCATGAACGGCGGCGGCCTCTTCGAAACCGGCGCCGGCGGCTCGGCGCCGAAGCACGTCGAGCAGTTCCAGCAGGAGAACTACCTGCGCTGGGACTCCCTCGGCGAGTTCTTCGCCCTCGCCGCCTCCTTCGAGCACCTCAGCATCGTCGCCAAGCACGCGAAGGCCAAGGTCCTCGCCGACACCCTCGACGCCGCCAACGGCAAGTTCCTCGAGACCGACAAGTCCCCCGGCCGCAAGCTCGGCACGATCGACAACCGCGGCAGCCATTTCTACCTCTGCCTCTACTGGGCCCAGGCCCTGGCGGCTCAGACGACGGACGCCGATCTGCAGCGGATCTTCAAACCGGTCGCCGAAAAGCTCGCCGCCGCCGAAAAGCAGATCGTCGCCGAACTCCTCGCCGTGCAGGGCAAGCCGGCCGACGTCGGCGGCTACTACCAGCCGGATGACAAGAAAGCCTCCGCCGCCCTCCGCCCCAGCCCAACCCTGAACGCCATCCTGGCCTCGCTCTGATCACGGACAGCAGAAGCAGCCCACAAGGCTTACAAGTTCACACAGAGACACGGAGAACACAGAGCGGAAAACCGATAGGCCTTCTCTGTGTCCTCCGTGTCTCTGTGTGAAATCTTCCGAGATCGACGGGGATTCGGCTGCGGGATCCAACATCCAAGCCTGACGTCTTCAGTCTACCCCCGGCGTCGTAAGACGACATGCGTGGCCTTCTCCGAGGCCACGAACTCGACGCAGGCGTAGCCCAGCGCCCGCAGGTCAGCCCCCTCGAACAGCCGTTCTCCGCTGCCGAGCAGCACGGGGGAGATGGCGATGTGCATCTCATCGATGAGGCCCACGGCCAGATACTGCCGGATGGTGCCCGCCCCGCCGCCGATGCGCACGTCCTTGCCGCCGGCCGCCGCGCGGGCCCTTTCCAGCGCCTCGTGAATGCCGCCCGTCACGAAATGGAACGTCGTGCCGCCCTCCATCTCGATCGAGGGACGGGCATGATGCGTCAGGATGAAGGCCGGAACGTGATACGGCGGATTGTCCCCCCACCATCCCTTCCAGTTCGGGTCTGACCAGGGACCGCGATGGGGACTGAACATGTTCCGTCCGAGGATCCACGCCCCGATATTCTCGAAACCGCGGGCGGCGAAATCATCGTCCACCCCGGTCGTGCCGCCGTCCTTCCCGAACAAGGTCTTCTGGAACGTGCGGGTATGAAACAGCCACCCGTGCAGATCCGTCCCGCCCACGCCGAGCGGATGCTCGAGATCCTGGTTGGGCCCCGCTCCGTAGCCGTCGAGCGAGATCGTGAAGCTGGCAACGCGAACTCTTGTCATTTTATGGCTTCGTTTGGATGCCTGACGATGTTCAGGCCAAGGAGACCTTCAAATGGGTCAATCTGCAAATCTGCGGCCTGGCCCCTCACGGTCTATTCCCATTGTCACCCAGGAAACTGGATTTTCAGCGAGGAGGGGTTTCAGTTTGCTTCGATGCGCAACTCGGCCCAATGCATCGTCTCGCAATCCGCCACCAACCAAGAGTGAGGAAAGGAAACCTACGATGGGCAACAGAATGTCTCGCCGGCAATTCCTTGGCACCGCGGCCATGACGGGCGCCACGCTTGCCGGCATGGGTCACGCACTCGCCGCCGCGCAGGACCCCAAGGGCGCGGCGGATTGGGATGAGAAAAACGGCCCGGCCCCGGCCACGCCGGATGCGCCGCAGGCGCTGCCGCCACAGCCGGGCGCCGTCCCCGTCATCGACAGCCATATCCATCTCTTCGACCAAACCCGTCCCGTCTTCACCGGCTACACGGGCGGGCTGTTCTACCGGCAGCTGAACAAGCCGTCGACGCCCGCGATGTATGCCGAGCTGGCGCGGCCCGCCGGAATCGTCGGCGCCATTGTGGTGGAATCCGGCGCCCAATTTCTCGACGACAACCTCTGGTATCTGGAGGTCTGCCGCGACAATCCCTTCATGGTCGGCGTCTCGGGGAACATCGATCCCGGCTCGGGCGATTTCCCCAAATACCTGAACCACTTTCATCGCGACCCGCTCTTTCGCGCCATCCGCTCCAGCCGTTTCTACACCCGGGACGCCGGTGGCAAGGTGGCGCTCAATCCGGCCCAGGTCGCCAATCTGAAGCTGCTGGCGGAGGCCGACCTGGCGCTGGACACCGCCAACCCCAGCATGGACCTGATGAACGCCAACGTGCTGCTGGCCGACGCCGTGCCAGACCTGCGCATCATCATGGACCACCTGCCCAGTTTCGATCCCACGCCCGACAACCAGGCGGCTTACGAGGCGGTGATCAAGGAGATGGCGGCGCGCTCCAATATCTTCGTCAAGCTCACCGAGGTCTACCATCCCAAGCCCGGCGACAATGGCATCATCGTGAAGAACTATGCGTTCCTGCGCGAGCGGCTGGAGTACCTGTTCCAGGCCTTCGGCGAGGACCGCGTCATGTTCGGCACGGATTATCCCAACAGCTACGGCGTGGCCACCATCCCCGAGGAGGTCGGCCTGATGCAGCAGTTCTTCTCCACCAAGACGCGCGCGCAGCAGGAGAAATACTTTTGGCAGAACTCCTCGAGGATCTACAAGTGGGTCAAGCGCTCCGACGACCAGCCCACGCCGCTCGCCCAAGGAAAACCCGCTCCGCCCCTGCCCGCCCGCGGCGGCGGTGGAGGCCGGGGAGGCCCGGGAGCGCCGGGAGGCGCCCGCCCCCAGAGCTGACGTCGAGCGGGAAGGCGCCTTGGGCAAGCAGCCCGAGGAGTCAGGTGGGCACGGCCCTTCGCTCGGGGTGGCGGCCTGAAACCGTCGGATCCGTCCCGCTCAAATCAACCTCACGGACGCCCGGCCGCGGTGACGCCAGAGCAGCATGAGGAGGAAGCCGATCGCGGCGCCGCCCAGGTGGGCGAAGTGGGCGATGCCGGCGCCGAAAATCGAAAAGCCGGTGACCCCGGAGAACAAATCGAGCAGAAGCAGGCCCGGGATGAAGAATTTCGCCGGGATCGGGACCGGCACGAACATCAGGCCAAGTTTGGCATTGGGATGGAGAAACCCAAATGCCACCAGAAGTCCGTAAATTGCCCCGGAGGCGCCGAGCATCGGACTCGCGTAAATCCCATAAAGTTCGATGAGCGCCGCCCTGACCGCTGGATCCAGCGGCAGCTCGCCGCGCCCGGTCGCCAGCAGGGAGTTGATGGAGGAGGAGGTCAGCCCCGCCGCCGTGAGGCGGTCATGCAGGTGATGAAATTGCTGCCAGTTGATTCCCGTCTGGATCAGCGCGGCGCCCACGCCGCAGAGAAAATAGTGGCGAGGAAGCGGGGAACCTTCAGCGTTCAATCTCCCGCGTTCAACGTTCAATGACTGACGCCGCAGGGGTAAAAGGGTTGCCTTGGGTGGGTTTTGGACAACCTCGGTGACGGCAGCGCGTCTGGCCTTGGCGCGCGCCCTTCCCCCTCCCCCCGGCGTGCAATGGGAATCCCCTTTCCTCATGAAGACCCCCGCCAACGATCCCCAGCCGATCTCCCGCCGTGAATTTGTCCGCACCGCCGCCCTGGCCGCGACTGCGGTGGGCTCGGGCCTCGGGCTCGGCGCGAGCGGCGCCCGCGCGGCCGCCGCGGACGCGACTGCCGCCACGACGAAGCCGATGATCGGCTTCCAGGCGGAGTCCTCCTATCTGCTGCAGTACGGCATCAACCGTTTCCTCGACGACGTCCAGACGCGGGCAAACGTCAACACGCTGTTCCTGCATGCGAACCTCTTCGAGGCGTCGTGGGGCGGCCTCGACCCGAAGGCGGATCCCGCCGGCAACTTCGTCACCGCGCATCCGCAGTACTACCGCGACGTCCTCATGCAGCCGCACGGCCTGGGCCCGGGCGATCCCAACCTGCCGGACACGATGCAGAAGATCACCGCCGAGACCCGGAAGCGCGGGATCAAGGTTTATCCCTGGATGGAGGAGGACAATCGCCCGCAACCGAGGATCAAGGGCATGGACCAGTTGTACGAGGTCGACCTCCACGGACGCCGCACGACCGGCCACCCGGGCGGCCCATGCCTGAACAATCCCTATTTCCGCAATCTCATCGCGGCCGAGATCGAGGACTTCATCCGTTCCTACGATGTCGACGGCCTCCAGCGCGGCTCGGAACGCCAGGGCCCGCTCGGCAACGCCCTCGGCGCGTGGCACCACGGGGCGAAGAGCGACCCCGGACACACCTCGTGCTTCTGCGAGCACTGCGCCGCGAAGGCCGCCAAGCAGGGCATCGACATCGGGCGCGTGAAGGAGGCCTATCTCGCCCTCGAGCCCTATGTGCGCGACGGCCGTGCCGGCAAGCGGCCCCGCGACGGCTACTACGTGGAGTTCTGGCGCCTTCTCCTCCGCCATCCCGAGCTGCTGGTCTGGGAGACTTTCTGGTCCGACAGCATGCGCGAGATGCAGCGCGAGTTCTATGCAAAGGCCAAGGCGCTGAAGCCGGACGTGCAGATCGGCTTCCACATCTGGCACAACATCGCGTTCAACCCGATGTACCGCGCCGAGCAGGATTACCGGCCGTACACGGAGTATTCCGACTTCCTTAAGCCCGTCGTCTACGAGAACCCCGCCGGCGAGCGCATGACGTCGTTCGTCGACAGCCTGACGCAGAATATCTTCGGCGACCTCGGCAAGCAGCAGCTCCTCGACTTCGAGTACAGCGTGATGGACCTGAAGGAGAAGTCGTACGCCGAGATCGTCGGCGGCCCGGCCGCGCCCTCCACCGTGAAGGGCGGACCGCGGCGGATGTTCGCGCCGTTCTCGAGCGATTATGTCTACCGCGAGACCAAGCGCGCCGTCGAAGGCGTCGCGGGCTCCAACACGCGCATTTGTCCGGGGCTCGGCATCGACGTCCAGCAGCAGAGCAGCACGCCGGAGGGCGTGCGCGACTGCGTCCACGCCATCTTCCGAGCCGGCGGCGTCGGCATGGTCATCTCCACCAGCCACGCCGCGATGAAGCCGGAAAACCTCAGCGCCGTCGGCGCCGCGCTCCGCGAACTCAAGCTCGCCTGATTTCCGTCCCCATGAACACCGGATCCCCCCGCCTGCTCCTTTCCGCCGCGGCGCTGCTGCTCTGCACCCGGCTCGCCGCCGCCGAGCTCCCGCCAAAGACCTGGATCGATCCCGATACCGGCCACCGCGTGCACCGCATCACGGACGAGCCCGACACGCTCAGCTTCTACTTCAACGTCAACCCGTTCACGCCCGACGGAAAGGAGATGGTCTTCACGACCCCCGAAGGCATCTCGGTGATGGAGCTCGCGACCTTCAAGACCCGCCCGCTGGTCCCCGGGCCGGTGCGGGCGGTCGTGGTGGGGCGCAAGACCCCGCGCGTGTTCTACATCAAGGCCGCCGAGCGGGCGCTGTACGCCACGAACATCGACACGGGCGAAACCAGGAAGCTGGCCGACCTGCCCGGCCGCGGCGGGATCGACACGGTCAACGCCGACGAGACCCTCGCCGCCGGCGCCACGATCGTGGGCGACGGCCCGGACTACAACCAGAAGGCCGCCGGCCAGCGCCAGGGCCAGGGCGCGCGCGGCGGAGTCGGCGTGCAGCCGGTCAACAAGGTCGAGATGATGGAGGCCCGGCTGGCCGCGCGCCTGCCGATGGAGATGTACACGATCGACCTGAACACGGGGAAGCGGAACGTCATCCTGAGGAGCACCGACTGGCTCAACCACCTGCTGTTCTCGCCCACCGACCCCACCCTGCTGATGTATTGCCACGAGGGCTCCTGGTGGAAGGTCGACCGGATCTGGACCATCCGGACCGACGGCACCGGCAACGCCC
The DNA here is from genome assembly GCA_035549635.1 of Opitutaceae bacterium. GTDB lineage: Bacteria > Verrucomicrobiota > Verrucomicrobiia > Opitutales > Opitutaceae > CAIUWA01. The sequence continues at coordinate 15,344 of DASZQN010000021.1, forward strand.
TCCTGCACAAGCGCACCATGGGCATGGAGGCGTCCGGCCACGAGTTCTGGAGCTACGATGGCAAGACGATCTATTACGATCTCCACATGCCGTTCGGCACCTCGTTCTATCTCGCCACGTACAACGTCGATAGCGGCGAGCGCGTCTGGTATCACCTGCCGAACAGCGAGTGGTCGATCCACTACAACGCCACGCGCGACGGCACGCTCTTCTGCGGCGACGGCACCTCGAGCGCACCGGAGTGGTGCACGTGGGCGACGCACGACAACGAGTGGCTCTACCTCTTCCGTCCCGAGCGGATCGACGACTCGACGACCCCCGAGAAAGGGCTGCCGCATCCCGGCATCCTGCACTCCGAGCGCCTCGTCAACATGGCGAAACACGGCTACCTGCTCGAGCCGAACGTCTTTTTCAGCCCCGACCAGAAGCTGATTTTCTTCCGCTCGAATATGTTCGGGCCGACCTACATCTTTGCGGTGGAGGTCGACAAGGCGGCGAAATGAGAAACAGGCCGACGCAGCCCGCCGAGCCGACACACCCCGTCGCTTCGCGCCACCCCTCTTGATAGAGGGGAGCCTGCCGGATCAAGCTCCCCTCTAGAAAGAGGGGTGCCCAACGGGCGGGGTGTGTCTCGGCGTCTTCCAACTTGGACGTTGGCGACGAGGCGGCCGCGGCCCAATCTTCGCCGTTACGCATGAGCCTCGATCCGGCCGCAATTTCCACCCCTGCCCCGCTCGCGGACGAATCTACCCGCCAAAGGACAGGATTGGCGGCGGCCGTCATCGTCCTCGCCGCGGCTCTCGCCTACGCGAACAGCTTTCACGGGCCCTTCGTCTTCGACGATCTCACGTCCATCCCGGACAACGCCACGCTCCACAGCCTGTGGAGCGCCTGGTGGCCGCCGCCGGCGCAGGGCGGCATCTCCGTTGCGGGACGGCCGGTGCTGAACTTCAGCCTGGGGCTGAACTACGCCGTCAGCGGCCTCCACGTGTGGAGCTACCACGCCCTCAATCTCGTCATCCATGCGCTCGCGGCCCTCACTCTGTTCGGCATCGCACGGCGGACCTTCCGGCGCCCCGTGCTGGCCGGCACCTTCGGGCCGCAGGCAGGGACGCTCGCACTGGCGATCGCGCTGCTGTGGGTGGTGCATCCGCTGCAGACCGAGGCGGTGACGTACATCATCCAGCGCGCGGAATCCCTGATGGGGCTGTTCTTTTTCCTGACGCTCTACGGATTCATCCGCTCCGTGGACTCGCCGCAGCCGGGACGGTGGCGGGCCCTCTCCGTCGGCGCCTGTTTTCTCGGCGCGGGCACCAAGGAGATCGCGGCCCTCGCGCCCGTGCTCGTCCTGCTCTATGACCGGACTTTCGTGAGCGGGAGCTTCCGCGACGCCTGGCGGGCGCACCGGGCGCAGCATCTTTCCTTGTTCGCCACCTGGCTCCCGCTGCTCGGCTTCCTCGCGGCCGCGGGCGGCGACCGCGGCGGCACGTTCCACTTCGCCGATGTCGGAATGTGGTTCGGGCACGGGCTGACGCAGTTCGAGGCGGTGACGCGTTACTTCTGGCTGACGTTTGTCCCCTGGCCGCTCGTGTTCGACTACGGGGAGATCCCGCCGCCCGGGCTGGGCGTCGCACTGCTCTGGGCGATTCCCGTCCTCGCGCTGCTCTGGGCCACCGTCGTGGCGCTGAAGCGCTGGCCGGCGGCCGGCTTTCTCGGTGCCTGGGTTTTCCTGATCCTCGCGCCCACGAGCGTCCTCCCCGCAACGCTCCAGATCATCGTCGAGCACCGCATGTACCTGCCGCTCGCGGCCATCATCGCGCTCGTGGTGGCCGAGGGCTACCGGTGGGGTGGACGCCGGGTCATTCCGGTTTTCTTCGCCGTCGCCGCCGTGCTGGCGGGGGTGACGTTCGCCCGCAACGCCGCCTACCGGACGGAAACCTCGCTCTGGGCCGACACCGTGGCGAAACGTCCGGAGAGCGCGCGGGCACACAACAATCTCGGTCATCACCTCTACACGGCCGGGCGAACCGGCGAGGCCATCGCGCAATACGAGGCCGCGCTGCGCCTCGATCCCACGTACATCGACGCGCACGACAACCTGGGCAGCGCCCTCATGGACCAGCCCGGGCGGCTCAACGACGCCATCGCCCAGTACGAGCAGGCGTTGAAGCTGAAGTCGGACTACCCCGAGGTGCACTACAATCTCGGCAACGCGCTGCTGAAGGTGCCGGGCCGGGCCGGCGACGCCGCCGCCCAGTTCCGCGAGGCGCTGCGCCTGAAGCCCAATTATCCCGAGGTGCACCACAGCCTCGGCAACGCCTGGGCCGGCGTGCCGGGACACCTGAACGAGGCGGTCGCCGAGTACAACGAGGCCCTGCGCCTCCGGCCGGGTTATGCCGAGGTGCACTACAGCCTTGGCAACCTCTGGCTGGACCAGCCCGGCCGGCGCGCCGACGCGATCGCGCAGTACCGCGAGGCGATCCGCCTCAAGCCGGAGCTGGCGGAGGCCCACAACAATCTCGGCAGCGCGCTCCTCACGCAGCCGGGCGGACTCAACGAGGCGGTCGCCGAATATACCGAGGCCATTCGTTTGAAGCCCGGCTTCGCCGAGGCGCACTACAATCTCGCCAACGTCTGGGCCGGTCAGCCGGGCCGGCTGAACGATGCCGTCGCCCAGTATCAGGAGGCCATCCGCCTGGAACCCAACCACGCCGAGGCCCATTACAATCTGGGCAACGCCTGGATCAATGTCCCCGGCCACATGGGCGACGTGATCGCCGAGTACCAGGAGGCCGTCCGCCTCAAGCCCGACTACGTGGAGGCGCACATCAACCTGGGCAACGCGTTCTACGTGCAGGGCCGGGTGCCGGAGGCGATCACCCAGTTCAACGAGACGCTCCGCCTGCAGCCGAATTCCCCCGACGCGCACTTCAACCTCGCGGTCGCCCTGCTGAACCTCCCCGGCCACGCCGCCGAGGCGCGCCAGCATCTCCAGGCCGTGCTCCGGCTGCAGCCCAGCTATGAGGGCGCCCGCGAGCTGCTCTCGAAGATCCGGTAGCGAGGCCCGAGGCGCCGGTTGAAGGGAAAATCAAAGCAGCGGGCGAAATTTCAAAACGCCAGATCCCAAACGCCAAAGAAATTTCAGCCGGAAAATTTCCAGCGGGTGCGCCGAGGAGCTTTAGTCTGGCTGGAAAACATTTTGGCGTTTGAGATTTCGCCGCGTCAGTTCCTCGCCTGCGTTGCCTCGCCGCTGTCGCCGATTTTCTTCAGCGCGAGCCGCGCGTTCTCGTTCCCGAGCGCGGAGGCCCGGCGCAGCCAATAGAGGGCGAGCTTCGGCTCCTTTTCGACCCCGAGGCCGGTGAAGTAACAAAGGCCGAGGAAATACTCCGCGTTCGGGTGGTCCTGCTCGGCGGCGTGACGCCACCAGCGCGTGGCCTCGGCCACGTCCTTGGCCACGCCCTGCCCCATGTAATAGCTCAGGCCCAGGCAGTATTGCGCATCCGCGAAACCCTGCTCCGCGGCGCGCGTCCACCACTTGATCGCCTCCGCCGCATCGCGGGGAAATCCCTCTTCGCCGTTGTAGCAGCAGCCGAGCGCGTACTGGGCCTCGTCGTAGCCCTGCTCCGCCGCGGCGCGAAACCAGCGGATCGCCTCGGTCAGGTCCTTCTCCACGTCGCGGCCGTTCTCGTAGCAAAGCCCGAGGTTGAACTGCGCGCGCGGGTCGCCCGCGAGCGCCGCCCGCCGGAGCCTTTCCACCATCAGGCTGCCCGGGCTGCGGTACTCGAAGGCCAGCTGCCGGACCGGAACGTCGGGGCGATGCTCGTCCGGCTCGAACGCGCCGCCCGGCCGGAGGCCCGACCAGGACGCCTCCTTGATGCCAGGGCTGAAATCCTCGGCCATCCGGATGGGCTGATAGGCGCGAAGCTGCTGCGTGAAGGCCACGGCATAGAGCAGCGCGAAGGCGGTGCTGAAGATGACGAATGTGGAAAGGCTCATGGGACCAGCCTATCCGATTTCCGGGCCCGCATCTGTCGGCGGGGGGCTGATAGTGGGACTCCTCTCCCGCGCAGCGCGCTGTCGGTGCTTGTCTGACAAGCCTCACCAAGCCGCCGCCCAAATCCAAGGGGAACGTGCTGGCTTCACGCCGGCGCGACGCCTTCCATCTTTCCCGGCGCGTCCACGGTGTCACGTATTGCGTGACACCCGCGCGGGCTCGGTGCCGCCAGCCGGCGACGCCCCTATGTTTCGCGCGGATGGAACGGGGACGTTTTCGCGAGCTGCTCCCACAGCGCACGCTCCCCGGCCGAAACCTGGGTCGGCGTGCGGATCTGCACGATGGCGTACAGGTCGCCGCGGCTGCCGTCCGCCCGGGGCAGGCCGAGGCCGCGCAGGCGCAGCTGGCTGCCGCCCGCGGTGCCCGCCGGCACGCGCAGCGCGGTCGCGCCGTCGAGCGTCGGAAGGGTCGCCTGCGTGCCCAGCACCGCCTCCCAGGGCGCGACGTCGAGGTCGCAGTACAGGTCCGCGCCCTGCACGCTGAAATCCGGATGGCGCGCCAGCCGCACGCGCAGGTACAGATCGCCGGCCGCGCCGCCACCCGCCCCGGCGCCACCCTGCCCGGCAAGGCGGATGCGCTGGCCTTCGTGCACGCCCGCGGGAATCCGGACCTGATAGGTGTCGCTGCGGCCCGGCTCGCCGCCATGGCCGGAGCGGCGCAGCGTCACCTTGCGCACCGAGCCCCGCAGCGCCTCCTCGAGCGAGACCAGCAGGTCGGCCTCGACGTCCTGGCCCTCGTGCGCGAATTCGTCCTCCTCGTCGTCCGGACCGGCCGCCGGCCGGCGGCGCGACCGGAAGCCGTCGTGACTCCCGCCGAAGAACGACTCGAAGAAATCGCTGAAGCCGGTCCCGCCGAATTCGAACTCGGACTCCCCCGGGCCCGCCTGTCTCCAGCCGCGCGGAACGCCGCCCGGCGGCGCGTCGGGCGCGCCCTGCCGCTGCCAGTCCGCCCCGAGCTCGTCGTAGCGCCGGCGCTTCGCCGGATCGCCGAGCACCTCATAGGCCTCGTTGATCTCCTTGAATTTCGCCTCCGACGTCGCCTTGTTTTTCGCCACGTCCGGATGATGGACGCGCGCGAGCCGGCGGAACGCCTGCTTGATCTCGTCGGCGCTCGCGCTGCGGGAGACGCCCAGCGTCTCGTAGTAATCCTGGAACTTCACGGGCATGAAGCCGAAAAGAGATTCAGGCCCAGCGGGTTTGCAAGAACGCCCGCGCGCGGCGCGCGGGAACGTTCAACCTTCAACCTTCACCTTCCAACGTCCATCGGTTCCACATTTGAACGTTGGACGTTGAATGTTGAGCGTTGGACGTTTGGCGTCCAAAAGGACGCCGTCCGCTACTTCCGCAGCGTCGCGCAGAACCGGGTCAGCCGCTCCAGGCCCTTCGCGATGGTCTCGTCGCTCGTGGCGTAGCTCAGGCGGAGGTAGCCCTCCGCGCCGAACGCGCTGCCGGGGACGGCGGCGACCTTTTCCGCGTCGAGCAGGCGGTTGCAGAATTCGAGGTCGCTCAGGCCGAAGCGGGAGACGTTCGGAAACAGGTAGAACGCGCCCTGCGCGAGGAGGCAGGAGATGCCGGGAATGCGGTTGAGGCCCGCGTGCAGGAACTTCCGGCGACGGTCGAAGGCGGCCAGCATCGTCTTGAGCGCCGCGGCGGTCTTCTCCTTCTCGGTCAGCGCCGCCAGCGCGCCATACTGCGCGAAGGTCGTGACGTTCGAAGACATCTGGCTCTGCAGCTCCGACACCGCCTTGGCGAGCGGCGGCGGCGCGACCAGCGTGCCCAGCCGCCAGCCGGTCATCGCGTAGGTCTTGGAAAAGCCGGCCACGATCATCGTCCGCGCCTCGGCCTCGGGACTCAGCGTGGCGACGCACGTCGGCTGCACGCCGTCGTAGACGAGGTGCTCGTACATCTCGTCGGACAGGATGTAGAGATTGTGCTTCACCGCGATCGCGACGAGCGCCGCCAGCTCGGCCCTCGTGTAGACGGCGCCGGTCGGGTTCGAGGGTGAGTTGAGGATCAGCAGCCGGGTGCGCGGCGTGATGGCCGCCTCCAGCTGCGCCGGAGTGAGCTTGAAGCCCGTGCGGTCGTCCGCGAGCACCAGCCGGGGCGTGGCTCCGGCGAACTTCACCATCTCGGGATAGCTCACCCAGAATGGCGCCGGGACGATGACCTCGTCGCCCGGCGAACAGGTGGCCAGCACGCCGAGATAGCAGGAAAACTTTCCGCCGGGCGAAACGACCACCTGGGCCGGCGTCACCTTCAGGTTGTAGTCCGGGAGGTAGCGGGCCGCGATCGCCGCGCGCAGCGGCTCGATGCCGGGAGTCGGCCCGTACTTCGTCTTGCCGCCCTTGAGCGCGGCGATGCAGGCCTCCTTGATGTGCTCCGGCGTGTCGAAGTCCGGCTCGCCGGCCGCGAAGCCGCAGACATCCTCGCCGGCCGCCTGCAGGGCCTTGGCCCTGGCATCGACGGCCAGCGTCGGCGAAGGCGAGACATGGCGGGCCCAGGTGGACAGCGGTGCGGGTGATTGGCTCATGGACAAAGGGCCAGAACGAAAGCGCCCTGAAATCCGAAACGCAAGCCCGGCCACGACGAGCCAGTCGCACACAGAGCCGCGAGGAACACGAACGCCGGATCCGAACTTCGTGCCCTTCGTGGCTTCGCGTGCAGCCGGCTCGAAGGCGCGGGTGGAACCATCCCACTCCGCCTCGATCCCGACCCGCGATTTATTTCCGCGCCTTGGACTTCGAGCCGACCTTGGAGGTCACCAGCCGCTCGAGCGCGACGCGCAGGAGTTCGCCGATGCTCACGTTCTTGCGGCGCGCGTGCTGGCGGAGCTTTTCACGCAGCTCGGGGGCGAGCCGCACCGATATCTGCCGGTGCACGGGGCGGCGGGCCTCGTAACTGGCGAAGTCGAACTGACCGATCGCGGTGCGCACCACTTCGCTCTGGGTTCCGAACCCGAGCAGGCGGCGGGCAGTCTCGATTTTGGCGGCCTGGGGCTGGGTCAGATCGAAGGTCAGCGGGGCCCAGGTGGGGGATTTTTTGACGGCCATGGGGAGAAAGCTTGGACGCACCGAGCAGGCACGCGCGCCGCCTTTCAGGCAACGAAAAATTGGGGTATGAAGTTGACTCGCCCCGACCTTACACGATTTTCACGGCCGCGACCTCGCGCCGCCGCCCCATGGCCAAAGTTGTCATCGAAAACCTCGTCAAGGTTTACCCCGAAAAAGGCGGCCCCGGCATCAAGGCGGTCAACGGGATCAACCTGACGATCGAGGACCGCGAGTTCATGGTGCTCGTCGGTCCGTCCGGCTGCGGCAAGTCCACCACCCTGCGCATGATCGCCGGGCTCGAGGAGATCACGTCGGGCTCGGTCGCGATCGACGGCCGCGTCGTGAACGCCGTCCTGCCGAAGGACCGCGACATCGCGATGGTCTTCCAGAACTACGCGCTCTATCCGCACATGTCGGTCTACGACAACATGGCCTTCGGGCTGAAGCTGCGGAAATTCCCGCGGGCGGAGATCGACGCCCGCGTGCGCGAGACTGCGGCGATGCTCGGTCTCCAGGACTATCTGCAGCGCCGGCCCAAGGCGCTCTCCGGCGGCCAGCGCCAGCGCGTCGCGGTCGGCCGCGCCATCGTGCGCAAGCCGAAGGTCTTCCTCTTCGACGAGCCGCTCTCGAACCTCGACGCCAAGATGCGCGTCTCCACCCGCACCGAGATCTCCAAGCTCCACGCGCGGCTCGGCGCGACCATGATCTACGTCACGCACGACCAGGTCGAGGCGATGACGATGGGCGACCGCATCTGCGTGATGCGCGACGGCGACATCATGCAGGTCGCCGAGCCCCTCGCCCTCTACAACCGGCCGGCCAATCTTTTCGTCGCCGGGTTCATCGGCAGCCCGCCGATGAATTTCTTCCGCGGCACGATCCGGCGCGCGGGCCACCACCTGTCCTTTGTCGAGGCCAACGAGAAGGGTCCGCCGCTCACCGTCGCGCTGGACGATGCCCTCTCCGCCCGCGCCGCGGGACACGTGGACCGTTCGATCGTCTTCGGCATCCGGCCCGAGGACATCCATGACGCGCTCACCGTGAATGCGCCCGCGCCCGGCCGCAGCGCGGAGGTAAAGGTCGACGTCTCCGAGCCGATGGGCGCCGAGACCTACCTCTACCTCGACACCGCCGCCACGTCCTTCGTCGCCCGCGTGCGTCCGACCGACCGCTTCGAGCCCGGCCACCGGATCAAGGTCACGTTCGACCTCGACCATGCGCATCTGTTCGATGCGGCGACCGAGAAGGTGATCGGGAAGTAGGAATCAAGGGGGAAGAATCAGGGATTCGGCAGCCCATCCACGGCTGCGCCCCGCTCTTGATTTATCCTTCCTGCTTCTTGCCCGATCCCACGCGCCCCAGCGCGAGCTCGTACGCCTCGAACGGCGAATTCACGGTGCGCCAGGCTTTCGCGGTGACGTCGCCGGCCACCTCGCGGGCATGGCGGATCAGCACGGTGTCCATGTTGCAGGCTGCTCCGCCCAGGACATCCACGTCGGCGTCGCCGATCAGGAGCGTCTGGTGCGCGCCGACTCCCAGCCGCCGCATGATTTCGCGCAGGCCCTGCGGGTCCGGCTTGTGCGTCGGGAGGTCGTCGCCGCAGATCACCGCGTCGAACAGGGCGTCGAGCCGGTGCAGCTGAAGGAGCTCCTCGGTCGTCCCGCGATCGCGGCCGGTCCAGACGGCCAGCTGCGCGCCGCGCTCCCGGAGCTGCGCGAGCATCACGCCCGCGCCGGTGAACGGCTGGATGAGGTGCCCATGGTCGCGGTTGAACGCCTCGAGGCGCTCGATCGCGGCGGGCACGTGCTCCGAGCGGTCCAGCAGCGTGTGGAACACGCGCTGCGGCGGGCCGCCCAGCCGCGCGAAGATCTCCATCGTCGGCCGCGGGCCGAACGGCTCGAGCGCGTGGGAGAAGGCCCGCAGCACGAGCGGCAGGCTGTCGATCAGCGTGCCGTCGAGGTCGAACACCACGGCGCTGATGCTGCTCTTGGCGGGACGGCTCACGGTTCGATGCGGACCACGCTGCCGGCGGCCGGCGGCCGCGCCTCGTCCGCCAGCGCGGACGGAGTGAAAAGGCCGCCGGCAAAGGACTGCCCGAGCGCCGCGCCGGTCACGCTGAGCCGCGTCTTGTCGCGGGTTGTCTCGTCGCGCAGGTCGATCGTCTTCGGCAGCCATTGGCCGGAGATTTTCTTGAGCTCCTGCAGGATCATCGACTTCAGCAGGCGGCCGCCATCGCCGATCTGCTCGCTCTGCACCGGCTGGCGGTATTCGGTGTCGAGATAGAGGCGGACGCCGGTCAGCGCGGGATACTTCGCCGCGAAATCCGCCGGCGGATACAGCAGGAACTGGTAGGCCGGCCGGCCGCGGACCTTGGCGATGCCCTCGTACACGAAATCCGTCCAGTAGAGAAACGGCATCTGCAGGTCGAACGGCGTGAAATTGGTCGACGCCAGCGGCGTGAAGAGCGCGGCCACGCCGAGCATGGTCACGGGCTCCTTCCCGGTTCCGCCGGCGGTCCAGACCGCGGCCTGCGGACCATTCTGCACCAGCAGCCGCTGCGGGGCGCCGTTCGCGTCCAGGCTCACCCGCGAAATCGGTCCCTGGGCGTTGCTGCTCCCCCAGAGGCGGCCCTGATAGCTCCGCTCCTCGCCGCGGCGCGGCAGCACGCGGAGCTCGAACTCGAGATAGTATTCGCCGCTGATGCCCATCGCGCCGCCCACGCGAAATTCCTCCAGGATGCGCCTGCCCTCGGCCTGGTCGGGCTTGCCGAGCTGCAGGTAGCCCGGCGGCGGACGGTAGCCCTTCTGCGCCATGGCCGCGGGCGCCAGGCCGGCCGCACCGGCGAGAATCCCAAAGAAAAACGCCCGCCGGTAAAAGGCGGGCGCGCGATGCCGGACTGCGGTCACGGGCTCAGGGCTTCTTGGCGGCGTCGGAGGCCGGGGTAGGCGCCGGCGCGGGCGCGGTCGTCGTCGCCGTCGGAGCCGGGGCAGGCGTCGCGGGCGCCGGAGCGGCGGGCACGGCGAGGCTCGGGGCGGTCGCGGCCGGGGTGCCGGCAGCGGGCAGGACGGGCGCGGCCGAAACCGGGATCGTCGGCAGGCCCGAACCGGCCGAGCCGCCGTGGTTCTGCTGGTGCAGGCGGGCGAGATAGAGCACCAGCGACAGGATGAAGAAGGCGATCGAGGCGTAGATGGTCAGCTTGGTCAGGACATTGCTGGTCTCGGCGCCGAACGCCGCCTCGGCCACGCCGCCGCCCATCGCCGCGCCTACGCCGCCGTCGGACTTCGCCTTCTGGGCGAGCACGATGAGGACGAGGAAAAACGAGGTCAGGACCAGGAAGAAGGTCAGGATCCAAATGACAATGCTCATGGAAAAGGGTTAACGGAGCAGACCCGGGAGGGGGTTGTCAATGCGTTCCACTCCGTCAGGCCGGAGTCTAGATCGATGTAGGGGCGTCCCGTGCGGATGCCCGGTCCGAAGATCACAAACGGGCGTCCGCAAGGGACGCCCCTACAAGCCAGGCGTTTATCACGCCTCGACGCCCAATTTCTCCAGCAACCGCTGCAGGTCCTCGTTGCCGCGGTACTCGATCACGATGCGGCCCTTCTTCGGGGAATGGAGCACGGCCACGCGCGCACCGAGGTGCGCGGTGAGCTTTTTCTCGATCCCGGCCACGGTCGCGGCGTCCTTGGCCGACGTTCCGGCGCCGCCCCGGCGGGTCCGGCTGGAGCTTCCGGCCGGACGGGCGGACTGGAGCAGCTTCTCGGTCGCGCGCACGCTCAGGCCTTCCTCGATCACGCGGCGGCCCAGCACGGTGCGCTGCGCCGGATCCTCGAGGCCGAGCAGCACCTTGGCGTGGCCGACGGTGAGGAGATTCTTGGCGACGAAGCCCTGCAGCTCGCCATCGAGCGACAGCAGCCGCAGCGCGTTCGCCACCGTGGCGCGGCCCTTGCCCACGCGCTCCGAGGCGGTTTCCTGGGTGAGGTCGAAGTCGCGGATGAGGCTGGCATAGCCGTGCGCCTCCTCGATCGGGTTCAGCCCCTCGCGCTGGAGATTCTCGATCAGGCCCAGCGCCGCCGACGAGGCGTCGCTGGCGTCGACGACGCGGGCCGGGATCGCCTTGAGCCGGAGCTGCTGGAAGGCGCGCCAGCGGCGCTCGCCGGCGATCAGCTGGAAGCGCTCGCCCTGCCGCCGCACCACGATCGGCTGCAGCAGGCCTTCCGCGCGGATGCTCTCGGCCAGCTCGGCGAGCTGGTCGGCCGGGATTTCCCGCCGCGCCTGATAGGGACTCGGCTCGATCAGGTGCGTGCCGATCTCCTGGTAGCCGGGTGCCGCGGCAACCGCGGGAGCCGGGGACGGGGATGAGGTCGGTTCGCTGGGGGCGGGCACCGCGGGTTTGGCGGCGGCGATCAGGCCGCCGAGTCCGCGGCCGAGTCGGGATTTGGGAGCGGCCATGGTCGTTATTTGCCTCCGGGGATGAAAAGCGTCTGGCCCAGCTGGATCCGGGAGGGATCGGCCAGCTTGTTCGCGTTGATGATGTCCTGCGCCTTGGCGCCGGTCTTCTTCGCGATGGAGGCGATGTTGTCGTTCTTCTGCACGGTGTAGCTCACGCCCTCCTTGGGATAGTCCTCGGAGAACGAGGTCTGGATCGCCGGGCGCGTCGCCTGGTTCTTGGCGAGCGCCTCGATCGCGGCGTTCGTCTGCTTCGCGAGCTTGTCGAGCTGCACCGCGACCTGCTGCAGCGTCTCGGCGCGGCTGGCAACGTCGGCGGACTTGATCGTGCGGTTGAGATCGGCGACCGCGTCGTTGAGCTGCGCCAGCGTCACATAGCTGCGCTCGGCCGCGCCGGCCCTGCTCTTGAGGTCGCGGTTCTCCTGCTCGAGCTGCTCCACGCGGAGCGTGAGATCCCCCACCCGCTGCGTCAGGCCGCGCACGTCCTCCCGCAGGTTGGCGAGGTCGACCTGCGGGTTCTGCGCCCGCACCACCGTGGCCAGCATCAATCCGGCGACGATCCAGCTCAGTTTCAACATGCCGCGAGCTTGCGCAAAGCCTCCGGCGAAAACAAGCGCAACAGGAGCAAAGGACCAAAGTCCAAACGCCAATGTTCAAATATCAAATAGTCAGTGGTGAGCTGGCTGCTCGCCAGCCATCGGAGGTTTCCCGCGGAGGACGCAGGGAACGCGGAGGGCTCCTCCGATCAGATATGATAAAGGCATCCTCTGCGTTCTCCGCGTCCTCTGCGTGAAATCTCCGGACTGAAGCCCTGCTGAATTCCTGTGCAAATGTTGGAAGTTGAACGTCGGACGTTGAACGTTGAACGTTCCCTCCGGTCTCCCATGAGCCTCCGCGTGCACTTCGCCCTCTGTCTCCTCGCCGCCACGGCCGCCGGCGTCCGCGCCGATCCCGCGGATGAAATCAAGGCGGCCTACGAACGGCTCCGGGCCCAGCGGAGCTATTCGTGGGAAACCATGGAGGGAAAGCCCGGCGGGATCAATACGCCCGGGGTGTTCAAGACGCCGTACGGGCTCGCGCGCGGGAGCGTGACCGTCGAGCGGATCGTGCCGCACGTTCTCGGGACGAAGCGCTCGGACGGCAGCACGGTCATCGTCGCCGACACGCCCCGCGATCACGGCGCCACCGCGGTGCTGCCGGCCGCCGGCGCCGGTGTGGTCTCCACCCCCGACGGCTGGGTGACGCGCGAGGAACTCCAGCCCAGGCTGAAGGCGGCGGTGAAAGCCGGCGGCGCCGGACGTGACGCGCTGCAGATCGCCGGCGCCGCGCTCGCGACGAAGCGTCCGGATGCCGAGCTCCCCGCGCTGATCAAGGATGTCGGCGAATTCAAGGTCGACGGCGACGAGATCAGCGGGCCGCTCTCGCCCTACATGGCCGGGGTCATGTTCGGCCCGGCGCCCGATCACCTGCTGGTGAAGGACGTCACCGGCACCCTCAGCTTCCAGCTCAAGGACGGCATGATCCGCGCCTACACCGTCCGCACCGAGGCGGTCGTGACCATTCGCAACGTCCTCCCGCCCGTGGGCCGCCAGCTGCCCGGCGAGGGCCGGATCGACGAAAGCGCGCCGATCGCAGAAGGCCACGAGACGACGACGATCATCGACTATGCGCCACCGGCCGTCCCGCGCATCCCCGAGGGCGCCGCTCATAAATTGGCGGAGTTGAAGGCAGCGGCTGGACCCGGCCGATAGGCGATTTGGGATTGCGGACTGCGGGTTGCGGGTTGCGGATCAGCAAAGCCTTGCTGTCTGTCGACTGACGCCGGTCTCCTGTCTTCCCGCACCCTGTCTCTACTTTTTCGCCGGACTCGTGCTGACGAGTTCGGGCATCGGCCGCGACTCGAGCTTCGTCCCCGGCGCCAGCGGAAAACCCCGCAGGAACTCCCCCGCCTCCAGCATGCGGCCGCCGGCGCGCTGCAGGCGGCGCATCCGGAGCACGCCGGTGCCTGTCGCCACGAGCAGGCCGGCTTCATCCGCGCCGAGGATCGTTCCCTCGCTCTTCGGGGCGCCCGCCGGCAGCGCGTCGGCCAGGCCGACCCGGACGGCTGCACCCTCCACGGCTATCGCGCAGGACGGCCAGGGGAACAACCCGTTGATGCGCGCGGCCAGGACAGCCGCCGGCGCGCGAAAATCCAGGAAGCCATCCTCCTTCACCAGCCGACGGCAGTAACTCGCGGCGGTCTCGTCCTGGGGCACAAACGAAAGCGACCCGTCCGCCAGCCTCGGCCACGCGCGGGCGAGCAGCGGGACGCACGCGGCGGCGAGCCGGCCCTCGATGTCCGCGGCGGTCTCGAGCGGCCCGATGGGCACGCGCTCGGCGTCGGCCACGGGGCCCGCGTCGAGGCGGCGGACGATGCGCATCAGCGTCACTCCCGTTTCGCGTTCACCCGCGGCGATGGCCGCCTGGATCGGCGAGGCGCCGCGGTAACGCGGAAGGATCGACGCGTGGAGGTTGAGCGAGCCGAGCCGCGGCGTCGCGATGAAGTCGTCCCGCAGGATGTGGCCGTAGGCCATCACGAGCGCCACGTCGGCCTGCAGCGCCGCGAGCTGCGCGCGCACGTCCTCCGTCAGTTTCTCCGGCTGGAAAACGGGCAGCCCGCGCCCGAGCGCCCAGGTCTTGATCTCGTTCGGCCGGACGCCCTGCCCGCGTCCCGCCGGCCGGTCGGGCTGCGTGAACACCGCGATCACGCGCGCGAGGGCGCCGCCCTCTCCCGACATCCAGTCCAGCAGCGGGCGCGCGATCGGATCGGAGCCAAGGAAGACGACTTTGAGCGGGGCGGACATGACGGAGGGAGCAGCGAGAGAATCAATTCCCCGCCGAGGGTACACGGGAAAAAACCGAGAAGAACCGTTGGAAGCCGGCTGTAGGCCACCTCGGCGAGGTGGCGGCCAGGTCGGCGACCTGGCCTGCAACATCAGTTCGCTGAAATTTTCCCGCGAAATTTCGCCGGCGACTCCAGCTTCGCGAGCCAGGCCTTGACCGCGGGCGCGAACTTCGCGGCGAACACGGCGTCGGTCCCGGGTCGCGGCAGGCCGTCGAGCACGCCCCAGTATTCGACGTGCGTCGCGGCGCGCCCCGGCTCGAGCCGCGCGAGGGCGCCAAGCGTCTCCAGCTCGATCATCGCCCCGTTGGTGAAGGTCTCGAAACAGCTGCCGAGGTCGGGATAAGCCGCGCCGGAAACCACCGCGGCGTATTTCACGAACGTCGTCCCCTCGAGCCAGTAGGCCGACCAGCCCGGATAATTCGTGATGCCGAGCTTCTGCGCCTGCTTCGCCTTCGCGACATTGATGCCGACAAAATCCCGGTGCAGCTCCCACACCGGGAGCGCCAGGTCGGTGAAGGTCCACGGCACCAGCGAGTAATTCGGCAGCAGGTCGCCGCGCGCGTGGTCGCCCTTCGGCAGCAGCGGCAGCACGCCGTATCCGCCCGGACGCAGCATGGTGATCGCCCAGGGCGCGCACTCGACGGCCCAGAGGCCGCGGTTGGCCAGCGTGTGCGTGACCTTGATCGTGCGCGGCCCGAGCACCTCGAGCTTCATCCCCTTCTGCAGGCCGGTCTTCGACTCCACCGGCTGGAGCAGCGCGACGCCGCGGGGCAGCGGCTTCACGTCGAGCGGCTCGTCGTCCGGCTGGTACGAGCGCACGATGTGCTCCGGCGCGTGCCAGAGGCGGTGGCCGCCGCGCAGGTAGAAGCCGTGATAGCGCTGCTCGTCGGCCGGCAGCTGGAGAAAGAGGTTGCCGGCCCGGCCGGCGGTCGAGCGCAGCGAGACGACGCGCGGGCCGACCGAGGTCGACAGCACGAGTTCCAGGGCCGGCGTCGAGAGCACGAGGGCCCCGCCGCCGCGGTAATCAGTCTTCGAGAGTTTCATGTTCAGAGCGGAATTCGGCCGAGGCATTCCCGCCGCCGCGGCTGCCGCGCCTCTCGTCGCGCTTCTTGCCGACGAGGTCGAAATAAACCGGGCAGCCGTTCAGGCCGAACTCCTCGACCAGCCCGGCCTCGAGGTAGCGGCGGTACTGCTCCGTGAGCTTCTCCTCGCGGTTGCAGAACAGCTTGATCCGGAAAGGACGGTTGCTCGTCTGCGTCGCGTAGTAGACGCGGAAGCGCTTGCCCGCGATCGCCGGCGGCGGCGTGCGGTCCGCGAGGTGTCCCAGCACCTGGTTGAGGCGAGCGGTCGGCAGCTTCTTGTCGAGCGTGCGGTTGAGCTGCACGGCCGCGTTCAGCATGCGGTCGATCTCGAAGTCGTTCAGCGCCGAGGCGAAGATCACCGGCGAGCCGGGCGTGAAATAAAGCCGGTCGAACAACGCGTGCTCGTACTTCTCGCGATAGTCGCGCTCGCTCTTGTAGGGCTGGAAGCCGCCCTGGCCCTTGAACGCCGCCTGCACGAGGTCCCACTTGTTGACCACGATCACGATCGGCTTGCGCTCCTTCAGCGCCTCGCCCGCGATGGCCTTGTCCTGCTGCGTCACGCCCTCCATCGCGTCGAGCACGAGGAAGACGACGTCCGCGCGCTGGATCGCGTCGAGCGAGCGCAGGCGGGAGAAATATTCGACCGGCGAGGCGAGCTTCGTCGCGGCCTTCAGGCCCGCGGTGTCGATCAGGCGGAAGGGATGCAGCTTCTTGTCGCGGCCGCGGAACTGGAACGGCAGCTCGATCGCGTCGCGCGTCGTGCCCGGCACCGGGCTCACGATCAGGCGCTCGCTCTGCAGCAGGCGGTTCCCGAGCGAGGACTTGCCGACGTTCGGCCGGCCGATGAAGCAGAAGCACAGCGGATCGTCCGCGGTCTTCACCGGCGCCGCCGCCTCCTCCTCCACCGGCCCGAGGCGGGCGAGGATCGCGGCGCGCAGCTCCTCCTCCCCGCGGCCATGCTCCGCCGAGACGCGCAGGGGCTCGCCCAGGCCGAGGCGGTAGGCACCGGCGAGGTCGACCTTGTCGTCGTCGAAATCCGCCTTGTTCACGACCAGCAGCACGGCCTTCCTGCTCCGCCGCAGGCGGGCCGCGACCCGCTCGTCCAGCGCCGTGAGGCCCTCGAGGCCGTCCACGACGAAGAGGATGACCGTCGCCGTCTCGATCGCGAAGCTCACCTGCTCCTCCGACGCCGCCGTCAGCGCCGCGGGCGTGTCCTCGCCCCGGTAGCCGAGGCCGCCGGTGTCGAGCAGCGTGTAGCCGCCCTCCGCGATCTCCGCCGAGATGACGTCGCGCGTCACGCCCGGCTGGTCGTGCACGATCGAGATGCGCTTCCGCGCGAGCCGGTTGAACAGCCGGCTCTTGCCGACATTGGGCCGGCCGACGATGGCGACAGTGCGGGACATGGGGATTGAAGTAGTGAGTAGCGGGTAGTGAGTAGCGAGTAGAAAGGCGGCA
>DASZQN010000022.1:0-29769 GCA_035549635.1 Opitutaceae bacterium
TACGCCGAGAACACCCTGGCCGGCAGCCGCCTGAACACCAACGTCGGCGACCTCGCCAGCTCGATCACGGTCGTCACCAAGCAGCAGCTCGACGACACCGGCGCGCTCAACATCAACGACGTCTTCCTCTACGAGGCCAACACCGAGGGCGCCGGCACCTACACGCCCCTGTTCTTCGGCCCCTCGGGCGCCACGGACATGATCTCGGGCTACAGCACGAACAACGGCCCGACCTTCGGCATCGCGCAGGCGAACCGGGTGCGCGGCCTGGGCTCGGCGGACACCGCGCAGGACAATTATCCGACGCTCCCCCGCCTGCCGTTCGACTCGTACAACACGAACTCGGTTGAAATCAACCGCGGTCCGAACGCGCTGCTGTTCGGCGCCGCCTCCCCCTCCGGCGTGGCCAACCAGTCCACCGCCGAGGCCGTCCTGAACCAGCAGAAGTCGACGGTCAGCGTGCGCTTCGGCAGCTTCGGCGCCCATCGCGAGAGCATCAGCACCAACATCCCGGTCGGCCACAAGGTCGCCCTCTTCTTCGCCGCCCTCCACGACGACAAGGAGTACGAGCGCAAGCCGTCGGGCGACGTGACCCGCCGCCAGTACGCCGCGATCACCTACCAGCCCTTCACGAAGACCAAGCTCACCGCCAGCTTCGAGAACTACGACAACTACAACCACCGCCCGAACTTCAACGAGCCGTACGACGGCATCTCGCCGTGGCTCGCGGCGGGCAAGCCGGGCTGGGATCCGACCACGCAGACGATCACCCTGGCCAACGGCACCAAGACCGGTCCGTACCTGGGCTCGACGCTCGATCCCCGCTGGGCCGCTAACACCAGCCTGACCGTGAACGGCATGGGCGCGTTCACCAGCTCGACCTCGGCCGGCTACATCCCCGGCATCGTCGGCGCGGCCTCCGAGGACACGATCTTCGTCAATGGCGGCCACTTCCAGAGCTTCTGGGTCAGCAACGCCCAGGAAGGCGCGGGCGTCAATGGCGCCACCGCCATTCCGGCGGTCACCGCCCGCACCGCGCAGCAGTGGATCAACGCCAGCATCGCCCGCACGCAGTCGACCAACTTCCCGACTCCCGTGCCGCCGGCGTCCACCGGCGCGACCGGCTACGCGGTCTACTATAACCACGGCATCACCGACAAGTCGCTCTACGACTGGACGAAGTACAACTTCGCCGGTGCGAGCTACGGCACGGTGACGGACAAGAACTACAAGATCGAACTCAACCAGAACATCATGCCCGGCCTCGACCTCCAGCTCGGCTGGTTCCGCCAGGAGATGTTCGAGTGGGATCACTACGATGCCGGCGAGGGCAACGACATCCCGAACATCCTCATCGACACGAACACGAAGCTGATGGACGGCCGCCCGAATCCCTTCTTCGGCGCGCCCTACGCCGCCGGCACCCGCACCGACACGTTCTCGAGCCCGGAGACCAACAACAACCTTCGCGCCATGCTCGCCTACGAGCACGACTTCACGAAGGCCGAGGGCTGGGGCCGGTACTTCAGCTTCCTCGGCAAGGCCCGCCTGATGGCCCTCGCGACCCAGCAGAAGGACGTGATCATCCGCGGCCGCTGGCGTTTCACCATGGACGGCGGCGACCCGCGCTTCCTGATGAACCAGAATCCGGTCATCCCGAACAACTTCACGTTCGGCAACAACAAGAACATGCAGCGGAATTACTACATGGGCACGGGCGCCGACGGCCGCGTCACGCAGGGCGTCACCAAGCTCGGCGAGCCGAACTTCGGCGGCCCGGGCAAGCTTCCGCTCGAGTACTTCGACTGGAATTCCACGCAGACCTGGCAGACCACGCAGATGAGCATGGACGACAACCTGTTCATCGCCGGCGCCGGCCAGGGCGAGACCGCGAAGACGCTCAACTCGACGAGCTTTGCCTATCAGGGCAGCCTGTGGGAAAACCGCATCGTCCCGACCCTCGGCACGCGCTATGACAAGACCCGCGTCTACCAGGCCGCCCTCGCGGCCGGTGCGACCGCGGCGATCCCGACGCAGGCGTTCACCACGAACGGCTTCGCCAACTACGAGGCGCTGAAGATCATGAACCCGGTGCCCTACGACGTCGGTGCCGACACCACCACCCGCGGCATCGTCGTGCGTCCGTTCAGCAACTGGCGCCAGATCGACGCCGCGGCCGACCGGGGCAACATCCTGGCGAACTTCGTCCGCGGGCTGAGCTTCCACTACAACCACTCGGACAACTTCCAGCCGCCGCAGACCATCCAGACCGACATGTTCGGCACCCCGCTGCCCAAGCCGTCCGGCAAGGGCGACGACTACGGCATCGGTGGCAGCATGTTCAACAACAAGCTGTCCTGGAACCTGAACTGGTATAAGTCGACGGCCGAGTACGCGGTGTCCGACGCCGCCAATCTCGCGCTGACCCGCGCCCAGCGCATCGACACGAGCAGCATGTTCGTGTGGGCGCGCGAGGTGGTCCGCATCCGCCATGGCGAAAACCCGAACGACACGTTCTTCGACAACAACACGACCAACCCGCTGACGACCCAGGAGCAGACCGAGATCAACGCGCTCGTCGCCGGTCCGGAGGTCAAGAAAGCCGGCGGCCCGGTGGTGTCGGCGTTCTCGGTCGGCAACAACATCGCCTGGCCCAACACCGACATCGAGGGCACCAATTCCCAGCTGTCGAAGGGCAAGGAACTGACGCTGATCTACAATCCGACCCGCAACTGGAACATCAAGCTGACCGCCGGCCAGCAGTTCTCCAGTTACAGCAAGGCCTCGAGCGAGATCTCGTCCTGGCTCTACGGCAGCGGCAACGCCAACAAGGGAGACGGTCGCCTCAACTTCTGGCAGACGGCCGCCGCGTCGGACCTTCCGACGGTCTACACCCGGAACAACGGCAACAAGCTGTACCTGGGTGATTTCTGGAACAGCTACGGCTACACCGGTGACGCGAACTCCAATACCAGCGGCGCCACGAGCACCCCGAAGACGACCTACAACAGCATCGTGAACTCGCAGTTGTACGCGCTGTTCGGCCTCCAGAACCAGCGGTCCCCGAGCCAGCGCGAGTACTCCTCGTCGCTGATCACGAACTACGCCTTCCAGGAAGGCCGGTTGAAGGGCATCGCGGTCGGCGGCGGCCTGCGCTGGGCCTCCAACGCGGTCGCGGGCTATTACGCCAACCTCGATCCGGCGACGTTCTCGCAGCCGTCGGCCACGCAGAACCTGATCTCGTATCCCGACCTGACCAAGCCCCATTACATCCCGGCGACGACCAACGTCGACGTCTGGGCCTCGTACACGACGCGCCTGCCGTTCTTCGGCCGGAGCGTGCGCGCGAAGTTCCAGGTGAACGTCCAGTCCCTGACGGAGAAGGGCGGCCTGCAGCCGCTGGTCTACGATCCGGACGGGACGGCGGCGAACTACCGCATCGTCGATCCGCGGACGTTCTTCGTGACGTCGACGTTCGACTTCTGATCGACCTGATAAGGTTTTCCTTCAATCCCCCGCCCTTCCCGGCGGGGGATTTTTTTTGCTGTGGGCCAGGTCGGCGACCTGGCCAGACTTCGTCCAGATTTCCAACAACTTGAAACGCCGCGGCGCGTCTGGCTTCCCGGTTCCCTTTCCCATGAATACCCCCGACAACGACCGCACTCATTCCATCACCCGCCGCGACTTCGTCCGCACCGCCGCCCTCGCGGCCACGGCGGTCGGCTCCGGCCTCACCCTCGCCTCCAGCACGGCGCGCGCCGCCGCGGAGACGGCCCCGGGTGTGACTCCGCCGATGATCGGCTTCCAGGCCGAGGTCAGCTACATCCTCCAGTACGGCATCAACAAGTTCCTGGATGACGTGCAGACCCGCGCGAGCGTCAACATGCTCTTCCTGCACGCCGCGCCCTTCGAGGTCTCGTACGCCGGGCTCGATCGCTCCAAGAACCCCGACGGCAATTTCGCCGCCGCCCATCCGCAATACTACCAGAACGTCGGCATGAAGCCGCAGCCGCTCGCCGCGGGCGATTTCAACCTGCCCGATGCGATGCAGAAGATCACCGCGGAAACCAGGAAGCGCGGCATCAAGGTGGCTCCGTGGATGGAGGAGGACAATCGCGCGCCCCTGAAGATCAAGGGCATGGACCAGCTGTACGAGGTCGACCTCCATGGCCGCCGCACCGGCGGTCATCCGGGCGGCCCCTGCCTGAACAATCCCTATTTCCGCAACCTCATCTCCGGCATGGTCGAGGACTACGTCCGCGACTATCAGGTCGACGCCGTCCAGCGCGGCTCGGAACGCCAGGGCCCGCTCGGCAACGCCCTCGGCGCCTGGCACCACGGCTCGCGCAGTGATCCCGGGCAGACGTCGTGTTTCTGCGAACATTGCGCGGCCAAGGCCGCGAAGCAGGGCATCGACATCGAGCGGGTGAAGAAAGCCTACCTCGCCCTCGAGCCCTACGTGCGCGACGGCCGCGACGGCAAGCGGCCGCGCGACGGCTACTACGTCGAATTCTGGCGCCTGCTCCTCCGTTATCCCGAGCTGCTCGTCTGGGAGACCTTCTGGGCCGACAGCATGCGCGAGATGCAGCGGGAACTCTACGCCAAGGCGAAGTCGATCCGCCCGGAGGTCCAGGTGGGCTTCCATATCTGGCACAACGCGTCGTTCAACCCGATCTACCGCGCCGAGCAGGACTACAAGCCCTACACGGAGTACTCCGACTTCCTCAAGCCGGTCATCTACGACAACCCGGCCGCCGAGCGCATGACGTCCTACGTCTACAGCGTCGGCCAGAACATCTACGGCGACCTGAGCCGCCAGCAGCTGCTCGACTTCGAGTACAGCATCATGGGCCTGACGAAGGAAAAGAGCTATGACCAGATCATCGGCCAGCCCGAGGAGGCCTACGAGAAGCAGCTGCGCGAGCTTCCGATC
The DNA here is from genome assembly GCA_035549635.1 of Opitutaceae bacterium. Lineage (GTDB taxonomy): Bacteria > Verrucomicrobiota > Verrucomicrobiia > Opitutales > Opitutaceae > CAIUWA01. The sequence continues at coordinate 4,934 of DASZQN010000022.1, forward strand.
AACGGCACGCCGCGCGGCAAGTTCGAGATCTTTTCCGCCGACTATGTCTATCAGGAGACGAAGCGCGCGGTGGAGGCGGTCGCCGGCACCAAGACGCGCATCTGCCCCGGCGTCGGCATCGACGTCGTGCAGAAGAGCAGCACGCCCGAGAGCGTGCGCGAGGTCGTCCACGCCGTGTTCAAGGCCGGCGGCACCGGCATGGTGCTCTCCACCAGCCACGCCGCGATGCAGCCGCAGAACCTCAGCGCCGTCGGCGCCACGCTCCGCGAGCTCAAGCTGGTCTGAGTCTTCGGCCGGCGATTCCACCCGCTGCCGGGAACGTCCCTGTGCCCGGCGCGGAACGGAGTCCGCGCCCTACCGCGGCGTGGTCAGGGAATCGGACCGGACTTCCGTCGTCAGCGGACGGCCGGCCTTCTCGCGCACCGATTCGACGTTCCGCACCAGCTTTGAATAACCGGCGTTCGCGTCGTCTTCCAAGCGCAGGAGCGTGACCACGTGCGCATGCTTGCGCCGTGTCAGCTGATGGCAGCGCTGCGCCACCGCGGTGATCTCCTCCCAGGTGCCCTCGAGGCAGGTGGTGGTCGGTGTGAGCTGGTAGGCGATGCCGGAGGTGTGGATCAGCTGCAGGACGTCCGCGAGGACGTCGCTCGTGTGGGCACTGCCGCCGATGGGAATGATGGATAAGTCTGCGAGCATGGTGTTTTCCTCCTGAAAAACGACGGGATGCGGGCGGGCCGGGATGGACACCGGGAAGCCGGCTTGGTTCGCCGCCTCGACTGCGCGCGATCGTTCTCGTTCTCTTTCTCCCTGAAGCCGAGAACGAGGAACGAGCAAGAGAAAGAGAACGACGATTCCAGATCCCCCGCAAAACCAGGATCCGACCCGTTCGCCGCTTCGTTCTTTCCTGTCCGCCGTTCCTCCGTTTGCCTCGGTGGGCGCACGATGACCTACGCCGAAATTGCCGCCGCCCTGCCGAAAAGCGCCGTGACCTCGATCGACGGCCTTCCCTTCCCGCGCGTCGCGTCGGGCAAGGTCCGCGAAATCTTCGACCTCGGGGACTCCCTGCTGCTTGTCGCCACGGACCGGCTGTCCGCCTTCGACGTGATCCTGCCCGATGGCATCCCCGGCAAGGGCGCCATCCTCACGCAGATGAGCAACTGGTGGTTCGCGCAGACCCGGAACCTCATTCCCAACCATCTGCTGCCCGACCAGGCCGGCCTGCTCGCGAACAAGTACAAGCTCTCCCGCGACCTGCAGCTGCGCAGCATGGTGGTGAAGCAGCTGAAGCCTCTCACCATCGAATGCGTCGTCCGCGGCTACCTCGTGGGCAGCGGCTGGAGTTCGTATCAGAAAACGGGCGAAGTCTGCGGCATCCCCCTCCCCGCGGGCCTGCGCCAGGCCGACCGCCTGCCCGAGCCGATCTTCACTCCCACCACTAAGGCGCCGAAGGGGGAGCACGATGCGCCGATCAACGACGCCCAGGGCGCCGCGGCGATCGGGGAAGCGCTTTACCGCCAGGTCAAGGCCGCCAGCCTCGCGCTCTACCGGCTCGGCCACGACCGGGCGAAACAGGCCGGGATGATCCTGGCGGACACCAAATTCGAGTTCGGCACCGACGCGGCCGGCACCCTGATCCTGATCGACGAAGTGCTGACGCCCGATTCCTCGCGCTACTGGCCCGCCGACCGCTACGCGCCAAACCAGTCGCCGCCAAGCTATGACAAGCAGTTCGTCCGCGATCATCTGCTCGCGCTGAAGTGGAACCAGCAGCCGCCCGCTCCCCGGCTGCCGGCGGACGTCATCGCGCGCACTCAGGAAAAATACCTCGCCGCGTTGAAGAACCTGCTGGGTTGAAATTAGGCAGGATGAAGTCAGAAGGAAGAACGGCGCCCGGTTCCGGCCATCCTTTCCCAATTCATCCTTCATCCTCCTTACTTGTTTTCCCCGCTGTCCCAGGCGGTGAAAAGGACGAGGGCGAGCAACAGGATGGCCTGGGCGATCATGGGGAAAAAGGCCGGCTCACGCTCAGTGGGCCGCGGCGTTGGGGCCGCCCTTCACCGGCCGGCAGAGGGCGACCGCCACCACGCCGAGAAGGAGAACTCCGGCGAGGACGAGGAAGCAGTCGTTGAATGCGTGGATGGTGGCCTCGCGCCGCACGAGTCCGTCGAGCGCCGCCACCGCCTGCTGGCCGGCGGTGTAGGCATCGCTGCCGGCCGCCGCGAACTTGTCGGTCAGCTGCGCCAGGCGCTCGCGCGCCAGCGGATTATAGGCGCTCACCACCTCGCCGAGGCGGTTCGAGTGGAACTGCTCCCGCATCGTCAGCAGCGCCGAGAGCAGCGCGATGCCGAACGAGCCGCCGAGATTGCGCATCATGTTGAACATGCCCGAGACGGTCGGCGGCAGGTCGGCGGTCGCCAGCGTCGCCAGCGGAACCATGATGAACGGCATGCCGAGGGCCCGGACCAGCAGCGACCAGCGGAACTGGTCGTGCGCGAAGGCCAGCGAAAGGCTCGTGTTGAGCAGGCTGCTCGCCGCGAACATCGCGAGCCCGAAGGCGATGAGCGCCCGGACGTCGAAGCGCGCGACGAACCGGGGCATGAAGGGCATGATGAAAAGCTGCGGGATGCCGCCCCAGATCAGGGTCTCCCCGATCTGCGATGCGCCGTAGCCCTGGACGAGGCCCAGGTAGGTCGGCACGAGAAAGACCGATCCGTAGAGCGCGCCGCCGAACACGATGTTCACCACGGAGCCGAGACTGAAATTGCGGTGGGCGAAGACGCGCAGGTCCGCGACGGGGTGCGGCGTCTTGAGCTCACGGACGACAAAAAGCGGGAGCGCGATCCCGGCGACCACGGCGAGCCGGACAATGAAGGGCGAGCCGAACCAGTCGTCGCGGGTGCCCTCCTCGAGGAGCGTGGTCAGGGCGCCGAGGCCGAGCGACAGCCAGAGGATGCCCCAGCCGTCGACCTCGCGGAACTTTTCCCACCGCGCGGGCTCGGGCGGGAATCCGTACCAGAGGCCGCCGATGAGGAACGGGCCGAGCAGCACGTTCAGGTAGAAATTCCACTCCCAGCCCCAGTGATCCGTCAGCCAGCCGCCCACGCTCGGGCCGATCGAGGGCGCGAACATCGCGGTGAGGCCGAAGAGCGCGAAGCCCGTCGCGTGCTTCTCCCGCGGCAGCCGCGTCAGCACCGTGGTGAACGCGAGCGGGATGAGCGCGCCGCCAAAGAAGCCCTGCCCGGCGCGGAAGACGATCATGCTCGCCAGGCTCCACGCGTGGCCGCAGAGGATCGAGAAGACGAGGAACAGCGCCGCAGTCATCATCAGATAGCGGCGCAGCCCGAGGATGGAGGTGATCCAGGCGGTGAGCGGGATGACGATGATCTCCGGCACGAGATACGCGATGGAGATCCAGCTGCTCTCGTCGAGCGTCGCCCCGATCGAGCCGGAGATGTCGCGCAGCGAGGAATTGGTGATCTGGATGTCGAGCACCGCCATGAACGCCCCGAGCATCGCGGCGAGCGTGCCGATCCAGTTGCGCCGGGACACCAGAGGCGACGCGGCAGATGTCGAGGCGTGAGGCATGAGGCTTGAGGCGTGAGGTTCCGAGGCAGGCTCGGGGATCGGGAGAGGCAGAAGGCTGTGGCGGTCAGCGGGTGGCGGCGGGAAGGGCCGCGAGCGGCCCCGCGGGTCCGTGGCGGACGTCGACCGCGACGACCGCGGAGAGGCCGGGGAAGAGCCGGTCGGCATCCGCGCCGACCGAATCGGGCGTGAACAGCAGCTTCACGGGCACGCGCTGGACGACCTTGTTGAAATTGCCGGTCGAATTGTCGGGCGGCAGCAGCGCGAAACGCGCACCCGTGCCGGGGGAGAAGCTCTGCACCACGCCCGTGAAGGCGCGGCCGTCGATCGCGTCGACGCGCACCGTGACCTTCTGGCCGGGCCGCAGATGGGCGAGCTGGCTCTCCTTGAAATTGGCCACGATCCAGACGTCGTCGTCCACCACCGCCAGCAGCGGCTGGCCGGGCTGGAGCCGCTGGCCGGCCTCCACGCTCTTCTTCGCGACGCGGCCCGCGACCGGCGACCGGATCACGGTGTAGCCGGTCTGCAGCCGGGCGTTGTCGAGGCCGGCGGCGGCCCTCGCCAGCTGGGCCGCGGCCACCGCCTGCTGCGCCCGGGCGGCCGTCAGCGCGGCCTGGGCGGCCCGGTGCTGCGCTTGCAGGGACTGCTCCGCCGCCTGTGCCGATTCGAATGCCGCGCGGGCGGCATCGAGCTGCTGCACCGGGATGGCGCCCGCGTCGGTGCCCGCAAGGAACTCGGAACGCTTGAGATCCAGCTGCGCACGCTTCAGCTCCGCGGCATTCTGCGTGATGCGGGCCGCGGCGGCGGTCACGTCCGCCTCCGCGCGCGCCACCTGGGCGGCGGCCTGCTCGCCATTCGCCCGGGCCTGCGCGAGCCCCGCCGCCGCCTCCTGCGCGGCCAGGTCGAGGTCGGCGGGATCGAGCTCGACCAGCGGCTGGCCGGCCTGGACGCGGACGTTGTCGTCGACCAGCACCCGGGCCACGGTCCCGTTGATGCGCGCGCTGATGGGATGGACGTGGCCCTCGAGATAGGCGTCATCCGTGGATTCGACGCCGGCGGCGCGGTACACGTAGAGGCTGATGCCGGCGGCCGCGAGCAGCGATGCGCCCGCGCCGAGCAGGAGCTTCCGGCCCGGCCACCGGCGCGCCGTCTTCGCGGTCCTGGCGGGAGCCGCCGGGCGGGCGGGCGTGAGGCCGGCATAGGCCGGCGCGGCGGGAGCGGTTTCAACGAGGGTGCTCATGGCGGGAAAAGTTTGAGTGGCGGTGGCTGCATCCGGCGGTTGTCGCCGTCTGACGCGTGGAGAATATCACCGCTCCGCCACCGGCGGAATTACTTTGTTCTTCCCGCGCTGATAACTTCCACCTATCAGGGCCCGATGGAGCTGAGACACCTGCGCTACTTCGTGGCGGTCGCCGAGGAGCTGAGCTACCGGAAGGCCGCCGACCGCCTGCACGTGGCCCAGCCGGCCTTGAGCACGCAGATCCGCGACCTGGAGTCCGAGCTGGGCGTGCGCCTGCTCGACCGCAACACCAGCGGCGTCCGCCTCACCGACGCCGGGGCCGTCTTCCTCGGCCGGACCCGCCTGCTTCTCGCCCAGGCCCAGGAGGCGGTCGCGCATGCCCGCGAGGCCGCCAAGGGCACGCGCGGCCAGCTCCGGGTCGGCTATCTGGCGCCGCTGCTGGTCGGCTTCATGCCCACCAGCCTGAAAAAATTCAGCGAGCAGTACCCGGAGGTCGACGTGACCCTGGTGGAAATGCCGATCGCGGACCAGATCGCGGGGCTGGCCGCCGGCGAAATCCAGGTCGGGTTCACGATCAAGGGGCTCCTGCCGATCCCGCCCGGCGTCCAGGAGATCGAAGTCGCCCGGTCGCGGATCGGCGTCATCATGAGCCGTCACCACCGGCTGGCGAAAAAATCCCGGATTCCGCTGGCCGACGTCGCGCGCGAGACGCTGCTCAGCCTCCTGGTGAAGAAGGGCTGGACGGTCCACGGCGACCTGATGCGCCGGTCGTTCGCCGGGCGCGGGATCAGGCACGCGCCGATCAAGTCCGTCGAGGGCACGGAGACTTTCCGCGCCATGCTGGAGAGCGGCCTCGGCATCTCGCTCGTGGTCGAGATCGGCAGTCTCTCCCGCAGCCGCGACCTGGTCTTCCGGCCCTTCGTGGAGACCGGCCCCGATCTCGAGATGGAGCTGCACGCGCTCTGGCGCGAGGGGAACTCCTCCCGCATCGCCGCCAATTTCGTCGCGATGCTGCGCGAATTGATCGCCACGCTGCCCGCCGCAAGGCAAAGGAAGAAAGAGGCCGCAGGAATCAGGAGATGAACCGCGTCTTTTCCGGCGGCTCGCCCGCCTTCCTGGTTCCTAATGCATCCTGCTTGATCCAGCTCACTGCATGACTCCCGAGCGCCGCTCCGGCGCCGGGGTTCCGCTGGCGGCGCGGACGAGCTCGCGGCGGAGCCAGTCGAGGGCGGCGTTCACCGCCCGCTCCTTCACGGCCCGGCGCGGGCCCGGGTAGCTGAGCTTCTTCGACCAGACGCCGGCGGGGGAAAACAGGGCGACGTAGATCGCGCCGACGTCGTTGCCGCCCGGCCCGGTGGTCGGGCCGGCGAAACCGGTGATCGCCAGCGCGTAGTCGGCGCCGAGCGTCTCCGCGGCGCCCGTGGCCAGCGCCACGGCGTTCTCGGCGCTGACGGCGCCGTGCTGCAGCAGCAGGCATTCCGGCACGTCGAGCAGCTGCATCTTCGCCTCGTTCGAGCAGCAGACCACCCCGCCTGCAAAAAACTTCGCCGCACCGCAAATGTCCGTGAAGGCATGCGCCAGGAGCCCGCCGGTCGCGGTTTCCGCCACCGCCAGGGTTTTTTCCTGGGCCCGCAGGAGCTCCGCGCAGACCTTTGCCATGGAGTCGTGCCCGTAACAGAGGAAATCCTCGCCGAGCAGCCGGGCGCAGGCGGCCGCGACCTGCTCCAGCTGCGCCGGGGACAGCTGGCCGCCGGGCGAACTCACGCGGCAGTCGACCTGTCCCTGATGGGCGCAGAACGCGACGCTCAGCTCCGGGCCCGCGAGGTCGAAGATCGGCTGCAGCTTCGTCTCCAGCAGCGATTCCCCCACGCCGGCGGTGCGGATCTGCACGTAGGCCTCGCGCTCGAGCAGCAGCCCGCGGGCCGCGAGCCGCGGCAGCACCTGCTCGAGAAACATCGGCTGCAGCTCGTTCGGCGGCCCGGGCAGCATGCAGAGCACCTTGCCGTCCTGCTCGACCCACAGCCCCGGCGCCGTGCCGTTGGCGTTGGGCAGCACCTCCCCGCGCTCGAAGACCTGGGCCTGCTTGAGGTTGTTCGCCGTCATCTTGCGCCCGAAGCGCGCAAAGCGCTCGATGATCGCCTGCTCGACCGCGGGATCGAACACCAGTTTCTGTCCCAGCACCGCCGCGATCGACTCGCGCGTGCGGTCGTCGCAGGTGGGCCCGAGTCCGCCGGTCGTGAGCACGACGTCCGCCGCCGCCCAGCTCTCGCGGAACTGCCGCGCGATCGCCTCGGCCTCGTCGGTGATCGTCACGTTCCGCTGCAGCATCACGCCCCGGCGGCCGAGCTGCGCGCCGATGAACGTGAGGTGGCCGTTGGCCGTCAGGCCCAGCAGCAGCTCGTCGCCCAGCGTGAGCAGCTCGTAGCGGGCCGGGCGAAGGGGTACGGGCGCAGGGCCGTTGGTGCCGGAGGAAACCATACTTACATCGGGCAAAGTAGAGGGATTCCGGAAAAATGCCAGCCGGTGGAAAAAACAGCCCGAAGCGGAGGTTTCGCGCAGGGACGCGGAGGCGCAGAGATCCGCAAGGCAAAGGTGGGACGCGACCTCCGGACGCGTCGACGGCACCGAACGGACGTCGCCCAGGTCTCTCCTCTGCGCCTCCGCGTCTCTGCGCGAAACCTCCGGATCGAGCCATCGTCGACCGGGCTGCCTTGCCCCGCCCTCTTCGAGCCTTATCCTCCCCCACGGAAAAAATGAGCGAACCGTCCTCCATCAAGGAAAAGGTCCGGCGCCTGCCCGACCGGCCCGGCGTCTACCTGATGAAGGACCGGCTCGGGCGGATCATCTACGTCGGCAAGGCCAAGAGCCTGAAGCGGCGGGTCTCGTCCTATTTCCAGCCCTCGCGCGGCTTCGCGCGCCTGCAGCCGAAGATCCGGGCGCTGATCGAAATGGTCGACAGCTTCGACACCATCGAGGTCAAGTCCGAGCCGGAGGCCCTCCTGCTCGAAGGCAAGCTGATCAAGCAGTGGCGGCCGCGCTACAACACCGACTTCACGGACGACAAGCGCTTCCTCCTCGTGCGCGTGGATCCGGGCGAGGAGCTGCCGCGCTTCCGGCTGACGCGCATCCGCAAGGACGACCGCTCCCGCTACTTTGGCCCCTTCGCGCACAGCGGCCTGCTGCGCAAGACGCTCGCCCGGATGCGGCAGCAGTTCGGCATCCTCCTGGCGGACGCGTCGCCGCGGAAGCTCCCGGACGGCACCTGGCAGCTCTACGACGACGTGCGGCAGGAGCTCTACGGATTTCCGAATGCCGTCAGTCCCGAGGAATACCGGCGCCGGATGGACGACGCCTGCACGTTCCTCGAGGGCAAATCGCGCGAATGGCTGGAGACGTTGCGGGCGGAGATGGCGGCGGCGGCGGAAAAGCAGGCCTTCGAGAAGGCGGCGGAGCTCCGCGACGTGGTGTTCGCGCTCGAGGAGACGCTCGCCAAGACCCGCCGCTTCGAGCGGACCGATCCGACCCGGCCGGAGGCCTCGGGCGAGGCGCTGCGGGCGCTCCAGGAGGCGCTGGGGCTGCCGGCGCCGGCGCGGACGATGGAGTGCTTCGACATCTCGCACATCTCCGGGACCTTCGTCGTCGCGTCGATGGTGCGGTTCGCCGACGGGCGTCCCGACAAGGACCAGTACCGGCGCTTCCAGATCAAGAGCTTCGTCGGCAACGACGACTTCCGCGCGATGGAGGAGGTCGTCGGCCGGCGCTACCGCCGCCTGGTGGAGGAGGAAAGGCCCCTGCCCGATCTCGTGGTGATCGACGGCGGGCCCGGGCAGGTCGGCGCGGCCCTGAAGGCCTTCGTCGCGCTCGACCGCACGCCGCCCATGCTCATCGGACTCGCGAAAAAGCAGGAGACGATCTTCTTCTCCGACGGCCGCCGTCCCCTGCAGCTGCCGCTCACGCATCCCGGACTGCAGCTCCTGCAGCGCCTGCGCGACGAGGCGCATCGTTTCGCGAACACCTACAACGCCAGCCTGCGCTCGCGAAAAATCCGCGAGAGCGTCCTCGAGGATCTGCCGGGCCTGGGAGCGGTGCGGCGCGCGGCGCTGCTCGAACATTTCGGCAGCATCGAGCGGCTGCGCGCCGCCGATGTCGCCGCCATCCGCGAAGTCGCCGGCTTCGGGCCGAAGCTGGCGGAGGAACTGCACGCCTTCCTGCAACGACCCTGAGCGATTTTGGATTTTGGACTGCGGATTGTGGATTTAAGGAACCGGGCTGAAACGATCCGATATCCGCAGTCCAAAATCCAAAATCGAAAAGGGCTATTTCTTCAGACGCACGAGATAATCGACGGCCCTTGCCGGTAGCAGCCACTTCAGCAGGAGGAAAAGTTTCGCGTGGGCGGGCGCCGAGTAATGCGTGCGCGGGTGCGCGGCGGTCAGCGCGCGCTCGACCAGGCGGGCGATGTCGTCGCCGCGGCCGATGAACGGGCGCAGGCGGTCGAAGCCGCGCCGGTAATTCTCGAAATAGGGCGCGTACGGGCCGGTCCCGGCCATGACCGGCTCCGAGGCCCGGTCGGCGGACTGCACGAACTCCGTCATGATCAGCCCGGGCCGGATCAGCACCACGTCGAGTCCGAAGACCTTCAGCTCGCCGCGCAGGCCGTCGGTGATCGCCTCGAGCGCGTGCTTGGTGGAATCGTAGACCGAGGAGAGCGGCCGCGAGATGCGGCCGGCCACGGAGCCGATGTTGACGATGCGGCCCCGGCTTCCGCCGGGGCCCGGACCGGGCGGCTGCGCGCGCATGACCGGGATCACCAGCTGGGTGAGCGCGATGAGCGAAAAGACATTGGTCTCGAAGTTGCGGCGGATGAGCTCCACCGGCACGAGCTCGATCGGCCCGCGGGTGCCGTATCCGGCGTTGTTCACCAAGCCGTCGATGCGGCCGAACTTTTCCACCGCCATGCCGACCAGCTTCCGGCGGTCATTCTCGTTGGTCACGTCGCCGGCGACCGCGACCACCCGCGCGCCCGTCGGATCGAGCTCCCGCGCGACGGCCTCGAGCCGGTCGGCGCGCCGCGCCGACAGCACCAGTCGCGCGCCTTCGCGGGCCAGCCGCCGCGCCACCGCCTCCCCGATGCCGGACGAGGCGCCCGTGACAATCACGACCTGGTTGGCGAGCGAAGGCATGACCGGACGATCGGATGGCCGGATGAACAGATCGTCGGATTACGGAATATCCGACCATCCGGTCATCCGGGCCTCCGGCTTACGGCAGCTCGTAGAGTTCCGCGAGCGCGGAACCCGTGGTGCCGTTCAGGCCGGACACCTGCACGGTGTACAGGCCCGGCGCGAGCGTCACGATCACGACCGCGTCGCGGCTGCCGCTGGCCAGCGAGAAGGCGCCGACCGCCGACGAGCTCGCAGCGATCGTCGCCGGATCCGCGGCCGGCTGCGAGGGATCGACCGTCAGGGGCGTGCCCCAGTTGTCGTTCTGCGCAATCAGGCGGCCCGAGCTGTCGTAGACGCCCACGACGGAATCGGTCAGCGCATCCGTGACCCCGTAGCCCGTCAGGGCCGGGCCGATGCCGCGCACAAGCATGCGCTTGGGCGTCGTGCCGTTGATGACGAAGCCGGCGATGAGCGGATTGTTGCCGCCATTCGAGGGTCCGCGCGCGGACATGTTGCCGAACCGCGCGGTGTCCGCCGACTGGTTGCTGCCGGCGTCGTAGACCTCGGCCAGGGCGATGCCGCTCGCGCCGGGACTGGCCACCACCTGCATGGTGTAGGCGCCGGGGGCGAGCGTGGTCACCATGGCGGCATCGGCGCTGCCGGAGGCAAACGGGAACGTGCCGATGGTGGTGAACGCCGCTGCGAGGTCGCTGTTGTTGGCCCAGCCGTCGTTCTGCAGGAGCAATTGGCCGGCGGCGTTGAAGAGCTTCAAATGCGGCTGGGCCAGGACGCCCTGAACGTCGAAGCTGCTCAGCGTCGGGCCGACCCCGCGCAGGAGCACGGTCTTCGACTCGGGGCCCGTCACGACGAACCCAAGGAAGATCGGATGGCCGTCGCTGACGAAGGCCCGCGTGGAGGAATTGACCGGATGGGTGCGCGCACCGCTCGCCGCGCTGCCGAAAACCAGCGTCTGCGTGGACGAGGTCGTGCCGGCCGTGATCGTGACGCTGTAGGTGCCCGAAGCCGCCGTGCCGGAGATGATGCCGGTGGCCGGATTGATCCTCAGGCCCGACGGGAGGCTGGTGGCGCTGTATTGGATCAACGTCCCGGAATTGCTTCCGCCGCTGACGTCCGTCGGCGCGCCGGAGATCGGCGGGAAGAACTTCTTCACGGTCTCGATCAGGCCGGACGAGCTATATTCGCCGGAAGGCAGGGCGCCGCGCGCCCGCACGAAAAAGGCGGAGGTCGTCGGCAGCGTGGAAGCCGAGAGCTGCCAGCCCGTGGACCCGACGCGGGTCGCCTGGCCGAGGGTGGTCCAGTTGTCGCCGTCCGAGGACTGCTCGAACGTCACCCAGGCCACTTCCGGCGAGCTGCCGCCTCGCGTCCAGGTCAGCGTCGCGTAGTCGCTGCTGAGCGTCAGGCTCTGGGCCGCGGGCGAAGTCGTCGAGAGACGGGCGAAGCGATAACGGGCCTGGCCGCCGACGCGGGAGAAGGCGCCGCCGATCAGCGGCTTGCCGTCGGGCTGCAGGACCACCGCCGAGACTTCGCCGTCGGCGGAAGGATCGAAGCCGGAGTCGAGCGCGCCAGTCGCGGTGACGCGGGCCAGGTAGTTGCGGGTCGTGCCGTTGATCGAGGTGAAGGCCCCGGCCACGATGACCTGGCCGTCGGCCTGCAGCGAAAGCCCGTCGACCGCGCCGTTGGCGGCCGGGGTGAAGCCGCCGTCGAGCCCGCCGCTGGAATTGATGCGCGCGAGCCGGCTGCGGCCGGCCCCGCCCACCGTGGTGAAGGCGCCGCCCGCGAGGATGCTGCCGTCGGACTGGATCACCAGGGTGTTCACGGCGTCGTTCGCGCCGGGATTGAAGCTGCCGTCGAGCGTGCCGTCGGCATTGAGCCGCGCGAGGCGGGCCCGGGCCGCTCCGCCCACGTTGGCGAAGACGCCGCCGATCACGATCTTTCCGTCCGTCTGGACGGCGATGGCGAGCACCTGGCCGTCGGCGCCGGGGTTGAAGGTGCCGTCGAGCGTGCCGTCGGCATTGAAGCGGGCCATGCGGCCGCGGGCCACGCCGCCGATCGTCGTGAAGGCGCCGCCGACCAGCACCCGGCCGTCCGGCTGCACCGCGAGGGCGTTGACCACGCCGTTCGGATTCGGGAGGAAGGCGCCGTTGGCGTTGCCGTCCTCGTTGAGGAGGGCGAGATTGGCGACGGCCGCGCCGCTGACGTGGCTGAAGGAGCCGCCGATCATGATCACGCCGTAGGGACGGAGGCCGGTGAAGACGCCTCCCACCAGAAGCGAGCCGTCGGGCAGCAGCAGCAGCGTGTTGGCCTGCCCGTCGAGGTTCGGATCGAAGGTCGTGTCCAGCGTGGCATTGCTGTTGATGCGCGCGATGTTGTTGCGCGTGGTGCCGTCGACGCTGGTGAAAGCGCCGACGATGACGAACTGGTTGTTCGGCAGGAGCACAAGACCGCTGACCGTGCCGTTGACGGTGACGTTGAAGTTCGGGTCGTTGGCGCCGGTGGAGGAAACCCGGGCGACGCCGGTGTTGTTCCAGCCGCCGATGGTGGTGAAGCTGCCGGCGAGCAGGATGCTGCCGTCCGGCTGCACCCTCATCGCCAGCACGGTGTTGTTGGCGTCGGGATCGAAGGTGGTGTCGACGGTGCCGTCGGCGTTCAGCCGGCCGATCCGGTTGCGCGTGATCGGGGTGGAAGTGCTGCTCGGCTGGAACGTCGTGAAGTTTCCGCCCACGAGAATCTTGCCGTCCGGCTGCAGGGTGAGCGCGAAGACCTGGTCGTTCGGGGCGGGCAGGAAGGTGGTGTCGAGCGTGCCGTCGGTGTTCAGGCGGCCCAGCCGCACGCAGGTGGTGGCGGTGGAGGCTCCGTTCGGCTGGAAGGTCGTGAACGCGCCGCCCACGAGGATGCGCCCGTCGGGCTGCAGGATCATCGCGTTGATCTGGTCGTTCGCGTTGGGATCGAAGCTCGTGTCGAGCGTGCCGTCCGCATTGAGGCGGGCGATGTGGTTGCGCGGGGTCGAGGCGCTGTCGCCGGCCGGCTGCACCGATGTGAAGACGCCGGCGATGAGGATCTTGCCGTCGGGCTGCACCACCACGGCGTTCACCTGGGAGTTGGGATCCGGGTTGAAGCTCGTGTCGAGCGTGCCGTCCGCCTTGATCCGGACCAGGTTGCCGTTGGTGGCGCCGCTGAGATTCGCGAACGCCCCGGCGACCAGCAGGCTGCCGTCCGTCTGCGTGGCGACCGAGTTGACCTGGCCGACCAGCTGGAGATTGGAGCTCGGGTTGAATCCGGACTTGGGCAGGCCGTCGCTGCCCAGCCAGGCGAAGGCGTTGCCCTGCGTGGTGAGCAGTCCGCGGTTGGTCTGCACGGCCACGGCGTTGACGGCGCCGTCGGCGCCGGGATTGAAGGTCGAGTCGAGCGAGCCGTCCGCCTTGAACCGGACCAGGTTGTCGCCCTGGGAGCCGGCGATCTTGCCGAAGCTTCCGCCAAGGAGAACCTTGCCGTCGGACTGCACCGACAGCGTCTTGACCACGCTGCCGGGAGCGTTGGCGAACGTGGGATCGTAGGCCGCGTCCAGCGTGCCGTCCTGGTTCAGGCGCGCGAGGTGGGTGCGAGCCGTGACGTTGGCGGTGCCGTTCGGCTGCAGCGTCGTGAACGCGCCGCCAAGGAGGACCTTGCCGTCCGACTGGACCAGGAGCGTGTTGACCGCGCCGCCGAGGTTGGCGTTGAAACCGGTGTCCACCGTGCCGTCGGTGTTGAGGCGCGCGAGGTAGGGCCGGGCCACCGGATCGGTGGAGGTGTTGGGCTTCACCGTGAGGAAGGCGCCGCCGATGAGCACCTTGCCGTCGTTCTGCAGCGCGACCGTCCGGACTTCGCCGCTGGCGCTCTGGTCGTAGGTGGTGTCGATCGAGCCGTTGGTGTTCAGGCGCGCCACGTGCGAGCTCAGGGTCGGCGCGATCAGGGGGTTGGGCTCGAATTGGGTGAAGATGCCGCCGACCACGATCTTGCCGTCGGACTGGACCACGAACGACTCGATCTTGTTGTCCGGGCCGGCGCTGAAGGTCTGGTCCACCACGCCGCTCGAAGACAGGCGGATGATGAAGCTTTGCGACGTGGGGAACAGCGCGCCGGAACTGGGCTGCAGGGCGATGAAGTTGCCCGCCGCCAGGATCCGGCCGTCCGACAGGATCTTGAGCGCCAGGACCTCGCCGTTGAACAGCGGGGTGAACGTGGTGTCGAGCGTGCCGTCGGTGTTGATCCGGGCGAGGTTGCCGCGCACGGTCACATCCGCCGCGCCGTTGGGCTGCACGCCGGCGAAATAACCCGCGATGAGAATCTTGTTGTCGGACTGGATCGCGATCGCGGCCACGGTCGAGTTCGGGCTGGGGTCAAAGCCCAGATCCACCGAGCCGTCCGAATTGAGGCGCGCGAAATTGTTGCGCGGGATGCCGCCGACCGTCGAAAACGTTCCGCCGACGAGGATCTTCCCATCCGACTGCACGGCCAGCGCGCTGACCACGCCGTTCACGTTCGGATCGAAGGAGCCGTCGATCGTGCCGTCGGCATTGCTGCGCGCCAGGTTGCTGCGCGCGAGGCCTCCCACGCTGGAGAAGAGACCGCCGAAGATGACCTTGCCGTCCGCCTGCTGCGCGAGCGCGCTGAGGCGGCCGCTGATGTTCGGGTCGAAATTGACGTCCGGCGTGCCGTCGAGGTGCACCCGCGCCAGGTGGTTGCGGGTCGTGGGGAGTCCGGCGAGCGGATGCAGCTGGATGAAATTGCCGCCGATCACGATCTTGCCGTCGCCCTGCTGGGCAATGGCGTTGACCGTGAAGTTTACGCCGGTGTCGAACGAGCCGTCGAGCAGGCCGGTGGAGGCGATCCGGGCGAAATAGCTGCGGGTGCCCCCGCCGACGCTCGTGAACGTGCCGCCCACGAGGATGCCGCCGTCGGATTGCACCGTGATCGCGGTCGGGTTGGCCGTGGGGCGCGGGTCGAAGGTCGTGTCCAGCGAGCCGTCATAGTTGAACCGGGCCATGTGATTGCGGGAGGTCGGCGTGTCCGAGTACGAGGGGTTCACGGACATGAAGAAGCCGCCCATCAGGATGCCGCCATCGGGCTGCAGCGTCAGGACCATGACGCTGGCGTCGGTGTTCGGATCGAAGGCCGCGTCGATCGAGCCATCGGCGTTGAGCCGCGCGACGTGGTTGCGCGTGGTCGGGTCGCCGGATGGCTGCAGGGTCGTGAACAGGCCGCCGACCACGAGCCGGCCGTCGGGCTGCGCCGCGAGGGAGTAGACGGTCGAGTTGGCGTTCGGATTGTACGAGGTGTCGAGCGAGCCGTCGGCGTTGAACCGCGCGATCCGGTTGCGGACGGTCGCGGTCGTCGCGCCGGCCGGGACCACCGCGGTGAAGGCGCCGCCGACCACGATCTTGCCGTCGGGCTGCAGGGCCACGGCGTAGATCGCCGGGGACGGGGTGTTGGCGAAATTGCAGTTCAGGGTGGGATCGAGCGAGCCGTCGGCGTTGAGCCGCGCGACGCACACGCGCTGCGTGCCGCCCACGGAGGTGAACACGCCGCCAATCACGATCTTGCCGTCGGGCTGCAGCACGATGACGTTGATCTGGTTGTTGACGTTCGGGTTGAACGTGGGATCCAGCGAGCCGTCCGGATTCAGTCGCGCGAGGTTGTTGCGGGTGGTGCCGGTCCCCGCGCCGTTGGGCTGGAAAGCCGAGAATTTGCCCGCCACGAGCACCTTGCCGTCCGGCTGCATCGCGAGGGCGTAGACGATGCCGTTGACGTTCGGATCGAAGCCGTCGGCCGCCGAAGGGGTGCCGGTCTGAGCCCGCAGCGCCAGGGGGGAAAAAGCGAGGAGGAGGGCCCCGGCGAAAGTGAAGCGATGCAGGCTCGAACGGAGCAGGGAAACAATTGACATGGCTACAAGCTGGTTGGAGGAAACGCGGCCAGAGCGCAAGCTGGCACAACGAACCGGGGAAGTTTATCCTTTCCCTGCGGGCGGAGGGAAAGGGAGCGGGGCGCACTCGGTCGCGTAACCATCACCTGTCCGGGCCATTGCGTGAAGGCACAAATTCAGGGAAGGGAGGGAGACCACGGCAGGTTCTTTAGAGTCCGCCGGCCCCGGCAAGTTCCGGAAAAATCCGGGACGTCCGATGACCGCGCGCGGCGTCGTCCGGCCTAATAAACCGCGGGATCGCCCGTCTCCCGGATGAATTCCCGCCATGAAAAAACTCGCCCTCCTCCTCGCGGCGCTCGCCGCCGCCGCCGCCAGCCCCGCGGCCGACGCCGACCGCGGCCTCGCCTCCGTCATCTCCGCCGTCACCGTCTATCCCGATCGCGCCGTCGTCACGCGCTCCGCCGCCGTCAACCTGGTCGCCGGCACGCAGGACCTCGTCTTCGCCAACCTGCCCGCCTCCCTCGCCGACCAGTCGCTCCAGGTTTCCGGCCGCGGCGGCGTCAGCGTCACCATCCTCGACGTCAGCGCGCGCCAGACCTACGTGAGTTTCACGCCCAACGACCGCATCAAGGCGCTCGAGGACCGGCTTCACGGCCTGCAGCAGCAGTTCCGCGCCCTCGACGACCGCGCCGCGACGCTGGGCGAGGAGCGCGAGTTCGTGAAGCGGATGCTCGCCGCCGCGACCGCACCCGCCGGCACCGGCACCGCCGGCAACGCGACCAGGCCAACGCTCGACGAATGGCAGAAGCTCTACGCCTATTCCGAGGAGACCTTCGGCCGCGTCGCGACCGAACTCCAGTCGATCGACACCCGGCGCGAGGAGCTCAACGCGGAGAAGTCCGCGGCCGAGAAGCAGCTCAACGGCCTGCGCGGCGCCGGCGGGCGCGGGTACAAGACCGTGACCGTGCGCGTGGCCGCGGCCGGCGCCGGCGACTTCCAGCTTGCCCTCGCCTACACCGTCCCCGGCGCGTCCTGGACGCCGGCCTACGACGCGCGGCTGCGCAGCGCGGAGCACGCCGTTGATTTCTCCTATTACGGCCTCGTGCGCCAGAGCACCGGCGAGGACTGGAAGGGCGTCGACCTCACGCTTTCGACCGCGCGCCCCTCGCTCGGCGGAACGCCGCCGGCGCTCCGGCGCTGGACGGTCGACATGGTCGACCTCGCCCGGCTCAGGGGCTTCAAAGTGGGCGAGGACGAAAAGGACAAAGGTTACTTTGCCCAGAACACCCTCGCCGGTTCCCGCCTGAACTCCACCCTCGCCGACGCGGCGGCCTCGATCGATATCGTAACGAAGCAGGAGATGATCGGCGGCCCCGGCGCGCCCGTGGTGAACGAGGCGGCGCTGCAGCAGGCGCAGATGGCCGCGCAGGTCACCAGCGCGTCGTTCCGGATCCCCGTCGCCGCCACCGTGCCGAGCGACAATTCCCCGCAGAAGGTGCCGGTCACCACCGCGCACTTCGCCTCCCTGCCCGAGTATCTCGCGATCCCAAAGCAGCTGCCAGCCGCGTTCCTCTCGGCGAAGGTCGCCAACTCGTCCGACTTCCCGCTGCTCGCCGGCGCGATGAACGTCTTCCTCGACGGCACCTTCGTCGCCGCGAGCTCCCTGCCGTCGACCGTGATGCCCGGAGAAAAATTCGACCTGGCGCTCGGCGCCGACGAGGGCATCGCGATCAAGCGCCGGCTCAACAACCGCTTCACCGAGGACACCGGGCTCGTGAGCCACGGACATCGCGTCACCTACGACTTCACGCTCACGGTGCAGAACAACAAGCCGACCACCGAGAAGCTCGTCGTCCAGGACCAGCTGCCGGTGTCGCGCAACGAGAAGATCGCGGTGAAGCTGATCGACGCCGACGACCGCGAGCTCAAGCCCGGGACGGACGGCACGCTCAAGTGGACGTTCGTCCTGAAGCCCGGCGAGAAGCGGGAGTGGCCGCTGAAGTTCAGCGTCGAGTATCCGGGGGACGTGACGGTCGCCGGCCTCGAGTGAGCCGTTCCACCTTTGAAAAATGAAGCGCACCGCCCCGGAAGAGACGGTGCGCCTCGTTGCTGCCCGCCGGCTCAGAAGTGGAAGTTCAGGCCGCCGGTGTACTCGAGGTTGTGGTCGTCATCGATCTGGGCGGCGAGGCTGGCGCCCCATTCCCGCGTGAAGCGGAACGTCCCCTTCGCGCCGTAATTCCAGCCGTGGTTGCCGATATGCGGCGCCTCCTGGTAGTCGACGAACGGCGTGAGCACGATCCGGCGCTGCAGCTGCAGCTCGACTCCGGTGCCGAGGAGGTACGCGAACGAGTCGGTGTGGCCGCCCGCCCCGCCGTGCTGCCAGAGCCAGCCGGCGTCGCCCTCGAGGAACGGGCGGCCCCAGCCCTGCAGGAGATAGGCGGTCAGCGGAATGCTCGCCTCCTGTGCGTGGGCGGACCGTCCGAACGCGCTGCCGTTGAGATAATCGTATTTCAGGCCGACGTCGAAGCCCGGCTGGAGCGGGTTGTTGGCCGCGAAGCCGTAGCGATGGAGGACGTTCGGCGGACCGTCGACGTGGTGGATATAACCGTAGTCCAGGCTGTAGTAGTGCTCGCCGAGGAGCCCGTGGTTCGCCGTGTCCATCGTCGCGTCGGAAGTCGTGGTCACCGGCGTGGGTGAAGCCGCCGGAGCGGGCGTGGTTTGGGCCCGGACCGCCGTGGCGAGGCCGAGGAGCAGGACGATGAGCAGCGGCAGCTTGGATCTGACGTTGATGTTCTGTTTCATGGTTTTGTTTTGGTTTGGTTGGCGGGACGCCACCGGACCCCACCGCATCCCGGGCGGCATTGACCGCGGGAGGGAAAAGAGTTCCGGCCTGTTTTCTTACCGGTTTCCGCAGGGCGGACTTGCGCAATTCAGGGCGGCGGTCCAATTTGGCCCGCCATGAAACTTAGCTTCCTCACCCTCAGCGCCGTCTTCGCCATGCTGTTCTCCGCCGCCAAGGCCGAATCGCTCAAAGTCGGCGACGCCGCTCCCGCCGTCGGTGGCGTCACCGACGAAGGCACCTCCCTGAACCTCGGGGACGTCTACAAGAAAAACACCTACACGGTCGTCTTCTTCTACCCGAAGGCCCTCACCTCCGGCTGCACCAAGCAGGGCTGTTCCCTCCGCGACGCCAGCACCGAGCTCTCCCGCAAGGGCGTGGCGATCGTCGGCGTCAGCGTCGACCCGGTCGAGAAGCAGAAGGAATTCAAGGAAGTGAACCATTTCCCCTACCCGCTCATCGCCGACACCGGCAAGGTCGTCGTCAAGGCCTTCGGCCAGGACGTCAGCAAGGCCACCGCCTCGCGCGAGTGCTACGTCATCCGCGACGGCAGGATCGTCTACAAGGACTCCGGCGTGACCGACCAGCAGGGCCAGAACGTTCTCGCGTTCATCAACTCGCAGAAGAGCTGATTTCTCCCCGCCCGCGCGGTCCTGTTTTCGACGCCGCCCCGGAAACGGGGCGGCGTTTTTGTCTTTCTCCGGGACGTGGCCGCGCGGCCCACGATCACAATTCGTCGTCGGGGGCGGAAGCCAGCGCGGGAGCCGTGGGATCGTCCCGGACCCGGGCCAGCCAATCGCCGATGAGCGGCTGACGGAGCGTCAGTTCCGCCGGCCAGGGCGCCGCGACCAGGTCGATCACCCGCAGCTTTCCGTCGGTGCAGCGCGCGAAGTTCCGCGCGTGCAGATCAGCGACCAGCCAGGCTTCGCCGTCGAAAAAAAGCAGACGCGGATGATCCCGGTCCGCGCGCAGGAAGCTCGACGGCACCGCAATCAGATCCGACGGCAATTGGTCCGCCATGTTCAGGCCGTGCGGCAGGGACTCGCCCAACGTCTGCTTCACGATCAGGATGCCTTCGGGGGTCACGCCCACGATCTCCGTGGGCATGCCGATCTCATGGATCAAAAGCAGCTTCAGGAGCAGCAGCCGGTAGGAGCCGGGGATCGCCATCGCCCGGATCGCCGCCTCCTCGCTGCCGAAAAAGTGAAAGGTCGCCCCGACGGTGCCGCCTTCCCGGAAGAAATAGAATTTATAGATCGACTTGTCCGCGCCCTCGAAGGCCAGCGCCTCCACCCCGCCCCCGATCCGGAAGAGCTGGCTGGTGTTGACGTCGAAGGGGGCTTCGCTCGCGACGTCGAAGCCGAAAACTTCCAGCTCGATGAGCGGAAGCCGGCGACGAAATTCCCGCAGCGCCTCTCCCAGGCGCGCCCAGGCGCCCCCGCTCATTTCCAGGAGGCTTACTTCGTCTTCGGGGAGCCGGACGAAGTCCCGGTCTTGATCTGCGCGGATATCGCATTCTCCTGCCGCTTGGACCAGGTGATCGAACGCCCGAAGTCTTTCCCGGTGATCGCCCAGAAGAGCCCGCCATTCCGCTGCTCCGGGAAGACGTTCTCCTTGGAGGACGGTTTCTTTTCCGGTGAGTGGGTCTTGCATGGGTCCGACATGGAAAAAAAGTCGGCGTCTGCCCGCCGAAACGCAACGTCCGTTTGCCGACAAGATATTCGCAGCGGCGGCCGCCGCGAAATTTATCCCGCCGCCGGCCGGTCCGGCGCGGTTTTCGCCACCAGCACCTTGTCCACCCGGTGGCGGTCCATGTCGACGACCTCGAAGCGCCAGCCGCCCCAGTCGAAGTGGTCGCCCGCGGCCGGGATGCGGCCGAGCTGCGTCACCACGTAGCCGCCGAGCGTCTGGAACTCCGCCTGCTCCTCGTGCGGCAGCGCGGCGGTGAGGCCGAGCAGCGCCTTCAGCTCGTTCGTCGGCAGCGTCGCGTCGATCAGCCACGAGCCGTCGTCCCGGCGCTTCGCCTCCGGCTGCACGCGGCGGCCCGGCTCGGGAAGGTCGCCCACGATCGCCTCGAGGACGTCGATCAGGGTCACGAGGCCCTGCACCGCGCCGAACTCGTCGCTGACGACCGCGATGTGCCTGCCCGACTTCTTGAACTGCTCGAGCAGCTGGATCGTGTTCAGCTTCTCGGGCACGATCAGCGGGGGCACCAGCAGGTTCTTCAGCGTGGTCGGCAGGCCGATCGCCGAATGGGCCCACAGCGCTTTCACGGCGACCATGCCCGCGACCTGGTCGCGGTTCGACTGGTAGACGGGAAAATAGGAATGGCCGCTCGTCACGATCTTGCGCCAGTTCACCTCGTCGGAGTCGTCGAGGTTGAGGAACACGATCTTGGGCCGCGGCGTCATCACGGCCGTCACCGGCAGCTGGTCGAGCCCGAGCACGCCCTCGACCATCTCCTTCTCGGCGCGCTGGAACACGCCCGCATGCAGCCCCTGCTCGATCAGGGCGCGGACCTCATCCTCCCCGACCTTCTCCGCGTCGGACTGCGGGTGCAGCCGGATGATCTTCAGGAGCCCCTCGGTGCAGAGCTCGAATCCACGCAGCACCGGCGCCGCCAGCCAGGCCAGGCCGCGCATCGTGCCCGCGAGGATCGCGGCGACCTTCTCCGGCTGCGCGAGGCCGATGCGCTTCGGCACGAGCTCGCCGAAGAGCAGCATGAAGAAGCTCAGCCCCAGAGTGACGGCCACGACCGCCAGTCCGCCCGCGTGCGGCGCGAACGGCGGAAACTGCCTCAGCCAGTCGGCAAACTGGGCGGCGATCCGCGCGCCCGCCAGCACGCCGGCGATCACGCTGCTGAGCGTCAGCCAGAATTCCACCAGCGCGAGGAACCGCGCCGGCTGTCCCGCGAGCGCCAGCGCCTTCGCCGCGCCCTGGTCCCCCTTGTCCGCCAGCTGCCGGAGCTTGGTCTTGCGCGCGGACACGACCGCCGTCTCCGCCATGGCGAGCAACCCGTTGGCCAGCACCAGCAGGCCGAGGATCAGCAGTTCGACGGAAATGGGCATGGCGCGGGCCCGAAGCTAGGCGGCGCCAGAGGCGAAGCAAACGGTTTTACCGATTGCGGATTTTGGATTACGGAATGCGGATTGGACAATCCGGACAGATGGCTTCGCCCATCCGCATTCCGCAACCCGCAATCCGCAATTGACCGGCTCATCCGCTGAGCCGGTCCAGGCGTGCCGCCACGTCCGCCTTCAGCCGCTCCACGTGGGCGAGGGTGAACTCCCGCAAGGAAAGATTTTCGTCGGCCACGAGCGGCGTCAGGTCCATCGCCCAGGTGACCGCCGCGAGCCGGTCCGCCGCGTGCGCCGTGTGGAAGGTCGCATTGGCCGCCCGCCGCCCCAGTGCCGCGAGGTCGTAGCGCTTGCCGCCGCCGATCTGCGAGTCGAAGGCCTGCAGGAGCGCCGCGGCCAGCGCCGGGTTTCGGCCGGCATCGAGCGCGACCCTGTCCGCGTCGGCCAGCCAGTCGAGGTCCCGCCACACCTCGCAGCCCAGCACGCGGCGCGGCCGGTCCGCCCGCGGCAGCGTGCGCAGCGCCTCGAGGCAGCGGAGCAGCACGGCCACGTGGGTGTCGTGCTTGTCCGCGGGGTTGTGGAGATAGACGACCTCCGGCCGCAGGCCGCGGAAGATCGCGGCCAGGTCGGCGCCCACTCCGGCCGCGGCCGCCTTCACGTCGGCGCTCGGATGCGCCAGCTGGATCTGCAGGTTGTATTTGCCCAGCACCGCCGCCCGGCGCTGCTCGTCGCGGCGGACGGCCCGCATTTCCGCGTCGCCCAGCGTCGCGTAGCGCCCCGTTCGCGGCGAACCCGACCCGTCCGTCACCACCACGCCGGTGAAAAACCGGTCCGCGCGCGCGTGGCATTCGTCGATGCCGGCCTGCGCCATGATCTCGAGGTCGTCCTGGTGCGCCCCGATGCCGAGGTGCGTCGTGCGCGCCAGCGCCCGCTCCGCGGCGGTGCCGTCGGGGACGAAAACGTCGGCGTCGGGACGGGAGAATTTCATCGGCCCTTTTCCTGCTCGAAAAGCGGCGCCGGATAAAGGCCTTCCCGCACCAGCGCCGCGAGAGCCGCCTGGACGCGCGGCTTGTCCTCGCGGTAGGTCACACCGAACCAGGTGCCGCCCGCCGGCAGCACGCGCACGGCCGCCTCCCGGCGCGCGACCATGTCCGACACGGCCGCCGGGAGGTAGAATTCCGCCTTCGCGTCGGTCCCGCGTTCGCGGAGGAAGGCGCGGAGCTGGCCGTCGAGCCGCGGGAAAAGCGCCGGCGTGAACGCCCAGCAGTTCATCGACACGATTTCCGTCCCGGAGAACTTCCTCCCGGCCCCGACCTGCGCGGGGAGGATCCCGGTCTCCTCCGTGACGGAGGCCAGGAAGCCCGCCGCGTCGGTCCGGCAGATGCCGCGCGACACCGCCCCGTGCTCCGACAGCGTCCGGTCCAGCCGGAAGCCCGCCAGCGCGAACTGCGCCCCGCGCGCCGTCACGAGAAAGTCCGCGAGCTGCCGGAAGGAGTCCGCGCCGTAGAAATCGTCCGCGTTGATCACCGCGAAATTCTCCCGCACCGCATCCCGCGCGCACCAGACGGCGTGCCCGGTGCCCCACGGCTTTTCCCGTCCGGCGGGGGCGGCCACGCCCTCCGGCAGCAGCTGGACCGACTGGAAGGCGTAGTCGACCGCGATCCGCCCGGCATAGCGGGCGCCGACCTTCGCGCGGAAGACCTCCTCGAAGTCGGGCCGGATCACGAACACCACGCGCCCGCAGCCGGCCCGCAGCGCGTCGAACACCGCGTAGTCGAGCATCATCTCGCCCGCCGGCCCGACCGGGTCGATCTGCTTCAGGCCGCCGTAGCGCGAACCCATGCCAGCGGCGAGGACGAGAAGCGTGAAAGCCATCGCCCCGAGCAGAAGGGCCCGCCCGCTTCGGCGCAAGGCGCGACCAATGCAGCCGGCAGGTCTCGCGCAGAGACGCGGAGGCGCAGAGATCGGAAAAGACCGCTCACGAGCAAGTTTCAGGGCCGAGACAGAACGCCTAAGTCCGAAGATCACGGCTGTGCTTCTCTGTGTCTCCGCGCCTCTGTGCGAAACGGATTGAATGCTCGGGTAACCATTTGACGCGTCATCCGTTTCCTTGCAGTAAGGCTGCCCCGTTTGTTGTCCTGGCTCAATTCCCCCTCCCCTCCATGACCTCCCTCCTGCGTCCCTGTCTTCGTCGCTTGCTTTTCCTCGCCGCCGCCTGTGCCGGCATCGGCCTGCCGCTGGCCGCCGCCTCCGCGCCCACCGGTAATTTCGACGTCCATGCCTACGGCGCCACCGGCGACGGCAAGACGATCGACACCGCCGCCATCAACCAGGCGATCGACGCCGCGGCCGCGGCCGGCGGCGGCACCGTTTATTTTTCCGCCGGGACCTACGCCAGCTACTCGATCCACCTGAAGAGCAACGTCGCCCTCTACCTCGACATCGGCGCGACGATCCTCGCCGCGGACCCGCCGGCGGAAGACGCGAGCGGCGGCTACGACGACCCCGAGCCGAACCAGTGGGACAAGTACCAGGACTTCGGCCACACGCACTGGCACAACAGCCTCATCTGGGGCGAGAACCTCGAGAACATCGCGATCCTCGGGCCGGGCCGGATCTTCGGCAAGGGCCTGAGCCGCGGCCAGGCGCGCAAGGATCCGCTGCCGGGCGAGCCGCGGCCGCCGGCGCCGGCCGTCACCACCCCGCCGGTCGCCCGCACCGCGGGACAGGGCGGCTCCGGCGGCGCCGTCACCCCCGAGACGCCCTTCGGCTATCCCAGCGCCCGCGACACCCTCGCCGCCGGCGTCGGCAACAAGTCCATCGCGCTGAAGAACTGCCGGAACGTCATCTTCCGCGACTTCACCATCTACCACGGCGGCCATTTCGCCATCCTCGCCACCGGCGTCGACAATCTCACGGTCGACAACCTGAAGATCGACACGAACCGAGACGGGATCGACCTGGATTGCTGCCGCAACACCCATGTCTCGAACTGCAGCGTGAACTCGCCCCG
>DASZQN010000023.1:0-8343 GCA_035549635.1 Opitutaceae bacterium
CTTGATGCTGTCGTTTAGCTTCTGGCTGGTCGGCCCGAGATTGGTCCCCGACGAGTTGGCGGCGTCGTAACCGGTGCCGGCCGCGGAGGGACGCGGCTGGAAGAATTGGTCGCCCGTGAAGCTCTGGGCGAGAAGCCGCGAGCCGCGCACGACGCCGGAAGGATCGGTGATGAGGCTGCCGTTGGCCTGTTGGGGAAAGAACGCCTGCGCGCCCGCCCAGACGACGAGCGGGTAGGCGCCGCACAGCAGCACGGCCAGGATGAGCGTGAGGAGGACGGAGGCCTTGAGTTCAGCGAAGAGGATTTTCATGGGGAGATGAGGCCTGCCGGCGCGCTCAGGCGAGACGGAGAGCGTTGATGAGGACGTCGATGAGCTTGATGCCGAGAAAGGGAATGAGGATGCCGCCGAAGCCGTAGAGGAGCAGATTGCGGCGGAGGATGGCGGCGGCGCCGACCGGCCGGTAGGCGACTCCGCGCAGCGCGAGCGGGATGAGCGCGATGATGACGAGGGCGTTGAAGATGACGGCGCTGAGGATCGCGCTGGTCGGCGAGCCCAGGCGCATGACATTGAGCGGCGCGATGGCGGGGAAGGCGCCGACCAGCATGGCGGGGATGATGGCGAAGTATTTCGCGACGTCGTTGGCGATGCTGAACGTCGTGAGCGAGCCGCGGGTGATCAGCATCTGTTTGCCGATCTCGACGATCTCGAGCAGCTTGGTCGGGTTGCTGTCGAGATCGACCATGTTGCCGGCCTCCTTGGCGGCCTGGGTGCCGGTGTTCATGGCGACGCCGACATCGGCCTGGGCGAGGGCGGGGGCGTCGTTGGTGCCGTCGCCGGTCATGGCGACGAGGTGTCCCGCGGCCTGTTCCTCGCGGATGCGCGCCAGTTTCATCTCCGGCGTGGCCTGGGCGAGAAAGTCGTCCACGCCGGCCTCGGCGGCGATGGCCGCGGCGGTCAGCGGATTGTCGCCGGTGATCATCACCGTGCGGATACCCATGGCGCGGAGCTGCGCGAACCGTTCCTTGATGCCGCCCTTGACGACATCCTTGAGGTGGACCACGCCCAACACCTCCGGGCCCTCGGCCACCACCAGAGGAGTGCCTCCGCTGCGGGAAATGGTGTCCACGGCGTCGGTGACGGCGAGGGGATAGGCGCCGCCCTGGGCCTCGATCCAGACGCGGACATTGGCGGCCGCACCCTTGCGAATCAGCCGCGGGACCTGGTTGGCCGCGAGGGGAGCGAGATCGACGCCGCTCATCCGGGTCTGGGCCGTGAAGGGGACGAAGACGGCGTGCGGCGGCCCGAGTTCGCGGCCGCGAAGGCCGAACTGCTCCTTGGCCAGCACGACGATGCTGCGGCCCTCGGGGGTTTCGTCGGCGAGCGAGGCGAGCTGGGCGGCGTCGGCCAGCCGCTCGCGGGCCACGCCGGGCGCGGGCACGAAGGCGCTCGCCTGGCGGTTGCCGAGGGTGATGGTGCCGGTCTTGTCGAGCAGCAGGACGTCGATGTCGCCCGCGGCCTCGACCGCGCGGCCGGAAGTGGCGAGGACATTGCGCTGGAGGAGCCGGTCCATGCCGGCGATGCCGATGGCGCTGAGCAGGCCCCCGATGGTCGTCGGGATCAGGCAGACCAGCAGGGCGATCAGCGTGGTGAGGGAGAAGGCGACGCCCGCGTAGACCCCGAAGGGCTTCAGCGCGATGATGACGAGCAGGAAGATGAAGGTGAGGGCGGAGAGCAGGATCGTGAGCGCGATCTCGTTGGGTGTCTTCTGGCGGGCGGCGCCCTCGACCATGGCGATCATGCGGTCGATGAAAGTGTGGCCGGGCTCGGACGTGACGCGAATCACGATGCGGTCGCTGAGGACGCGGGTGCCCCCGGTGACGGCGCAGCGGTCGCCGCCGCTCTCGCGCACGACCGGCGCGGACTCCCCGGTGATGGCGGACTCGTCGACCGAGGCGATGCCCTCGATGACGTCACCATCGGCGGGAATGACATCGCCGGTCTCGCACACGATGGTGTCCCCCTGGCGCAGGTCGGTGGCGGCGACCCGCTCCTCGCGCCCCCCGCGCAGCCGGCGACCGAAGGTCTCGGTGCGGGAACGCTTGAGCGCATCGGCCTGGGCCTTGCCGCGGCCCTCCGCGACGGCT
Organism: Opitutaceae bacterium; assembly: GCA_035549635.1. Lineage (GTDB taxonomy): Bacteria > Verrucomicrobiota > Verrucomicrobiia > Opitutales > Opitutaceae > CAIUWA01. The sequence goes on from DASZQN010000023.1 coordinate 2,145, forward strand.
TCGGCGAAGTTGGCGAAGATGACGGTGAACAACAGCCAGAGGGCGACCTGCAGCACGTAGCCGAAGGGCTCCGCCGAGGTAAACAGCTGCTCGAACGTGAGCAGCGCGCCGACCAGCGTGACAAACATGACCGGATTCCCGAGCTGGGCGCGCGGATTCAGCTTGGCGAAGGAGTCGATCGCCGCCTGGCGCAGGATCTGGCGGTCGAACAGGGAGACGGCTTTGGCGCTCATGGGAAAAACGGGGAGGTGGTCAGCGGGAGGAGGGACGAAAATCAGAACAATTTGCCGGCGCCCATCAGGTAGTGCTCGACGACGGGACCCATCGCGAGAGCCGGCAGGAACGTGAGCGCGCCGACCAGCACGACCGTCCCGACGAGCAGCACGATGAACGTGAAGCCCTCGACCTGGAAGGTGCCGGCGCTCGCCGGGACGAGCTTCTTGGAGGCCAGGCTGCCGGCGAGGGCGAGGATGGGGACGATCATGAGAAAGCGCCCGACAAGCATCGCGACTCCGAGCGTGAGATCCCACTGCGGGCCGCCGTCCGCCGGATTGGCGGTGAGGCCGGCGAAGGCGGAGCCGTTGTTGCCCACGGCGGAGCTGTAGGCGTACAGAATCTCGCTGAAGCCGTGCGGCCCGGCATTGTTGAGGCCGGCCAGGCCCCACGGGGAAACGCTGGCCCAGGCGGTGCCCCCGAGGATCGTGGCGGCGAGGACCATGAGCACGAGCATGACCAGCTTCACGTCGTAGGCCTGGATCTTCTTCCCGAGATACTCCGGCGTGCGGCCGACCATGAGGCCGGCGATGAACACCGCCAGCACCACGAAGATCAGCATGCCGTAGAGGCCGGCGCCGACCCCGCCGAAGATCACCTCGCCCGTCTGGATGTTGAAGAGCGGCACGAGGCCGCCGAGGGGCGTGAAGGAATCGTGCATGGCGTTGACGGCGCCGCACGAGGCGTCGGTCGTGATGGTGGCGAAGAGGGCGGAGTTGAAGAGGCCGAAGCGGACCTCCTTGCCCTCCAGATTGCCGTCCGCCGCGGCAACGCCGAGCTGCTGGTGGATGGGGTTGCCGGCGGCCTCGGCCCGCCAGCACACGAGCACGCCGCCGAGGAACATCGCAAACATGGCGCCCCACACCGCCCAGCCGTGACGCTGGTTTTTAACCATGCGGCCGAGATAGTAGGTCAGGGCGCTGGGGATGGCGAAGATCGCGAGCAGCTGGAAGAAATTGGAGAGCGGCGTGGGATTCTCGAACGGATGGGCGGCATTGGCGTTGACGTAGCCGCCGCCATTCGTGCCGAGCATCTTGATCGCGACCTGGGAGGCCATCGGCCCCTGGACGATCGTCTGGGTATCCACGGACTGGTCGGTCATGACCGGAGTCTTGCCGTCGGCGGCGAGGACGGGTTTGCCCGCGGCATCGGTCCGGGGGACCTGGATGGCGTAGGGCTCGAGGGTTTTCGCCGCCGTGTAGGGCTTGAAGTTCTGGATCATTCCCTGGGAAACGAGGAACAGCGCGAACACCACGCAGACCGGCGCGAGCAGGTAGTAAGTCACGCGCACGGTGTCCGCCCAGAAGTTGCCGATGGTCTGCGTCGTCTGGCGCGCGAGGCCGCGCACGAGGGCGGCGGCGATGGCGATGCCGGCCGCGGCGGACGTGAAGTTGTGGATCGTCAGCGCGACCATCTGGGAGAAATACGACATCGTCGCCTCCCCGGCGTAGCTCTGCCAGTTGGTGTTGGTGGTGAAGCTCGCCGCCGTGTTGAAAGCGAGGTGCGGCGTCAGGCCGGCGAAGCCCTGCGGGTTGAGCGGCAGGTGATCCTGGTACCGCAGGATGAAATAAGTGAACAGCAGCCCGACCAGGCTGAAGGCCAGCAGCGCGAACGCATAACCCATCCAGCCTTGTTCGCGCTCCGGGTCGATGCCGCAGAGGCGATAGGTGAGGCGCTCGATCGGCCGGACAACCGGGTCGAGCCAGGTCCGGCCGCGGAGGTCGAGCACCTGCACGAGATAGAGCCCGAGCGGCTTCGTGATGAGCAGCAGCGCGCCCGCGTAGAGCGCGAGCTGGAGCCAGGAGTTTGGATTGTTCATGCGGGTGAAGTGTCACGGATTACGTGACACCGGCGGGAGGGACCGGGACAGAACGAGCTAGAATTTTTCGGGGCGCAGCACGGCCACGACGAGGTAGGCGAGGAGCGCGAGGGCGATCAGCCCGACGAGGATGGTTTCCATGGGAAGAGAAGGCTGGAGAGGACGGAGGCCGGCAGGCGCTCTCCGGCGAAGTCAGCGCACTTTTTCGCAGAAACGGGCGTAGGCCGCGGCGAGGGCGAAGAAGGCGATGGAGAGGGAGATGAGGACCACGTCGTTGTTCATGGCGCCCATTATCGCAGCGACGGCCCGCGGCGCCTAATCAAGCGGCCCCGGGGAAGCATCAAGAAAACATCAAGCCGGGCCCCGTCGGCAGCCTGCCGCCGGGCTGGCTGGGGCGGACGAATGCAGGCTCGCGGACTGGCGATCGCCCGGCCAACGTGGCCCATGGAAAAACGTCCGTTCGCGGAACTCGGCCTCTCGCCGGAAATCCTCAAGGCTGTCGCGAAGATGGGCTTCGAGGAGGCCTCGCCCATCCAGACCGCCGTGATTCCGGCGATCCTCACCGGCCGCGATGTCGTCGGTCAGTCCTCGACCGGCTCGGGCAAGACGGCGGCGTTCGCCATCCCGGCGATCGAGCGCGTCGATCCGCACGTGCGGGCGGTGCAGGTGCTCGTGCTCTGCCCGACGCGCGAGCTCGCGGTGCAGGTGGCCGAGGAGACGGGGAAGCTCGCGCTGTTCAAGCGCGGGGTGATGGGCGTCCCGATCTACGGAGGGCAGAGCTACGACCGGCAGTTCCGCGCGCTCGCGGCGGGCGTGCAGATCGTGATCGGCACGCCGGGCCGCGTGATGGACCACATGGACCGCGGCACGCTGAAGCTCGACCAGCTGCGGCTGGTGATCCTCGACGAGACGGACCGGATGCTCGACATGGGCTTCCGCGACGACATCGAGCGCATCCTCAAGGTGGTGCCGGAAAAGCGGCAGCTCCTGTTCTTCTCGGCGACCATCCCGCGCGCGATCCAGGACCTGATCGGCCGCTACGCGCAGGATCCGGCATGGATCAAGATCGAGTCCGTGGCGCAGAACGCGCCGCAGGTGGAGCAGGTTTATTTCGAGGTGGACCGGCGCTCGAAGATCGAGGCGCTGACGCGGCTGATCGACGTGCACGATTTCCGCTACGGCATCATTTTCTGCAGCACGAAGATCATGGTCGACGAGCTCGACGAGCACCTGCACGCGCGGGGCTACGCCACCGACCGGCTGCACGGGGACATCAGCCAGGCGCAGCGCGACCGGGTGATGGACAAGTTCCGGCGGCGGGCCTTCGAGTTCCTCGTCGCGACCGACGTGGCGGCGCGCGGGCTCGACGTGGACGACCTCGAGGTCGTCTTCAACTTCGACCTGCCGAACGACGCCGAGGACTACACCCACCGCATCGGCCGGACCGGCCGGGCAGGAAGGAAAGGCCGGGCGTTCACCTTCGTGTCGGGGCAGGAGATCTACAAGCTGCAGAGCATGGTGCGCTGGGCCCGGCTCGACATCCGGCGCGAGCGGATCCCGTCGCTCGACGAGGTGGACGAGGCGAGGGCGAACGTGTTCTTCGAAAAGATCCGGGCCACGCTCGAGGCGAAGCAGTTCACGCCGCACGACCGGATGATCGACCGCCTGCTCGACCAGGGCTATGCGAGCACGGACATCTGCTCGGCGCTGATCCACCTCCTGCAGGGCGCATCGGGGACGTCGGCGAAAAAGACGCCGGCGGGAACGAAGAACAAGGACGGCGCGGCCTTCCCCGAGGAGGAGGCCCGTCCCAAGGCCCGCTATGGCGGGCCCAGGCCGCACGCCGCTTTCCAGAAGAACGAAAGCCGCCCCGACAAAACGCCCGCGTGGGTCGCGGCGAAGACGAACGCCGGGAAAAAGACGGAGCCGGGTTCGGTGCCGAAGGCGCCAGCGCCTGAAGCCGCCTCGCCCGCGACCGATCCGGATGATGCCAGCCAGGCTCCGGCACGCGACGACGGCGATGCCACGGCGCCCGCGCCGCGCCGCGCCCGGCACGAACGCGCGGGTCGCACCGGCGGCGAGGCGGGCAAGGTGACGGTCTTTCTCAACGTCGGACGGAAGCACCTGGTCACGCCGGCCGACGTGGTCGGAAAGATCGCCGGCGTCACGCGCCTCCCGGCCGCCGTCGTCGGCGCGATCGACATCCACCAGCGCCACACGCTGGTGGACGTCGACCAGGAGCACGCGCCGCTGATCGTGAAGAAACTCGCCGGCATCCGGCTGAAGGGCGAGGCACTCGCGCCCGCGCTGGCGGCGGATGGCGAGACCCGGTAGGACCGCCGGATTTTTAGCCGCACAAAAGGCACGAGATGTCCAGGGCTACGATCACGCTCTCATTGCGCCCATAAGCGCGGGGGGCAGGACGAAGCGGTTGATTCCTTGTGCCTTTTCGTGGCCAAAAATCCGAAGAACGCGTTGACCTCGACGTGCTGTTTGAATCGGTGAACGTTTAGACGCGGATAACGTTCCTCAACGCGTTGGGATCAACGCGTTCCACCGCCCTTACATCGGCGCCTTGGAGAGCAGGCCGGTCTGCTCGATGCGGTCGGCGAGATTGTCGAGGGCGTCGTGGGCGGCGTCCTGGAAGCTGTCGGCGCGCGCGGTCCAGTCGTGGCGGCCCCAGGCGAGGAGCGAGTTGCCGGTGAAGAGGCCGAGGCCCTTCTCGCCGGACGGGGTCTTCAGGGTCGCGCCGAAGGTGCACGCGACGTTGCCGGAGATGTCGACCCGCCACTCGGTGAGGTTCACCTCGAGCAGCGGCAGCGACGGATCGGAGCGCTGGCTCTCGTCGAGCAGCTTGATGCGCCCCTTGAAGCCGTGCTGGTGCAGGGCGGTGCGCACGTTCTGGCCAAAGGTGTCGACGACGTCGTCGTCGCGGATGGAGTTCATGCTGACCGGTACGATGATCGCCACCTGCAGCCGTACGGGCTGCGCCGCCCAGGCGGCATGCGCCGCGGCGGTCGTCGGATTGGTGGCGGAGGTGCAGCCGGAACCGAGGAAGAGGATCGGGGCGGCGGCGAGAAGGCCCACAAGGGCGGAGACGGAGGTTTTCATGGATGCGTCCACAGACCGCGAGGGTGCGGAAACGTTTCCGCGGCAGCGGGAAGAATTATCCCCACCGGGAATTTCCCGGGGGAATGATGGGTAGATCCGCAGAGGTGACCCCGGTGGTGTCCTAATTTGACCGACGGTTCTGAAATATCGTTCTCGTTCTCTTACTCTTTCTCGTCCTCGGCGATTTCTCCGGAGGGAGAACGAGAAAGAGAAAGAAGAACGAGAATGATTGGTGCGGACCTCGCCAGATTAGGACGCCACGCTGCAGGCCGGCCTGCTTGACACTGATGGCGCGGCGCCGCTATCCCGTTGGCCCCGTATGGAGGGCGCTCTCGATCAACCGGTGCTGGTGCTCAACCGCCTGTGGCAGGCGGTGAACGTGATCGGGGCCCGCCGCGCCTTCGCGCTGCTGGCCCGCGGGCATGCGAACGTGGTGCATCACCACGACGAGGATTTCCGCACCTTCGCGCTGCTGGACTGGATCGATTTCTCCGCGAGCAATCCGCCGCGTGCGAGCCTGGAGACGGTGCGCACCCCGACGCGGACCATCCGCCTGCCCCGCGTGATCCTGCTGACTTTCTTCGACAAGCTGCCTTGCAAGGAGCTGAAGCTCACGCGCAACAACGTCTTCGAGCGCGACAAGGACAGCTGCCAGTACTGCGCCCGCGTGCTGCCCCGCGAGCAGCTCAACCTCGATCACGTGATCCCGCGCCACTACGGCGGCAAGACCACCTGGGAGAACATCGTCTGCTCGTGCATCAAGTGCAACACGCGCAAGGCGAACCGCCTCCCGCACGAGGCCCACATGCGGCTCGTGCGCAAGCCGGTGCGGCCGAAGTGGCGGCCCGTGATCTCGCTCGTGCTGGGCACGCAGCACCGGGAGATGTGGAAGGACTTCCTCGACCTGGCCTATTGGAACGTCGAGCTGGAAGAATGAGTCTCGCGCAGAGACGCGGAGGCGCAGAGATCGGGCATCAACCGATTTTTCATCCGATC
>DASZQN010000024.1:0-35132 GCA_035549635.1 Opitutaceae bacterium
CGGAAGAACTGCGGCAGGTAGAACGTCTTCCGGCTGTGATACGACTGCTGGTCGAAATCCATCGCCCGGATCCGGATCTGCGCCTCCTCGAAGTCGGGCGTGATCACCGCGACGAAATTATAGGAGCGCATGTCGCCGAGGAGCCGCACGAAGCAGCGCTCGTTGAACTTCACGAGCTCCTTGGCCACCCGGATGGGCTTGAGCTCGCGGCGCTTCAGCCACTGCGTGATGAAGACGTCGCCGGGAAGTCCGGGAATGTGCTCCTCGATCAGCGTGCCGCCGCTCGTGATGAAGTTGAGGCGGTTGGGGGACAGCAAATGCTCGAGCTCGAGTCCGTACACGCGGGAGGCGTCGGCCTTCTTCACGTAGAAGTAGTCCTGGTTGTCGTTGTACGGATTCACGATGCGGATGCGGAAAGGCATCGAGTTGCCGAAGGTGCAGAAGTCGATCCGGTCGACGTAGAGGTGCTGCACGACGGAGGAATCGCCGTCCACCTTCAGCAGGGCGTAGATCTGCTTCAGGTCCTCGTTGAGTGCCGGCATCTCCGACGAGTCGTAGAGCACGGAGTCCCAGAGCGTGGGCTTGCCGGTGTCGTCGGGCAAGGGCGCCGCTTCCTGGAAGCCCCGCAACCGGTCGTAGGTCACCGACAGCGGAAGCTCGCGGCGATAGCGGCGGAGGTAGTTGCGCAAGCCCTCGGCCACGGGGATGCTGGGCTTCTTCTGCGTGCGAAGCAGCGGGCCGGTGCCGGGCGCGGGGACGTCCATGGAAGAAACGCTAGGCGCGCCGCAGCCGGGCGCAATCTTGGTGCGCGGCTTGTCGTAGGGGCGTTCCTTGTGGACGCCCGTTTTACTCTGTCTCGACCGGGCGTCCGCCAGGGACGCCCCTACGCGGACTACTCCGACAGCAGCCGCCCGCAGAGCGCCAGGAGCCGCGCGCGCAGCGGCTCGCCGCGGAGGGCAAACGTCCGCTGATGGGATTCGTACTCCGCGCGGCCGGCCGGCGTTTCGATCGCGATGGGGGCAAAGCCCAGGGCGCGCAGATCGTAGGGGCTCGCGCGCATGTCGATCTCGCGGATGTCGCGGGCCAGTTCGAAAGCGTCGGCCACCAGCTCGGCGGGCGTGAAGGGCGCGAGTTTGAAGGCCCACTTGTAGAGATCCATGTTCGCATGCAGGCAGCCGCGCTGCTCCTGCTGCGGCGCGTCGGCGCGCGTCGGCGCGGAGCGGTTGCGCGGCCGGGCCGGAGCGGTGAAGAAGCGGAACGCGTCGAAATGGGTGCAGCAGAGGGCCGACGCCTCGACGATGCGCGCGATCTCCGCCGGCGGGAAGCGCAGCGGCCAGGTGTTGTGCCGCACTTCGTCGGGTGTCTGGCGGTAGACCATCGCCCATTCGTGCAGGCCGAAACAGCCGAAGAACGCGGGCCGCGCCTGCATCGCCGCGAGGAGCTCCCGCAGCCAGGCGACGAACGCCCGCCGCGGGACGGGGAGCGCCGCGGGGTCGATGACCACGCCCGCGGCTGTCTCGCGGTATTCGGGCCAGCGCAGGAACTCGCGCGCCCGGTCTCCGGCCAGGGCCGCGTCCGGCCCCGGGTGCCAGCGCCGGAGCCAGGCCGGCCGGAAGGCGTAGTAGTCGAAGAGAAAATCGTAGACCGGGTGCTTTTCCCCGCGGGCGGCGCGGGCCTGGTGCGGATCGGTCCAGGAGCGCACGCGCGCCTCATGCGCCGACTGCCGGTCGCGCCAGGCGGCTTCGGACAGGACCGTCAGTTCACGCGTGCTCGCGATCACGATGCAGGGAGGCCGCCGGCGGACGGTCAGTACTTGTCGAGCATCCGGCGGACGCCCTCGATCGGCTTGCCCTCGACGGGCGCGAGCACCAGCGGCGAGCGCGCGGCCATCGCCTGGACGACGACCGGATGGGTGAGGATCGGACCGCTCAGCCCGGAGCGGACCGTGTCCAGCAGGGACGACGAAAAAAGCTTTTCGGCGACGCCCCGCGCCAGGTCGACGAGGCCCGCGACGGACTGGAAGACGATCTGCTGCGCGACAAGATCGCCGTCGCCCGCGAGCCGCAGGACGGCCGGCGCGAAGTCGGAGATCTTCTGGTTGGGCGCCGCATCGCCGTAGAAGGCACGCGTGGCCTCGGCGGCGGTGGCGGCGCCGGTGTGCTCGCGCACCAGCGCGCTCAGGCGCGAGACGGGCGTCCAGCCCTGGAGCTCGAGCAGCGCCCGCGCGACGGCGCGCTGGCCGATGTCGTAGCCGCTGCCCGGGTCGCCGAAGCGCCAGCCGAGGCCGCCGGCGTAGTGGACGGTGCCGTCGGGCGCGCGCGCCGCGACGAAGGAGCCCGTGCCCGCATGGAGCACGAGTCCCGGTTTGCCGTGGGTGGCGAGCTCGAGGACGGGCAGGGAGTCGTCGAGCGCGGTGATGTGGCCGAATCCGTTCAGCCGCTCCGCGAACTCGCTCCAGAAGGCGCGGCTGCCCGCCATGCAAAGCAGCGTCGCGGAGATCTCCGGCGCCGGCGCAAACGGCGCGCGCGTCATCCCCGCGGTGTGGGCGGTCGCCTGGGCGCGGAGCGAGTCGAGCGCGGCGAGGACAATCGAGCGCGCCTGATCGGCGCCGACGATGCTCGGGTTGCAGCCGGCGCCGACATGCACCGCGACCACCGTGCCCTCGGCATTCACGAGGATGCACTCGGTCTTGGTGCCGCCGCCATCAACGCCGATCTTGAAGCTCATGCGGAAAGGTCACCACGAAACCGGCCGGGGACACAAAGCGGAAAGCGCGCACCCGCGACTCAGGCCAGCGGACGGCTGAGCCGGCCCTGGTATTTCCTGCCGAGCTCGCGGTTGTGCTCGATCGCGCCCGGCAGGTTCTGGCTGCGGAGGAGCGGGGGAACGTGGCCGTTGGCCTTGAGCCAGTCCACGACGGCGAGCGTCAGCCAGTTCAGCACGGAACACCCGATAAGGGTCGACGTCGGCCCGGCCATGACGCCGCCGCCGGTGTCGACGATGGCGTCGCCGGCCACGCCGCCGTTGTCGAGGACGTGGTCGGCCACCTCGAACAGCCGCTTCCCGCCGGGGTGCTGCGACGGCGTCACGCGCGACATCGCGAGGCAGGTGAGCGCGACGACGGTGAGACCCTTCTTCCCGGCGTAGAGGGCGACATCGATGGGAGAGCCGTTCTTGCCGGAGTTGGAGATGACGATCACCACCTCGCCCGGCAGCAGCTGGTATTGGCGGTCGTAGCGCTCGACGAGCTTCGTGCCATAGCCCGGCAGGTTTTCGATGAAGCCGCCGGTGGGATCGACGATCCCGGTCACGCAGACCAGCCCGCCGGCGCGGCCGATGATCTCCCGGGAGATGAGCTCGCTGTGCCCGCTGCCGAACGTGTGCACGACCCCGCCCTTCGCGATGGAGGCCCCGATGACCGGCGCGACCTGCGCGATGACCGGCGCGTTGGCCTCCCAGGCGCGGGCGAGGAGTTCGTTGGCGCGGTCGTGGTAGGCGGCGGCGAGCGACGGCATGGGAGGGAGTGTTAGCGGGAGCGCGGGACGAGCAAAGCTTGAAACGGGCGCGGCCGGCGGATTTTAAACTGGGGCATGCTGCAGGGCATCGACCACATCAACATCGTCGTGGCCGACCTCGCCCGCTCCGTGGATTTCTACACGCGGGTGCTCGGCTTCACCAAGGCGAAGGAAGCCTATCTCGAAGGCGAATGGATCGACCGGATCGTGGGCCTGCGCGGCGTGCGCGCGCGGGTCGTCTACGTCGTGGCCCCGGCCGGCGAGCCGCGGCTCGAGCTGCTGTGCTACGAAAATCCGAAGGGGGCGACATTCACGGCGAACGCCCACCCCAACACCGCGGGCCTCCGGCACCTGGCGCTGCGCGTGCGCGATCTCGCCGGGATGACGGCGCGCCTGAAGACGGCGGGAGTGAAATTCTTCAGCGAACCCGTCCGCGTGCCGGACGGCGTGGTGCAGCACGACGCCGGCACCAAGACGCTCGTCTATTGCACCGATCCGGATGGCGTGATCCTGGAACTGACCGAGTACCGGTGAAAACGATTGGTCGGATGAAAAGCCAAAGACGGAAAATCGATCCGGTTTCGCACAGAGGCACGAAGCCCACGGAGGTTTGAAAATGGATGCTCCGTTTCTCTGTGCCTCGGTGTGAAACCGGATCGAGCCGCTCGGCGGGCTTTTTCTTACCTCAACCTCTTTCCGTTGTTTCCCACCGGCCGTAGATCCCGCAGGGCAGCGTCTTGCCGTCGGCCTTGACCGGCAGGCCGACCTCGCCGGCCGTGATCGCGCCGCGGCCGGGGAGGAGCGCCGCGAGCAGGTTGGCCACGACGGTGGGCGAGAGGCGCGCGGTGTAGGCGTTGATCAGGACGAAGACGGGCTGCTCGCTCAGGAGCTCGCGGCACTCGAGCAGGAGCTCCCAAAGATGGTCTTCCAGTTTCCACATCTCGCCGGTGCTGCCCCGGCCGTAGGTCGGCGGGTCCATGATGATCGCGTCGTAGCGCCGTCCGCGCTTCACCTCGCGCCGGGCGAATTTCAGGCAGTCGTCGGCGATGTAACGCACCGGCGCCTCGGACAGGCCGCTGAGCGCGGCGTTCTCCCGGCACCACTTCACCATGCCTTCGGCGGCATCGACGTGGCAGACCGATGCACCGGCCGCGGCGGCCGCGCAGGTGGCGGCGCCGGTGTAGCCGAAGAGATTGAGCACGGAGACCTCCCGGCCGGCCTTGCGCGCCGCGGCGATCTTCGCGCCGCACCAGTCCCAGTTCACGGCCTGCTCCGGAAAGAGACCGGTGTGCTTGAACGACGTCGGGTGGATCTTGAACGTGAGCTGGCCGTAGCCGATTTCCCAGTGGTCGGGGAGGGGACGACGGAATTCCCACCGTCCGCCGCCCTGCTCGCTGCGGTGATAGAAGCCGTCCCAGTTCTTCCAGGGAGAGTCGGGTGCGGCGGCGCGGGGCCAGATGATCTGGGGATCGGGCCGCACGAGCGTGTACGGACCCCAGCGCTCCTGCTTCATGCCCTGGCCGCAGTCGAGCAGCTCGTAGTCCCGCCAGCGGTCGGCGACGATGAGGGCGGGGCGTTGGACGGAGGCGGCCATGAAAACCGGGAGGACGCCACAGGCAAAGCTCCGTCTCCCCGAGTGTCGAGAGGGGTTTTTCGCCCGATCCGCGACGGAAAAAACGAGAACAAAACCCGCTCGCACCTGACTACCGGAATTCTTTCACTGACCCTCCCCTCCATGAAAACCATCACCACATTCCGGGCGGCCCTGGCTCTTTCCGCCGCCCTTTTCCTGCACTCGCGGCTCGCCGCCGACGTCGTCGAGACCCAGAACGGCGCCCGCATCGTCGGGAAGATCACCAAGATCGACGCCGGCTCGGTGGTGCTCGACACCGACTACGCCGGTACGGTCACCGTGAAGCAGGGCGCAGTGAAGAGCATCACCACCGACAACCCCGTGGCGGTCCGCCTGAAGAGCGGCACGCGCACCGAGGGCCAGATCACCAGCGCGGCCGACGGCTCCGTGCAGATCGCCGGCCCGGAAGGGACACTGACGACGACCGTGGACAAGATCGCCGCGTCCTGGAAGCAGGGCGGCACCGATCCCGAGATCGCGGCGCTGGAACGCCACTGGGCCTACGAGGCGGCGGTCGACGTGGCCGGCAAGACCGGCAACCAGGAGCAGCTCGGCACCGCGGCCTCGTTCCGGGCGACGCTCAAGACCCCGCAGGACACGCTGCAGTTCTACACCGCCTACGACCGCGAGGTCACCGAGCACACGAAGTCGGCGGACCAGTTCAAGGCGGGCGTCGACTACCAGGACAACTTCGCGGGCCGGAAATCCTGGTATGTGCGCGACGAGGGAGGCTTCGACCGCGTGAAGGACATCGAGCTTTACGACGTCGCCGCGGCGGGCGTCGGCTACGATTTCTTCCACCGCCCGAAGCATCTGCTGACGGGCCGCGTCGGTCTCTCCTTCCGGTATGAAGGCTACAAGAACCCGGCGACGACGGACGTGAAGAGCGCCGGCCTCGACTTCGGCTTGAACCACGAGTTCGAGTTCGGCCGATCGAAGCTGGTGAACCGCATCGCCTACGTGCCGGCCTTCGAGGACTTCTCGAATTTCCGCCTGACACACGAGAGCTCGTACGAGATCCCGCTGGAAAATCCCGCGTGGAAGCTCCGCGTCGGCGTGAGCAACGATTACAACAGCCAGCCCGGCAAGGGCGTGGAGCGGCTCGATACCTCGTACTTCACGCGCCTGGTTCTGGACTGGCAGTAAGCGGAACAACGAAATTTTCCGCCGGGCGGAATAAACCGGCGGCCGACGGCCTCATGCCTGCATGAGGCCGTTTTTCCTTTTGGGCGCGATGCTCGCCGCCGGCATCTCCGTGTCCGCCGGCGAGCAACGCTTTGCGAGCGGCCCGGCGCGGACGCCGCTGGTCGAGCTTTACACCAGCGAGGGCTGCAGCTCGTGCCCGCCGGCCGAGCGCTGGCTCGGGACCTTGCGCGGGGAGGAGGGCCTGTGGCGGGATTTCGTGCCGGTGGAATTCCACGTCAACTATTGGGACCAACTCGGCTGGCCGGACCGCTTTGCCACGGCGGAATTCACCCGCCGCGAATACGCTTACGCGGCGGCATGGGGCTCCGCCTCGGTTTACACGCCGTGCGTGGTGCGCGGCGGCGCAGAGTGGAAGTTGAATGGCGCCTTGCGGGAGGCGGCTCCTGTTCCCGCCGGGATCCTCGCAGTCACGCTGGTGGACGGCCTCTGCCGCGTGGAGTTCGCGCCGACGGGAAACGTTTCGACCAGCCGGGTTGCATACGAAGTGCACGTGGCATGGCTGGAGGGAGGAGTCGTCTCCAAGGTCGCGGCCGGCGAAAATCGCGGGCGAACGCTCGTGCACGAGTTCGTGGCGTCTGCCCTGGCGAATCACGACCTGACGGCGACGGACGGAAAGCAGCGGGCCGAATTTTCCCTGCCCCCGCGGCCCGCCGACGGCGCCCCGCGCCGGGCCTTGGCGGCATGGGTGACGCGGCGCGGTGAGGTCGCGCCCCTGCAGGCGACCGGTGGCTGGATCGATCCTTGAGCGAAACCTCGGGCCGTTGGTAACGAGGCGGTGCCGGATCGTACTCGACCCCTGCCTCGTGACCTCGTCGGCTACGCGCCGGGATCCCGCATTTGCGGTTGATGCCTCGGGCGCAAAGGTGTCCGCTGATGCTGACGCCCCGAACCCCGCCCCTCTGCGTCGCTCCGGGATCCCCGTCGCCACCCCCAACCCCGAAACCTCCCATGTCCCCGCTCACCCGCCGCACCTTTCTGAAAAACACGGCCGTCGTCACCGCCGGCGCCGCCCTCAGCGCCCGTTCCTGGTCCCAGGTGGCCGGCGCCAACGGCGACATCCGGATCGGCGTCGCCGGCATCAACAGCCGCGGCAAGAACCTGCTGACCGAGGCGTCCAAGATCGCCGGCGTGCGGATCGTCGCGCTGTGCGACGTCGACTCCGCGGTGCTCGACTCGGTGGCGAAGGGTTATCCGGATGCCAAGAAGTTCATCGATTTCCGCGAGATGCTCGCGATGCCGGGCCTCGACGTCGTCGCCATCGCCACCCCGAACCACCAGCACGCGTTGCAGGCGATCTGGGCGATGCAGGCGGGCAAGGACGTATTCCTGGAGAAACCCGTGGCGCACGACATCTGGGAGGGGCGGCAGATCGTCGCGGCCCAGGCCAAGTACAGCCGCCTCGTGCAGGCGGGGACGCAGAGTCGTTCGAGCATCGCCATCGCGGAGGCGATCGACTGGGTGCGCGCCGGCAACCTCGGCAGGATCACGGCCGCCCGCGGCCTCTGCTACAAGCGCCGCGCGAGCATCGGCAAGACGACGGGCCCGCAGCCCGTGCCGAGCACGGTGAACTACGACCTCTGGTGCGGCCCCGCGCCGCTCGAGCCGTTGCACCGCACGCGCTTTCACTACGACTGGCACTGGCAGTGGGCGACGGGCAACGGCGACATCGCCAACCAGGGCAACCACCAGATGGACGTCGCCCTGCGCTTCCTCGGCGAGACGGAGCTGGCCCCGCACGTGTTCACGGTCGGCGGCCGCTTCGGCTACGTGGACGACGGCCAGACCCCGAACACCCTGATTTCGATGCTGGCCTACACGAAGGCGCCGCTGGTCTTCGAGGTGCGCGGCCTGCCGGCCAAGCCCGACGCCTACAGCAATGTCGCCGTCGGCCCCGGCGGCAGCACCGGCTCCGAGGCGATGGTCGCGGCGATGGACCGGTACCACGGCCTGACCGTCGGAAACGTCATCCATTGCGAGGGCGGCGAGGTCATCGTCCCCGCGACCGACTACTCACTCGTCCAGGTCAACGACCGCGACGGAAAATTGATCAAGGAATTCAAGGGCATCGGGCTGCACATGAGCAATTTCATCGACGCCGTGCGCAGCCGGAAAGCCTCCGACCTGCACGCGCCGGTCCGCCAGGGCTGCGTGTCCGGCGGGCTCTGCCACTGCAGCAACATCTCCTATCTGACCGGCCGCGGCCTGCATGCCGGCGAGATCCGCGAGCGGCTGCAGGGCAACGCGCAGATGCTGGAGATGTTCGGCCGCCTGAACGACCACCTCGGCGCGAACGGCATCGATCTCACCCAGTCGACCGCGACTTTCGGCCTGCCGCTCACCGTCGATCCCAAGACCGAGCGTTTCACCGGCTCCGACGCCGGCCCGGCCAACGCGCTGCTGCGGCGCGAGTATCGCGCCGGGTACGTCGTGCCCGAGATCGCCTGATTCCTCCTCTTCCCATGAAAAACCTCCGTCGCCTCCTCCTCGCCGCCGCGTTCGCGCTGGCCGGCTTCGTCTCCGCCCGCGCCGCCGATCTCGCCGGCAAATGGCAGTCCGAGTTTGATTCCCAGATTGGCCAGCAGAAGTACGTGTACGAGTTCAAGGGCTCCGGCGACAAGCTCACCGGCACCGCCGCCGGCGAGCGCCAGGGCACGAAGTCCGAGGTCGAGCTGAAGGAGATCAAGGTGACGAAGGACGAGGTCTCGTTTGTCGAGCTGCTCAAGATCCAGGACCAGGAGGTTCGCGTGGAGTACAAGGGCAAGTTCACCAGCGACAACGAGCTGAAGCTCACCCGCAAGGTCGGCGACTTCGCGACCTACGACATCGTCGCGAAGCGGGTGAAATAATTTTTCACGCGGAGGACGCAGGGAACGCAGAGCAAGGCCGAGGGCTTTTTCTCTGCGTTCCCTGCGTCCTCTGCGCGAAACCTCTCAGGTCCCGTACAGCCGGTCCCCGAAATCGCCGAGGCCGGGAAGGATGTATTTCTTCGCATTGAGCTCGCGGTCGAGGGCGGCGGTGAAGATCGGCACCTGCGGGTGAAGCTTCTCCACCCGGGCGACGCCCTCGGGCGAGCTGACGATGCTGAGGAGCGAGATGTCGCCGCCGCCGGCAGACTTCAGCACGTCGATCGCCTGCGTCGCCGAACCCCCGGTCGCGAGCATCGGATCCACGAGGAACACGTGCCGGCCCGCGAGCACCGGCAGCTTGCAATAGTAACTGCGCGCCACGGCGGTCTCGTGGTCGCGCTCGAGGCCGATGTAGCCGACGCTGACATCGGGGAAGACATCGACGAACGGCTGCACCATGCCGAGCCCCGCGCGGAGGATGGGTACCACCACGATCGGCTGGCGCGCCAGCACGCGGCCGGTCACGGACTCCAGCGGCGTCTCGATCGCCTTGTCCTCGCTGGCCAGGCGCCGGGTCGCCTCGATCGCGAGCAGCAGGCTGATCTGGTAGGCGAGCGTGCGGAACGTGGCCGGCTTGGTGGTCTTGTCGCGCAGGTGGGTGATGATGTGTGCGGCCAGGGGATGCTGGAGGAGGTGAAGCATGGGGGGAATTTTGGATTTTGGATTGCGGATTTTGGATTGTCCGGCGGAAGCCGGAGCATCTCCGCTTTCAAGGTGTGCAATCGACCGGGGAAAAAGGAACCGTGGGCTTCGCGGCTGAATTCCGGATCGGCAATCCAAAATCCGAACTCCAAAATCCAAAATCCTCAGAGCAGATCCCGCTCCACCTTGCGCTCGAGGTAGCGCTCGAACTCCTTGCGGAGCGCCTTTTCCTTGCCGTGGAGGGAGGGCAGCAGGGCGAGCCAGTTGTAGACCTCCTCGCGCACGTGCTTCGGCATGACCGGCTCCATCGCCAGCGCGCGGTCCAGGGCGCGGACGCAGGCGCCGGCGATGTGCTCGCACATCAGCTGCGCGTCAGCCGAGCTGTGCTGCGCGGCGAGGCGGATCACCTCGTCCAGCTTCTTGTGCCGGCGCTTCATGATCGTCTTGTAGGCGATGAGGCTGTCGATGAGCACGTTGACCGTGCGGGGATAGAAGCTCGCCATCAGGTTCCACGGATCCGTGCTGTCGCCCGCGAGGCGCAGGTCGCTGCGGAGCACCACCGAGGGGATGTCGGCGAATTTCGCGAACATGAATTCGATGACCGTGCCGCTGTCCAGCTCGGCGCCGTCGAAGTTGAAGAGGGCGAGGTCGCAGGCCACGAGCGCACGGATGTCCTGGTCGCGCACGGCCTGCGGGGTCTTGCCGCGAGGCTCGAAGTCCTGCGGCAGCTGGCAGAGGAAGCGGCCGTGCGATTTCTCGTAGATGGCCTCGGCGAGATAGGCATTGCCGATCAGGTGCTTCAGCGTGAACAGCTCGCTGGCGAAGTAGACCGTGTAGCTCCGCTTCTTTTTCTTCATGCCGATGACGCCTCGAACTAGCGGCGAAAGCGGGCGAAGCTCAAACGGAATTTTCGCGGCGCGCCGAGGCTCGGCTCAGGGAAAGAGCGAGCGCCGGATTTTTTCCACGAGGACTTCGGGCGGCTCCGCCACGTCGAGGTCGAGTGCCCGGCGCGGCGGCTCGAGCGCGGCCATCTGCGACTGGAGCATTTCCGGCTTCATGAAGTGGCCCTGGCGCTGCTCGAGCCGCTGCCGGATCAGGGCGGGATCGCCGCGCAGATGGACGAGCCTCACCTGGGCCGGATCGGCGATCAGCTTCCGGCGGTAGGCTTCCTTGAGGGCGGAGCAGGTGACGACGGCGTTTTCCCCGCGGCGGAGGCAGTCGTCGATATGCTTCCGGATGGCGGCGAGCCAGGGCGCGCGATCCTCGTCCGTGAGCGGGAGGCCGGCGCTCATCTTGGCCACGTTTTCCGGCGGGTGAAATTCATCCGCGTCCCGAAAGCTCCAGCCGAGGGCCGCGGCGAGCTTGCGGCCGACGGTCGTCTTGCCGGTCCCGGCGACGCCCATGAGGAGAAGGATCACGGCGAAGGCAGGTCCCACGCCCGCGTCGCGACCGGATCTCGGCCCTCGTCGAACTCGTTCAGGTCGAAGAAGGTCTCGATCGGCCGGCCCACCAGCCCAAATTGCACGAGACGCTGCTGCAGGATGGCGCTGCGGTCGTCCCGCCAGCCGATCTTCATCATGTAGCGATTCCAGATGTTGCACTGGTCGTCCGTGCGCGAACCTCCCTGCTCCTGGCACCAGCCGAGGATCTCGGCGTCCGTGGCCTTGGCCGACGCGAGCGTGTGCGCCTTCAGCGCCTCATAGTTCACTCCGAGGAACGTGCAGCAGCGTCCGTCGAAGCCCACGCCGAGGTTCTGGTGGT
Source organism: Opitutaceae bacterium (assembly GCA_035549635.1). Taxonomy (GTDB): domain Bacteria; phylum Verrucomicrobiota; class Verrucomicrobiia; order Opitutales; family Opitutaceae; genus CAIUWA01. Next base: position 11,664 of record DASZQN010000024.1, read on the forward strand.
AATCCGAAGGCAGCTTGCCGGCGGCGTGGAGCCGGATCTTGTCGAGCATGCGGCCGAAATAGACGAGGCGACCGACCATGGCGTAGCAGCTGCGGAGACCGGGAACGTTGGGCATGGCAAGGGAACTGATCCAAGGGTCCATCCCGCGCGGCGCAACCGCCAATCCGCGTCAGTCGCGACAGAAATAGACCACCGTGCAGAGCAGCGCGAAGAGGACGGAAGGCACGACGATCCACAAGGGGTTGATCGGAACATGATATTTTTCGATCAGCCAGGTCATCAGCCAGCACTTCCCCGCAATCAGGATCCAGGCGGCCAGGATGAGGCGCTCCATCCGCGGATTGCGCGGGGTTTTCTGCCGGACCGAGACCTCCTTCACGAAGGCGAGGTCATAGGCGTCCGTCAGCGGGGCCGGAGCGCGGCGGGTGATCAGATGGAGCAGGTTGGCGAACATGGAATCAGGCGACCCGAACAGGGAACGCTGCAACATAGCGGGATTCGCCGGAAAGGGAAGGCAAGGTGGAAAGCGATGGTTGGAGGAGTGCGCCGCACTCGCCGGCGGGAGTTCGCCGCTCCCCGCCGCTGCGCAGGGTGGCGCGGCTCGCGGTCCGTTCCAGCTTGTCAACCCAGGGGCAAAGGATTTCATGGACATAAATTGGCTAGCCAAAAAAAGTCTAAAAACGAAGGACTCGGTCCGCTGCTGCGGCAACTGCGGCTGGGGCGGTCGCTGCCCCTGCGGGAAGTCGCAGCCGCGGCCGGCATGGATCAGGCGCATCTGAGCAAGGCGGAGCTTGGCCAGCGGCTGCCCACGGCTGGACAGCTCGCGGCCCTGGCGCGTTTTTTTCGTCACGATCCGATCGAGCTGGAGGCGCACCGCATTGCGGCAAAATTCCGGCTGAGGCATGCCGGCAGCCCGGCGGCTGCGCGCGCGCTTACAATTCTACAGGGAGGGAAGGGTGTGATCGCCGCACCGCGCCGGAGAAGGGCTCGTCCGGTCACGCCGTCTCCTGCGCCTCCGCCGCCGTCTCCCGTGGAAGATCGCCCGGCCGAAGATCACGATGTGCTCGTGTTACACGCCGACTAGATATCGACCGAAACCGGTAGGGCGCGGACTCCGCTCCGCGCGGGGCCGAAGGACAGAGCCCCGACGCAACGAATCGCCCGAAGCGATGCCTGCTTTGGTACCCGGCGCGAAACGGAGTCCGCGCCCTACCGGCCTGTCAGGGCCGCGAGCTCGCGCAGGTAGGCCGCGGTCCCGTTGAAAAGCGCGTCGAGCTGGGAGGAACGGTAGCGCCATTGCCAGTTGCCGGCCGGCTGCCCGGGCGTGTTGAAGCGCGCCTCCGAGCCGAGGCTGAGGATGTCCTGGAGCGGAATGACCGCCAGCCGGCTCACGGCGGCATAGGAGGCGCGGATAAAGTCCCATCCCGCCTCCTGTCCGCTCACACGCAGGTAGCGCCGGACCATGTCGCGCTCCTTCTCGGTGGCGGTCGCGTACCAGCCGCGCGACGTGTCGTTGTCGTGGGTGCCCGGATAGATGACGCCGTTGGCGACGAGATTGTGCGGCAGATAGAGGTTCTTCGCGTCGCTGCCGAAGGCGAACTGCAGGATGGCCATGCCGGGCAGGCCGGTGTCGTCGCGCAGCTTGATCACCTCGGGCGTCAGCACGCCCAGGTCCTCGGCGATGATCCTCGCGTCGGGAAAGGCGGCGCGGACCGACTCGAAGAAGTGCAGCCCCGGGCCCGGCGTCCATTCGCCGGTGCGGGCGTTTTTCGCCGGGAGCGGGATGCGCCAGTACGCCTCGAAGCCGCGGAAATGGTCGATCCGCACGATGTCGTAAAGCGCGAACGAGGCGCGCAGCCGCTCGCGCCACCAGGCGTAGTTGTCGGCGGCGTGCCGCGGCCAGATATACAGGGGATTGCCCCAGAGCTGGCCGTCGGCGGAAAAATAGTCCGGAGGCACGCCGGCGACCGCGATCGGCAGCGAGGTCCGAGGGTCGAGCTCGAACAGCGAGGGATTGGCCCAGACGTCGGCGGAGTCGGCGGCGACGAAGATCGGCAGGTCGCCGATGATCCCGATGCCGCGCTTGGCGGCGTCCGCCTTCACCCGCGACCACTGGCCGAAGAACGCGTACTGCGTGAACTGGTGGGCCTCGATCGCCGCGGCGAGCCGCTGGCGGAGGGGGGATTTCACGGCGTCGGCATAGTGCCTCACCGCTGCGGGCCACTCCCACCAGGGTCGGCCCTGATGATGGTCCTTCAGCGCCCGGAAAAAAGCGTAGGCGTCGAGCCAGCCGGCGTGCTGCTGCTTGAAGGCGGCGAAATCCCCGTAGAGCGCCGGCTCGCCCGCGCGGCGATAGCGCTCGTGCGCCTGGAACAGCAGCGGCCATTTCAGCTCGTACAGTGCGCCGTAGTCGACCCGGTCGGTGCCGAGGCGCGCGAGCGGGGCGAGCGCCGCCTCCTCCAGCAGGCCGTGCGCAACGAAATCGCGCAGGTCGATCAGGTAAGGGTTGCCCGCGAAGGCCGAGAAGCACTGGTAGGGAGAATCGCCGTAGCCGGTCGGCCCGAGCGGGCACAGCTGCCAGTACTTGCAGCCCGCGGCCTGGAGGAAATCGAGGAAACGCCCGGCCTGCGCGTCGAAGGTTCCGACGCCCTGATCGCCGGGGAGCGAGGTCGGATGCAGCAGCACGCCCGCCGCGCGGGTGGAAAGCCAGTCGAACAGCGGGCGGGCGACGCGGGCGGGCGAGGATTTCATGCGTGCAGGAAAGCGAGGGAGGGAGGAAAGGAAGATTCCGCGGGAAGGGCAGGCTTAAAAGGATGCAGCCCCTGCACGCCCCATGCCGGAGGCAGTGCGCGATCGGTGGAACCTGGCTGTGTCCATTCCCGTCCAAGATGACATCATGAAATTGAAAACCCTTGGTCTTCTCTTCTGCCTGCTGTCGGCCTTTGCGTCCGGACAGGCCCTGCGGGCTGCGCCGCCCAGTGCCGCCGGCCGGGTCGATGTCATCTTCTTCGAACGGGAAAAATTCACCGATGTGAAGGACGGCTTCCTGGAAACCCCGAAGGGGCGCGACGCCATCCTGGACCAGCTCAAGGAGCACATCGTCAGCGAGGCGAAATGGTACGTTCCCGAGGGCTGGAAGCTCACGGTCACGATCACCGACATCGATCTGGCCGGCGACTACGAGCCGGCCCGCGGCGCCGCCTTCCAGGATATCCGGGTGATCCGGGAGATCTATCCGCCGAAGATCGACCTGGCGTTCAAGCTGGTCGACCCCGACGGGAACGAGACCCGGCACGGCACGAGGCAGCTGACCGACCTCGACTTCATGAACCGGCTGACGCTCGACCACCAGGACCCGCTCCGCTTCGAGAAGCAGCTCCTCGACGACTGGATGCGCAGGGACCTGCCCCGGGTTAAATAAGGACGAAGTCGGATACGGTCTTCACCCCACCTGCCTCTGATTTGCCTTGCCATCGGGCGGGCGGTCTGCGGTCCTCGCGCCCGTCGTTAGAGAAAGCGTTAGATGACAGTTATCTGGTGAGTCGTTGGCTGAGCGTAGGCTTAAGTGATGATTTCGAAACCCACGGTGGGAACGGAACTGGCAGCGGACGGTGGATCTACGAAATATCGCATGAGCAACTCCAAACTGTACGTCGGCAACATGTCGTTCAAGACGACCGAAGACGAACTCCGCACGGCCTTTGGTCAGTTCGGCAGCGTCACCGACGTTTACGTCGCCATGGACAAGATGACCGGCCGCCCGCGCGGCTTCGCGTTCGTCACCATGGGCACGGCCGAAGAGGCCAAGGTCGCGGCTGAGAAACTGAACGGCACCGATCTCGGTGGCCGTGCGCTGACCGTCAATGAGGCCCGTCCCAAGGAAGAGCGCCCGGGTGGCGGCTTCGGCGGCGGCGGTGGCCGTGGCTTCGGTGGTGGCGGCGGTGGCCGCGACCGTGGTTTCGGCGGTGGTGGCGGCGGCCGCGATCGCGGCGAGCGCCGTTACTGATCCGATTTGAACCCATAATCGATTTCGAGGGACGAAGCTCCTCCGGGGCTTCGTCCCTTTTTATTTTCCCGTCCTTTCCCGCCGTTCGACGGCCCTGTTTTTTAATGCCTTTCAAAGCTCTCAATCTTTCCGATCCGGTCCTCCGCGGCGTCCAGGCCGCCGGCTACACGGATCCCACTCCCATCCAGCTGCGCGCCATCCCGGCCGTGCTGACCGGGCGCGACCTCATCGCCTCCGCCCAGACGGGCACGGGCAAGACCGCGGCGTTCGCGCTGCCCATTCTCACCCGCCTCGGCGTCCACGGACGCCCGCGCGTGCTCGTGCTCGAGCCCACGCGCGAACTCGCCGCCCAGGTCGAGACCGCCTTCCGCGACTTTGCCCGCTTCACCGATCTCCGCACCGTCGCCGTCTTCGGCGGCGTCGGCTACGGCGTCCAGCGCACCGAACTCCGGCGCGGCGTCGACATCATCGTCGCCACGCCCGGGCGGCTCATGGATTACCTTCAGGAGGGCACCATCAATCTCCGCGACATCTCGATCCTCGTGCTCGACGAGGTCGACCGCATGCTCGACATGGGTTTCCTGCCGGTCGTGAAGGACATCATCGGCCGGTGCCCGCGGGAGCGGCAGACGCTGTTTTTTTCCGCCACCGTGCCGCCGGAGATCGCCGCCGTGGCATCCTTCGCACTGCGCGATCCCTTCCGCGTCGAGGTGGGCGTGAACCGCTCCGTCAACGAGTCGGTCAACCACGCGATGTATCCCGTGGCCTTCGAGCAGAAGTTCGACCTGCTGGTGGCGCTGCTGGCCAAGACGGATTTCGACAGCGTGCTCGTCTTCTCCCGGACCAAGCACGGTGCCGACAAGATCGCCCGCCGGCTCAAGGCGGCGAACCACTCCGTCGCCGTGCTCCACGCGAACCGCTCGCAGAACCAGCGGATCGAGGCGCTCGCCGGCTTCAAGAGCGGCAAGTACGAGGTCATGGTCGCGACGGATATCGCCGCGCGCGGCATCGACGTGGCCGGCGTGTCGCACGTGATCAATTACGATGTGCCGGAAAAACCGGAGGACTACGTCCATCGCATCGGCCGCACCGGCCGGGCGCAGGCGGTCGGCGACGCGTTCACGCTGGTCACGCCGGAAAACGCCAACGACATCCGCGACATCCAGCGTTTCATCGGCGCCAAGATCCCGGAGCTCCGCCTCGAGGGTTTCGACTACCAGCCGTTCGGCGCGCCGCGTCCCCCGCAGCCGCGCGGTGGCCGGCAGCCGGGCCGTGGCGGCCACGGCGGTGGTGGCGGCGGGCAGGGTCAGGGAGGCGGAAACCGCTGGAACCGTTTCGGCGGCCGGGGCCGCCGCTGATGTTGCAGGCCAGGTCGCCGACCTGGCGGGCCACCTCAGCGAGGTGGCCTACAATCCGGGTAGTCGGCCGCGGGCTTGCGCCGCCGACCCGCGCACCCGCAGCATGGCGGGATGGGCGCCTCCTCCCCGACCATCCAGGCCTATTTGAACGAACTCTCCGCGTGCGCGCGTTGTCCGCGCATGCACAAACCGGTGGTTGTCGGCCGTCCGGTTGCGAGCCGCGTGCTGCTGGTCGGCCAGGCCCCGGGCGACAAGGAGCCGAAGCTCGGCCGCCCGTTCGCGTGGACGGCGGGCAAGACGCTGTTCAAGTGGTTCGACGCCGCGCTGGGCTGGTCCGAGGACCAGGTGCGCGACCGCATTTATTTCGCGGCGGTGTGCCGCTGCTTTCCCGGCAAGCGCCCCGAGGGCGGCGACCGGGTGCCGGCTCCCGATGAGATCGCGAACTGCTCCGCCTGGATGGAGCGCGAGTTCGAGCTGCTCCGTCCGGCGCTCGTGCTGCCGGTGGGCAAGCTCGCGATCGCGCAGTTCATGCCGCCCGCGCCGTTGAACGACGTCATCGGGAAAAAATTCCGCATCGAGTACCACGGCCGCGGCGCGGATTGCATTCCGCTGCCGCATCCCTCCGGCGCCTCTCCCTGGCACCGCATGGAGCCGGGGAGGACGCTCTTGAAGCGGGCCCTCGCACTGGTCGCCCGCCACGAAGCGATCCGGGATTAGATCCAAAAATCAGATTTGGCGCAGAGACGCGGCGGCACAGAGACAAGCCGACGGATTTAACAAACGAGGTCCGACCTCCGCGCCTCTGCGTCTCTGCGCGAAATTCTGCCTCTGCTCAGTTCACCTTGTTCCACACTGGCTGGCCGAGCACGGCCGCGCGGGCGATCTTCGACGACGTCGTGCGCATCTCATCCATGCCCTCGGGGCTGCAGAAAGCCGCATGGCAGGTGACGATCAGGTTCGGCGTCGCGGCCTCCTCCGCCGTGCGCAGCGGCTCGTTCTCGACGACGTCGAGGCCGGCGCCGCCCAGGCGGTTGGCGCGCAGCGCGGCGAAGACGGGGGCCTTCTGCACGATGTCGCCGCGGGCCGTGTTCACCAGGTAGGCGGTCGGCTTCATGAGGGCGATCTCGCGCTCGCCGATGAAGCCGCGGGTCTCCGCGGTGAGCGGGCAGTGCACCGAGACCACGTCCGACGAGCGCAGCAGTTCGTCGAGCGACTCCGCGCGTTCCACGCCGACGGCCTTGTGGGTGCCCGTCGGCGCGTAGGGATCGTAGAACACCACGCGGAAGCCGAGGGCCTTCGCGCGCAGGGCCGTCGCCGTGCCGATGCGGCCGAGTCCGACGAGGCCGAACTGCATGGTGCGCAGCCGCCGCATCCTGGCCGCGACCTGGATTTTCCAGCCGAGCTGCTTGGCCTCGGCGTCGAGGGGGAAAAGCTGGCGGCAGAGCGCCAGCGCGAGCGCGATGGCGTGGTCCGCCACCTCCTCGGTGCCATAGTCCGGCACGTTGCAGACCGGGATCCCGCGCTGCGCGGCGGCGGCGATGTCCACCGTGTCGAAACCGACGCCATTGCGGATGATCGCGCGGCATTTTTGCAGCCGGCCGATCACCGCGGCGTCCACCTTCGGGCCGTGCCAGAGGATGATCGCGTCCGCTGTGAGCACCTCGTCGGGAAAGGGTGCGTTCAGGCCGATGCGGACCGTCTTCACATCCGCCGCGCCGGCGAGGACCTGTGTTTCCAGGCGCGCTTCAGGATCGCTGAACTTGAACTCGATGGGACAGACAATGGCGACGAGGGGGCGGGTGCTCATGGGGTGGGCATGGAAACGACTGCGGGAACCCGCGGCAAGGCGGGACGCAGCGGAACGTTTTCGGGGGCGGAGAGGTCTTCCCCCTCGACAGCGCGGGCGGCAAAAAATCCGTGTTCATCGCGCCGAATTGTGGTTCAATCGAAAACATGAAGATTTTTCGTTTCATCGCGGGTGTCCTTCTTCTGGCTGCTCCGCTGGCGCTGCACGCGCAGCGCGAAAAACTGCCGCCGGAGGACCTGGCCATCGTCGAGAAGCAGTGGCCGGAGGCCAAGAAGACCAGCACGGGCCTGCGTTACATCATCCTGAAGGAAGGCGAGGGCGATCCGGCCCGGCCGGGCGATCTCGTCAGCGTTCTTTACCGCGGCGCGATCCTGAATGGAAAGGTCTTCGACAAGGCGGACGATCCCAACCAGCCCTTCACGTTCCGCCTTGGCCGCTCGCAGGTGATCCAGGGCTGGGACCAGGGCCTGCAACTGCTGAAAAAAGGGGGGAAGATGCTGCTGATCATTCCCTCCGAACTCGGCTACGGCTCGCGCGGCAACGGCCCGGAGATTCCCCGCTACGCCACCCTGGTCTTCGAGATCGAGATGCTCGATCTCAAGCGCGAGATGCCGCTGCCGTCGATGCTGCCGCAGCCGTCGGCGAAGAAGAAATAGCCGCGAACGCGGCCTACTTCTTTCCCGCCGCGCTCGTGAAGCTGTAGCGCGCGCGGAACTCCTCCTCGGCCTGGCTCTGGGCGGCGTCGGGGGTCGCGCCGGCCGCCTTCAGCTCGGTGACGCGCTTTTCCAGCCAGCGCTGCTTGAAGAGCGCCTCGGTGCTGGCGGCGACCTCGGGGTCTTTTTCCTTCGGCCTCCCGCTTTTCCTGGAAAACAGGCAGCCCGGGAGCACAAGGACACCGAGAAGGACAAGGAAGGAGGGAAGGAGGCGTTTCATGGGCAGGTTTAAAAAAGGTTAAGATGGAGAAATGTGACCGCGAGCGAATCTTTTTGGTTTCTCGGGGGCCGGGAAGTTGTTTTCATGGACGGGCATGAGCGATGAGTCACCGCCGCTGCGGATCAAGCCCCGCTTGAAATCCGACACTCCGTCCGAGACCCCGGCGGCGGCCGCGACTCCGCCCGCCGCGCCGGCGGAGGGTGGCGTTCCCAGGATCACTCTCCGGCCGAAGCAGGCCGCGCCGGCGGCGGCCCCGGCTGCTCCAGCGGCTCCCCCGCCCGCGGCTCCCGCTTCTCCGGCCGCGCCCGCGGAACGCCCGCGTCTCAAGCCGCGTCTCTCGATGGATCCGGCTCCCGCGCAGGCGGCCGCCGCTCCGGCCGAGGCTCCCTCCGCCCCGGCGCCCGAGCCGTCCTCCGATTCGCGCTCGCCCGCGCCGGTTGAATCGCCGTCGTCCTCGGCGGCTCCGGCAGCGGCTTCCCACGAGGCGCCGAAGTTCAAGCTCAAGCCGAAGAGCGCCGACCCGGCGCCGGCTACGCTGCCCGTGGTGGCTGCGCCGCCTCCGGTGCCGCCGCCTCCAGCAGCCGAGCCGGTGGCCGAGGCCCCGGTGGAAACCCCCGCGGAAGCTCCCGCGGCGGAGGCCGCCCCCGCGCCTGAATCCGCGCCTCCGGCCGAGCCGGGCGAGGCTCCCGCGGTTCCCAAGCTCAAGATTTCGCTCGCTCCCCGTCCTCCGGACGCTGCCGCGGCTGGAGCGCCCGGCGCTCCGGGCGCCCCGAGCGGAAGACCGCCGCCCATTCCCCGGGCCAAGCGACCGCGCTCCAAAAAGATGATGCTGATGGGCGGCGGCGGCCTGGTGGCCGTCCTGTTGCTGGCGGGAGTCTATTTTGTCTGGCTCAAGCCCGAGCCGCCACCGCCGCCGGTGGTGATCAAGCCGAAGCCCAAGCCGGCGGTCCCCGCGCCCGGTGCCGCGCCCGTTGCACCGGCCTCGATGGCGGGCAAGATGGTCGACAAGGCGGCCACGACCGCGGCCACGGCTGGGGCGGCGATCGACGCCAGCGACGGACTGCTGGAAAAACGTCCGGCGGGCGGACCGACGGCCGCGCCCAAGCCGGTCCAGCCGCCGCCGGAAAAGATGGATTCCACGACCGCGCCTATCGCGCCCGGCATCTCGGCCACGACTTCCAAGGTCATGGTGGCTGCCGAGGCCAGTCCCGCTTTCCGCGCCTGGGCGGCGAGCGCGAAGATCGTCGGCGTCCGCCCGGATCGCGCCCCGCCGCGCGCCGTCATCAACAGCCGGCCGGTGGACGCGGGTGAGGTGGTCGATGATGCCCTCGGCATCACTTTCGACAGCGTCGACACCGACACAAAGCAACTGATCTTCCGAGACAAGTCCGGCGCGAAGGTTTCGATCCGGTACTAGCGATTTTGCCCGCCAGGGCGAAAAGCCCCGCGCGTGGCAGGCGAGGTAACGCGGCTGGGGTCGGTCAATGAAGCCAAGAGCGAACGCTTCGATCCCAGCCTCGCTACCTCGTCTGCCACGGATTGCTGCTGAGTGCTGGACGATTCACCAGACGTCGACCGGCCCCTTGGGCACGGGAATGGATTCGCGCTCGGCGGCGTCCTCCTCGCCGGCGGGCCGCATGAATGAGGCAACCATCGGTGCGGGCTGGAACTTGGGCAGAAGCTCCCCGCGTTCATCGCAGAACTGCGCGCGCCAGGCAAGGTACGCCGCGAGCGCAGCCTCGAAATCCGCGCGGGAGGACACGGTGAGCATGCCCTGCTTGAACGGCTTGGCGGGGCCGAAGCGCTTCGCGTACCACGGCGCGACCTTGCGGAACAGGCGCGCGCCGTGCTCCTCGCCATAGAACTCGCAGTGCCGCTCGAAGTGACGCCGCAGCACGCGCAGCCGCTCGGCCAGGTCCGGCTCGGGCGCGAGTTCGCCGGTGCGCAGGTAGTGCTCCGTGCGCCGGAAAATCCACGGATCATAAAACGCGCCGCGTCCGACGCTCATGCCGGTGCAGCCCGTCTCCTCCTGCATGTGCTTCGCCGCCTGCGGCGTGGTGATGTCGCCGTTGCCGATCACGGGAATCGATTTCACCGCCGCGACGACGGAACGGATGCCCGCGAGGTTGACCGTCCCGGAAAATCCCTGCGCCCGTGTCCGGCCATGAACGAAGATCGCGGCCACACCGACGTCCTCGAGCACGCGGGCGAGGTCGGGAGCGGTGAGGTTCTCGCTGTCCCAGCCGAGCCGCATCTTGGCGGTGACGGGGATCTTCACCGCGCCGATCATCATGCCCACCAGCCGCGCGGTCTTGCCGAGCTCGGTCATCATGGCCGAGCCGCCCCCGATGCCGACGACCTTGCGCACCGGGCAGCCCATGTTGATGTCGACCGCCTGCGCGCCGAGTTCCTGGCACATCACCGCCGCGTCGCGCATTTCCTCCGGCACGCTGCCGAAGAGCTGGATCGCGAGGGGCCGGTCCTCCGCGCAGGTCGCGGCCAGCTTGAGGGCGGTGCGGTTGCGCTCGAGCAGCGAGCGCGCGTTGATCAGGTCGGTCGTGGCCCAGCCAAGACCGCCGACCTCGCGCACCGTGAGCCGCATGGGCAGGTTGGTGTAGCCTGCCAGCGGAGAGAGGCAGAGGTTGGAGGAAAGCTCATACGGCCCGATGCGCATTGCTGCAGGGATGATGCGCGCCGCCTCTCCCGGCGCAATCCTCGCGGCGGTGTAACCCATTGGGTTACTCACAGCGACAGATCGCGGCCGGCATGAAATTCCGTCAGCCAATGCAGCATCCGCAGCGTCAACTCCGCGTCGGGCAGGCGGCTGCGGCCGGTGAGATAGTCATTCAGCCGCTGGCGGGGCACCCCGAGATAGCGGGCGAGGCGCGCTTTGGCGCCGTACGTCTGCAGGGCGCGACGCAGGAGAGTGGCGCAAACATTCCACATGGGCGAATTCGCACCCGGTCGGCGCGTGCAGCCCGCTTTGGAATACGGTCGCCGCATGATCGCATGGGCCCGGCGTGCCCCGGTATATGCGGCCACGCCCAGCGCGTCACTGAGCTCCATCCATAATTTGATGCTGGGATGCACGGTGGCCACGGCGGTGTAACCCATTGGGTTACGCACCCGGAGTAACGGGAGGAAACATCGGGATCTTTCAGCAGTGTGCGGTGGTGGACCGCACCTGGTGGCCGCTGATCGTTTGGGCAGCCGCTGGCGGACCGGCGTTCGGGCGGGATCAACGGGCGGCGAGCGCGGACTTCATCCGGCGGACGGCCTCGGCGAGCGTGGCGCGGGTGCAGCCGAAGTTCAGGCGCACGTAGTCGCCCCTGGGGGCGCCGAACGGCGTGCCGTCGCTCAGGCCGACGCCGTGCCTTTCAAAATGCGCGGCGGGATCGTCCAGCTTCAGCGCCGAAACGTTGAGCCACGCGAGGTAGGTCGCCTCGATCGGCGCCTCCACCGCGATGCCGGGCAGCTCCCGGGCGATGGACTCGAGGAGGAAGTCCCGGTTGCCGCGCAGGGTCGCGAGCAGTTCCTGCCGCCAGGGCTCGCAGTCGCGGTAGGCCGACTCGCAGGCGGCGAAGCCCAGCGAGGTGACCTCCGCCACGATGCCGGCGGTGGCCCGCACGAAGCGCGCGCGCCGGATCGCGTCGGGAATGATGGCGATCGAGGTCCCCAGGCCCGGCACGTTGTAGGTCTTGCTCGGCGCCATCAGGATGATCGTGTCGGCGGCGATCGCCGGCGACAGCGTGGCGGTGGCGACGTGGGGCAGCGCGGGATCGAGGATGAGGTCGCAGTGGATCTCGTCCGAACAGAGCAGCAGGTTGCGCCTCAGGCAGAACTCCGCGAGCCGCTCGAGCTCCTCGCGCCGCCAGACGCGGGCGAGGGGGTTGTGCGGGTTGCAGAGGAAAAACATCTTCGTGCGCGGCGTGACGGCCCGCTCCAGCGCGTCCCAGTCGATCTCCCACGCCCCAGGGGAAGAATCCCGGCCGCGGCGCAGCGCGAACGGCACCTTCACGGCGACCCGTCCGGAGTTCTTGGGCGCGCTCATGAACGGCGGATAGACCGGCGTGAGCGTCAGCACCTCGTCGCCGGGCTCGGTGAACGCCTGTGTCGTGACATTGAGGCCGACAACCAGACCCGGCAGCCAGACGAGCCAGGAGGGATCGACCGCCCAGCCATAGCGCCGGGCCAGGGCATCGACCACCGCGTCGACGGTCGATTTCACCGGCCGGGCATAGCCGAAAATGCCGTGATCCACCCGGCGATGCAGCGCCTCGATCAGCGCCGGCGGGGAACGAAAATCCATGTCCGCAACCCACATCGGCAGCACATCGCGGCCGGCGTACTTCTGCCATTTCTGGGAATCGGTCCCGTGACGCTCGGGAGGATGGTCGAAATCGAAGGTCATGGAGGCGGCGCGACCCAACCACGGATTCCACCGCGGGGCACGGATTTTCTGTGTATTAAGCGGCGGGGAATTTCGCAGAGAGGCGCAGAGACAGGGAGCAACCCACGACCGAGGATCAACCTTCGTGTCTCCAGGCCGCTGGGCGGAATTCTTTCGAGCCAGCGCCGGCTTGACGGCCAAGTTGAGTGGGCCGCGAAAATTTTTCCCAGGTGAGACGGCACAGCGCGGGCCGTTTCAGCGCATCGATCTGCGTCGGCAAAAACTAAGCCGCAGATTCGGAGGGACTTGGGGCGGCGACGGAGCCGGCATTCCGCGTGCATTGACGGTGGCCAGATCAAAACCAACGCCTGCGTCCCATTCGCACTCGCGAAGCGGAGGCCGGCAAATCGCAGAACCCATCCAATCGTATCATCACCATGAGACTCGTTCGTTACAGCTATCCATCGTATCGCACCCTCGCCGGCTCGTTCCGGTCGCCGTGGTCGGGCCTCGACCAGGCCATTGACTCGCTCCTGACCGACTGGGATTCGAGCGCCACCCGCTCCATCCCGGTCGACGTCCGCGAGGACAAGGACAACCTCCAGGTCACTGCCGAGCTTCCGGGCGTCGCCCGTGAGGACGTCAACCTCGAGATTGCCGACGACGTGCTGAGCCTGACCGCGACCCGCAAAGTCGCCGGTGTCCAGGCCCAGGCCGAAGCCGGTGCGCCCGCCGCGGAGCAGACGGTGGCGTTCGCCCGCAGCTTCAGCCTCCCGTACGCCGTGCAGGCCGACAAGGTCACCGCCGAGCTGAAGGACGGCGTGCTCCGGCTGACGCTCCCGAAGGCCGAGGCGCTCAAGCCCCGCAAGATCGAGGTCAAGTAAGCCTCGCGCGTTTCACGCGCAGCCACGACCGCATCAAGGCCGGCCACCTTCGGGTGGACCGGCTTTTTTGTGTCGGCCTGCTTCAGTGGCGCTTTGGTTTGATTCAGCCGTCCGACGAGGCAGGATCGGCCCGATGGCCCGCATGCCGCCACTGCTTCCATTCCTGCTCTTCGCCGTCGTCGGTGCCCTGGTGTTCTGGGTGGGGGCGGCCGCGCGCCGGCGGATGCAGCGCAACCTGCAGAAGCTGGCGGAAGACCTCGGGCTGGAATTTTCCCCGGGCACTCTCCTGGGTTCACCGCCCGCCGTGGAGGGTCTCCATCGCGGCCGGAAAATGGAAATTTTCACCTACACCACCGGCGGGGGAAAATCGCGCACCACCTGGGCGGCGTTGGAAGTCGAGCTGGCGACGCCGGGCACCCTGACTTTCAAGCTGCGGAAGCAAGGTCTGGGCACGAAGGTGATGGAGCTCTTCGGCACGAGTGAGATCACGGTCGGCGACGCCGCCTTCGACGCCGCGTGGTTCGTGCAGACCAGTGCGCCGGAGCTGCTGCCGCTCGCTTTGATCCCGGAGCTGAGGGAAAAGCTCACGGCGGCCCAGCGCACGGGCGCGAACGGGACCTACGAATCGGACGGCGCGCGGATCAAGTACGTCGAACGCGGCTCCTTTTCCACCGCGGGGAGCGTGGACCGTTTCCGCGACCTGGCGGAGATCATCGGCGACTTAGCGGATGCCGTCGAAGTTGTCGGAGCCCAGAAGTCCGGCGCATGACTCCGCCGGCGGGATCGGGTCCGCTGCTGTTCTTCGACGGCGAGTGCGGGCTCTGCCAGCGCCTCGTGCGCCTGCTGCTGCGTCTCGACCGGAAAGGAAGCCTGCGTTTCGCCCCGCTGCAGGGAGCGACGGCGCAGGCGTGGCTGCGGGCGCACGCGCTGCCCACGGAGGACTTCAGCACCCTGGTGTTCGCGCCGCCCGGCCCGGCGGAAGCGCCACGGCTCCGGACCGACGGGATCGCGGGCGCGCTGCGCGCCGCGGGGCGGCCGGGACTGGCCCGGTCACTGGCGATCGTGCCGCGTCCGCTGCGCGATGCGGTTTATCGGCTCGTGGCCCGGACACGGTTCGCGCTTTTCGGGCCCTGGCGGGGCGGCCGCCCGCTCCGGCCGGAATGGGCGGGGCGATTTCTTCCCTAGCCCATCGTCGGCTTCAGCCGGCCTTGGGCCGCTCCTTGAAAAGGACCGAGGCCAGCACCGAAAGCGTGAGCACGCCGCCGATCACGGCGAGGGACAGCCCGGTGGAGATCTCGAACCAGTGGGCGAGCAGCATCTTTGCGCCGATGAACGCGAGGATCGCCGCGAGCCCGAGCTTGAGGAAGCGGAAGAGCTGCATCACGCCGCTGAGCGCGAAATAAAGCGCGCGCAGGCCGAGGATGGCGAAGATGTTCGAGGTCAGGGCGACGAAGCTGCTGGTGGTGATGGCCAGCACGGCCGGCAGCGAATCGAGCGCGAAGACCAGGTCGGTCGTCTCGACGACGATCAGCACGATGAACAGCGGTGTGGCCAGCCGCCGGCCTCCCTGCACGACGAAGAAATTCCCTTCCTCGAATGCGGGACTGACCGGAAAGAAGCGGCGGAAGAGCCGGACCGCCACATTGTGCTCCGGGTCGATCTCGTCCTCCTCCTTCTGCGGGAGCGCCATCTTCACGCCGGTGTACACGAGGAAGACGCCGAAGAGGTAGAGCACCCAGTGGAAGCGGGCGATGACGCTCACCCCGACGATGATGAAGAGCCCGCGCATGAGCACCGCGCCGATGATGCCCCAGAAGAGCACGCGGTGCTGGTAGCGCGGCGCGACCTTGAAGTAGGCGAAGACAAGGATGAACACGAAGACGTTGTCCACGCTCAGGCAGAGCTCCACGAGGTAGCCGGCGAGGAACTGCTGGCCGGTCTCGGCGCCGCGCCACCACCAGAGCGCGCCGTCGAAGGCGAGCGCCAGGACGAGCCAGACGCCGCACCACGCGAGGGCCTCGCGCATCCGCATCTCGTGCGCCTCGCGCTGGAAGACACCCAGGTCCAGCGCCAGCATCGCGACGATGAAGAGGAAGAAGGCGATCCAGGCCCAGGCCGGGACGGTGCCCACCAGCGCCAGCGGGAGAAACGAGGTCAGCATCAGCGCGCGAGCATGGCGACGCGGTTGCGCGGCGGGCAAGCGGGGAGTGCGCCGGCGGAAACGGGGCCGGGCTTTCCACGCTGACGACAGCCAAGCCAGTTTCGCGCAGAGGCACGGAGGCGCAGAGACCGGCGGGAAATCCGATGCCCGCCCCGTGTTATCGTTTCGGCGCTGGGAGATCGCTCCGAGTTGAACGTTGAGTGTTGAAGGTTGAACGTTGGACGTTCCGCGCAGCGGGGAGGTTTTGACATCGCCGGGCGGGGCGTTTGATCTTCCCGCCCCTCATGAAAAGGCTGCTCCTCCTTGCCTTTTGGATCGTCGCCCTGGGCTGCGCGCCCGGGATGGCGCAGGCCCAGACGAACCCGCCGCCGGCGCCTGCTTCCGCGGTGGCGGACGACGCCGCGGCGGCGAAGGTGAACGCGGCCGCCGCGATCGCGAGCGGTCAGGCGACAGCCCGGGCGCCGGACTTCCTCGAGCACGTGGTGGACGTGGTGCTCGAGCTTTTCAACGTGCGCAGCAACGGCCAGAACACCACGACGCACTACGTCATCAGCGCCCTGCTGCTGGTGAGCGCGTTCCTGCTGCGCCGCGTCGTGACCGGCGTCATTTTCCACCAGTTGAAGAAACTGGCGGCGAAGACGGAGACGACGCTCGACGACAAGCTCTTCCCGGCGATGGAGGACCCGGTGGCGACCTTCGTGATGGTCACCGGCATCTTCGCGGCGCTGCGGGTGCTGAAGCTTTCCCCGGACACCGACCGCTACATCAGCGCCGGATCGACGGTGGCGTTCTCCCTCGTGATCTTCTGGGGCCTGCTGCGGGCCTTCAACGCCGTGCTGGACCACGCGCACGAGGTCGCGACCGAGCGGCAGATGGGCATCGCGGCGTTCATGCCGTGGATCAAGAAGACCCTCGTCGCGGTGTTCGTGGTGGTCGGCCTCCTGATGGTGATCCAGAGCCTCGGCTACAACGTCAGCACGATCCTGCAGGGCCTCGGCATCGGCGGCCTGGCCTTCGCGCTCGCCGCCCAGGACACGATCGCGAACCTCTTCGGCTCGATCGTCGTGGCGACCGACCAGCCGTTCAAGATCGGCGAGACGGTGAAGATCGGGGCGTCGGAGGGCATCGTCGAGGACATCGGCCTGCGCTCCACCAAGCTGCGCACCCCGGCGAAGAACCTGATCGTCATCCCGAACAAGACGGTGGCCTCCGAGGCCATCACCAACAACTCGCGCTTCATCCAGCGGCGGGTGGAGCAGGTGATCGGCCTGACCTACGACACGACCGCCGAGCAGATGACCGTGATCGTCGAGGACATCCGGCAGCTCATCCTCGGCGAGGCGGAGGTGGACCCGGCGTCGGTCCTGGTTTTTTTCCGCGACTTCAACGCCTCGTCGCTCGACATCTGGCTGGTCTACCTGACCAAGAGTCCGGACAACACGAAGCACCTGCAGCTGCGGATGAAGATCAATCTCGCCATCATGCGCGCCGTCGCGGCGCGGAACCTGGCCTTCGCGTTCCCGACCTCGGTCATGCACCTCGACGGCCCGGTGGCGAAGGCGATCGCCGGCCAGGCCGCGCCGGAGGTGAACCAGCCGCCCTCCCGCGGCTAGGACGACCTTTCCGGAGGTTTCACGCAGAGGACGCAGAGGACGCGGAGAACCTCTCGACCGTTTCGCGCGAGTATTTTCCTCTGCGTTCTCCGTGTCCTCTGCGTGAAACCTTCCGAATGTACCCGGTTTTGCCCCGAGTCGGAGCTGCTCCAGCTCAGTCCAGAGTCTGGCGGTAGCGCTTCACGCCGATCGTCATCGCGACGAGGAGGAAGAGCGCGAGCGGCCAGAGCTCGGGCGCGATTTCGGCGAGGCCATTGCCCTTGAGCAGGATGCCGCGGACGATGCGCAGGAAATGCGTGTTGGGCAGGCACGAGCCGATGTACTGCGCCCAGACGGGCATGCCGCGGAAGGGGAACATGAATCCGGAAAGCAGGATGGACGGCAGGAAGAAGAAGAACGCCATCTGCACCGCCTGGAGCTGGTTCTGCGCGAGGGTGGAGAAGGTGATGCCGACCGCGAGGTTCGCGGCGATGAAGAGCAGCGCGACGAGGTAGAGCAGCGCGAAATTCCCGATCATCGGCACGCCGAAGATGAACCGCGCCGCGAGCAGGATCAGCGTCACCTGGATGTAGCCGACGGCGATATAGGGCAGGATCTTGCCGACCATCACCTCGAACGGGCGCACCGGGGTCGCGAGCAGGTTTTCCATCGTGCCGCGCTCGCGCTCGCGGGTGATGGCGAGCGCGGTGATGACGACCATCGTCATCGTCAGCACCACGCCCATGAGTCCGGGGACGACGTTGTACTGCGTGATGTTTTCCGGGTTGTAGTGCGCATGGACCTCGAAGTCCACCGGACCGGCGGTGGCGCGCAGGCGGGCGAGCGGCCCGGTGAGGTCGCGGTTGAGCACGCCGTCGGCGATCGCGCGGACGGCGGACAGCGCGGGCCCGGTGGCGGCGGGGTCGGTGGCGTCGGCCTCGATCAGCACGACCGGCTGCTCGCCGCGGAGGAGCTTCCGCGTGAAGTCCTCGGGGATGTTGATCACGAACTGCACGTCGCCGACCTGCAGCAGCCGCTGCGCTTCGGCCTCGGTCGCGGCATCGCGCACGAACCGGAAGTAATCGCTCTGCTTCAGGGCCGCCACGAACGTCCGCGCGAACGGCCCCTGGTCGGCGGCGCGCAGCGCGGTCGGGAGGTGGCGCGGGTCCGAGTTGATCGCGAAGCCGAAGAGCAGGAGCTGCATCAGCGGGATGCCCGCCATCATCGCGAACGTCACGCGGTCGCGCTTCATCTGGATGAACTCCTTCAGCACGATCGCCCAGAGGCGGTGAAACGTGAAACGTTTCATGGAATGAGCCCTCCGGTGGAACGACACACCCCGTCGCTTCGCGCCACCCCTCTTTTTAGAGGGGAGCCCAAGCGGATCGAGCTCCCCTCTGGAGAGGGGTGCCCGCAGGGCGGGGTGGGTTCGTCGTGATGCATTGTGGCGACCGCCTTCACGAGTAATTGTCCTTCGCCTCGCCCATCAGGCTGATGAACACGTCCTCGAGTCCGGAGCGGACCCGCGTCCACTGGTGCCGGGGGTCGCGCACGGCGGCGATGGCGGCCTCCAGCTGCGCGGCGTCGCGGCCGCTGACGTGGAGCGTGTTGCCGAAGGAGACGACCTGCTCGACGCCCTCGCGCCCGCGCAGCTTCGCGGCCAGCTCGCGCAGGCCGGGGCCGGTCACGGTCCAGGTGCTGAGCTTCGCCGCCGCGAGCACCTCGTCGAGCGTGCCGCGCGTGAGCAGGTTGCCGTAGGCAAGGTAGGCGAGGCGGTCGCAGCGCTCGGCCTCGTCCATGTAGTGGGTCGTGATCAGGACGGTGAGACCGCCGGCGGTGAGCTGGTGGATCTCGTCCCAGAAGTCGCGCCGGGCCTTCGGGTCGACGCCGGCGGTGGGTTCGTCGAGCAGGAGCAGCTGCGGCGAGTGGATGAGCGAGGCCGCGAGCGCGAGCCGCTGCTTCCAGCCGCCGGAGAGCTGGCCGGCGAGCTGGGAGCTGCGGTTCTGCAGCCCGAGGCGCTGCAGGCTCTGCTCCACGGCGTTCGCGCGGTCGGGGACAGCGTAGATGCGCGCGATGAAATCGAGGTTCTCCCGGATGCTGAGGTCCTCGTAATAGCTGAAGCGCTGGGTCATGTAGCCGACGTGGCGCTTGATCTCGGCCTGCTGCGTGAGGACGTCGTAGCCGAGGCAGGTGCCCCGGCCGGCATCGGGCGTGAGCAGGCCGCAGAGCATGCGGATGAACGTGGTCTTGCCGCTGCCGTTCGGGCCGAGGAAGCCGTAGATCTCGCCGCGCCGCACCTGGAGATCGATGGCGTTGACGACCGTCTTCGGGCCGAAGCGCTTGGTGACGCCGGCGACGTCGATGGCGAGATCCGTCGCGCTCATGCGGGCCTATTTCGCGAGCGTGACGTCGACGGGCTGGCCGGGATGGAGATCGGCGCCGACACCGGCGTCGAACACCGCCTCGATCATGAAGACGAGCTTCGCGCGGTTCTCGCGGTTGTAGAGGATCGGCGGGGTGTATTCCGGCTGGGGCGACAGATAGCTGATGCGGGCGTCGAGCGCGGCGGGGCGCCCGGTGATCGCCACCTGGACGCGGCCGCCGGCCTGGAGCGCGCCGAAATCGGACTCCGGCACGAAGAAGCGCACCTTGAGGTTCTCCGGCGGCAGCAGCGAGACCACGGGGCTGCCGGCGTTCACGTATTCGCCCTCGCGGTAAAGCGTGTCGAACACGAGCCCGGCGCGCGGCGCGGACTGGGTCTTCTGCTGGACATTCCAGTCGGCGCGCTCGCGGGCCGATTGGGCGGCGCGGACGTCCGCGGTGGCGGCGGCGATGGCATCCGGGCGTCCGCCCAGCCGGGCGGTCTCGAGCTGGGCCGCGATCTCGTCGGCGGCGTGGACGTTCTGCTCGTGGGCGAGGCGGGCGCGGTCGTAGTCGCTCGCGGCGATGGCGTGGCGGTTGAAAAGATCCTGCTGACGCTCGAATTCCAGCCGGGAGAGCTCGGCGGCGGCGCGGGCCTGGTCGAGCCGCGCGGCAAGCGTCGCGAGCTCGCTGGGTCGCGAGCCCTTTTTCAAGTCCTCGAGCCGGGCCTCGGCGGACTGCAGCTGGTCGGCGGCCTGGCGCTGGGCGGCCAGCTCGGCGGCGCGCTCGAGCGTGAACAACGGCGTGCCCGCGGTGACGCGGGCGCCCTTCGCCACGGAAAGCGTCTCGAGGCGGCCGGCGAGCGGGGCCCCCACGTAGACATATTCGCCCTCCAGGTAGCCCTGGTAGCCGGCGGGCGGGCGGGGCGCGCAGCCGGCCAGCAACGGCAGGGCGGCGGCGAAAAGCAGGGTGAGACGCATGGCGTTTTTCTGCCACCGCCGGGAGGAGCGTCCAAGAACGAAAACGTCGTAAGATTGTGACGGGCCCGGCATTGCCATCGGCGGAGCGAAATGCCTCTCTGCTCCCATGCCCGCGCAGGCCCACGTCAAAACCGAGATCGCCGCGTTGATCGCCCGGAAGGACATCCCGGCCCTCAAGAAATATCTCGAGCCCTGGCTGCCCATGGACCTCGCGCCGCTCCTCGCCGAGCTGTCGGTCGAGGAGCTGGCGACGCTCTTCCGCGCCGGCTCCCGCAACCTCGACGCGGCGATCTTCACCTACCTGCCGCTGGAGTCGCAGAAGAAGCTGCTCAAGGTCCTCACGCCCGAGCAGACGGCCTCGCTCCTCAACGCCCTCCCGCCCGACGACCGGACGGCATTCCTCAACGAGCAGCCCCTCGACGTGGCGATGCAGCTGCTGTCGATGCTCAGCGCCGACGAGCGCGAAGTGGCGCAGTCGCTGCTGGCCTATCCGGAGCACAGCGTCGGGCGGATGATGACCCTGGACTTCGTCGCGGTGCATCCGGAATGGACCGTCCGCCAGGTGCTCGATTACATCCGCGAGCACGGCTACGACCGCGAGACGCTGAACATGGTGTACGTCGTGGACGACGGCGGGCACCTGATCGACGACATCCGCGTGCGGCGCTTCCTCCTGGCGCCGCTGGACTCGCCGGTGCGGGCGCTGATGGACGGCAACTTCACCGTGCTGCGCGCGGCCGACGACCGCGAGCACGCCCTCGAGCTCTTCCGCAGATTCGACCGCGTGGCGCTGCCGGTCACCGACGAGATGAACAAGCTCATCGGCATCGTGACGGTGGACGACATCCTCGACGTCGCCGAGGAGGAGGCGACCGAGGACATCCAGAAGATGGGCGGCAGCGAAGCCCTCGACGAGCCCTACATCACCATCGCGCTGCACCGCATGGTGCAGAAGCGCGCGAGCTGGCTCGTGGTGCTGTTCCTGGGCGAGATGCTGACCGCCACGGCGATGGGCTATTTCGACGACGAAATCCAGAAGGCGGCGGTGCTGGCGAATTTCATGCCCCTCGTGATCAGTTCCGGCGGCAATTCGGGATCGCAGGCGGCGACGCTGGTGATCCGCGCGATGGCCCTGGGCGAGTTCAAGCTGCGGGACTGGTGGAAGGTGATGCGGCGCGAGCTGTGCGCGGGCACGGCGCTCGGCGTGATTCTCGGGGCCGTGGGTTTCCTGCGCATCGCGCTCTGGTCGGCCTTCTCGAGCGTTTACGGCGTGCACTGGCCGCTGGTCGGGGCGACCGTCGGCATTTCGCTGGTCGGCATCGTGCTCTGGGGTTCGCTGATGGGCTCGATGCTGCCGCTGATCATCAAGAAATGCGGCTTCGACCCCGCCACCTCGAGCGCTCCCTTCATCGCCACGCTGGTGGACGTCACCGGCCTGATCATCTACTTCACCGTGGCCGTGCTGATCCTGCGCGGGACGTTGTTGTAAGCCGGGTGGGGCGCGGACTCCGCTGCGCACCGTGAACTCCCCGCGGGCAGTTGGCCACGAAAAGGCACAAAGGCTCCGGGGCTGCGAAGATGTCCCCATTGCGCTTATAAGCGCGCGGTGGGCTCGAGCCGGGGCTTTCGAATTTCTGCGCCTTTTCGTGGCTAAATCCGCCGCCGATGACCTGGCTTCTTCCGTTCTGGGCGGTCCCAGCGGTCATGCCCGGAGCGGAGTCCGTGCCCTACCGGCGACCCCGGCCATCCTGGCGTTTGTCGTCCCGGGCGCCAAAATCCCGCGCCGGCCGTTCGGCCGGCGGGCGCGCCTCGCTGACGGTCAGGTTGCGGCCGTCGAGGGCGTGGCCGTGGAGCTTGGCCACGGCGGCCTTGGCACCCTCGGGCGTGGCCATCGTGACGAAGGCGAAGCCGCGCGGACGGCCCGTGACCTTGTCGAACACCAGGTCGATCGCCGCCACGCTGCCGGCCTGGGCGAAGAGACCCTGGAGGTCGAGCGCCGTGGACGAGAACGGCAGGTTTCCGACGTAAAGCTTGGTGTTCATGGACGCGTGCAACCCCAGGGATCGGCACGGGCGACGCAAGGCATTTTTAGCCACGAAAAGACGCGAAAACCTCTTCGGTTCCGGCTCGAACCACCCGCGCGCTGATAAGCGCGATGGAGTCGTTCTCCGCCGCGCCGGAGCTTTTGGGTCTTTTTGTGGCTGAACATTTCCTGCAGTCGTCTCGTCAATTTGGGAGATGGCGGCCAAAATGGGGCGTTCCCCCAGATCGGCGTCACTTGACCCGAAGATCCGGCGTCATACGGTGGTCAATCCCCCATGCGTACGCGCGTCTTTTCCTTCCGAGCCCTGGGCTGCGGTACCCTGTTGCTGGCAGCTGCCGGCCCGATGCGGGCGGCGGCTCTGGAGCTGACTTCGCCGTTCCTTCCCTCGTCGGGAGCGCCCACGGGCGCGGTGACGACCGGGGCGCCGATCGAGCTGCACGGCTACATGATGACGCAGGACGGGGAGAAGTTCAGCATTTACGATCCCTCCAAGAAATCGGCCACGTGGGTCAAGGTGAACGAGAAGGGCTACCCCTTCGTGGTGCGGTCCCACAAGATCGAGAATTCCACCGACCAGGTGACGGTCGAGTACCAGGGCAGCACGCTCACGCTGGCGCTGAAGCAGGCGAAGATCGCCTCGGCGACGCAGGCGGGCCTGCAGGGCCAGGCGTTCGCCGGGCGCGCGGGCGGTCCCGGTGGTTTTGGTCCGCGCGGCGGTGGTGGCCCCCAGACAGCGGCGCCGGCGGTGCCGTCGGCGGAGGAGGCGGCGCGGCTCCAGGCCGCGGCGATCGATTTCCAGCAGCGCCAGGCGCAGCGCCAGCAGGCGCAGGCGGCGCTGCAGGCGGCGCAAGCCGCCGGCCAGGTGCAGGCCACCGGCCAGCGCGGCCAGCGCGCGAACGGCGGCAACCAGCAGCAGGGCGGGCAGAACCTCGGCGGCGGCCGGCGCGGCCAGC
>DASZQN010000025.1:0-10541 GCA_035549635.1 Opitutaceae bacterium
TGGCGGACGCCCATCAGGACTCGAGCTGGACAAACTGGGCGTCCGCAAGGGACGCCCCGACATTTGCAGTCAGGGCGCGTTCGACCTGAGGCAGGACGCACTGCAGATCCGGACAACGCGGGGAACAACTTAGCGGGTGGGGGTCATTGAAGGGTTTCCCTTTGCGCACGATCGTCTCCTCTTCCGGCCGCCCGCACCGGCCCTCGCTCGGGCGCCGGCTTCGCGCCCACCCGGGACTGAAACTCGGCAGCATCCTGCTTTTCGGCGCGGTGTTTTTCGCGGGCTATTTCCTGTTGCTGAAATTCCCGGTGTTTCCCGTGCGCCTCATGCCGGTCACGGCGCTGGACCGGATGATTCCGTTTCAGCCGGGCGCGCTCGCACTCTATGTTTCGCTCTGGGCGTACGTGCCGCTCGTGCCGGGACTGATGGGCAAGGAAAGCGAGATCGCGAGATTCTATCGCACGGCGGGCGGGATGTGTCTGGTGGGATTCGCGGTTTTCCTGTTCTGCCCGACGGCGGTTCCCCCGCTGGAGGCCGGCCGGGCGGTGCCGGGGATGTTTGAGCGGCTGAAGGAAGTGGACGGCTCGGGGAACGCCTGTCCCTCGCTGCATGTGGCGTTTGCCGTTTTCTGCGCCCTGCTGCTCGGCCGCGAGCTGCGTGCCGCCGGGGTGCGCGGCAAGGTACAACTAGCCAACTGGGCCTGGTGTGTGGGAATCGTTTACTCCACGCTCGCGACGAAGCAGCACGTTGCGCTCGACGCCCTCGCCGGCGCGGCGCTGGGAATGGCGGGAGCGTTTATCCACCTGCGCACGGGACGCGTGGCGGCCCAAGTCGAAACGCGCGCCCGGGCGACAGCGCCAGCGGGTTAGTCCCGGGCGGTGCGCTTCCCGCGCAGAGGCGCCGGGCGGGGCAACGAACACGGCGCTAATGCAATTCACTTGTTGTCCCTCGGGATTTTGTCAGAGTGGGGAAAATCCCCGCCTTATGAGCACCCCTTCCGGTTCAACTGGTTCCGTTCATGTTGGTCGAACTGAAAAGCGGAAGCGCCTCCGCACCGCGCTCGTGGCGGCCGTGGCGGGAATGATCGCCGCGCTGCCGTTGCGGGCGCAGTTCAGCTGGGTCGACTTGAACGGAGACCATCTCGCGACCACGGCCGGGAACTGGTCCGGCGGTCTGCCGACGCTCGGTTCCGACATCACCTTCGGTTCGGGCGCGAGCCAGCCGATCGTGAACATCAATGGAAGCTTGGGGGTGAACTCGATCACCTTCAGCGGCTCCGTCGGTTATGGGATCAGCACCGGGAACGGATCGGCCATCACCTTTACGGGCGGCGCGACGTCCGGTGTCACCAACGACACCAGCTCTTCCACGAGCATCAGCGTTTCGGTGCCGATCGTCCTCGCCGGCAATATTTCGATCACGAACACGTCCACCGCGACGGCCGGCCTGCTGATGTCGGGCAACCTTTCCGGCTCCGGCGACATCACGATCACCAACAACGGCACCCAGCCGCTGCAGTTCTCCGGCGTCGACAGCCGCACGTCCGGCATCATCACGATCGCGGCCGGCAACTTCACCGTCGGCAACGGCACGTCGACCACCGCGATGATCTCCGGCAACGTGGTCGACAATGGCACGCTGACGTTCTTCACGGGCCCGTCGGCCAGCCTCACCTATGGCGGCGCGATTTCCGGCACGGGCGGCGTCAACCTGAGCGGCAGCAACAGCGCGACGCTCACGTTGAGCGGCGCGAATTCCTACAGCGGGTCGACGTTTGTCGGCAACGGCACGCTGAGCGACACTTCCTCCGCCGGCTCCTTTTCGGCGAACAGCGCCGTGCAGCTCTCCTCCAACGGCGCCCTCTCGGTGAACCACAACGAGACGATCGGCGGGCTGCAGGGCACGGGCGGCGTCAGCCTCGGGAGTGGCGCCATCCTGACGATCAACAGCACCGGCACGCCCGGCTCCTTTTCGGGCGTCATCTCCGGCGCGAGCGCCGGCGGCCTGGTGACCGGCGGCACCGGCAGCACGACGCTGAGCGGTGCCAACACGTACGCAGGCGGCACGACGGTCAGCGGCGGCACGCTCGTCATCAACAATTCCACCGGCTCGGCCACCGGCACCGGCAATGTCACCGTCAACAGCGGCGGCACCCTCCAGATGGGAGCCGTGGGCGGCGGCTCGAACGGCGCGATCAGCGGCAGTGTCACCGACAACGGCACCGTCAGCTTCGCCGACACGCAGTCTTTCTCCAACATCATCAGCGGCAGCGGCGTCGTGCAGGTCCTGAACGGCTCGACCGCCACGATCTCGGGCAGCAACAGCTACAGCGGCGGCACGACCATCAACAGCGGCGGCAAGCTGATCGCCACGAACGCGAGCGGCTCGGCCACCGGCACCGGCGGCATCACGGTCGGCGCCGGCGGCACCCTCCAGGTCGGCAACAGCTCGGCGGGCAACGTTTCCGGCGCCATCACCAACAGCGGTTCCGTCACCTTCAATCTCAACGGCAGCCAGAACTTCGGCAACACCGTCTCCGGCGTGGGTTCGGTGACGCAGGGCGGCGCCGGCACGCTGACGTTCACCGGCACGAACAAGAGCTACACCGGCAACACCATCATCTCTTCCGGCACGATCGCCGACGGCAACGCGGCCGCCTTCGCGTCGGGTAGCCTGGTGAGCCTCAGCGGCGGCTCGCTGAGCGTGGGCTTCACCGAAATCATTGCAGGCCTGAGCGGCACCGGCGGCAGCGTGAGCCTCGGGTCGGGCATCAGCCTCACGCTCAACGTCACCGCCCCCCAGACCTACGCCGGCCAGATCACCGGCAGCGGCCAGCTGGTGAAGTCCGGCACGGGCAGCGAGACCTTGTCGGGCAGCCTCAACGATTACTCGGGCGGAACCTCCATCGGCGCGGGCGCGCTGATCGCAACCAACACCAGCGGCTCGGCCACCGGCACCGGCGCCATCACCATCAGCAGCGGCGCCACGCTGCAGATCGGCAGCGGCGGCACGGCCGGCGCGGTCTCCGGCGCGATCACCAACAACGGCACCCTCAACTACTCGCTGACCTCCAATTCCACCGTGTCGAACGCCATCTCCGGCACCGGCAACGTCCGCCAGGTACAGGCCTCGACCCTGACGTTCAGCGGCACCAACAAGACATTTTCCGGCAACATGTTCGCCGGCGCGGGCACGATCACGGACGCCAACGCCGGCGCCTTCTCGCCCAACGCCCTCATCAAGATCGCCAGCGGCGCCTCCGTGATCGTGAACTACGCCGAAATCGCCGCGGGCCTCATCAACGGCGGCGCGTCTTCGGCCGGCAGCCTGACCCTCAATGCCGGCCTCACGCTGAACAACCTCGTGACGAACTTCTATCAGGGCGTGATTTCCGGGGCGGGCGGCATTACCGTTGGCTCGGGCACATCGATCTTCGCGGGGGGCAACGGCTACAGCGGGGGCACGACCATCAACAGCGGCGCCACGCTGATCGTGGACAACCTCACCGGCTCGGCCACCGGCACCGGCGGGATCACGATCGACAGCGGCGGCATCTTCCAGATCGGCAACAACGACGACGGCGCCGCGGCCAGCGTGAGCGGGGCGATCACCGACAACGGCTCGCTGGTCTTCGCCCAGGACAGCGGCATGAAGGTGACCTTCAGCAACGCGATCGGCGGGACCGGCTCCGTCACCTTCAACACCGGCGGCCAGATCACGCTGCCGAACGCCAACACCTATCAGGGCGGCACGACCATCTCCAACGGCACGGTCTTCATCACGAACACCACCGGCTCGGCCTTCGGCTCCGGGACGGTGACGGTCTCCGGCTCCGGCGCGGTGAACAGCGGCAGCGGCAGCAACGGCGTGCTGGCCGGCAACGCGAGTTTCGCGGGTTCGCTCGCGGTGAACAGCGGCGGCATCTTTTTCCCCGGCATCTTCAACGGCGTGTCCGGCACGGCCACCCCCGGCACACTGACGACGCTGTCCGGGGCGACGATCGCCGGCGGCGGCGGCATGATTTTCATCATCGACAACGCCACCGGCACCGCGGGCACCGACTGGAGCCTGCTGAGCATCTCCGGCGCGCTCACGATCAGCGCCACCCCCGGCAGCCCGTTCGTGGTCTCCGTCAATTCCGTGGACGGCTCCTACCTGGCCGGCTCGGCCCTGAACTTCAATTCGAGCCAGTCCTATTCCTGGAGGATCATCAGCGCGTCCGGCGGGATCACGGGCTTCGACCCGAACGCTTTTTATACCGTCACCAACGCTTTCTCCAGTGGTCCTCCCGGCTTCGCCAACAGCCTCGGGACCGGCGGCTTCTTCCTCTCGCAGGTGGGCAACGATATCTACCTGAACTTCACCCCGGTGCCCGAGCTCGGAACATGGGCGCTGCTGCTGGCGGGCACGACACTGTTGGCCGGCGGAGCCTACCTGCGTCGGCAGCGGACCGCGAAAGCCCGGGCCTGAGACGCGCAGCGCGCTGCATTCGTAGGGGCGTCCCTCGCGGACGCCCTTTTTTCTCCTCCCTTTTCGCCGGCGCCGCCGTCGGAGCCATCTCCGCCCGCTCCACGTCCTCCGCGTGAATCCGTCCGGGGCCAAGCTGTAACCCCGCGCCCCCGGCCGGTGTAACACGGCATGACATGATCGCCGATGCCAGCGCCCCGCCCGATGCCGTTCCTTCCGGCGAAATCTCCGCCTGTCTCCGGCGCGTGCAGGCGGGCGACGAGGTGGCGGCGCGCGAGCTCGTCGAGCGCTCCCGCCCGCTCGTGACGCGGATCGTGCGCCGGCGCCTGCCGCGGCGGGACGCGGAGGAGGACCTCGTGCAGGAAGTCTTCATCAAGATGTTCACCCGGCTCGGCCAGTACCAGGGCGAGGCGCCCTTCGAGCATTGGCTGGCCCGCATCGCCCTGCGGACCTGCTTCGACCATCTTCGCGCGCAGCGCTGCCGGCCCGAGCTCCGCTGGGCCGATCTCAGCCTGGAGCAATCCATCCGCTGCGACGCGGCCCTGGCCGACGCGCGCCAACGGCCGCCGGGCGAGGCGCTCGAGGCCCGCGAGATCGTGGACCGGATCCTGCCGGAATTGAAGCCGGACGACCGGAGGATCGTGGTGTATTTTCATCTCGAGGAGATGAGCCTGCACGACATCAGCCGCGCGACCGGCTGGGATTTCGAATTCGTGAAGATGCGCCTCTTCCGCGCCCGCGGAAAACTGCGCCGGCTTATCCAAACTCTCTCGGCCCGGGACCACCTCGGCTATGCCAGCCCGCGCAGCGCGGGAAAGGTTGGAAATCCGAAGGCATCTCACCGTACGACTGAGGGCGTCTGTTCTGGGATTCCCTCCCAGGCTGCGGCATAAAGGAAAATCGGCATCTCGCGCAGAGACGCAGAGGCGCGAAGATCGAACTCCCAAACCCGCATTTCGAAGATGGCTTGGGGCTCGATCCCGCTGCGCCTCTGCGTCTCTGCGCGAGGCCCCAAGGCTTTTTCGTGACCGGGACGTTCACCTGTGCAGGATGGAGGGACCCCCATGAAATCTGTTTTTGTCTCTGTCGCCCTCACCGGTCTTTTCCCGCTGGCCTTTCAACTTCATGCCGCCGAGGCCGGGCTCGATCCCGCACAATTCAAGGAACCCGCCGGGGAATACCGCGCAATCCACTGGCAGGGCTTCCAGCTCGGCCGGATCACCGAGGAAAGCATCCGCAACGCCGTGCGCGCCTCGGCCGAGACCAAGTCCTGGGGTGCGTTCGAGCTCGGGCCGGGCGGCGGCTCGACCGCCGGCCTGTCCGACGCGTACCTGCAGGGCTCGAAACGCCCGGCCAGCACCCAGGGCATCGCCTATCTCAGCGAGGAATATTTTCGCCTCTACCGCGCCGCGATCGACGAGGGGCTGAAGCACGGATTTCCGGCCAGCATGATCTACGATGAGTGGACTTATCCGAGCGGGATCGTCGGCGGACAGTTCTATTCCAAGTATCCCGAACTGTCCGAGAAGAGCATCGAGCTCGTGGAGAAAAACGTGAGCGGGCCGGCGAAAGCCGGACTCGATATTCCCGCCGGGCCGTATCTCGGCGCCGTGATGATGAACCTCGACACCCGCGCACGGATCGACGTCAGCGACCAGCGCACGACCTCGGCCGGCCGCAGCGTCCTCGCCTGCGACGTGCCCGCGGGCCGCTGGAAGCTGATGGCGTTCTATCTCGACGGCACCTTCCGGCCGGCGTCGCAGAAGGGCGGGGCGGTCGACTACCTCGACCGCGAGGCGGTGCAGAAGTACATCGCGCTCAATTTCCAGCCGTATTACGACCACCTGAAAGATTACTTCGGCACGGTCATCAAGCAGACCTTCTATGACGAGCCGTCGATGCACATGCCGGACGGCCGGCTGTGGACGCCGCGCTTCAACGAGGAATTCCAGAAGAAATACGGCAAATCGCCGATGACGCTCTACCCGGCGCTGTGGTACGACATCGGTCCCGACACCGCCGCGGCGCGCAACGCGCTCTTCGGCTTCCGCGCCGAGCTCTATGCGGAGAACTACATCGGCCAGGTGGCGAAATGGTGCGCCGACCACGGAATCAAGATGGCCGGCCATCAGGACCAGGAGGAGGCGATCAGCCCGGTGGGCGTCACCGGCGACCTGATGAAGGTCTTCTCGCGCCAGCAAATCCCCGGGATCGACGACATCTATTATCCTGGCCGTTCGCTCGCGGCCTACAAGATCGTGACCTCGGCGGCGTT
This sequence comes from Opitutaceae bacterium, assembly GCA_035549635.1. Taxonomy (GTDB): domain Bacteria; phylum Verrucomicrobiota; class Verrucomicrobiia; order Opitutales; family Opitutaceae; genus CAIUWA01. The sequence goes on from DASZQN010000025.1 coordinate 6,743, forward strand.
CAACTACGACTGGCCTCAGTGCATTGCCGAGACCTACGCCGCGTACCGGACGATGAACCCGACGATCGCGATGCGCACGGCGATGGACCAGTTCGCGATGGGCGTGAACATGCAGATGGATGCGCGCCCGCGCGGCATCGATCCCGAGACCGACCGCTACGTCGGCCGTCTCGGCTACCTCCTGCAGGGCGGACGGCACGTCGCGGATGTCGCCATGCTCTATCCGATTGCCGCGCTGCAGGCCGGCTACACCTTCGCGCAGCCCGCGACCGGCGCCCGGGGCGGCTCGAGCGCCGGCTTCTATTACGCGCTCGAGGGGGCGATCCCGGCGCCGGAGTTCGACTACATGGACGTCGGCGAGATGCTCTACCGCAGCCTGCGCGTCGACTACACCTACCTTCATCCCGAAGTGCTCGCGGCCCGCTGCAAGATCGAGGGCCAGCACCTCGTCCTCGACAACCGCCAGAACCGCGAGGAATTCCGCGTCCTGATCGTTCCCGGCGGCGACACGATCTCCGCCGACGCCGCCAAGCGCGTCCTCGAGTTCTACCGCGCCGGCGGCACCGTGATCGGCACGAGCCGGCTGCCGTCGCATTCCGCCGAGTTCCAGCGGGACGCGGAGGTGAAGGCGATGGTCGAGGAAGTCTTCGGCGTCTCCGACATCAATCCGCTCACCGCCGAGATCTCGATCGTGGCGGACGACTTCAAGAGCTACTTCACCCACCGCAATCCCGCCGGCGGCCGCGGCTACTTCCTCCCCCGGCCCGACGCGAAGCTCCTCCAGACCCTGCTCAAGCAGACCGATCCGGTGCGAGACGTCGAAGTCCAGGCCGACCCCCTCTGGCCCCTCAAACGCGGCACGTCCTACGACGGCGCCCTGACCTACATCCACAAAGTCAAAGACAACCAGGACATCTACTTCTTCGCCAACTCCGCCGACCAACCCCTCGACGTCAAAGTCGCCCTCCGCGGCGCCAAAACCCTCGCGATCTGGAATCCCCACACCGGCGAAACCGAACCCGCTGAAACCACCGCCGCCGCAGTCGACGGCCAGCCGACCACCGTCGCCCATCTTTCCCTGGGACCGGTGAAATCCCTCTTCTTCGTGGCAACGGCGGCTGCGCCGTAATTTTCCTCCGAACCGAGCCGCCCCATGCCGGTCCGTGAGCGGCACTTATGAAAAGAAAAACTCCGGCTTCGGGTAAGATTTCACGCAAGGAGATGATCAAGCTCCTCAATGAGGACCTCGCGCGCGAGTACCAGGCGATCATCAGCTACATCGTCTACAGCCAGACGATCAAGGGGGCGAAGTTTCAGCACATCGCGGGCGAATTGAAGAAACATGCCGGCGAGGAACTTGATCACGCGCTGAAGATCGCGAAGCAGATCGATTACTTCAACGGGACGCCGGTGACGGCGCCGAAAACCGTGCGGCTCTCCGACAAGGCGGAGGACATGCTCCGGTTCGACCTCGAGAACGAGCGGGTCACGATCCTCGCGTACCGCCAGCGCATCCTGCAGGCGGAGGCGATGGGGGAGTTCGCGCTCAGCGAGGTGCTGCGCGAGATCATCGTCCAGGAGCAGGAGCACCTGACCGACCTGGCCGAGGCGCTGGGGATCGATAATCCGAAGCTCGAGTAAGACGGGATCCGGTCTCGCGCAGAGGCGCAGAGACACAGAGGTCGATCCACCGGCTTTCCTTCCGACCTCCGCGTTTCTGCGGCTCTGCGCGAAACCTTCCGGGGTTTTTGACTCAGCGGAAATGGTAGCTGAGCTGCGGCGGATAGAAATAGCCCATCGTCTGCAGCGCGACGTCCTTGCGGTAGAGCGGGTCCTGGATCGGCGCGGGGCGGCGGAGCGTCGTGGGGATCGTGGTCGTGTAGATGCGGATCTCGCCCGGCAGGGAGACGATGATCTCCTCGCGCCAATCGCCGAGGATGTCGGCGGTGGCGATCAGGCGTCCCTGGAATTCGCCGATTTTTCCCGTGCCGTACTTCAGGATCGGGCTGAACGTGGTGTAGCCATTGCCTCCGCCACCTCCGCCGCCAGGGGGACGGGGGGCGGGCGTGTCGCCGAATGCCGCGGCGGCCTTCGCGCGCGCGGCCGCGCCGACGGCGCCCACGCCGCCGTTGCCGCGGCTTCCGACGGCGCCAAAATAGCGTCCGGGGACGTAGGCCTTCGTCGCCGTGGCATCCCACCAGATGGCGCGCGGACTCAGCCCGCCGAGATCCTCCTGGCTGATGAGCTCGCCGGTGGCGGCGGAATAGACCCACTTCCCGGTGCCGTCCAATTCCGCCGAGTAGAATTCCATGCCCGGGTTCGTCCCGATGAAATCGCCGATCATGCCCTGGTCGTGGATGTGCGTGGTCTTGTAGGGATGGCCCCAGATGATCTGGCCCGTGCGCGCGTCCACGACACAGATGCCGTTCTGGTTCTGCGCGACCTCGTAGCCGTAGGCGATTTCCAGGCCCGGCCGCGCGGGAATCAGGTCGGCCATGTACATGACATCGGGATGGCCGAGCCCGAGATTCCACAGGACCTTGCCGTTGTGATCGAGCGCCACCGAGCCGAGGATGATCTCGTCGCGCCCGTCGCCATCGACGTCGCCGACCACCATCGTGTGCGAGCCCTGCCCGCGGATCTGCGGCTTCTCCTTGTCGCCGTCCCAGCGCCAGAGCTTCACCAGCTTGCCGTTCACGAGATTGTAGGCGTCGACCACCATGCGGGTGTACGTCCCGCGCGCCACGAGCAGGCTCGCGGTCTTGCCGTCGAGATAGGCGAGGCCGATCTGGTTGCGGTTGACGCGATTGCCCTCGTCGTCACCCCAGTCGCGCTGATCCCCGCGCTCGATCCAGTTCACCTTGGTGATCTCCCTGCCGGTCATGCCGTCGAGGATCGAGCAGTACTCCTCGCCCTTGACGACGAATCCGCGCGCCGGTCCGTCCTTTTCCGACAGCGACTCCTCCCGGGTGGCGGCGAAGGGCGCGGTCTTGAGCGCGATCTCGGCTTTGCCGTCGCCGTCGAAATCCCAGGCGATGTAGGGCGTCCACCAGATGCCGAGGTTCATGTTCCAGCCGAGATCCTTGCTCCAAAGGAAGGTCCCGTCGTTGAGGTAGGCCTCGATCTTGTAGGTGTCGGGGCTGAAACCGGTCGTCCCCGGATCGAGGCCGGCGTTCGGCTGCTTGATGATGTAGTCCAGCTTGCCGTCACCGTTGAGATCGGCGAAGCCGATCTTCTGGAACGTGGTGTTGGCGTCGTGCAGCTTGATGCTGATGTAGGACTGGATCGGGCTGTTGGCCGGCAGCTCGACGCGGCCGACGGTCTCGCCTTCCTCCGGCGCGCCGCCGCGCGGCAGGGCGACGGCACGGATCGACCACGTGTTCGCCTGGTTGAGCGGCGCGGAGGAATCGACGAAATTCGTCCCTTCGGCCACGGGCGCATCGTTGAGCTTCACCGGCGCGCCGCCGTTGGAGGAGCGGTAGACGTTGAACACGCGCGTGGCGGGGTCGCTCGAGAGCAGGCGCCAGCCGAGGTAAACCGAGGTCTCGCCGGTGCGGAGCGCGACCATGCCGCGATCGAGATTCTCGACGGCGGGGGCGGCGGGAACGGTGCTGACGAACAAAGCCGCAGCCAGGGCGGCGCACGAAACGAGCGGGCGAAACGAGTTCATGGGGGGAAATAAGGCCTCCCTGGGGTAGGGCGGAGTAACGCCCCGAAGCTCAGCGCATCGGAGCGCAACGTTCAACGTCCAACACTCAACCTCCAACATTCAACGCTCGATTTTGTAGGGGCGTCCCAT
>DASZQN010000026.1:0-23844 GCA_035549635.1 Opitutaceae bacterium
GGCCCGGCGCTGGCGGCACGGAACACTTGAGGGAAGGAGCAGTCCCCTCCCGATTGGCCTTTGACCTCCCCGGATTGAATTCTATCCTGGCTGTCTCCATGCGCGCCCGCCGTTTTGCCCTCTGGCTCGCCCTGGTTCCGACCGCGCTGGCCGCGGACGGAGGGCTCCCGCTTTCCTCTCCCTTTTTGCCGGCGGGCGCCCCGCCGCCCGCGGCGAACACCGGCGGCCCGATCGAATACCACGGCTACATGGTCACGCCGCAGGGGGAAAAATTCAGCATTTACAACACGGCCAAGAAGACCGCGACCTGGGTGATGCTCAACGATCGGAGCAATCCCTTCGTCGTCCGTTCTCACCGTCTCGGCGGCAGCATGGACCAGGTGACGGTCGAGTACCAGGGCAGCACGCTGACGCTGGCGCTGAAGGAGGCGAAGATCGTTTCCGTCGCGGTGGTGCAGCCGCCGGTCTTCACCGGCGCCCCGGCCCCGATCGGGGCGGCCGGTGCCGGCCCTGCGACGGCGGCGCAGCCCGGCCTTCCGGCTGGCGCCAGCCTCGAGGAATGGGCGGCCGAGGTGCAGCGCCGGCGCGAGCTGCGCCAGCAGGGAGCGCAGGCCGGAGCCCAGGCGGCGCCCGTGCCGACGGTTGCCCCACGGGCCGGGCCGCCCGGCAACGGCCAGATGAATCCGCGCGACGCGCGCAAGTGACGTTGGTGGACCGCGGCCAGGTGGCTGGCGTACTTCTTGGGCCGTTCCGGGATCGTTCTCATTCCCGTACTCGTTCGTCGTTCTCTGATCCTTCATGGGCGAGAACGAGAAAGAGAACGAAGCACGAGAACGATTTTGAGGCGTAAGGAGAAACCCGGTCACTGCCCGTGGCGCACGGCCCGCGAGGAATTTTTTTGCGGATGGCCCGGGCTGAAATTATTTCGTGCCTTGGCCCCGCGCGAAACGTAGCGTGCGGCTCCAAATGTCGTCCGCATCCATGTCCGCCGGGCCGGTCGCGGCGCCCACCAACTGGGCGCTGATCCGGCGGCTGTTCGGACTGGCCTGGCGCTACCGGCTGCACTGCCTCCAGGTCCTCGGCATCCAGCTCGTGCTGCTGACGATGGGCATCGTCGGCCTGAGTTTCACCGGCGTCGGCATCGACTACATCCGGCACAAGGTCGAGGGCACCGGCGCGCCCGTGGCCGTCGGCTGGCTGCACCTCGTGCTGCCGGACGACCGGCCGCCCCTGCACGTGCTCGGCCTGCTGGCCGGCCTGATCCTCGCGCTGGCACTTTGCCGCGCGGTGCTGAACTACGTCTACGCCGTCTCGGTCAACCGCCTCGTGCAACAGAAGCTCGTGGTCGACCTCCGCGGCGAGGCCTACGAGAAACTGCAGCGGCTCAGCTTCCGCTTCTTCGACGCGAACACGACCGGCTCGATCATCACGCGCGTCACCGGCGACGTGCAGGCGGTGCGGATGTTCGTGGACCAGGTGCTGATCCAGAGCGTGATCATGGCGATCTCCCTCACGGTGTACGTCATCTACATGGCGAGCCTGAGCCCGGGCCTGACGGTCGCGTGCCTGGCGACCACCCCGCTGCTCTGGCTGCTGTCCGCGTGGTTCTCGCGGAAGGTCCAGCCGGAGATGATGCACAATCGCGACCTCGTGGAAAAGATGGTGGAGATCCTGGCCGAGAGCGTCCAGGGCATCGCGGTGACGAAGGGCTTCGGCCGCGAGGCGGAGAACCGCGCGCGCTTCGACGCGGCCAACGACGCCGTGCTCACCCAGCAGCACGGCATCTTCTGGCGGATGAGCCTGTTTTCCCCGGCGGTCGGCTTCCTCACGCGGATCAACATGATGATCCTGATCGGCTACGGCGGCTGGCTGGTGGTGCACGGGCAGCTGCCGCTGGGTGCGGGGCTCGTGGTGTTCTCCGGGCTGCTCGACCAGTTCTCGGGCCAGGTCAACAACGTGGCGACCATCGTGAACTCCGTGCAGCAGTCGCTGATCGGCGCGCGCCGGGTGTTCGAGATCCTCGACGCGCCGGTAGAGGTGCGGAGCCCGGCGGACGCCGTGCGGCGTCCGCGGCTCGAGGGCGCGGTGCGGTTCGACGGCGTGTCGTTCGCGTACGACGGCGCGGCGGCGGTGGTGCGGGACGTGAGCCTCGACGTGAAACCCGGCCAGTGCGTGGCGATCCTCGGCGCGACCGGCTCGGGAAAGAGCGTGCTGATGAGCCTGATCCCGCGGTTCTTCGACCCGACGTCCGGGCGCGTGCTGCTCGACGGGATCGACGCGCGGCGCCTGCACCTGGACGACCTGCGCCGGAACATCGGCCTCGTCTTCCAGGAGAGCTTCCTCTTCTCCAACACCGTTGCGGCCAACATCGCCTTCGGCCATCCCGGCGCCACGCCGGCGCAGATCGAGAAGGCGGCGCGGATCGCGGCCGCGCACGATTTCATCCTGCGGCTGCCGCTGGGCTACGACACCGTGCTCGGCGAGAGCGGCAACACGCTGTCGGGCGGCCAGCGCCAGCGCCTCGCGATCGCGCGGGCGGTGCTGCTGGAGCCGGCGATCCTGCTGCTCGACGACCCCACGGCCGCGATCGACAGCGAGACCGAGCACGAGATCTTCGAGGCGCTCGACCGCGCGATTGCCGGCCGCACGACCTTCATCGTCGCGCACCGCCTGAGCACGCTGCGCCGCGCCGACTTCATCATCGTGCTCGACGGCGGCCGGATCGTGCAGCAGGGCACGCACGAGCAGCTGATGAAGGTCCCGGGCCCCTACCTGCACGTGGCCAGCCTCCAGCTGGTCGACGGCCGCGAGCTCCAGGAGCTGAAGCTGAAGGAGGGAAGCGCATGAGCGCTCCCGGCAAAATCAAGGACCTCGGGCTCGTGCTCCGGCCGCGGGAGGACGACGAGGAGGAGGAGCAGTTCAAGCCGCTGGAATGGGGCCTGATCCGCCGGCTCTTCACCTACGCGGCGCCGGTCCGGGGCAAGCTCAACCTGCTCTGCGTGTATTCCGTGATCCGCTCGGCGCAGCTGCCGGCGTTCGCCTGGATCCTCTCGCTGATCATCAAGGGACCGATCTCCCGCGGCGACCTCTCCGGCATCGCCTGGGGCGTGGCCGGGTATGCGCTCCTCGCGGTCACGACCGACGGCCTGTTCCACTTCCGCCAGCGCTACGCGCTCGAGATCGGCGAGACGGTCGTGAACGGCCTGCGCGCGGAGATCTTCGCCCGGACGCAGCGGCAGCCCATGAGCTTTTTCCACCGGATCAAGATCGGGCGCATCATCGGCCGCGTCACGAGCGACGTGGAGTCGGTGCGCCTCGGCATCCAGGACGTGCTCTTCGTGAGCGTGATCCAGTTCGGCCAGATGCTGTTCACCGCGGTGGTGATGATCTGGTGCGACTGGCAGCTCTTCCTCGTCGTGGTGGCGATGGCGCCCGTGCTTTGGACCATCAACCGCCATTTCCGGGTGAAGCTGAGCTATTATTCACGCGCGGCCTCGGAGAGCTTCAGCCGGGTGACGGCCACGCTGGCGGAGTCGGTCAACGGCATCCGCGTGACGCAGGGCTTCGTGCGGCAGGAGACGAACGCCGGCCTGTTCCGCAACCTGCTCTCCGACCACTCGCGCTACAGCATCAACCTGGCGCGGACCTCCGCGATCCTCACGCCCCTGCTGGAGCTGAACAGCCAGTTCTTCGTGGCGATCCTGCTGCTCTTCGGCGGCTGGAAGGTCTTCCACCACAGCATGGCGGTGGGCGACCTGATCACTTTCTTCCTCCTCGCGAACCAGTTCTTCGCGCCGATCGCGATCATCGGCAACCAGTACAACCAGGCGCTGGTTGCGATGGCCGGCGCCGAGCGGGTTTTCCGCCTGATCGATATGAGGCCCGACTGGGAAGATTCTCCAGACGCGGAAGACCTGCCGGACCCGCGCGGCGGGAAGGTCCAGGGGACAAGTGCCAAGTTCCAAGGGGAACCGCCGCAGGCTGGTGGCGGAAGTTTGGCACTTGCCAACTTGGCACTTGGAACTTCCCCGGCCGCGTCCGCGGCCGGGGCGCGGGTCGAGTTTCGTCACGTCTCGTTCGGCTACGAGGCCTCGCGGCTCGTGCTGCACGACGTGGACTTCACGGCGGAGCCGGGGCAGAGCGTCGCGCTCGTCGGGCACACCGGCAGCGGGAAGAGCTCGATCATCAACCTCGTGGCGAAATTCTACCTGCCGACGGCGGGCGAGCTGCGGATCGACGGCCGCGAGGTGCGCACGATCACCAGCCATTCGCTGCACCGGCAGATGGGCATGGTGCAGCAGCAGAACTTCCTCTTCAGCGGCACCGTGCTGGACAACATCCGGCTGAGCAAGCCGGAGGCGAGCGAGGAGGAGGCGCGCGCCGCCGCGGCCCGGCTCGAGTGCCTCGACCTGCTGGAGGCGCTGCCGGGCGGCCTGCACGCCGAGGTGGGGGAGCATGGCGCCAACCTGTCGGTCGGCCAGCGGCAGCTCGTCTGCTTCGCGCGCGCGATGCTGGCGGATCCGCGGCTCGTCATCCTCGACGAGGCGACCAGCTCGATCGATGCGCTGACGGAGGCGCGGCTGCAGCAGGCGCTCGTCCGGCTGCTGCGCGGCCGCACGAGCTTCATCGTGGCCCACCGGCTGAGCACGATCCGGCATGCGGACCTCGTGCTGGTGCTCGACCAGGGCCGCATCATCGAGCGCGGCACGCACGCGCAGCTGCTGGCGCAGGGCGGGCACTACGCGGCGCTATACCGCCAGTTCGTGCAGGTCGACGACCGGGGTTGAAGGCCGGAGGCGATCCTTTTTACTGGAGGAAACGGAGATAGCGGAGGGTCCGGACTCGGATCGACCTCTGTTTCCTCCTGTGCAAGAGGACCGAGAATCTGGCTCCAGAATTTATCGGCCAAATGTTGCGCGCACGCATTGCAACGGCGAATCCAGCGGGCCGAAGAAATTCCGGCCGAAATCCGCACAGGTGTCCGCCCTCGAAAAAAGTGAAGATTTTCCTCGGAAAGCGGACAATTCTCCCTCTAGAAAGTCGTTGCTTTCAGAGGAAAGCGCCCTACAACCCACAACCACTATGGCTAAATCAGCTCGTAAACCAAACGCCGCGTTCATGAAACCGGTCACGCCCGATGCCGCTCTCAGCGCCGTCGTTGGCTCGGCCCCCCTCCCCCGCACGGAGCTCACCAAGAAGCTCTGGGCGTACATCAAGAAGAATGGCCTGCAGGACAAGAAGGTCCGCACGCAGATCAACGCCGATGACAAGCTCAAGGTCATCTTCGGCGGCAAGTCCAAGGTCAGCATGTTCGAGATGACCAAGCTCGTCTCGAACCACGTCAAGTAAGCGAGCTGTCCGTTTTTCCCTCTGACCGCCGCGGGTTCGCCCGCGGCGGTTTTTTTTGCGCCCGAAACCTGGCCACCAGACGGATTTCACGCAGAGGACGCAAAGAACGCAGAGCCGCCAGGAATCTGCCCTCTGCGATCTCTGCGTCCTCTGCGTGAAACCTTCCGATTCAGCGCCGAACGCCTACTTCTTCTTTTCGACCTCGGCCTCGCTGCCGTCCCAGCCGCCGCCGAGCGCCTTGATCAGGAGCACGGCCGCGTTGAGGCGGTCGAGGTGGGCCTGCGCGGCCGACAGCTCGTTGTTCAGCAGCGTCTGGTTGGCGTCGATCACCTGCAGGTAGGTGGTGAGACCCTGCCGGTACTGCACCTCGGTCAGGCGCGAGTATTCGCGGGCGGACGTCAGCGTGGCGTCAAGCGACGCGGCCTTGTCCGCCAGCAGCTGGAGATCGGAAAGCTCGTCCTCCACGTCGCGGAAGGCGGTCAGCACCGCGGAGCGGTAATCCGCGACGAGCTCGCGATAGCGCGCCTTGGCGCGCGCGCGCGCGGCGACGAGCTGGCCGCCCTGGAAGATGGGCGCGTCGATGCTCGGCGAGAGCGACCACACGCGGTTCTCCCAGTCGGTGAGGTGCTCGATCGTGTCGCTCGCAAAGCCCGCGGAGCCGGTGAGGTTGAAGCTCGGGAAAAAGTTCGCGGTGGCGACGCCGATCAGCGCGTTGGCGGAGGCGAGCTGGTGCTCGGCCTCGGCGACGTCGGGGCGGCGGTTCAGCAGGTCCACCGGCAAACCGGCGGGCACCGCCGGGATGGCGGTGTCGAGCGGCTGCGGGTCGAGCGCGAGCTCGGTGGGCGGGCGGCCCAGCAGGATGGCGAGCGCGTGCTCCTGCTTGGCGCGCGAGCGGCGCACCTCGATGAGCTGGTTGGTGGCGGAGTTCACCTGCGTCTGCGCCTGGAGCAGGTCGGTCGGAAGCGCCAGGCCGGCCTTGTACTTGGTGTCGGTGAGGTTCAGCTGCTGGCGGTAGAGCCCGAGCGCCTCCTCATACAGCGCGACCTCGCGGTCGTAGAACCGGAGCGTGAAGTAGGCCTGCGCGACCTGCGCGAGCGTGGTCTGCAGGACGAACACGTAGTCGTCGGCCGACGCGAGCTCGGTGTCCTTGCTCGACTCGTACTGCCGGCGCAGTCGGCCCCACACATCCAGCTCGTAGTTCAGCTGCAGCGGCAGCGAGTAGGACGTGCTGGCGCCGGAGGCGTCGCCGGAGCGGCGCATGGACAGCCCGGCGTTGAGGGCGGGCAGGAAGCTCCCGGCCGCGGAGCGCGTGGCCTCCCGCGCCTGGTCGACGCGGGCCATCGCGGCCTGGATGCTGAGATTGGCCTTGAGGGTGTCGTTCACGAGCCGGGTCAGGCCGGGATCGTTGAAGAGCGTCCACCATTCGGCGGGGATCGCGGTGGCCGCGGTGGCCGGGGCGGGCGCGCCCTTGTAGACGGCGGGCACGCTGAGGGCGGGCCGCTGGTAGTTGGGCCCGACCGCGCAGGAAGCCAGCAGGCCGCTGCCGGCGGCGAGCCACACCGGGCGCCACCGCCCGAGAAAATGCCTTGGTTTGCTCATGAGGAATGGGGGGCGGGCGCCGCCGCCGCGGGAGCCGGATGCCGCGCGGCGCGGCGCTGGTCCAGCCAGAGCCGGAGGCGGTCGAAGTAAAGATAGACCACCGGGGTGGTGTAGAGCGTGAGCGCCTGGCTGAAGAGCAGCCCGCCCACGATCGCGATGCCGAGCGGCCGGCGGAGTTCCGAGCCTTCGCCGCCGCCGATGGCGAGGGGGAGCGCGCCGAGCATCGCCGCCATCGTCGTCATCATGATCGGGCGGAAACGCAGCAGGCACGCCCGGGAGATCGCCTCCGCCGGGCTCACCCGCTCGCTGCGCTCGGTGGCGATGGCGAAGTCGATCATCATGATCGCGTTCTTCTTCACGATGCCGATGAGGAGCAGGACGCCGATCAGCGCGATGACGCTGAACTCCTGGCCGAACAGCAGCAGCGCGAGCAGCGCGCCGACACCGGCGGACGGGAGCGTGGAGAGGATCGTGATCGGATGGATGTAGCTCTCGTAGAGCACGCCGAGGACGATGTAGACCGCGATGAGCGCGGCGAGGATCAGCAGGGGCTGGTTGTCCGTCGCCTGCTGGAAGAGGCGGGCGCTGCCCTGGAAGCCGCCGTGGATGGACGTCGGCACGCCGAGGTTCGCCATCGCGGAGTTGATGGCGTCGGTCGCCTGCGAGAGCGACACGCCGTCGACCAGGTTGAAGGAGATGGTCGAGGCGACGAACTGGCCCTGGTGGCTGACCGAGAGCGCGGCCGTGCCGGGCTCGTAATGCGCAAAGGCGGAGAGCGGAACCCTGGCCCCGGTGGAGCTGATGACGTAGACGTTCCGCAGCGCGTCCGGCCCCTGCCCGTACTGCGGGGCGATCTCCATGATCACGTGGTATTGGTTGAGCGACTTGTAGAGGGTGGAGACCTGCCGCTGGCCGAAGGCGTTGTAGAGCGCGGAGTCGATCTGGGAGATGGTGAGTCCCAGGCGGGAGATCGTGTCGCGGTCATAGACCAGCCGGCTCTCGAGGCCGTGTTCCTGCGCGTCGGTGTTGACGTCGGTGATCTGGGGCAGCGCGTTCAGCGCCCCGCGGATCTTCGGCTCCCAGGTGCGCAGCTCGTTGAGATCGTCGGCCTGCAGCGTGTACTGATAGGTGGACGAACTCTGGCGTCCGCCGGCGCGAAGATCCTGCACGGGATTGAGGAAAAGCTGGGCCCCCGTGACCTGGGTGGTGAGCGTGCGCAGGCGGGTGACGACGGCATCGGCGGAGACCTTGCGTTCGCGCAGCGGCTTCAGGGCGACGAACATCGAGCCCGAGGCGCCGCCGCCGCCGGGCCCGCCGCCGCCGATCGAGGCGCTGACCGTGGCCACCGCGGGATCATGGCGCACGATCTCGGCGAAGGCCTCCACCTTGGGCTCCATCGCCTGGAACGACATGCTCTGGTCGGCCTGGACGAAGCCCTGGAGCATGCCGGTGTCCTGCTGCGGGAAGAAGCTCTTGGGGATCGCGACGTAGAGGTACACGTTCACGCAGATCGTCGTCGCGAGCAGCAGCATCATGAAGAAGCTGTGCTGGAGCGCCCAGCGCAGCGAGCGCGCATAGGAGCGCAGGAGGAAGCCGAGGAACCCGCGGCTGGATGGCGGTGCTGTGTGCGCCTGCACGCGCAGGAGCCGGGCGCACATCATGGGCGTGAGCGTGAGCGACATCACGAGCGAGACCAGGATCGCGACGGAAAGCGTGATGGCGAACTCGCGGAAGAGCCGCCCGACGATCCCGCCCATCAGGAGAATGGGGATGAAGACGGCGATGAGGGAGATGCTCATCGAGACGACCGTGAATCCCACCTCGCGCACGCCGACCAGGGCGGCCTGGAAGCGGGGCATGCCCGCCTCCATGTGGCGGGAGATGTTCTCGAGGACGACGATCGCGTCATCCACGACGAAGCCCGTGGCGATCGTGAGGGCCATCAGCGAGAGGTTGTTCAGGCTGAAGCCGGCAAGGTACATGGCCGCGCACGTGCCGATCAGCGAGACCGGCACCGCGACGGTCGGCACCAAGGTGGAGCGGATCTTCCGGAGGAAGAGGAACACCACGATCGTCACGAGCGCCACGGAGATGATCAGGTTGGTCTCCACGTCGTGCAGGGACGAACGGATCGTGGTCGAGCGGTCGACGGCGATGTCGAGCTTGATCGCGGAGGGGATGGAGGCCTGCAGCACCGGGATCATGGCCTTCACCCGGTCGACGGTCTCGATGATGTTGGCGTCGGGCTGGCGCGTGATCTGGACCAGGACGGCGGGGACGCCGTTGGAAACGGCGGCGGTGCGGATGTTCTCCACGCCGTCGACGACATCGGCCACGTCGCCGAGCCGGACCGGCGCGCCATTGTGGTAGCTGATGATCAGGGGGACGTAGTCGCTGGAGTGGAGGGCCTGGTCGTTGGCGCCGACCTGCCAGCGGCGGTCGCCCTGCTCGACGAAGCCCTTCGCCTGGTTCGCGTTGGTGGCGGAGATGGCGGCGCTGACGCTGTCGAGGGAGATGCCGTAATTGTTCAGCTGGTTGGGATTCAGCTCCACGCGGACGGCGGGCAGCGCGCCGCCGCCGACCGTGACGTCGCCGACGCCCTCGATCTGGGCGATCTTCTGGGCGAGGACGGTGGAGGCGGCGTCGTACATCTCGCCGCGGGAAAGCTGGTCGGAGGTGAGCGAGAGGATGATGACCGGGAATTCCGACGGGTTGATCTTCCGGTAGGTCGGATTGTTGCTGAGGCTGGTCGGCAGCAGGCTGCGCGCGGCGTTGATGGAGGCCTGCACGTCGCGCGCGGCGCCATTGATGTCGCGGGAGAGCTCGAACTGCAGCGTGACGCGGCTGGAACCCTGCGAGCTCTGGGAGGTGAGCTCGGAGACGCCGGCGATGCGCCCGAGCGCGCGCTCGAGCGGCGTCGCGACGGTCGCGGCCATCACCTCGGGGCTCGCGCCCGGGACGCTGGCGCTGACGGAGATGGTGGGGAAGTCGACCTGCGGCAGCGTGGCGACGGGCAGGAGCTTGAACCCGAGCACGCCGGCGAGGGCGATCCCCGTGGTCAGGAGGGTCGTGGCGACCGGGCGGCGGATGAAGATTTCGGACAGCGTCACGGCTGGGGGACGCCGTGCTCGATCGCGGCGTCAGGGGCGTCGGCGGCCTTCGGCTTGCTCCGGACGAGGCGCTCGAACGCGAGATAGATGACCGGCGTGGTGAAGAGCGTGAGCACCTGGCTGACCATGAGGCCGCCGACCATGGTGATGCCGAGCGGACGGCGGAGTTCCGCGCCCACGCCCTGGCCGAGCATCAGCGGCAGCGCGCCGAGGAGGGCGGCGGCGGTGGTCATGAGGATCGGGCGGAAGCGCAGCAGGCACGCCTGGTAGATCGCCTCCCGGGGCGCCATGCCCTGCTGGCGCTCGGCGTCGAGGGCGAAGTCGATCATCATGATCGCGTTTTTCTTCACGATGCCGATCAGGAGGATGATGCCGATGATGCCGATGACGTTGAGGTCGGAACCGGCGAGGAACAGCGCGAGCAGCGCGCCGACGCCGGCGGAGGGGAGCGTCGACAGAATCGTGATGGGGTGGATGTAGCTCTCGTAGAGCACGCCCAGGACGATGTACATGGTCACGATCGCCGCGAGGATCAGCCAGAGCTCGTTCTTCAGCGCGGTCTCGAAGGCCTTGGCGGCGCCCTGGAAGGTGGTCTCGATCGTCTGCGGCAGGCCGACCTCGAGCTCCGCCTGCTTGATGGCGTCGACCGCGGCGCCCAGCGACGCGCCGTTGCCCAGGTTGAAGGAAATGCGCGCGGCGGGGAACTGGCTGGAGCGGGAGATCGCGAGCAGCGCCGGCTGCTCGGTGATGTGGGCGATGCTCGTCAGGCGCACCGGCGTGCCGGTGGAGGACTTGATGTAGAGCTCCCCGAGGGAAAGCGGCCCCTGCCGGAACTCCGGCCGCACCTCCAGCACCACGCGGTACTGGTTGGCCTGGGTGAAGATGGTGGAGACGAGGCGCTGGCCGAACGCGTTGTAGAGGATGTTGCTGATCGCCGTGGTCGTGATCCCGTAGCGGCTGGCGAGACTGCGGTCGATTTCGACATAGACCTGCCGGCCGCCGGTCTGCAGGTCGCTGGCGACGTCCTCGAGCTGCGGGAGCGTCTGCAGCTTTTCCAGCAGCCGCGGGACCCAGGTCGTGAGGTCGGCGAGGGAGGTGCTCTGGACGACGAACTGGTACTGCGTCCGGCTCACCGCCGTGTCGATCGTGATGTCCTGCACCGGCTGCATGTAGAGCGTGATGCCGGGGACGTCCGCCACGCGCTGCTGCAGGCGGCGGATGATTTCCGGGGCGCGCTGGGCGCGGTCGGCGAGGGGCTTGAGGTTGATCGAGATGCGGCCGCTGTTGAGGGTGGTGTTGATGCCGTCGATGCCGATGAAGGAGGAGACGGTCTCGACATCGGGATCATCGAGCAGCTTGTCGACCAGCGCCTGCTGGCGGTCGCCCATCGCGGTGAAGGAGATGTCCTGCGAGGCCTCGGTGATGCCCTGGATGGCGCCCGTGTCCTGCGACGGGAAGAAGCCCTTCGGGATGTAGACGTAGAGCACGACGGTCAGCGCGAGCGTGCCGGCCGCGATCAGGAGCGTGAACTTCTGGTGGTCGAGCACCCAGACGAGGCATTTCCCGTACTCGGCAATGATGCGGTCGAAGAACCGGCCGCTCGCATGGTAGAAGCGGCCCTGGCGCTCCGGCGGCACGTGGCGCAGCAGGCGGCGGCACATCATCGGCGTGAGCGTGAGCGAGATCACCGCGGAGATGAGGATCGAGACCGCGAGCGTGATGGCGAACTCGCGGAAGAGCCGCCCGATCACGTCGGCCATGAACAGCAGCGGGATCAGCACCGCGATCAGCGAGAACGTCAGCGAGACGATGGTGAACCCGATCTGCTCGGAGCCCTTGAGGGCGGCCGCGAGCGGCTCCTCGCCCTCCTCGATGTAGCGGGCGATGTTCTCGATCATCACGATGGCGTCGTCCACGACGAAGCCGGTCGCGATGGTCAGCGCCATCAGGGTGAGATTGTTGATCGAAAACCCGGCGAGGTACATCACGCCGAAGGTGCCGACGAGGGACAGCGGCACGGCGACGCCGGGAATGATCGTGGCGGGCAGGCTCCGCAGGAAGACGAAGATCACCATGACGACGAGCGCGATGGCGAGGAGCAGCTCGAACTCCACGTCATCGACGGAAGCGCGGATGGTGACGGTGCGGTCGCTGAGGATCGAGACCTGCACGGCGCCGGGCAGGCCCTGCTGCAGCTGCGGGAGCAGCGCCTTGATCTGGTCGACGACCTGGATGACGTTCGCGCCCGGCTGCCGCTGGATGTTGAGGACCACGCCGGGGCTGCGGTTCGCCCACGCGGCGAGGTACATGTTCTCCGCGCCGTCGACGGTGTCGGCGATGTCGAGCAGGCGGACCGGGGCGCCGTTCTTGTAGGCGATGATCAGCTGCTTGTACTCGTCGGCGGACTTGATCTGGTCGTTGGCGTCGATGGTGGACGCCTGGGTCGGGCCGTCGAACCCGCCCTTGGCGGCGTTGGTGTTGGCGCCGGCGATGGCGGTGCGGACCTGCTCGAGGTCGATGCCGTAGGCGGCGAGCGCGTTCGGGTTCACCTGCACGCGGACGGCCGGCCGCTGGCCGCCCGAGATGCTCACGAGGCCGACGCCCGAGACCTGGGAGATTTTCTGCGCCAGCCGCGTGTCGACGAGATCCTCGAGCTTCGGCAGCGCCATCGACTCCGAGGTGATGCCGAGCGTCATGATCGGCGTGTCCGCCGGGTTGACCTTGCTGTAGGTCGGCGGCATCGGCAGGTCGCGCGGCAGGAAGCCGTTGGCGGCGTTGATCGCGGCCTGCACCTCCTGCTCGGCGACGTCGAGGGAGATATCGAGGCTGAACTGTAGCGTGATCACCGAGGCGCCGCCCGAGCTGGTCGACGTCATCTCGCTGAGGCCGGACATCTGGCCGAACTGCTTTTCCAGCGGCGCGGTGATGGCGGACGTCATGACCTCCGGGCTCGCCCCGGGGTAGAGCGCGCTGATCTGGATCGTCGGATAGTCGACCTCGGGCAGCGCGGCGATCGCGAGGGCGCGGTAGCCCACGATGCCGGCCAGCAGGAGCGCCACCATCAGGAGCGACGTGGCGACCGGCCGCTCGATGAAGGGTTTGGAAATGTTCATGAACTCTTGCGTCCGCGGCCCTCGCCCGTGCCGTCACCCGCGCCTTGGCCCTGGCCGCCTCCCTGGCCCCGACCCCGGCCCCGGCCCCGGGCGGGCGTGTCGTTGATCGGCACCGGCACCTTGGTCATGACCTGGGCGCCGGGCTGCAGCCGGTCGAGGCCCTCGGTGACGACGCTTTGCCCCACGGCCAGGCCGGTGAGCACGACGGTCTGTTCGCCCTCGGTCTTCCCGACCGTGATCGTGCGGCGGTCCACCGTCTGGTCGCCGTTGACGACGAAGACGAAACGCGCGGCGCCGTTGAGCTGGATGGCGGAGTTCGGGACCAGCATGACCCCGGTCTGGATCTCGGTGAGCATCCGGACATTGACGAACTGGTTCGGATAGAGCCCGTGGTCGGTGTTTGCGAACTGCGCCTTCAGCTTCACGGTGCCGGTGGAGCTGTCGATCTGGTTGTCGAGCGCGAGGACCTGGCCGGTGGCGAGCAGCGTCTGCATCGAGCGGTCGTAGGCCTCGACGGGCAGCTCCGTGCCCTGCGCGATCTGCTTGCGCACCTGGGGCAGGGAGTCCTCGGGAATGCTGAACACCACCG
Organism: Opitutaceae bacterium; assembly: GCA_035549635.1. Taxonomy (GTDB): domain Bacteria; phylum Verrucomicrobiota; class Verrucomicrobiia; order Opitutales; family Opitutaceae; genus CAIUWA01. Next base: position 13,761 of record DASZQN010000026.1, read on the forward strand.
CGATCGGCTCCTCCTGCGTGATGACGAGGAGACCGGGGTCGCTGCTGTGGACGAGGTTGCCCTCGTCGACCATGCGCAGTCCGACGCGGCCGGTGAGCGGCGCGGTGATGCGGCAGTAGCTGAGCTGGAGGCGGTCGTTGTCGACGGAACCCTGGTCGACCTTCACGGCGCCCTCGTACTGGGCGACGGACGACTTGGCCGTGTCGATCTGCTGCTGGGTGACGGCCTCCTTCGCGCTTTCGTAGCGGGCGAGATCGCGCACGGCATTCTGGAGGAGGGCGGTGTCGCGGGTCAGCTGGCCCTCGGACTGCTCGAGCGCGACCTTGTAGGCGCGGTCGTCGATCTCCGCGAGGAGGTCGCCGGCCTTCACCATCTGGCCCTCGGTGAAATAGATCTTCCTCAGCTCGCCGTCGGCGCGGCTCTTGACCGTGACCGTGTTCAAGGCCGTGACGGAGCCCAGGGCGGACTGATAGATATGCAGGTCGCCGGTCACGACCGTGGCGATGGAGACGGGAGTGGGTCCGGTACCGCCGCGTCGGCCACCGCCGCCCCCGCGCCCGCCACCGCCGCCACCACCCCCGCGGCCGCCGAATCCGCCCGGTCCGGCCACCGGCGCCGCCTCCTTCGGCGGGTGGAAATAGAACACGGCGGCCACGCCGAGCAGAAAAATCACCAGGACGACCCATTTCCAGGGCGAGCGTCGGCGGGGCGCGGAAACGGGGAAGTCCGGGGAACGGTCAGATGGATTCATAAATGGGCTTCGGGAGCAGGGATCGGCAAAATCGGTGAAATACGGGTGTCGGCCTGACGTTTGCGAAGGACAAATGTTGGCCGCTTTTCTGCAATTAAGGTTCCGGGGGAAATGTAATTAGGCCGCGCTTATTTCCCCGGTCGACGCAAAAACTCCCACCGAGGTTTCATCCCGCGGACACCGGCCGGCGCGGATGGGTTAAATACCTGAGGCGCCTAACTTTCCAAGGCCTCGGCGATCTGCTGGCAGGACGTCTTGATGATCTGGAGGCGCGCGTAGCGCTTGTTGTTGGACGGGACCAGATGCCAGGGCGCGGAAGGGTTGCCGGTGAGCGAAAGCATGTCGCCGACCGCGGCCTCGTACGCATGCCACTGGCGGCGGTTGCGCCAGTCCTCGGCATTGATCTTGTGCTTCTTGTAGTGGGTGTCCTCGCGGTCGCGAAAACGGCGGAGCTGCTCGTCCTTGCTGATGTGCAGCCAGAACTTGAGCACGATGATGCCGTGCTCGGTGAGCTGGGCCTCGAAGTCGCTGATCTCGGCGAACGCCCGCCGCCATTCGTCCTCGCGGCAGAAACCCTCGATCCGCTCGACGAGCAGCCGCCCGTACCACGAGCGGTCATAGATCGTCACCATCCCGGCGCGCGGCACGTGGCGCCAGAAGCGCCAGAGGTAATGGTGGAGCTTTTCCTCGTCGGTGGGCTTGGCCACCGGGATCACGCGGTAGTCGCGGGCGTCGATCGCGTCGGTCAGGCGCCGGATGGCCCCGCCCTTGCCGGCGGCGTCCCAGCCCTCGAAGACCCACACGATGGAGCGGCGGCGTTCGGCGGCCGCGCGGACGAGGTGGTTGAGGCGGCCGAGCCACTTGTCGCGCTTCTCCTCGTAGACCTCGCCCGAGAGCTGCTGGTCGAGCGGCAGCGCCTGGAGCCGGCGCATCCCGACCGGCCGCAGCGGCCGCACGCGCTTGGGCTTCACCGGCGCCGGGATCTTCCGGTGGGTCTGGAGATGGGCCCGGAAGCGCTTCAGCACATATTCGCCGACCGCGAGGTTGCGCGCGCGGGGATCGGCGGCGCCGATCACCTGCCAGGGGGCGCCGGCGCGGCTGGTGGCGCGACGCAGGCGCTCCGCGAGGCGCGACAGCCGGTCGTGGTCGCGGTGGCTTTTCCAGTCGTCGGGCGAAACGCGCCAGGCCGTGCGCGGATCGTCCTCGAGCTCCCGGAGCCGCGCCCGCTGCGCCTCCTTCGAGAGCTGCAGCCAGCATTTCACGATCAGCGCGCCGTCCGCGGCCAGCAGCCGCTCGAAATGCGCGATGCGCCGGAGTCCGCGGTCGAAATCCGCGAGCTCGCGCGGGCTGCGCGGATCCTCGCGCAGCGCCTCGGTGTACCACGAGCCGGCGTAGATCCCCATCCGGCCGCGCGGCGGCAGCGACCGCCAGTAGCGCCACATCGCCGGCCGCTCCCGCTCCTCGTCGGTGGGCTCATGGAAGGAGAACGTCTCGACGCCGCGCGGATCGAGCCAGGCGTTGAGGATGTTGACGACCTCCCCCTTGCCCGACGCCTCCTCGCCGGCGATGACGAGCAGGACGGGGAAGGGCGAGGCCTTGAGCTCGACCTGCATCTGCACCAGTTCGGTGCGGAGCTGGGGTACGCGCGCCTCGTATTCCTTCCTGGACAGCCGCCGGTCGTCGGTCGTCTTCGCCATGCGCAAAAATGAGTGGAGCGGAGCCGGAGCGATGTCCAGCCGCGTCGACCGGAGCGTTTGTTACGGAACGGAAAGCTGGAATCGGGGCTTGGGGTCGGACTTCCGGAGGGTTCGCGCAGAGACGCAGAGACGCGGAGGAGATTCGGATTTCCGGGCGGGCTCGTGGCAGCTGAGGTAACGAGGTTGGTTGCGCGTGGGCGGGTGTCCGCCTCCTCACGTCGTCTGCTACGGCGAAGGCCGGCCGGATTACGGCAGGCTGTAGTCGAGGCGGGCCACGCCGCCGGCCTGCATCACCTCCAGCCAGCGGCTGTTCAATTCGTAGTACTCCTTGAAGCCGGCGTCGCCCAGCTTCGAACGGACAAAGTCGCAGTGATCCGCGGTGATCTTGATGATGTCGTTGATGGCTGCCGTCCGGATGTCGTTGGCCGGGTACACCGCGGGCCACACCACCTGCTCGATGCCGGGACGCGGATCCTGCAGGCTGGGCGGGTTCATCCGCGCCTTGGCATACAGCTCGTAGCTCCGCTCGGTGGCGGTCTTTTGGGAGGCGAAGATATCCTCGGCGGTGGACAGCGGGAGCTGGAGGCGCCGGACCAGCATGGTGAGATAGACGTAATGGCCGGAGGTCGTCCGACGGTACTTCTCGTAGGTGGGCGCGTCCCAGATTTTAGCGAGATCGGCATGGAGGGCCACCTGCTCCTCGTTGTGGCGGGTGAGATTCGCGCCGCCGCCATCGTAGTCGAGGCCGTGCTTTTTCCCGAGGGCCAGGTAGGTGCGCAGCTGCTCGGTCGTCGGCTCGAAGTAACTGAGATAGTTGCGGACGGTCCGGCCGTAGGCCGTCGCGATGAGGTTGAAATCGAGGATCTCGTCGGGCGAGAGCAGCTTGCCGAGGTCGACGTCGCGCTGGGATTCGAGGAAGCGCAGCTTCTCGCGGTCGTCGTCCATCAGGTGGCCCTGGCTTTGCACCAGCACGCGGGAGATCATCGTGTCGTAGTCACCCATGATCATGCTGACCGTGTCGCGTTCCGCCACCGTGAGCCGGGCGAGGCCGCCCGCGGTCCAGTTGAAGCTGCCGGCCAGCTGGATCGAATGGCCGAAGACGGCGCGGAACAGCGCGTTTTTCTCGATGCGGAGCTGGAGCAGCGCTTCGCGTCGCTCCGGGGTGAATTCCTCGCGCAGGGACTGCAGCGAGAGGATGGAAGGCTGCAGGGCTTTTTCCCGCTCGGCAAATCGCAGGTTGATCGCCTCGCCGATCAGCACGCCGATGGTCGCTTCCGGGCCGCCGGCCAGGCGGAGGTTCGCGGCATACGTGGGAATGTCCTCGGAGTAGAGCGTGGCCCACAGCCCGGTGGGCGCGGCCTGGGCGGGCGACGCCGCGTCGGCGGCGAAGGCGGGACGGCTGAGCGTCAGCGCAGCGAGGGCGAGGTTGATCGCGAGCGATGACAGAAGGAGCGCTTTTTTCATGGTGATCTCGGCGGCGGAAGCTGGCGGGGCGGCTGCAGCGTCTGCATCCACGTGCCGCCGTACTGCTTGTAAGCCTCGAAGCCGGCGTCGCCGAGCACGGCGCTCACCCGCGTTTTTGTCTCCTCGTTGAGGGCGGCGAGCTGCTGGCTGCGGTCGGCGGCCGTCAGCGAACGATCGCTGCGGAGCGCGCCGACGCGCTGCTGGATGTCCTGCTGGACGGCGTAGACCTGATTGGTGGCCTCCGGCGGCAGCTGCAGGCGGGTGACGAGCTGGCTGGTCTGCCGGTAGCTGTAGTCGGTGGCGCGCTGGTACTCCGCGTAACGGTCGTCGCCGAGCGCGGCCTTGATGTCGTCGTTGAGCTGCTTTTGTCCCTCGGCGCGCGCCTTCATCTCGTCCTGCGACATCGGGCCGTTGAGCGGGCCGACGCGGTCGTTGAACGCCTGCTGCAACTGGAAGAGCGTGCGGAACTCCTGCTCCGTGGCGTCGAAGGCGACCAGATTGTTGCGGAGCTGGCTCGCCGTGTTGCTGGTGCGGAGATCGTAGTCCTCGAGCTCCTGCGGCGTGAGCAGGGCGGCGATATCCGCGTGTTGGGCCTTGTCCAGGGCCGCGAGCTTTTCTCGGTCGGCCGGAGACAGGGAAGGCGTCACGCCTTGAGCCGAGTAGATGTTGTTGCGCTGATCGGCGTAGTCGTCCTGCAGGGCGACCAGCTGGGAGATTTTGTCGGCGGAGAGGTTCGGCAGCCGGCGCTGCAGCGTGGCGGCGCGCCCGTTCTCGGGATCGGGACCGAGCAGGTCGGTCAGCATCTTTTGTTGTTCCTTGGCGAGCGCGCGCAGCGCGGCCTGGGTCTCCGGATCGGGCAGCTGGTTTTTCCAGAAGGGAATCTCGCCATGGGCGTTCTCGAGGGCCTTCTGGCGGGCGGCAAAGTTTTCCCGGATCTGGGCCGCGAGGATGTCGCGGATCATCGCAGGAGGAAATCCCTCGGCCTGCAGGCGGTCGCGCTGCACGGCCAGGTCGGTCGTCTGGAGGGCAGTCCAGATTTCCGGGGTGAGCGGGCCGGTGTCGGGCGTGGCGGCGATGGACGTGCTGGCCGGACGCGACGGGGAGGTCGCATCCCCGGCGGCGGAGGGGTTCCAGGCGCCCAGCATGAAACCCGCGACGAGCGCGACGTTGGCGGCCAGGGAGGCGCCGAGGAGGAGATTCGATATTTTCATGGGGCGAATCGGGGTGAGGTTGGGAACGTCACTGCATCCGGCGAAAGGAGGCTCCGCCGGTGAACGACAGCATGGCCGTGGCGCCGTTGGCGCCGACGGTGGCGATCGAGGACGTGGACGAGTTGTTGTTGAACGTGACGGCGCTGCCGTGCTCTACGGCGGTGAGCCAGCCGTCCTCGATTTTCACGTAGGCGGCGCCGGCGGTCGGGCCGAGCAGCGTCAGCGTCTGGGCGCGCGTGTTCTGCGCGAGCGCCTGCAGCGCGGCCCGTTTCTCGGGAGCGCTGAGCGTGGTGTCGTCGAGGATCCGGTTGGACTCCGTGGCGACGGCGTCGCGCAGGTTGTAGGCCTGGGCCGCGACGGCGGACGACACATTCTCCTGCTGGGCGATCCGCGAGAGCTGCTGGAAGTCGCGGTTCGTCTCGCGCTGATAGTCGGCGTACCGGGCGTCGCCGAGGGAGTTCTTCAGGTCGTCGTTCAACTGCTGCAACGCGGCCTGGCGTGTTTCCGGATCGATATTGCCCGGCAGGCCGCCGGCGGGCGCCACGGTCGCGCTGTATTTCTGCTGCGCCTGGAAGACCGCCCGGAATTCCGTCTCGCTGGCGTCGAAGCCGCCGAGGTAGCGGCCGAGCAGGTTCACGAGCGGCGAAGAACGCAGCTCATAGTCGGCGAGTTCGTCCGGGGAAAGGATCGCGGCGAGATCGGCGTGCTTCTCATTGGCGAGCAGGGCGAGCTTCTCCTTGTCCCCCGGCAGGATGATGCCGCCCGTGGCGGCACGGGCGGCGTTGGTCATGTCGGCGTAGTCGTCCTCGACGCGCTGGATCAGGTCGATCTTCTGCCGGGGAATATCCCCGAACAGCCGGCGCTGCGCAGCCGAGACGTCTTCGCTCGCGAACACGGGATCGTTGAACAACTCGCGCAGGAGCTTGGACCGCTCGCGCTGCAGGCGGGTGTACTCGGCGTAGTTCTTCGAGTCCATCGACAGCTGGTTCGACTGCTTCCAATACGGCGCGCTGGGATCCGGTTCCAGGAGCGCGCGGAACTGGCTGTTGTAGCGCGCATTGATCTTAGCGGTGATGACTGCACGGATGAGCGAAGTCGGAAAACCCGCGGCGCGGAGACGGGCCACGAGCGCGGGCAGGTCGTCGGTCTGGAGCCGGGACCAGAGCGGCGCGAGACGCCCGCCGGCATTTGCGGTCGCACTCGCGCCGGAGGCGACGCGGGCTGGGCCGTCGCGCGCGCCGCCGAAAAAATCGCGGAAGGCCGGGGGCGCGAGCGACGGCCGCACGGCGAAGGCGGCGAGGAAAAGGTTCACCGCGAGCGAGACTGCGATCAGGAACGTTTTCATGGGGATTTGGCCGCGGGCTTGGGGCGCGGCTGAAGCTGGTTGAGCCACTGGCCGCCGCTCTGCCGGTAACCCTCGAGACCGCGCGCACCGATCTCGGAGGTGATCCTGGCGGAGGCCTCCTGCGCGAGCGCCGCGAGCTGAGCGGTCCTGGCGTCGGCGGTGAGCTTGCGGTCGGTGCGGACAGCCATGGCGCGCTGCTGGATGTCTTCCTGTGTCGCCGCCACCTGGGCGGCGGCGGTCAGCGGAAGATCCAGCCGCGTGACGAGATTGTTCAGCTGCTGGTATTCCGGCCGCGTGGCCTGCTGGTATTCGGCGTAGCGGTCGGCGCCGAGGATGGATGCGACCTGTTCCTTATCGACCGATGTTCCCTGCGGCCCGGCGGGAAAGGGCGACGACCCGCCGGCCGCGTCGTAAAGCGGCAGCAGCGCACGGAATTCCGCCTCGGTGACATCGATGCCCGCCAGGTCCTGCTTCAACCGCGACGAGGCGGGACCGGTGCGGGCGTTGTAGTCGGCCAGTTCCGCGGGGGTGAGCAGTCCGGCGATGGATGACTGTGCCTGCTGGTAAAGCTCCGTCCATTGGGGGTCGCTGGGATTGAAGGCTCCGCCCGCGGTCTCGCGAGCCTGGGTGATCTTGGCCCAGTAGTCATTCATGATGGAGCTCACCCCCTTGATCTTATCGATGGGAAGATTGCCGTAGACCTGCGCGAACGAGGCACGTGTCTCGTCGTCCATCGCCTCATCGCCGAGGAGGCGCTTCATGGTGTCGCTTCTCTCGCGCTCGAGCTGTTGCAACTCGTCGGTCATCTTGATGTCGGCCTGTTTGGTGACCCCGTTCTTCCAGTAGGGCTGGGACACCTGCGGCAGCAGCAGCGCCTGCTGACGCTCCTTGAAGCGCTGGTTGATGACGACGCGAAGCACGTCCGGCGGGAAGCCGGCCGCGCGAAGGCGGGCGATGATGCTTCCGAGATCGTCCGTTTGGAAATGGCTCCAGCTCGAGGCCGAGACCGCGCCTTCTCCCGCGGCCTCGGGAGAAACCTTGGCCGGCGTGAGCGTCCTCGTTGCGGCCGTGCCCAGCCCGGTGAACTTGAAAGGCGCCTTCGTTTCCGCCGGCACGAAAACGAACACGCCCAGCAGCGCGACATTGGCCGCAAGGGAAACGCCGAGCACGAGCGGGGACTGTTTCATGGCCGTGCCGGGGTGTTCAGGGTTTGACCGCCGGCGCGGGCCGGGCTGCGGGCTGGAGGCGGGCGGCGCGCTGCTCGAGGTTGCTGAGCCAGACGCCGGTGGAGGAGCGGTAGGTGGCCATCCCGTTTTCGCCGAGCGTGGCGGTCAGCTTGGTCGACGCCTCCTCGGCGAGCGCCTGGAGCTGAGCACCGCGTTGCGCGTTAGTCAGGGATCGGTCCGCGACGATCGCCGTCATGCGGCTGGTGGCGTCGCGCTGCACGCCGACGATATCCGCGGTTGCGGTCGCGGGCAGCGACAGGCTGGTGACGAGCTGGCTGGTCTGCAGGTAGGACGGGCTGGTCATGAGCTGGTAGTCGGCGAAGCGCTCGGGCGAGAGTACGTCCTTGAGCTGGTCCGTGACCGAGCTGAGCGCATCCCGGCGATCGCGGCGCTCGTCGACCGTCAGGAAGGCCATGCGGCCATCGGCGTACTGCGCGTCGAAGTCCTGCTGCACCTTGAAGATCGCGCGGTATTCGTCCTCGGAGGGATCGAAGGCCGCGAGCTGCGTGTGCAGCCGGGTGGCGATCGAGCTGGAGCGGAGGTTGTACTCGAAAAGCTCCTCGGGACTGAGGAGCTTCGCGAGGTCGGCCTGTTTCTGCTGCTCGAGGAAGCCGAGCTTTTCCCGATCCTCCGGCAAAATGATGTTCTTCGCCTCCAGGCGGGCGTCGCTCATCAGGTCGGTGTAGTCCGAGTTGAGCCGGTTCAGCCGCTCGATCCGGTCGGGATCCAGGTTGCCGTAGCGCTGCTGGGCCGCGGTCCGCTCGTACTCCGAAAGATCGGTGTCCGGTCCGAGGAGCTGATAGACCATGTCGCGTTCGTCGCTGTTCAGGCGCCGGCGCATGGCGGTGATCTTCTGCTCCGCGAGCGAGGTGCCGGCGGCCGGATTCGCCCGCCACCAGGGCTGCGCGGCAATGGCGTCCGCGATCGCCTTGGACCGGTCGGCGAAGTGCTCCGCCACCAGGGCCCCCACGATCGCGCGCACGAGCTTCGGCGGAAACCCCTCGGCGCGGAGGCGCGTGACGACGTCGGGCAAATCGCCGGCGGTGAGCTGCGGCCAGGGAGTCGGAATGGCCGCGTCCTTCTTTTGCGCCGCCGCCGCCTGCTTCGGGACGGCGGAGTCAGCCGAGACCGCGGTCCCGGCAATGGAAACGCCGCCATGAGCGGACGACCGCTGCACGAGCGCGAACGCCAGCGCGGCGTTGGCCACAAGCGAGCCAGCGATCAGCAGGGGCGTGATTTTCACGGGGCAACGAGACCAACGCGTCCGGGGACGTTTTCTTAGGGGCGGGCGCTCCGGGGGAAGCGGGTGAAATCTGAGACGACTTCTGCCGGAGAAGGTTGCGTGAAAATACGGCCCTTGGGGAGCAGAATACGGCAGAAATCGGATCACCGTCTGTAAAACTGCATCGAGGATTATGACCTCGGTTGTAGGCCAGGTCGCTGACCTGGCCGGCCACCTCGCCGAGGTGGCCTACAACGAATCCACGCCATGGGTGGTTGGCGCCCGGATCGGATCAAACCGCCCGGTGCGCAGGAAGGTGCGCGTCTGGGCGATGGTGTCTCCCCGCCACTGCAGCCAGGTGTGGGAGTGGGGCAGGACGAGGAAGTCGGTCATGCCCTCGAGGCGGGCGCTGGCGACGGACACCTTGCCGTCGCTCGGGAACGGCAGCCAGGAGGAGAAGAGGGGATTGAAGCTGCGGTTGCCGGCGATGATCCCGAGCGGACCGGTGCCGGGCCAGGGACCGAGGGCGCGCGGCACGGAGTTGGTCCCGGTCCCGAGCCGGGCGCCGTTGACGCTCCAGATCCGCCGCAGCAGGGAAACGCGGGCCAGGTGATCGATGACTTCGCTGCCGGCGTTGGGCGGCGCGAGCATCACGGCGCGGCCGAAGTTGGCGGGCGCATGGTCGCGCAGATACAGGCGGAGCAGGATTCCGCCCATCGAGTGCGTGACGAAATGCAGCCGCGGGGCGCTTTCCGCGCCCCGCTCGCGCAGCACCGGTGGAAGCCAGGTCGCGGCCAATTCCTCGAGCGGGACGGTCCGCGAGGCGTAGCTGAGATTGATCACCTGACAGCCGTCGCGGCGCAGGGCCGTCTCGAAACGCTTCATCGCCCAGCTGCCGAGGCCGAGCCCGTGCAGCAGCACGACGGTGTCGCCGCGGAGATCGTCCGCCTTCGCATGGACATCCGGCGGAGCCGAAGGCTGGGCGCGGGCGGGAGACATGAAGGCCAGCAAGGCGAGAATCGGCGCGAAACGCGATATTCGATGAGGCTGCGACCGGAAGGAATGCATCGAGTGCCGGTGAAACGGTTGATTCCGATGTCGGGGCGTCCCTTGCGGACGCCCGGCTGGACGATCGCAAACCTGGGCGTCCGCAAGGGACGCCCCTACA
>DASZQN010000027.1:0-9183 GCA_035549635.1 Opitutaceae bacterium
GCCCGCACGACTTGGATCTGCCCCGTGGACTTGCTCGTCAGGTAAAGGAGCCGTTCGAAGTGGCCGGCGCGGAGCTGGCCGAGGGCGCTCTCGAGCAGGACGCCGGTCTTGCCGAACCCGGTCGGCGCCTCGAAGAAAACCGGGCCGTGCTGTCCGCCCAGGGCGCGGTCGAGGTCGGCGCGGGTCGTTTCCTGGCCCGGCCGGAGCTGCGTGAAAGGCGCTTGGAACTGCAGCCGGCTGAGCCGTTCGCGCGCCCGCCGGCGAAGGTCGAGGAAATCCGCGACCCGCTCGAGCTGGATCTTGAAGACCGCCTGGTCGGCCGCCGTGAGCGCCACGGTTTGCGCCAGGCCGCTGCCGGCCTCGACGAAGACCAGTTCCGCGCGGAGCGCGGCCGGCGAAGGGGCGGCCGCGTCGCGCAGCTGCCAGAGGGCGACATAGGCGGCGAGCTGGGCAAAGTAACTGGAGTAGTCCTGCCGCAACTCCGGTTCATCGGCGGGCAGCGGACGCGTGACGGTCTTGATCTCGCGCAGGAGCACCGCGCCACCGGTGCGCAGGAGCTGGTCGATGCGGCCGGTCAGGCCGATCTTCCAGCCGCGGTGGAACACCTGGCCGGCGACGGCGACCTCGAACTCGGCGCCGGGGTGCTCGCCCGCGGTCTGGAGCCGGAGCTGCCGGTGCCAGTGGGTCCCGAGCTGCGCCCGCCAGAGGCCCTGGGCGCCGTCCCCGCCGTCGCGGGGGCCGAGCGTGAACTCGGCGAAATCGCCGACGCTCAGGCTGGCGGTGCGGGCATCGAGGTCGAACTGCATCTGTGGCCCACGGAACACGCGGAAGACACGGAAGGAAAACCGAAATCGTATTTTTCCTCCACCAAGCCGGTCTCGCCCAGAGACGCTGAGGCGCGGAGATCGGGCCGATCCATCTCGGGTGTTCCCGATCTTTCTGCTGTTCGACCTCTGCGTCTCCGCGTCTCTGCGCGAAACCCTCCGCCGCTAGTCGAGCAGGATCTCGGTGTGGCCGCGCAGGTAGTCCTCGAGGCGACGCTGGAGACGGGCGACCTCGCCGACGAGGGACGTTTGCCCGGCGAGGGGACGATTGAGGAGCGCGGCGACCGAGGTTTGCTCCCGGGCGGGCAGGGCCGCGGCCCACTGCTGGCGCACGGGATAGCCCTCGTCGCGGGCGAAGCGATAAAGGCTCTTGAAATAGACGATGTCGGGCCGCGTCGCGGTCTCGAAGGCGGCGAAGGCGCTCCGCAGCAGCGCGGCGACGGCGGCGCGGCTTTCCTCGTGGACGGGATTGCGGGCGACGAGCGCGGCCAGGGCGGAGGCGAACCGCAGCGCGTCGTAGCTGCGGCCGATCATGGCGTGACGCACGAGCAGCCGGGGCTCCTTCACGAACCAGGTCTGGCCCTGGTTGGAACTCTCGAGCTGCAGCGAGGCCTCGTCGAAGAGGTCCAGGACCGGCCCGGCCGCGCTTTTCTTCGGCAGGCGCTGCAGCACGAGGAGGGCACCGTACTCGGCCGAGAAGACGGTGAAGGACTGGAACGCGTCCGCGGGCGGGCGCTTCAACAAGACGAACGCGTCGGTCTGGAGAAGTCGGCCGGGCATGGCGCCAATCGTTCTCGTTATTCGTTATCGTTCCTCGTCCTCGGTTCGGAACAGGCAGGAGAACGAGAACGATTACGAGGAACGAGGACGATGGCTCACCGCGGCCGCGACCGGCGGTCGATCGGCCAGGGCGGCACGACGGCGCCGCCGGAAATCACCATCTTCATCCCGTCGCCGACGGACATGTCGAGTTCGACGATGTCGGCGCGCGGGAGCATGAGGAGAAAGCCGCTGGTGGGATTCGGCGTCGTGGGCACAAAGACCGTCCAGACCTCGCCACCGATCCGGTCCTGCACCTCGCTCGTTTCCTTGCTGGTGAGGAAGCCGATCGTCCACACGCCCTTCCGGGGGTACTCGATCAGCACGACCTTGTTGAAGAGATTGCGGTTCTGGGTGCTGAAGGTGTCGACGATCTGCTTGACCGTGTTGTAGACCGCGCCGACGCCGGGGATGCCCTGCATGAAGCGACCGCCGACCTCGAAGAAGAGCTTCCCGAAGACGTAGTGCGACAGGTACCCGAGCAGCGTGACGAGGATGACCACGATGACCGTGGCGATGAGCTTCCACAGCAGCTCGGTCTCGCGGAGATCCTCCGGCAGGAAGCGGACGAAGAGCGGATGGAACGTGCCGCCGACCAGGTCGATGATGGTGGCGAACGCCCAGATCGTGACCACGAGCGGCGCGACCAGCAGCAGCCCGGAGAAAAAGGCGTTGCGGACCGTGACGGTGCGGGAAGAAGTGGAAGCGGCGGGCATGAGACGCGGAGAAGGTAGTCGGGCGGCGGGCGAACGCACGGAAAAACAGTCGATTTTGGGTTTTGGAGTTTGGATTTTGGATTTCCCGGGTCGGAAGGCATTTTCCGTTTCCGCAATCCAAACTCCAAAACCCAAAATCAGCTCAGCCTGAAGCGCGGCGCCACGCCCTCTCGGCACAGCAGAGCAACCGCCCTCGCCTCGGCGCGGCGCATGGCGCGCTTGCGGTCGGGGCGGAGGTCGTCGTAGCCCGCGAGGTGCAGCCAGCCGTGGATGACGTAGAGCGTGAGCTCCGCGGCGAAAACGCGGCGGTGCCGGCGGGCGTACGCGGCGGCGGTGTCGGCCGAGACGCAGATCTCGCCGGCGGCGCCGAGCGCAGGGTCGCCCTCGAAGGTGATGACGTCGGTGGTCGACGGATCGGCGAGGAAATCGGCATGCAGCCGCGCGAGCGCCGGGTCGGTGAGGAACGCGACGGACAGCTCGCCCGCGGGGCAGCCGCCCCGGAATTTTTCCGCGTGGGCGTCGAGCACCGCGATGGCGCGGGCGAGGCCGCGGCGGTCCACCCGCAGGCGGGGATGACGGTTGGCGATGACGAGGCGGCGGTTGGAAGCGGTCATGGTCGTTCTCGTTCCTCGTTCTCATTCTTCGTCCTCTCCCTCAGGCCTCGAGAACGAGGAACGAAGAGCGAGAACGAGGAACGACGGGATCTCAGCCGCTGACTTCCGTCTTCTGTCCCCCGGCGTCCGACTCCGCGGGATAGGCCACGCGGGCATGCAGCATGTTCAGCAGGGTGAAGGTGAAGCTGCTCTTGATCTGGGCGAGTTCGGCGAAGGTCAGGGGCGCCTCGTCCAGCTGGCCGTCGGCGATGCGTTCGCGGAAGATCGCGTCGATCAGCTCGCCGAGGTGCTGGGGCGTGACCTTGCGCAGGGAGCGCGAGGCGGCCTCGACGGCGTCGGCGAGGGAGATGACCGCGCTTTCCTTGAACTGCGGCTTGGGGCCGTCGTAGCGGTATTCGTCCTTGGGCACCGGCGGCGCCTCGCCGCCGGCGAAGGGCGGGCGCGAGGCCGCGACGGCGCGCTCGTAGAAATAGCGGACGAGCGAGGTGCCGTGGTGCTGCTGGACGACATCGATGACCGCGCGCGGCAGCTTGTGACGGAGGGCGAGATCCACGCCGTCCTTGACGTGGTTCTTGATGATCAGTGCCGACAGCGCCGGCGTGCCGGGGTCGTGCGGGCTGGTCGTGCCGGACCGCTGGTTCTCGGTGAAGTACTCGGGCTTCGCGGTCTTGCCGATGTCGTGGAAGATCGCGCAGACGCGCGCGAGCAGCGGGTTGGCGCCGATCGCATTGCACGCGTTCTCGGCCAGCTGGGCCACGACGAGCGAGTGGTGGTAGGTGCCGGGGGCCTCGAGCTGCATCAGCCGGAGCAGCGGATGGTTGAAGTCGGTCAGCTCGAGCAGCGTGATGTCCGTCGTGCGCTTGAACAGGCTCTCGAGGACCGGGAGCACGCCGACCACGATCACGCCGGTGAGCAGCCCGGTGAGCAGGCCGGCGCCCATCTGTTGGAGCAGCGCGACGGTCGGGGCCTGGTCGACGATGCCGATGAGCAGGGCGAAGGCGGCGACGGTGAGCCCCCCGAGGCCGGCGGCGCGGACGACGCGGCTGCGGCGGCGCGCGTGGTGGCCGGCGAAGATCGCGACCATCGACGCGAGGAAGGTGAGCACGAGCAGGTCGAGGCGGTTGCCGTAGATCACCCCGGTGAAGATCGAGATGAGCAGCGCCATGAAGATGGCCGAGCCGGCGTCGATCAGGATCGCGACGATGAGCGGCGCGAGCGCGGTCGGCGCGATGTACGGGAGCGTGGAGGCCCACGGGCTGTCGCGCAGGAAGAACTCCAGGCCGAGCAGCGAGTAGGTCGCGCGCACCAGGGCGAGGTTGACGATCACGACCAGCGCGAGGAGGGCGAGCCGGCCGTTGCTTTGGAGCGTCTCGCGGTCCTCGATGCAGATGTAGATCACGCTCGCCATCACCATCGCGAGCACGAGCAGGATGCGGCCGAAGAGCTGCAGGCCCTCGTCCACGGCGGTGTCGTTGGAGTCGAGCAGCGACTGGCGCTGGGCCATGAGCATCTCGTACTGCTCGGGCGTGACGCGCTTGCCCGGCTCGATGATGACCTGGCCGCGCTCGACCGAGACCGTCACCGGCTTGAGCGCCTTCTCCGCGGCGGCCTCGCGCGCGGTGGTGGCCTGCTGGTCGAAGACGATGTTGGGGACGACGCCGTTGCGGAAGATGCGGAGGAGCGCGGCGGTGAGATCGCGCCCGATGCCCTCGGCGGCGAGGTTGATGCTGAGGAACGTCAGCGCCTGCTCCAGCGACTGGACCGGGCGCTGGGCGATCTCGCCGTTGGGCCGGAGGAGCTGGAAGACGACCACGCTGTTGACCTCGCCGGACTGCTCCAGCGAGCTGTCGCGGACGCCCTCGTTGTAGATCTCGCGGAGCGCCGCGAGGCCGTTCTCCGCGAGGGCGACGCGCAGCTTGGCGTCGCCGGACGCGAGGAAGGCGGCGACGTCGTCGACGCTCGCATTGTACGGCCCCTTGGCGTTGAAGGCCTCGACCACCCGCGAGAGCGCGGCGCGGCGGTTCGCGAGGGTCGGGGTGTTGGCGGGGAAGTCGCGCTCGAACTTCTCGAGCTGGCCGACGAGGTCGCGGAAATTGGTCTCGAACTGCTGCTCCGAGGAGAAGTCGAGCCGGTAGACCGGCGGCACGCGGTGGAGCAGCGCGTCGCGCGCGGCGCGGGTCTTCTCCTTGCTGACGTAGGTGAAGGACGTGCTGGCCGCGACGCGCACCGTCGCGAGCTGGCTGGGCAGGACCGGCAGGTCGATGGTGGTCACGCCGACGAAGCTGATCAGCACGATCGCGGCGACGGTGACGACGAAGATCAGGCCGGCGACCACCCGGCTCTTCTCGAGGAACGTCATGGCCGCGGAGATTTCCGCCGTCCTGCGCGTGTGCCGGGACGCCAGCAGGCCGCCGCGGAGAAGCTGGAGATTCTGCCGGAAGGACATCGGGATCAGGCGGGCGCGGCCGGCTCGCTCATCGGGTTCTTGTAGCGCTCGTAGGCCTCGATGATCTTGAGGACGAGCGGGTGCCGGACGACGTCGGCGCCGCTGAAGTAATGGAAGTCGATGCCCGGGACGCTGCCGAGGATCCGGCCGACCTCGAGCAGGCCGCTGGATTTCGAGCGCGGGAGGTCGATCTGGGTGACGTCGCCGGTGACGACCATGCGCGACTCCTCGCCGAGCCGGGTCAGGAACATCATCATCTGCTCGGGCGTGGTGTTCTGCGCCTCGTCGAGGACGATGAACGCGTTGGAGAGCGTGCGGCCGCGCATGTAAGCGAGCGGGGCGATCTCGATGACGCCCTTCTCGGTGAGCCGCGTGACGTCCTCGGCGTCGAGCATGTCGTGCATCGCGTCGTAAAGCGGGCGGAGATAAGGCAGGATCTTCTCGCGCAGGTCGCCCGGCAGGAAGCCGAGCGCCTCGCCGGCCTCGACCGCGGGCCGCGTGAGGATGACGCGCTGGACCTCGTTCTTCAGGAGCGCCGAGATCGCGGCGGCCATGGCGAGATAGGTCTTCCCGGTGCCGGCCGGTCCGATGCCGAAGACGATCGGGTTCTTGCGGATCGACTGGAGGTAGAGTTTCTGCCCGAGCGTCTTCGGGACGATGCTGCGGCGGTTGGTGGTGATCACCAGGGGCTCGCCGAAGAGGGCGCGCAGCTCCTCGCCGTCGCCGCGGGCGAACGTCTCGACGATGCGGGTGAAATCCGGCGTGCGGATGACCACGCCCTGCCCGCGGGCCTCGTTGAGATGGCCGAAGAGCGTCTCCGTGCGCGCGATCGCATCGGCCGGGCCGTCGATCTTCAGCCAGTCGTCGCGGCTCACGAGCCGCACGCCCAGCGACTGCTCCACGAGGCCCAGGTTCTCGTCGCGACCGCCGTACAGCTGGTGGAGCTGGCGGGGATTCGGAAAATAAAGCGTCTTCGAGGGCACGGACGGAAAATCGGGCATGGAGCGTGGCACCGGGAATGGCCGGTCAACGGGTCTTCCTGGCGGCGCGGCGCTTGGCGGCCTTGCGCGGCTTGGCCGGCCGCGGCGGCTGCCGGCTGGCGGCGCTCAGCCGCTTCCAGGTTGCGGCCAGGGCCTGCGGCAGGATCCGGGTCTGGCCGAGGACGGGCATGAAGTTGTTGTCGCCGTTCCAGCGCGGGACGATGTGCGCATGGAGATGGGAGATGCTGCCGCCCGAGGCGGAGCCGAGGTTGAAGCCGACATTGAAACCGTCGGGCTTCAGGGTGGCCTGCAGCAGTTTCTTGCCGGCGACAATAATCTCCATCAGGTCGGCGCGCTCCGCCGGCGTGAGCTCGTCGATGTCCACGACATCGCGGAAAGGAACGGCGAGCAGGTGGCCGGGGTTGTAGGGGAAGCGGTTGAGGATCAGATAGGATAGGCGAGTGCGATGGACGATCAGGGCCGTCTCGTCGTCGCCCAGCGCCGGCAGCTCGGAAAAGGGGCGCTTCGTCGCCGGATACCGCGGCGCCTCGATGTAATCCATGCGCCAGTAAGGATGGAGCTGCTGCATATCCGTGGGAAAGGGAGGGCGAGGAAAGGGTACATCCCCGGCAAAGTCAAAACCCCTCCCGGCGGGAGAATTTTACGCTTGTGACATTATATGACGAACGTCATTCAACATCCGACATGCGTTATCCGCCCGCCCATAAGCCCGCCACGCGCCGCCGCATCCTCGATGCGGCGAGCCAGGCCTTTCGCGAGCGCGGAGTGGCGGAGACCGGGGTGGATGAAGTGATGCGCCGCGCGGGGCTGACCCACGGCGGCTTCTATTCGCATTTCCGGGACAAGTCCGAGCTGGTGGCGGAAGCGTGCGCGACGGCCTTCGACGCCGCGGAGGTCAACCTGGAGCGCATCGCGGCGCAGCCGACGCCGGCGCGGCGGGCGCGGGTGCTGATCGACAGCTACCTTTCCCGGCGCCATCGCGACAATCCCGGCTCGGGCTGCGTGGTGGTGGCGGTGGGCGCGGATGTCGCGCGGCTGCGCGGCGCGGCGCGGGCCGGCTACTCGCGCGGCTTCACCGGGCATCTCGACCGCCTCGGCGCGGCGCTGCGGCTGGACGAGGATCCCGCGGCCAACCGCGAGCTCGTGACGCACTTGATGAGCTCGCTGGTGGGCGCCCTGCTGTTCGCGCGGGCGATCGACGATCCGGGGCGGAGCGACGCGCTGCTGGAAAGCATGCGGCGTCACCTGCGCCGGGAATTCGGCGCGGCGCGTCCGCCGGCGCGGACCCGGTCCGTCCGTGTCCCCGGCCATGATTTTCTCCATGTCCCCGTGCAGTCGTGAACCCTGAACCCTTCGCCGAAACGAAACCCATTTCCCGTATGAACTCCTCCCGCTCCTCCCGCCGCGTCGCCATCACGGGTCTCGGCGCCCTCACGCCGGTGGGCAACTCGGTGCCGGCCACCTGGGCCGCGCTGGTCGCCGGCCGCAGCGGCCTGGGCCGCATCACGCGCTTCGACGCGTCGGCCTGCGCCGCCCAGATCGCCGGCGAGGTGAAGGGCTTCGAGCCGTCCGCCCCGCTGCCCGCGCCATTGCACCCGCGCGGGGCGCAGGGCGACCCGGTCACCTGTGCGGTGTCGCCCAAGGAGGTGAAGAAGCTCGGCCGCTTCACCCATCTCGGGCTGGCCGCGAGCCTCGAGGCCTATGCCGACTCGGGCCTCGACGGCCACCGGGCCTCCCTGGCTCCCGGGCGCATCGGGGTGAACCTCGGCGTCGGGCTCGGCGGCCTGCCCGAGATCATCGCGATGCACGACATCTGGCTGGCTGGCGGCTATCGCAAGATCTCGCCGTTCCTCATCCTCCAGATCGCCCCGAACATCCTCGCCGGCCAGGCGGCGATCCTGCTCGACCTGCGCGGCCCCAACATGAGCGTGGCCTCGGCCTGTGCGACGAGCGGGCACGCGCTGGGCGAATCGCTGCGCGCGATCCAGCGCGGCGAGGCGGACGTCATGATCGCCGGCGGCGCGGAGGCGGTGATCACGCCGCTGGGCGTGGGTGCGTTCGCGCAGATGCGCGCGCTGTCCACCCGCAACGACGCGCCGGAAAAGGCCTCGCGTCCTTACGACGCGGACCGCGATGGCTTCGTGATGGGCGAGGGCGCCGTGGTGTTCGTCCTCGAGGAACTGGAGCACGCGCGCCGGCGCGGGGCCCGCATCTACGCGGAGCTGAGCGGCTACGCGGCGACCGCGGACGCCTACCACCTGTCGTCGCTCGCCCCCGAGGCCGAGGGCTCGCGCCGCTCGATGGCGCAGGCCGTGGCGGATGCGGGACTCCGCCCGGAGCAGATCAATTATGTGTCGGCCCATGCGACGTCCACGCCGGGCGGAGACGGCGAGGAGGCCGCGGCGATCGCCGCCGTCTTCGCGGCCGGCCGCGAGCAGCTCCACGTCAGCGGTGTCAAGTCGATGACGGGCCATCTTCTCGGCGGCGCCGGCGCGCTCGGCGCGCTCGCCGCGACGCTCGCGGTGCACCACGGCGTGATCCCGCCGACGATCAACCTCGAGAACGTCGATCCCGCCTGCGCCGCGCTCGGCCTGAATTTCACGCCGAACACGGCCGTGACCAAGCGTGTCGACCACGCGCTCGCCAACAGCTTCGGCTTCGGCGGCACGAACGCGTCGCTGGTGGTCGGACGGGTCTGAGCGATCCGGGCGTCCGCAAGGGACGCCCCTACATCCGCCCTTGTAGGGGCGTCCCTTGCGGACG
>DASZQN010000028.1:0-56050 GCA_035549635.1 Opitutaceae bacterium
CGGCCTGGCCTACAAACTAATCCCGTCGTCATCGCCATGATCGGCGTGAACGGCTCCGGCAAGACGACGACCTCGGCCAAGCTCGCCTGGCGCCTCAAGCAGGACGGGAAGACCGTCACGCTCGCCGCCTGCGACACCTTCCGCGCGGCGGCGGTCGAGCAGCTCAGGACCTGGGCGACGCGCCTCGACCTCGAGATCGTCGCGAGCCATCCCGGCGCGGATGCGGCCGCGGTGGCGTTCGACGCCTGGCAGGCGGCGAAGGCGCGGGGACGCGACTACCTCATCGTCGACACCGCCGGCCGCCTGCACACGAAGGGGCCGCTGATGGAGGAGCTCGCGAAGATCCGCCGCGTGCTGCAGAAGAACGATCCCGCGGCGCCGCAGCACCGCTGGCTCGTGGTCGACGGCTCGCTCGGCAGCAACTCGCTCGAGCAGGCACGCGTGTTCCACCAGAGCTTCGGCCTCACCGGCCTGGTGGTGACGAAGCTCGACGGCACCAGCCGCGGCGGCGCGCTCGTCGGCATCTACCGGCAGCTGAAGATCCCGATCTATTTCCTCGGCCTCGGCGAGCAGGCCGCCGACCTCCAGCCCTTCAACGTCGACAGCTACGCGAAGGCGGTTTTCGGCCTCGAGGAATAGTTTGCAGCCAAGGTAGGGGCGTCCCTTGTGGACGCCCGGACGCGGGATAAAGACGAATGCGGACGGAACGGAGGGCGTCCGCGAGGGACGCCCCTACATCGGCGCGAATTATTTCGCGACGGCGACGAGCCGGATCGGGCCGAGCAGGCCGGCGGTGATGGGCTGGACCTGGTTGAGGTCCTGCACCTGGAAGCGGTCGCCGTAGCGCGCGATGAGCGCCTTGTAGTCGGGCAGGGGATGCCCGGCCATCTGGTTCATCGCGAGATTGGCGACCTCCACCCGGACGGTGTTGTCGCCGGCCTTGAGCAGGCCGGTGACATCGACGACGTACGGCGGATGCCAGACCGAGCCGGCCCGCTTGCCGTTCACGTAGACCACGGCGGCCTCGCGCACCGGCGCCTCCACCAGCGCCTGCATGCGCTGCATCCCGCGGCCGGTGGGCGTGAAGGGCTTGGTCTCGCCGAAATTCAGCTGCACGCCGACGCCCTTTTCCAGCATGGCGGCGGGCACCGTGACGGACTTCTCATAGGTCGCGACGCCGGAGAAGTACTTGGTCGCGTCACTTTCCGTCCACGACTGGAGCTTCTCCATCGGCGCGGGCTTGGCGTCCTTGCCGAAAGCCACGTTCCAGCCGCCGCTCAAGTCGACGGCGGGCGGGAGGTTACCATCCGCGGCCGGCCTGGCGGCGGGCAATTTGCGCGAGGTGAACATGAGCACCTGTGAGCCGTAGGGCTCGAGGGACAGGGAAACCGTGGTGCCGCCGGCGGGACGCGCGGCGACCTCGGCGGCGGTGACGCGGCCGGTCATCGGATCCCACCATTCGGGCTGCAGGCCCTCGACGCGGAATGTGGCCTGCAGGGTCTTCGGGGTGTTCGCCGTGTTGGCGAGGAAGTAGATTTCGCCGTCGTCGGTGTGACGGTGAACGAAGCCGATTTCCGGGGCCGATGCGTTGAGCGCCAGGTCCGGCTTCAGGCGCGCGGCGAGCGCGGTGCCCAGTTGGGCCTCGTTCTCGACGTAAAGTCCGGGAGCGTTCGGGGCCGTGAAGAGGCGCGCGGCGATTTCGCCGATTTCCCTCGTCTCGGCCTCGGGGGCCTGCAGGCCCGGCGCGCGCGCGGGGAGCCGGCGCGTCGCGACGACCAGGCCGCCGTTTTTGGCGAATTGCTCGAGCGTCCGCATGGTCTTGAGCGGGATGCGGTCGACCCCCGGCAGGATCACGGCGCGATAGTGCGTGTCGCCGAACGCGAGGGTCTTGCCGTCGATGCGGCCGCGGAGGTCGAGCAGGCCGTCGTCGAGGAAGTCCAGATTGTAGCCGGCATCGAGCACGCGCCCGATGATGTCGCGGCCCATGACCTGCGAGTTGGCCGCGCTCATCGCCACGCGACCCGGGACGAAGGTGGCCCATGCGTCGCTGTCGGAAAGATAGAGGGCCACGTCGTTGGCCGGCTGGCCTTGCCGCAGGAGGTAGCTCACGCGCTGGAGGTACGTGGTGATGTCGGGCATCACGATCCACCACGGGTTCTTCTCGTTGAACACGGCGGATGCGTAGAGGTGCCAGCCGGGGTAGGGGATGCTCTCCGGCGTGTACGGCCAGCCGTGGGCGATGAGCTGGTTGATGCCCTCGAGGAAGTGCAGGTCGGCCTCCGCCTTCATGTCGAGCGGCGACGCGCGGAAGATCGGCGAGTGCAGCCAGGTCCAGGTCTCGGAGGACGTGACCGGCCGGCCGAGCAGGTGGCTGGCGGACGCCGCCCAGCGCGACGTCGAGAACGAGTGCCAGGTGAAGCCTTCGCCCTCGGGCAGGTCGGCGTAGGCGTAGCTGAAGAGCGCGGCGGGCGGCGTGCCGTAGGCCTGGATGCGGAAACGGGTCTTGTTGGCCTTGGCCCACTGTTCCAGCGGGGAGATGAAGCGGTCGTTGAAGAGCTCGGTGATCGTCCGGCCCCAGTCGTAGCGGAGGTCCTTGGATTTTTCACCGATGTCGTTCGAAAGGGCCGGCAGCCACGGCCGCAGGTCGTAGCCGCGGCGCTTCTGGAACTCCGCGAGGAAATCCGGCGTCCAGTCCTCGCCGGCGACCTCGAGGCTGTCGCAGAAAACGGAGAACGGCGCGTCGGCGCCGAGCGCCTTGACCTCGGGTTCCGCGACTTCGCGGATGAACTTGTTCACGACGGTCGGCGAATAGTGGTCGATCACGTAGCCTTCGCCGCCGACGGCCGGCCGCTTGACCATCATGCCGGTGTGGCTGGCGACGGCGAAGATCGCCGTGGCCTGCTCGCTCGGCGGAGTCGGAAGTTGCGCGACGCCGTCCCGGATCTCCACCTCGCGATAGGGATTGGGACCGCTTTGCCCGCCGATGTAGGCGGCGATCACGCTCTCGCCTTCCGCGAGCGGAGGAGCGGTGAACTCCACCGACGATTGCCGTCCGCCGCCGCGAGGGCCGGGCTCGCCCGGATGGAACGTCGGCACGGGCACCGTCCGCTGGCCCGGAGCCACAAGGACGCTCAGGATTCGGATGCGCCCGGCCGCCTCGGAAATCGGGAACATCGGCCCGCCATAAGGCCAGCCGCTGCCGAGCGTGAGATTCATGCGCAGGCCAAGGCTTTTCGCGTTGGTCGCGGTGAACTTCAGCGCGTCGAAGAATTCCGGCGACAGCAGCGTCAGGTTCTTCAGGCCGGTCTTCTCGTCGTCGAGCGCCATCGGGTAGATCGGCTCGACCTCGAAGCCGCCGAAGCCGCCCTCCTTCATGAACTTCATCTCGCGCTCGATCTCGGGCTTGGTCACCGCCGGCCCGAACCACCACCAGCGCGCCATCGGCCTGGCGTCGTCCGGCGGACGATCGAAGGACCGCTGCAGCTGGGCGACGTCGGCGCGGGCGAGCGGCAGGGCGAGCACGAGGGCGGCGGCGGGAACGAGGAACCGGGGGAAACGAAGAGTCATGGGGAACGGAGTTGGGTTGAAATTCGGCGCGTCCGGCGGGCAAGGGCGAGCCAATTCACCGGGCTAGACGCGGCCGGGATGGAATGGGTGCGCCTTGCGGGCGATGGTGGCGACGCAGGGAGACGAACAACACACCCCGCCCTGCGGGCACCCCTCTCAAGAGGGGAGCCACGTAGCGGACGAGGTGACGAGGCCGGCTTCGGCCTCATTCGAATGTAGGGGCGTCCCTTGCGGACGTCCGGTTGGACGCGAGCCGGCGCAAGAGGGCGTCCGCAAGGGACGCCCCCACAAGGTGAACCTAGAACGTGTAGCTCACCGAGCCGAAGAGCCCGCGCCGCATGCCGTATTGCGCGGCGTTCACGCCGACGCCGGAGCCGTCACGCAACTCGTAGGATTTGTCCGCCAGGTTGACCAGGTCCACGCGCACCTTCCACTCGCGGCGGGTGGAGGTCCGGAAGTCCTGCTCCACGCCGACGTTGAGGGTGTAGTACGCCGGCACGGTGCCGCCGTTGGGGATGTTAGTGCCGTCGGCGGCGGTCGCGTCGTTCCGCAGTCCGCTGCCGTAGGGCAGGTCGAGGTAGACGAGCGTGCTGCCGTGGGTCTGCTTCCACGTGTATGACGTGCCGAAGGTCCCGGTGAGGGTCTGGTCGTGGTCGAGGTTGATCGCATGCGTGCGGACGTAGGCGAGATCGGCGGGATCGAAGAGGAACTGCGCCGAGATCCAGTCCCTTCCCGTGGCTTCGGAGTGCGCGAGGTTGGCATAGGCGGTGAAGCCGCCCGCCGAGTAGGAGCTGCTCAACTCCACGCCCTTGATCTCGCCGCGGGCGTAGTTGAAGGCGGAGAGGATCAGCGTCTGCCCGAAGAGGCCGTCATCGAGCTGGTTTTTCGCGCGCTTGTAGTAGCCGTCGAGGCCCACCTGGAAATGCTCGCCGAACTTCTGCGACACGCCGGCGTCGAAGTAATCCGCGCGCTCGGCCCGGACCGGGTCATCCGTGTCGATGGCCGAGGCGTTCGAGGTCCCGTCGAACTTCGCGACGGTCGCACCCGAGACGTTTTCGACCGGCGGCGGCGTGAAGTAGCGCGCGTACCCGGCGTGCAGCGTCGTGCCCTTAGCCGGCTGGTAGAGCAGGTTGAGGCGCGGGCTGAGCTGGGCCTCGCGGTCGAAGGAGGAGTCGAAGGCGTCGATGCGCGCGCCGTAGTTGAGCGTGAGCTTGGGGGTCAGCTTCCATTCGTCCTGGACGTAGCCGCCGGCGAACTGACCGTGCAGGTTGTGGTTGTCGGCGATCGTGAACGCCGCGCCGGTTGCGTTGCCGTCGGCGTCCGTCGGGAACACCGTGGTGCTGGCATCCGCCGAGACCGACTCGTCGAGGAACATCCCGCCGAACCGCAGCGTGTGACGGTCGCCGAGCGGATAGCTCGCGTCGGCCTGCAGCCCGCCGGACCGCAGCTGGCGGTCCACGTCGCTTGCCACGCCGTTGAAGTAGAGGTCGCCGACCGGATCGGGCGTGAAGTGCACGCTGCTGGCACGGGCGAGCGCGGACACCTGGTAGTTCAGGTTGCCGGCCGCGGCCTGCCAGGTGACGACTCCGAAATAATTCCGCTCGCGCTGGTTTTCATCGAGCCGCGAGGAATCGAAGCTGCCTGGCAGCCAGGGCGTGCCGTTGGGCGACGTGCCGGCGGCGAGCCCGGGGGTGTCGGGCACCTGGAAGCGGCTGTCGGACGCGCTCAGCATCACGCTGACGCGGCTCGAGTTGTCCAGGATCCGTGAGAAATACGAGAACAGCCGTCCCTGGCCGGCCGTGTCGTGGAGGGCGCGGGCACTGCCGGTCGGGTTCTCGATCCCGAGGTCGTTGTGGTCGTAGCTGCCGTCGATGAAGTAGCTCGACCGCCCCGTCGCTCCGCCGAGCTCGAAGCTCGGGCGGAGGGTGTTGAAGCTGCCGCCGTACAGCGAGACCCCGCCACCCTGGTCGAGCGCGCCACTCTTGGTCTGGATGTCCACGACGCCCGCCGTGCGAAATCCATACTGCGCCGGCAGCGAGCCGGTCACGAGCTGCATGCTCCCGACGAAGCGCGGATCGAGCTCGAGGCCGAAGCCCGAGATGCCCTCCGGCAGGAGCACGTCGTTGATCCGGTACTGGAGGTTGCCGTGCTCGCCGCGCACATGGAGATCGCCGTTGGCCGCCGAGTCCTCGGCGACGCCGGGGGCGCGGAGCAGCACCTGGCTGAACGGCGCGTCCGCACCCTGCGGAAGGTCGAGCAGCTGCTGCTTGTTGATGACGAAGGACGACGCGCCGAGCTCGGGCTGGATGCCCTCCCGGGCGCGGTCGAGGTGGTCGGACACGTCGAACGGATCCATGGTGACGGCCGGATCGGCGGGAGCGGGCGCGGCCGGAGCCGGGGCCTCGGCTGGCGGAACGGACTGGCCGCGGACAAAAACCGCGGCGAGGAGAACGCAGAACGGAAAAAGACGGAATGAGGACATGACGGAACTGGGTTGGATGAACGGAAGGCGGCGTGCAGCGCGTGCACGCCGGGTAGGGACGGGCGCCCGCCCGTCCGTGGACGCGCAGGCTGCGCGTCCCTACCGGCCAAACCGCTGCGGCGCACGGCCGCGCGGCCTCATCAACCCAGGGCCGGCGGACCGCGTTCGGGCTGCCGCAGGTAACGCGTCGCAGCCAGCAGGATTTCCTCGGTCGGAAGCGGTGCGGCGATCTGCCATTCCACCGGCACGACGACCAGGGCGTCGGCGCCGGCGGCCAGCGACACGCCTTGTCCGAAAAGGGCGACCACGCAGCCGCTGTCGTCGTGGCCCCCGGCGTCGCCGTGCAGGCGCGCATGCAGGTCCGGGCTCGCCGCCAGCACCGTCAGGAAAAGGACGAGGGCACCCGTGCTCGCGGCGAGCAGTCGGCGGATCAGCCCGGGTCGGTGGTCCATGGCGGACATGGTGACGGCCAAGATGCGGGCGAGGTGACAAAGGTCAAGGGACGGAGGGCGAATGCGTCGCATTCAACGTCCAACGTCCAACGTTCAACTTCCAACGTTCAAGGTTCGGGCGACTCGGCGTTGGACGTTGAAAGGCCGCTACTGCGGCCGAGAGAGGATTCGGACGTCGAAGATCCACCATTCCCCATTGCGCTGCTCCACGCGGGCAAGCACGTCGCGGCCGGCCTGCAGCGCGCCCAGGACATTGGGGGCGGCCTTGAACTCGTGTTCGCCGGCGTGCAGCACGCCGGGCAGCGCCACGTGTTCGAGGCGGAGGAGGCTGCGGGAGGATTCGACACCGGTGACGCGGCCGCGGATGGGATAGCCCACGAGCTGCTCCCCGCTCGGCGAACAGGAGCAGGAGCTGTCGGCGGCGGCGAGGACGGAGGCCGCGGGGAGCGTGACCAGCAGCGTCTCGACGCGCGGCGAATCACCATCGCGGGTGAAGGCGACGACGAACTGGGCCGGCGTCGCATCGAAATCCTTGGCGAGCGCCATGCGCGGAAACCCGCTCACCACGGAACCGGCCGGCGACGGCGCCAGCGGCGCGGGCGCCAGGGTCGCGCCGAAGGAGGCGTAGCGCCGGAGATAGAGCCCGGCGGGCTGGCTGGAATCCTCGCCGGGTCCCTCGAGCCAGGTCACGAACTGGGAGCCGTCTCGCAGGATGAGCGTGTCGACGCGCCCGAGCGGATGACCGAGGTCGACGCGCGCCGGCATGGTGTAGAGCCCGCCGGCGTCGGGGGAGGAGGCCAGCAGCACCCGCGGTTCGTTCCCGGCGGCGGTGAACCATGCCGCGGAGACGCGCGGCCCGTCGTGGTCGATCTGGGGCCCGTTGATCGGGCAGGCGTTGATGATCCACCGGTCGCGGCTGAGCTTCTGCGGCGCCTCCCATTTTCCGTCGTCGTACCGGGACGCCATGATGTCGCGGATCTCGTCCGTCGTGCGTCCGCGGTAGGCGAGGAGCGCGCTGCCGTCCGGGAAACCGGTCAGGGTGGTCTGGCAGCACTCGCAGACGCGGGGATCGACCAGGGCGTCGGGGCCGGTGTCGCCGAGCACGCGCGCATACAGTTTTTCATTGTCGCCGAGGGCCTGTTTGCCGCGGCCGTCGAGCCACGCGGCCAGCACTTTCCCGTCCGGCAGGGCGATGAGGGAGGGAAAGGCGGTGGAACCGCTCTCGCGCGTCAGCGGCTGCGGTGCGGACCAGGTCGCGCCGCCGTCGGCCGACTGACTGTAGAGGACATGGCGCGCGTCATCGTTATGCGCATGGCCCTCGTGATCGTGGCCGGCCATCGCCATCGGCGCGGCGGCCGGAGCTTCATTCATGACCGACCAGACCGCCGTGAACCGTCCGGCGGGCTGCACGAGGAGCGCGGGAAAATTGGCCGAGCTCCGCTCGAAATCCGGTGCCTGCGCGATGGTGCGCGCGGCCGACCACCGGCGGGCGGCGAGGTCGAATTCGGCGAACTTCAGCGCCCGGCCGTTGCCGCTGCCGGCCGGCTCCGTCCAGGAGAGATAAATCCGCCGATCAGGTCCATTGACCAATGAAGCGCCCATCGCGCCCGGGCCGGCCGGCGAGGAAATGGCGGCGACCTCCGGCGCAAAAACCGCCGGCACATCGCTCGGCGCTCCGTGAACCACGCCGACACCGATCAAAACCACAGCGGGCGAGACCCTGCGCAGGAAAGCCGAAAGGTCGGCAAGGAAGGACGCAGCCATGAAGGACGACCATGCCGTGTTTCTCCCTCCCTGCAAGTCCGTGGCCGGCTCTACGGCCAACATGCAACGCTCTGCGTCAGGCCCTCCGACTTTGGAACTTGGCCCTTGGAACCTGGACCTTCGGCGGCGTCAGCCGCCGCGCAGTTCGTAACGGGGACCCTTTGCCGGCACGAAAAGTTCCTGCGGGGACCCGCGGCGCGTGACGCGGCCGCGGTCGAGGACGAGCACGTCGTCGCACAGGGCCATGACTTCGTCGGGCGAATGCGTGACGTAGAGCATCGGCACCTTGAACTCGTCGCGCACCCGGGCGAGGTAAGGCAGCAGCCGCTCGCGCAGCGGGGCGTCGAGGCCGGCGAGCGGTTCGTCGAGCAGCAGCAGGCGGGGCGCCGCGAGGAGCGCGCGGCCGAGCGCCACCCGCTGCCGTTCGCCGCCGGAGAGCGTCGCGATGGCCCGCTCGGCGAGCGCGGCGATTTCCAGGACCTCGGTGACATGCGTGAAATTGAGGCCCGCCGGCCGTTCCGTCCGGAGCGAATGGCCGTAGAGCAGGTTGCGCCGGACCGAAAGATGCGGAAACAACGCGCCTTCCTGGGGAACGTAGCCGATGGCGCGGCGCTCAGGCGCCACGAAGACGCGCCCGGCCACGTCGGTCAGCGTCGCGCCGCCGACGGCGACGCGCCCGGCTGCCGGATGCCGGAGGCCCGCGATGACCTCGAGCAGGGAAGTCTTGCCGGCGCCGGAGGCGCCGAAGATCGCGCAGACCCGTCCGGCCAGCACCGCGTCCACCTCCAGCGTGAAGGGAGCGAGCGGGAGGCGCAGGCCGGCGAGTTCGACGCTCATGCGGGGCGCCTCCGGAGGAGAAACTCGCTCAGCCAGACGGCGCCGAAGGCGAGCGCGACGGAGATCCCGAGCAGCCCCAGCGCCTCGGGGTCCCGTCCCAATTGGACGAGATGATAGATGGAAAGCGCCAGCGTGGCCGTCTGGCCGGGGATGTAGCCGGCGACCATGATGGTCGCACCGAACTCGCCGAGGGCGCGGGCGAAGGCCAGCAGCGTGCCTGCGACCAGGCCGCGCGAGGCGAGCGGCAGCGTGATCGTCGTGAAGACCCGCCACGGCCCGGCGCCGAGCGTGCGCGCGACCCGCTCGAGCCGCGGATTGACCCCCTCGAACGCGACGCGCGCGGTGCGGACGAGCAGGGGGAACGACATCACGGCGGTGGCCACGACCACGCCGCGCCAGGTGAACACGATCTCCCAGCCGAACGTCCGCTCGAGCCAGCCGCCGAGCGGGCCGCGGCGGCCGAGCAGCTTCAGCAGCAGCAGGCCGGTGGCGACCGGCGGCATGACCAGCGGCAGCGCGACGAGCGTCTCGACGACGGATTTGCCCCGCCATTCGCGGCGCGCGAGCAGCCAGGCCAGCGCGGTGCCAAACGGCAGGATCAGCAGCGTGCTGAGCGCGGCGACGCCCGCCGTGAACCAGGTGACCTGCCATGCTTCCGCCGACATGGCTGCGACTCTGCCCGCGGTCAGCGGGCAGGCAAGAAGCCGTATTGCTCGAAGACCGCCCGGGCGGGCGGCGAGGCGAGGTAGGCGGTGAACTTCCGCGCGGCGGCCCCGTTCTTCGCGCCCTGCACGACGGCGAGCGGGTAGGAGATCTTCGGCCCATCCGCCACGGACACCTCATAGGCCACCTTCACCTTCTTCGAGATGAGCGCATCGGTCTTGTACACGATGCCGGCGTCGGCGTTGCCCGATTCGACGGCGGCGAGACAGGCGCGGACGTTTTCCGTGGGCACGACCTTGTCGATGACCTTCTTCCACAGGCCGGCGCCCTGCAGCCATTCCTTCGCGTAGATGCCGGCGGGGACCGTCTGCGGCTCGGCCAGCGCGAGGTGCCCGATAGCGGGCTTCGCGAGATCGGCGGGCGAGGCGATGGCCGCGCCGCCGTCGGCGTTCACCACGATGACGAGCGTGTTGGACAGCAGGCTGACGCGCGTGCCGGCGGCGATGAGGCCGGCCTTCGCGAGGTCGTCCATCTTGGCCTCGTCGGCGGAGAAGAACACGTCGGCCGGCGCGCCCTGCCTGATCTGGAGCGCGAGCGTGCTGGAGGCCGCGAGGTTGACGTGGAGGGTGTCGCCGCTCGCGGGCTCGTAGGCCCTGGCGATTTCCTTCAGCGCGTCGGAAAGGCTCGCGGCGGCGAAGACATTGAGGTCGGCGGCGCGCGCGGCGAGCGCGAGCGGGAGGGCGGAAGCGAGGGCGAGGAGGCGGCGGAGAGGCATGGCGATCCGGGTTAGAATTGGCGTTCCAAACTGGTTGCGATTGAAGGTGGTCGTTCTCGTTCTCCTAATCGTTCCTCGTTCTCGGGCGGCTTTTCCCGGAGGGAGAACGAGGGAGGGGAACGATTATTTCGGAATGGGCGCGAATCGGTAACTACGGGTCAGAAGATGGTTTGCAGGCGGAGGATCAGCTTCCGGTTCTGGGCGGGCTGTCCGTCGATGTCGGTCAGCAGGTAGTCGCCCTGCAGCTTGATGTCGTCGCCCTTCAGGAAATAGTTCACCCCGAATGTCCAGGTCTTCGTGCTGTTGGAGACCACGCCGAGGTTGGGATCGAAGGTGTCGAATTTCACGACGCCCTGCAGCTCCTTCGGGACGACGAACCAGCCCGCCTGCGCGTACCAGCCGGCGGAGTCGAAGGCGGCGGAGGGGATGGCGTCGAGCGGCTTGAAGCGCTCGCGCAGGTATTCGACCCAGAGGTCGAACGGCCCGCTGTGGAACTGGGTGTCGAGGCCGCCCGCCTGGCGCCGGCCCGCGAAGATCGCGTCCTTGGTCCCGCCCGGCACGAGGTCGAAGCCGAACTCGGACGGCTGCGACGGCAGGTTGGAGTCGGCGTCCGCCAGGGCGTCGGCGCCGAGCGACCAGCGCGTGTCCTGACCGAGGAGCGGGCCCTGCCAGGCCACGCCGCTGATCCGCCCGGCCCACATGAACTTGTCGTTGTCGTTGGCGCTGGTGTTGACGCCGGTGCCGTTGAACAGGCCGGTCGCGTACGACAGCCGCTTGTCGAGGAGATCGCCGGCGACCTGCACGCCGAGCTGGCGGCTGGCGGTGAGGCGGTCGTTGACCAGCGTGCGCTCGATCGTGAGGAGCCGCGGGTCGGCGTAGAGCTGCTCGTAGCCGAACGGCGTCTTGAACTGGCCGACCTTGATGTTGGCAAAATCGTAGCGGTTCCAGTTGAGGTAGGCGTCGGTCAGCTGGGCGCGGTTGCCGGTGGCCTCCGCGAGGGAGCCGGCGAATTCGCCTTCGATCTTGAAGTCGAACTCCTCGAGGAACCGGCCCTGCAGGTTCAGCCGGGCGCGGCGCAGGTAGACGCGGTCGTTGCCGCTGGTGAAGCGCGCATCGCCCTTGTCACCGAGGTCGGACTGCACCTGGAGCAGGCCGCCGACGCTCAGCGTCGGCTCGCGGCCGGCGGGCTTCACGATGGTCTGGCCAGCGCGGCCTTCGAGGCCGAGCTCCGAACGGAGCTGGGCGTTTTCCTTCTGCAGCGCGCTCATCTGCTGCTCGAGGCGCTGCAGGCGCTCCTCGAGCGAGGCCTGGCCGAAGGCCGGCGCAAGCAGGCCCGTGGCGACGGCGAGGGAGGTGGCCGCCAGGAGGCGGCGGAGGGGTTGGGCAGGGTGGGTCATCAGATTTGCCGCGCCGTGGGCGCGGAAGGGCCAAGTGCCGAGGGCCAAGTTCCAGGGTTCGATGAGAATCCAATGCCTAAACATGAAGCTTGGCCGCTGGAGTTTCATTGGAACGTGGAACTTGAACCTTGGAACTTCGCCCCCCTCACGGCTTGGCGGGCGGCGTTGCGGTTGAAATGATCTCGAGCGAGGCGACCATCCGCGCCCAGCGCGCCGCCTTCTTGTCGCCGGGGACGACGAGCTGGAGCGGGGCGGCGGAGTCCGGCACGGGCTGGCCGTCGATGCGGTCGGCGAGGAGGAGCGTGCGGCTGCTGAACGCCTCGTCGAATTCCGCGAGGGCGAACAGCACGCCGTAGCCGTCCTTCGCCCGCGCGACGACGCCGAACTGCAGCGCCGGGCCGCGGAGTTTTTCGCCGAAGGGCAGGCCGGCGCGCGTCAGCAGCTCGCGCACGTTCACGCCGGCGTAGCGGTGTTCCTTCTGGTCGTGGGGGTTGACCAGCGTGAGCTCGACGTGGGGCAGCGCGGCAAACTCGGCGGCGGTGTAGGCCAGCGCCGGCAGGCCGGCGCGCGAGATCGTCAGGAGCGCCGGGGTGCCGTCGGCGGCCCGCGCCGCGGTGCAGGCGAGGAGGAGCAGGGGAAGATGGCGGAGCCGCAGCATCCGGCGATGTTCGGTTCATCCGTTATCTTTTGTCAAATATAACGCCGGGGTGGAACGCGTCGTCTGGCATCGCGGCCGTGATGGAGGGGCGTCCCTCGCGGACGCCCGCTCGAGGATCGCAAACCCGGGCGTCCACCAGGGACGCCCCTCCATCGAGGCCGCGACGACGGAAGATCTCACTTCAGCAAACGGAGCAGCGCGTTCCAGTCGGAGCGCGTGGCCTGGCGGCAGGCGTCCTCCATGCGCGTGTAGAGCGCGAGCACCTTCGTCCCCAGCGGCGTGAGCGCGGCGCCGCCGCCGGTGTCGCCCCCGCGGGCGGACGCGACCAGCGGATCGCGGAAGAGCTTGTTCATCGCCTGGACGAGCGTCCACGCCCGGTTGTACGACATGCCCAGCTGCGTCGCGGATTCCGCGATGGAGCCGGTCGCGGCGATGTGGCGCAGTAGTTCCGCCTTCCCCGGACCGAAGGCGTCGGGGCCGGCATCGGGAAAGCGCAGGCGAGGCTGAAGCTGGGGGACGGGGCGGCGCATGAGAAAGGACTTGGCTTGTGTCTCGAGTGGCCGGGCGGTCGCCCCGCTCACGCGGGCAGCGGCACCATGCCCATCCAGAACAGCTGTTCGCGTCCGATCTCGAGATCGTACTTGCGGACATACTCGAGCCGGCCGTCGGGGCCGATGCGGAAGACGGTGAAGCCGGCCGGCACGTGGCGCACGGCGTTCCCGTCCTTGACGTCGAGCGTCCGCAGGTGGGCGGTCACGAGCAGGCGCCCGGTGGGATCGATGTGGAAGGTCCGGTCGTGGATGCCCTGCGTGTCGATGTGCTGGATCGGCGTCGGCTCGCCCGACTTCGGGTCGAGCGCGAAGACCACGAGGGAGTTCTCGCCGCTGGACGGCAGGGGCGTTCCGGCGGTGGCGGCCGCGAGGTCGAGGCGGTTGACGCCATACACGAAGCGTCCGTTCGGATGAACGTGGACCGTGCCGGCCTGCTGGCCCGTCCTGCTGGGCGCGGCCAGCGTCGGCTGGCTGACGACCGGCTCGGCCGACAGCCGGTCGCCGTCGCGACGGAAGAAGGACAGGAGGTTCTCCCGTTCGCGCGACACGTAGATCCAGGGCTGCGTCGGATGGAAATCGAGGTGACGCGGCCCGAAGCCGAAGCCGTGCCCCGGAGCGATCGAGGTTTCCCGGGTCAGCTGTCCGTTTTCGTAGCGGAACACCTTGAGCGCGCCGGGATCCTCCGGGCGCGTGGCGCTGGCGTTGTTGCCGCGCGTCACGAGGATGGCGAGGCGGTTGTCGGGCGACACGCGCACCTGGTGGGCATAGATCCCGGCGTCGATCGGCTCGCGCTGCGCCACCTCGGCGCCGGGCGTGCCGTCGGGATTGACCGCGTACACCCGGATGGCGCTCGGATCGTTGAAGGCCACCAGCAGATGCCCGGAGGGAATATCCGAGCAGAGGTTGATCGGCCGGGTCGGAAGCGGGACGGCGTTGCCGTGCGGCGTCAGTTCGCCCGCGGGATCGATGCGGAAGGCGTTCAGGAAATGGGCGGGGCCCCCTCGCGCGGTCGGGCCGCTGGAAGCCACGTACAGAAAACGCCGCGACGCATGCGGCCAGACGTACTGCACCGCGGCCGGCAGCCGGACTTCGCCGCGGGGCGTGAGCGTGGCCGCATCCACGTCGAGATCGTAGTGGGTGAGGGTGGCACCCACGCTGGCGTAGAGCGCGGTGCGGCCCGGGCCCGGCGATTGCGCCCGGAGCAGCCGCGGGGCGACGACGGCGGTGCCGAGCAGGGAAAGGAAAGTCCGGCGATTGAGGGTCACGGCAGGATTGTTCGCAGCGGGACGGGCGAGGCAATGCTGGGAATGGTGAGTCTTGGCCTGATTTCATCGGTTGGGACCGCCCAACGGATTTTAGCCACGAAAAGGCACAAAGGCTCTCGGGCTGCGAAGACGCCTCCATCGCGCTTATAAGCGCGCGGGTGATTTGATTCGGAGTCCTTGAGTTTTTTGTGCCTTTTCGTGGCTAAAACTCCGTCTCCGGCGCGTCATCTCGCTCTCCGGCTCTTCCAGTGCCCATGGCGCGAACCTGCTTGCCGTGGCGCGGGTCCGAATCTTACGTCTGCGTTCCCGTTCGACCGCCACAAGGCCGCCCCGCACCCCCGCCTCGACCGCCGTGGGCCTTGTCCTACCCCGAATCCAGCCGTTGAAGAAAGAGGCCCCACCATGCCCATGAACCGCCGTGACTTTCTCGCCGCGGGCGGCGCTCTCGCCGCGCTGACCGCCCTGCCGCGCGCCCGCGCCGAGTGGCAGCCGAGCCAGCGTTATCCCGATCCGCTCGTTCGCACCCTCGACCGTTCCTTCGCCAAGTACGTCGTGGGGATCGCAAAGATCGAGCGAATCGCCACCGGCCTGCGCTGGTCCGAGGGCCCGGTGTGGTTCGGGGACGGCCGGTACCTGCTCTGGGGCGACATCCCGAACAACCGGATCATGCGCTGGGACGAGGAGACCGGAGCCGTCAGCGTCTTCCGCAAGCCCTCGAACAACGCCAACGGCAACACCCGCGACCGCCAGGGCCGGCTCCTCAGCTGCGAACAGGACACGCGGCGCGTCACGCGGACCGAGTACGACGGGACCATCACGGTGATCGCCGACCGCTTCGACGGGAAGCCGCTCAATTCGCCGAACGACATCGTGTGCAAGTCCGACGGCTCCATCTGGTTTTCCGACCCGCCGTTCGGCATCCTCGGCTACTACGAGGGCCACGCCGCCCAGCCGGAGCTGCCCACGAATGTCTACCGCTGGGATCCGCAGACGAAGCAGCTGTCGGTCGTGGCCGGCGACATCGACCGGCCCAACGGCCTCGCGTTCTCGCCCGACGAGTCGAAGCTCTACATCATCGAGGCCAACAGCAACCCGCGGGTCATCCGCGCCTACGATGTCGTCGACAACGGCACGCGGATCGCGAACCGGCGCAACCTGATCACCGCCGACGACAACGGCACGCCCGACGGCATGCGCATCGACGTCGACGGCAACCTCTGGTGCGGCTGGGGGATGGGCGCCGAGGGGCTCGACGGCGTCACGGTTTTCAGTCCCGACGGCAAGCGCATCGGCCGCATCGACCTCCCCGAACGCTGCGCGAACCTCTGCTTCGGCGGCACGCACCGCAACCGGCTGTTCATGGCCGCGAGCACGTCGGTTTATTCCCTCTACGTTAACACCCAGGGCGCCACCATCGGCTGATTCCCATGAAAAATTCCTCCTCCGCCTTCCACCGTCTCCTGTCGCCCGTCATCCTGTCGCTCGGGCTGCTGGTCCCCCCGGCCCGGGCGCAACCGGCCGCCGCGGGCGCCGCGCCAACGCGTTCGCTCGCGTCCCCCGAGATCAGCGCCGACCGCCGCGTCACGTTCCGCCTCTCGGCGCCGAAGGCGACCGAGGTCTCCGTCAGCGGCGAGTTCATGGCCGGCAGCAAGGCCCTGGAAAAGGGCGCCGACGGCGTGTGGAGCGTGACGGTCGGGCCGATCGACCCCGAGATCTACTATTACAATTTCACCGTGGACGGCGTGCACACGATCGATCCCGGCAACCCGCAGGTGAAGAGCGGCTCCACGGCCAGCACGATCCAGAGCATCCTCGAGGTGAAGGGCGACCGGCCGGCCTTCTACGACGGACAGCCGGTGCCGCACGGGGAGATCCGGACCGATTGGTACGAGTCGAAGTCGCTCGGCAGCCTGCGGCGGCTCACCGTCTACGTGCCGCCCGGTTACGACCGCGATACCGCGGCGAAGCTGCCGGTGCTCTACCTGTTCCACGGCGCAAACGCCGACGAGACCGCCTGGACCCGCCTCGGCCACGTGAACCTGATCCTCGACAACCTGCTGGCCGCGGGGAAGACGAAGCCCTTCCTTGTCGTGATGCCCTTCGGCTACGCGGCGATGCCGGGCACGCCCGGCGCGCAGGGACAGAACACCGCGCTGTTCAGCCGCGACCTCATCGAGGACGTGATCCCCTACATCCAGTCGCACTACCGCGCGCTGACCGATCGCGATCACCGCGCGATCGCCGGGCTGTCGATGGGCGGCGGCCAGTCGCTCAGCATCGGGCTCAGCCATCTTGAGTTGTTCAGCTACGTGGGCGGCTTCAGCGCGGCGCTGAACGGCGGCGATTTCGAGAAGAATTACGCGGGGGTCATCGCGGACCCGGCGGCCACGAACCGCCAGCTGCACCTGCTCTGGATCGGCTGCGGCTCGGCGGACGGGCTCTTTCCCGCCGCGAAGAAATTCTCGGAGTTCCTGACCGCACACCAGGTCCGGCATACCTTCCACGAGTCCACCGGCGCGCACACCTGGATCAACTGGCGGAACTACCTCAACGAAGTCGGGCCGCTGCTGTTTCAGTAGGATCCCGGAAGATCTCGCGCAGAGACGCAGAGACGCAAAGAAGCAAAAAGGCGGCCGCATGAACCATCCGAGGAATTCCCTCCGGCTTTTCCGCGCCTCTGCGTCTCTGCGCGAGATCCGGTCTGGCTTCCGTCTGTCGGTGATTTTGGTGATCGCGTGCTCCGGTGCCGGCGGCGCGCTGCGGGCGCAGTCGGCGGCGGACGAGCTGCTTTACCGCCAGCTCGCGGTCGGCGACAAGGAGGTGGCCGTCGGCGCGCTCGGGCGGATCCTGAAGTCGCCGGAGACGGTCTCGGCGTCGGTGCTGTACACCGCGGTGGGTGTCGCCGTGCGCGAGAAGCGGCTCGAGGACGCCGGATTTCTTTTCTACATCGCCCGCTTCCGGGCGCTGTACGACCGCCAGCTGTTTCCGCCCGCTGGTCCCGAGCAAAACAGCCCGATGGCGGCGCTGGGTGCGCTGCAACAGCAGTGGAGCGGCGTGATCAACCCGGCGTTGATGGCGGAGCCGAAGGCCTTCGCGTCGGTCCTTGCCCGGGTGAAGGCCTGGAATCCCAAGGCCACCGACGACTATCAGCCCGGCTGGGCGTACCGGGAGAAGGGCAGCGAGGCCGCAGCCGCGGCCTCGGTCGCCGGAGGCCGGCAGCAGTTCCTGGATGTCATGGGCGCGCTCTGCACGCTGCTGCAGGACGGCACCTACTATGCCGCCTTCCGGATTTCCCAGGAATACAGCATGAAGCGCGGCCCCGAGCGCCCCAGCAAGGATGACTACGACCTCGCAATGGCGACCATGGCGCGCATCGAGAAGGAAAAGGGCCTCGCCGGGGTGATCGCGGCGACGAAGAAATAGAAGCCGGCCGGAATCTTTTCGCGCAGAGGACGCGGGAACGCGGAGGGGAATTCAGACGCGATCCACACACCCCGTCGCGTTGCGCCACCCCTCTTTTTAGAGGGGAGCCTGAGCGGATCGAGCTCCCCTCTGGAAAGAGGGGTGCCCAACGGGCGGGGTGTGTCGTTCGACGCGATGGTTGCCGTGTCTTCGCGAGCTCCGCGCGAAATCCTCAATCCGCCTTCAGCACGTAGACCGCGCCCTTTTCCGAACCGATGGCGAGGTAGCGGTCGTCGGGGGACCAGGCGAGCCGGGTGGCGGCCGCGGGCATGCGGACCGTGGCGCGCAGCGGCTGCTTGCGCTCGGGACTCCAGAGCATGACGACGCCATCCTGCGACGCGGTGGCGAGGAGCCCGTGCGCGTGCTGGAAGGCGAGTCCGCACACCGGCGCCTCGTGAGGGAGCATCCCCGGCTCCCGGCCCTCGGGCCCGGCGCCGGAGCAATCCCACAGGCAGGCGGCGTGGCCGCCGCCCGTCGCCAGCCAGCGCGAGGTGTGGTCGAACGAAAGGTGCTTCACTTTGCCCTCGTAGCCGCTCATGTGCAGCTCGGCGTCCTCCGCGGGAATCCACAGGTGGACGGACGGATCCTGGTTGCCGGAGACGAGCCATTTTCCGTCAGGCGACCACACCAGCGCGTGGATGCCGTTGTTGTACGCGAATTCCTTCCGCGCGCCGAAGTCGGCGCCATCCCAGAGGCAGACGCCGCCGAAGTACGCCACGGCGGCCGTGCCGCCGGAGGCCGGAGAACGGAGGGCGGAGGCCGGATCGGAATTCTTGGCACCTGTTACTTGGCCCCTGTCACTTTGCTCTCCCCACCACGCGAGGGCGGTGATCGTCTTCGGCGCGGGCTTGAAGCGGTGGCGGATCGAGCCGTCGGCGCCGAGGGCGAAGAGGTCGCGGCCGGCCGCCGCGAAGAGCAGGCCCGCGGCGGAGGGCGTCGGATTCCACGCGAGATGCTCGACCCAGGCCGAGCCGAGTTTCGCGGTGGTGACCTGCTGCCCGGCCGCGGCGTCCCAGAATTTCACTGCGCCGTCCTGGCCGCCGGTGGCCAGGAGGAGGCTTGAGGCGTGAGGCGTGGGGCTTGAGGCGGTTGATCCCTCAGGCCTCAGGCCTCGCGCCTCAGGCCTCCACGCGACAGCGTTGGTCCCGTTCTCATGCCCGGGCAGCTCGTGGCGTTTTGCGCCGTCGGCGGTGGCGAAAAGGGTGACCGGGCCGGCGGCAGACGCGGCGGCGAGGATTTCGCCGTCCGGCGACCATGCCAGGTCGATGACGTAGTCGTCGAGGGTGGCGGCCCAGTGCTTGGTCAGGTTCATGGGGGAGGCAACGAGCAGCGAGTAGTGAGTAGCGGGTAGCGAGTAGGACAAGCTTGATGCACCGCTGCTGAGCGCTGTGCCCGGATGCTCGCTACTCGCTACCCACTACTCGCTACTTTTTCCTAGGCGGCCAAACAGGCCTTGAACGCCGCGGTCAGCGCCGCGCGGTCCAGGTTCTTGCCGATGAAGACGAGCGTGTTGGTGCGCGGGTCGGAGCCCCACTCGCGGTCCATGCGGGCGTCGAAGAGCATGTGCACGCCCTGGAAGACGAGGCGCTTGCCCGAACCCTTCACGCTCAGCACGCCTTTCATGCGGTAGATGTCGCCGCCCTTCGTGCGCAGGAGGTCGCCGATCCAGGCGTTGAGCTTCTGGCCGTCGAGATCGCCGGGCGTGCTGATGCCGACGGAAGTGACGTCCTCGTTGTGCTCGTGGGCCATGTGGAAATCCTGCTGCCAGACCGGCTTCACGGCCTCGCCCTTGACGTAAATGTGGAGGGGATCGTGCCCGCACTGCTCGAAGACGACGTGGAAACCCGGCTCCTCGATCGCGAGCGGAAAGCGCGCGTGGCCGTCGTCGAGCAGCAGCCGCCGCAGCGTGGCGCCCGGCTGCACCGTTTCGCCGGCCTTCAGCTTCGACTCCCAGTCGGAAAACACCTTCACCGCCTGCTCGCGCGCCGCGGCGAGCTCGGATTCGTCCAGAGACTTCACCGGCAGGACGACGACATCGAGCTCGTTTGGATTGCCGTGGTGGTGATGATGATCGCCCCCGCCGTGATCGTGGTCGTGCCCGTGATCGTGCTCGTCCTCCGCATCGTGGCCGATGACGAGTTCGTGGGCGCCGGACGGCAGGACGTAGGCGCCGGCCCACTCGAAGGGATACTCGGTCTCCAGGAACTTCGGATCGAGCTCGGTGGCGCGGCTGAGGTTGAAGCCGCCGACGTCGAGCACGTGGTCGAGCGCGACGGCGCAGTTCTGCGTGCGATGGATTTTCGCGACGGCGTTGATCCCGTGGATGCGCCTTTCCAGCGCGACGAGCTCGGCGGGGGAAACGAGGTCGGTCTTGTTCAGCAGGATGACGTCGGCGAAGGCGATCTGCTTGACCGACTCGTCGCCGGAATCGAGGTGCCCGAGGACGTGCTTCGCGTCGACCACCGTGACGATGGCATCGAGGCGGAAGTGCTGCTTCATCTCGTCGTCGGTGAAAAACGTCTGTGCCACCGGCGCCGGGTTCGCGAGGCCGGTGGTCTCGATCAGAATGCCGTCGAGCCGGTCCTTGCGCTTGAGCAGCCGCCCGAGGATGCGGATGAGGTCGCCGCGGACCGAGCAGCAGATGCAGCCGTTGTTCATCTCGAACAGCTCCTCCTCGCTCGAGATCACGAGCTGGTTGTCGACGCCGACCTCGCCGAACTCGTTTTCGATCACCGCCAGCTTCTTTCCGTGGTGCTCGGTGAGGATGCGGTTGAGCAGCGTGGTCTTGCCGGCGCCGAGGAAGCCGGTGAGGACGGTGACGGGAATGGATTGCATTGCGGAGGACGGAAGACGGAGGACTGAGGACGGATGGCGAAGGACAGGAAAGTGGTGGGGACGGGGTGGAAGGCAAATCGGGCTTTGGAGGGAAACGCCAAATCCCAACTTCCGGGCGGAAAGGTCCAGGTTCCAAGGACCAAGTTTCAAGGTGGTCAGCCACAAGCCGCACTAGCGAGTCTCCGCACCATCAATCTGCGTCGTTGCTTCCGTGCCTCTGGCTTTCCTGGAACTTGAAACTTGGAACCTGGCACTTCCGCCACCCTAGTCTCGGTCGTTGCCCTTGGGAAAGTTGAACGCAACTCCGCTGAAAGTCGTGCCACGCACGTCAAGGCGGCTCAGGACCGCGTCGAAGGCCGGCGTCGTCTTCAGCCAGTCCGCGGTGCCTTCGAAGAGCGAGGTGTCGCCGACGGTCTCGCCGGTGGCGGGGTTCGCCACCGCCTGGAGGACGAGGGGACGGCTCTGGCCGGCGACGGTGGCGACGATCTCGAAGGACGGGGCGGCGCTGCGGATGAAGTTCTCCATCTCGCCGTCGAGGACGTAGGCGCTCAGCCTGCCGCCCGCGGGATCGAGCACGAACTCGAGGTGGTAGAGCTCGGCGCCGAGCACGACCGGCGTGCCGCCGTGGGGCGGGTGGTGCTCGTGCCTGGCGGCCGCCGCCGGAGCGGGAGCCGCCTTTTCCGGACGGGCGCAGCCGCCGGCGGCGAGGAGCAGGAGGGCGGCGAGGGCGCGGAACGGGGGGATCATGCCCCGAGCATGGGCGCCACCCGCGGCGGGCCAAGCCCGTAACTTTCAAAACTGTAATGCTCGGGCAAGTCGCCGGAAGGGTGCCTGTGCGATAGTCGGGCCATTCCAATCGGGAAAATTCAACCCAATCGCATTAAACCAATCATGAATACCAATCCTGCTCCCCGCCGCCGCATCTTTCTGTTTGCGGCCGGACTCATCGCCGCCAGCGGCCTCGCCTGGGCCGCCGCGGCTTCCCACGCGACCGATGGCAAAGTGACCGTCATGGTCGACAAGACGCCGGTCGCCGCCGCCAACTCCCCGCTCGGGCCCAGCTACGCGCCGGTCGTGAAGCGCGTCGCCCCGAGCGTCGTCAAGGTGCTCGTCACCGAGCGCGCCAAGAAAGTGGCGCAGGCCGAGATCCCGCCGCAGCTCCGCCAGTTCTTTGGCGACCAGTTCGGCGGACAGTTCGACTTCGGCCGCAACGGCGGCCAGCAGCTGCAGCCCGCCCAGCAGGGACTGGGCTCCGGCGTGATCGTCAGCGCCGACGGCTACATCCTCACGAACAACCACGTCGTGAACGGAGCGGACGTCATCAAGGTCAGCCTGAACGACGGCCGTGAGCTTACCGCCAAGGTCGTCGGCACCGACCCGCAGAGCGACCTTGCGGTCGTCAAGGTCGACGCCAAGGGCCTCCCGGCGATCACCTTTGCCGACAGCGACATCGTGGAGGTCGGCGACCGCGTGCTGGCCGTGGGCAATCCCTTCGGCATCGGCCAGACCGTGACCAGCGGCATGGTCAGCGGCCTCGGCCGCGACACGCTGGATCTCGACTACCAGGACTTCATCCAGACCGACGCCGCGATCAACCCGGGCAACTCGGGCGGCGCGCTCGTCGACGCCCAGGGCCGCCTCATCGGCATCAACACCGCGATCCTCAGCCGCTCCGGCGGCTCGCAGGGCATCGGCTTCGCC
The DNA here is from genome assembly GCA_035549635.1 of Opitutaceae bacterium. Taxonomy (GTDB): domain Bacteria; phylum Verrucomicrobiota; class Verrucomicrobiia; order Opitutales; family Opitutaceae; genus CAIUWA01. The sequence continues at coordinate 22,410 of DASZQN010000028.1, forward strand.
ATCCCCTCCAATCTCGCCCACAACGTGATGGAGCAGCTCACGACGACCGGCAAGGTCGTCCGCGGCTACATCGGCGTCGGCATCCAGAATGTCACGCCCGCGCTGGCCGAGCAGTTCAATCTCTCCTCGAACCAGGGCGCGCTCGTCGCCGAGGTGAAGCCCGGCCTCCCGGCCGCCAAGGCGGGGATCAAGGAGTATGACGTCATCACCAAGTTCGACGGCAAGCCGGTGACGGATACCCATCACCTCACGCTTGCGGTCGCCAGCGTCGCTCCCGGCACCAAGGTGCCCGTGGAAGTGCAGCGCGACGGCAAGACGGTGAATCTCACTCTCACGCTCGCCGAGCGCACCGCCGATGTGGCGGCGGCGCGCGGCCAGGGCCGTCGCCATCGCGGCGACAACTCCGGCCCCGCGGCTTCGGACGACACCGGCACGCTCAACGGCGTCGGCGTCGGCGACCTCGATTCCCAGGCCCGCCGCGAATTCGACGTCCCGGCCGACATCCGCGGCGCCCTGGTCACCCAGGTCGATCCGAGCTCGGCCGCCGCCGCCGCGGGCCTGCAGCCCGGCGACGTGATCGAGGAGATCAACCGCCAGCCGGTGAAGAGCGGCGACGAAGCCGTGAAGCTGACCGAGAAGTCCGAGACGAAGAAGACGCTGCTCCGGATCTGGAACCAGAACGGCTCGCATCTCCTCGTCGTCGACGAATCGGCCGCCGCGCCCAACTCCTGATGTCCCTTTCCGTCGGCCGCTGCCGCGTTTCGTCCCGGGTCCCAGGTTGTACCCGGTGGCAGGCAGGGTGGCGGCCGGCGGATTCTCAGAACCTCAAAACTAACTGAAACGATCAACGGCTCCGGGCGAAAGCCCGGAGCTTTTTATTGCCGGGCCACGTTTGCTGCCCACGGAACACACGGAATACACCGAAATAAAATCAGGTCTGAATTCCGTGTCGTCCGTGTGTTCCGTGGGCCCTCATTTCCGGAATCGGGTCATTTCGTGTGATTCCGTTTGTCGCTCCATAATTCTCCTTCCGCCCAGCCATTCCGGCCCGCACACTGCCGCAGTTTTCCCCGTCCCATGCGCATCCTCGTGGTCGAAGACGACGCCAAGATCGCCTCCTTCGTGGTCAAGGGCCTGAAGGAGCAGGGCTACGCCGTGGACCACGCGGGCGACGGCGACACCGGACTCACCCTCGCCGGGACGACGTCCTACGACGCCGCGATCGTGGACGTGATGCTGCCCGGCCTCGACGGCCTGAGCCTGGTGAAGCGGATGCGCGCGGCGAACGCCGCCCTGCCGGTGCTTTTCCTCAGCGCGCGGGCGACGGTCGAGGACCGCGTCAAGGGACTGCAGGCGGGCGGCGACGATTACCTGACCAAGCCCTTCGCCTTCGCGGAGCTGTCGGCGCGCCTCCAGGCATTGATCCGGCGGGCGAGCCGCGCGCCCGAGGCGACGCGCCTGGCGGCGGCGGATGTCGCCATGGACCTGGTGGCGCGGACCGTGACCGTCGCCGGCCGGTCCGTGGAGCTGCAGCCGCGCGAATTCGCCCTGCTCGAGTACCTGCTGCGTCATCCCGGACGGCCGGTGACGAAGACGATGATCCTCGAGCACGTGTGGGACTACAGCTTCGACCCGCAGACGAACGTCGTGGACGTCCTGATGTCCCGCCTGCGCAGCAAGATCGACCCCGAGAAAACCCGCATCGAAACCCTGCGGGGCGTCGGCTATGTCTTCAAACCCGCCGGTTGAGCGCGCGCGCCGCTCCCTCGCGTTCCAGCTGAGCGCGTGGTTCGCCCTGCTTTTCACCGCCGGCTTCACGGCGATCTTCGCGCTGCTGTACTGGACGCTGGCGCGCCAGCTCGAGCGCCGCGAGTCGGAGGCGCTGGAGCTCCGCCTGCAGCAGTACGCGGGGATCTACGCTCTGGCGGGCGTGTACGGCCTCGAGTCGCGCTACGCCGAGGACAGCCAGGCGCCGCACGTGCGCTCGCTTTTCATCCAGCTCGTCAACCGCAACGGCACGGTGGAGTGGGCCAAGATCCCCTCGGACTGGATCGAGGCCGACGCGCGCCGCGTCGCCATGCCCAACGGCTGGGGCGGCTGGACCCAGCGCCAGAACTACACCGTGCGCGTGCCGCGCGACGAGGAGCAGGACCTGGCGGTGGCCGCGCAGGTGCTGCCCGACGGCCATCTCCTGCAGGTCGCGCGCAGCACCGACAGCCGCGCGGTCCTGCTCGCGCCGCTGCGCCACACCTTCCTGTGGGTCGGCGGGGCGGTCGTCGTGGTCGGCTTCGGCGCGGGCCTGCTCACGGCGCGACGCGCGACGCGCCCGCTCCGCGACGTGATCGCGACGGCGCGGCGGATTGTCGCCACCGGCGCGCTCGACGCCCGCGTGCCGTCGCCGCGGCGGGACGACGAGGTCGCCGAACTCGTCCGGGCCTTCAACACCGTCCTCGACCAGAACGCCGGCCTGCTTCGTGCGATGCGCGAGGCGCTCGACAACGTGGCGCACGACCTCCGCACGCCGCTGACCCGCCTGCGCGGCACGGCGGAGATCGCGCTGCAGGCGCCCGGTGGAAATCCTGCGCAGCAGGAGGCGCTCGCGGAATGCGTCGAGCAGACGGACGACGTGCTGCGGCTGCTGCGCGCGCTGATGGAAATCTCGGAGGCGGAGGCGGGGATGATGCGGCTGGAAAAGACGCCGACCGATCTGGGGACGCTGGCGCGCAACGCCGTGGATCTTTACGCCGACGTGGCCGAGGCGAAGCCGGTGGCGCTGGCGATCGAGGTGAACGGCGCGGCGCCCGTGCTGGCCGATGCCGTCCGACTGCGCCAGGCGATCGCGAACCTCATCGACAACGCGGTGAAATACACGCCCGCCGGGGGGCGCGTTCAGGTGCGAGTGGAAAAACAGGAAACAGCGAACAAAGAACCGGGAACAGAGAGCGGGAAAGCAGAGGCGGTGCTGACCGTGAGCGACACCGGGCCGGGCGTGCCCGCGGCGGAGCAGGCGCGGGTGTGGGAACGGCTTTATCGCGGCGATGCGAGCCGCTCGCAGCGCGGCCTCGGCCTGGGCCTCAGCCTGGTGCAGGCGATCGTCGTTGCCCACGGTGGACGCGTGGCCCAGCGCAACGCGCCGACGGGCGGGGCGGTCTTCGAAATCCGGCTGCCTCTTAACGGATAAGGTGCAGGGCTCGCGCGGAGGCGCGGAGGCGCAGAGTTCGGAGGACGGAAAAAAAAGATGGACGTCCACTTCCGGGTCGCTGCCGGGGGGCCCGCCGGTTGCGTTCGCTTTTGTCCGGCCGACCTCCGCGCCTCCGCGTCTCTGCGCGAGATCTCCGAGGTCTTATGTCTTCGGCGCCGGCGCCTTGGCCGCGGCGGCGGCGTCGATCATCTTGAGATACTTCGCCATGTCCTTGTTGAAGTCCTCCACGCAGTCCTTGCAGCAGAAACGGACGAGGCGGTCGGGCTGGCCGTCGCGTTTCAGGACATATTCCTGCGGCTTGCCCATGGCGCCGCTGTCGAGCTTGTCGCCGGACACGGAGCAGGTGTCCATCGGGTAGGCGGCCCGGGCCGTGGCGAGCCACGCGGCGTCGGTCTTGTCGTCCACCGGGACGAGTTGTCCGGCGGCCGGCTGGGCCCCGGATTTTTCCGCCGCCTGGTCGGCGGCGACGGCGCGGGGCAGGGCGGTGAAGGCGAGACTGGCGGCCAGCAGCGCGAGGCAGGGGAGCAGGAGCAGGTGTCGTTTCATGGGGAGCAAAGTCATCAAAGGCGGGAGGAGCGCAACTGCGCAGTGCCGTTGGCGGCGACCTGGTTTGACCGCGCCGGGTAGCAATCGTTCTCTTGCTCGTTCCTCGTTCTCGGGGTTTCTGAAGGGAGAACGAGAAGGAGGACGAGGAACGAGAACGATGATTTCGGAATTGCGCGAAATTAGGGCACTCCCATGTCGGCGCCCGTCGGGGCCGGCGCCCGGGTGATCTTCCGTTCGTGGAGCCAGAGGAAAATCACCGGGGTCACGACCAGGATGTGCATCAGCGACGAGACCATGCCGCCGACCACCGGCGCGGCGATCGGGCGCATCACCTCGGCGCCGGTGCGCGTGCTCCAGAAGATCGGCAGCAGCCCGGCGACGACGGTGGCGACCGTCATCACCTTCGGACGGAGCCGCAGGCGGGCGCCGGACTTCACCGCGGCGAGGAATTCCTCCGGCGTGAGTGAAACCGGTCCGTCTTCCCCGGCGATGCGCCGGCTGGATTTTTCCGCGACCGCGCGGGCCACCGCCTCCTTCAGGTAGACCACCATCACGACGCCGGTCTGGATGGCGGTGCCGAAGAGCGCGATATAACCGATCCAGACCGCGACGCTGAAATTGTAGCCCAGCAGCCACTGCAGCAGGACGCCGCCGGTGAGGGCGAAGGGCACGGCGAGGATCACATGCGCCGCCTCGGCGGGGGAGTGGAAGGCCAGCGTGAGGACGATGAAGATCACCGCCAGGACCACCGGGATGACGGTCTGCAGCGTCTGCCGGGCGTGGAGCTCGTTCTCGTACTCGCCCGCGTATTCGATCGTCATGCCGGGATCGAGCGGTACCCCGCGTTCCACGGCCTGCCGCACCTCGCGGACAAAAGAACCCAGATCGCGGCCGCTGACGTTGGCCTGGACGTAGGCGTAGAGCCGGCCGTTTTCGCTCGGGATCTCGTCGGGCCCGGCCGTGCGCCGGATCGAGGCGAGCTGGCCGAGCGGAAGGAAGCGTCCGCCCGGCAGGGCGACCGGCAGCGCGCCGAGGCGGTCGAGATCCTCGCGGTCGGCGCGCTCGAAGCGCACCTGCACGGGCCAGCGCTCGCGGCCCTGGATGGCCGTGGTGGCCACGGAGCCGCCGAGGCCGGTCTCGACCACGGCGAGGACCGTGCTGGCGTCGAGGCCGTAGCGCGCGAGCGCGGCGCGGTCGACAGCGATCTCGAGGTAAGGCTTCTCCTGCGTGCGCGAGGGTGCGACCCCCGCGGCTCCCGGAATCGCGCGCACCACCGCGGCGACGGCGGCGGCCTTCTGCTGCAGCGCGCCGGGATCGTCGCCGAAGATCTTGATGCCGAGCTGGGCCCGGATGCCGGTCGAGAGCATCAGGACCCGGTTCTCGATCGGCTGGAGGAAACCCGGCACATAGCCGGGCACCGAGGTGAGCTTGGCGGTGAGCTCCGCGACGAGCTGGTCGCGGGTCAGGCCCGGACGCCACTCGGCGGCGGGCTTGAGTGTGATCGTGGTCTCGATCATCTCCGCCGGCGCGGGATCCGTGGGCGTGTCGAAGCGGCCGAGCTTGCCGGCGACGCCCGCGACCTCGGGCGTCTCGCGGATCACGCGGTCCTGCCAGGCCATGATCCGCTGCACCTCCGTCAGGGACGTGTCCGGCAGCAGCACGGGCATGAACAGCAGCGATCCCTCGTCGAGGGGCGGCATGAATTCGGAGCCGAAGCCGGTCGCGAGGCGGGAGGCACCAGGCGGGAGACGCGAGGCGACGGAAGGGGGAAGGCCGAAGGCGAGGACGACGCAGAAGGTCAGCAGGGCGGCGGCGAGGGCCAGCACGGTCTTGCGGCGGCGCAGCGCCCAGTCGAGGACCGGATCGTAGACGGCGAGCAGCCCGCGCATCACCCAGTTGCGTTCCTCCGCCTGGAAGGGACCGCGGACGAGGAAAGTGCAGAGCACCGGCACGAGCGTGATGGCGAGGAGCGTCGCGCCGACCATCGCAAACGTCTTCGTCCACGCCAGCGGATGGAACAGCCGGCCCTCCTGGCCGCTGAGGCTGAAGACGGGGAGGAACGCGAGGATGATGATTCCCATCGCGAAAAAGATGGGCCGCCCCACCTGGAGCGACGCCGCCAGCACCTGCCGGCGCGTCTCCGCGGGGGTGAGGCGCGAGCCCTTGGCGGCCTCGGCCGCCTCGCAATGCCGGATGACATTCTCGGTCATCACGATTGCGGCGTCGACGAGCACGCCGATCGCGATGGCGATGCCGGTGAGCGACATGATGTGCGACTGGATCCCGAATTCCTTCATCAGGATGAACGCGATGAGGATCGAGGCGGGGAGCGGCAGCGTGACGATGAGGATGCTGCGGAAGTGGAAGAGGAAGATCACGTGCATCAGTGTCACGAGGATCACCGCCTCCCAGAGCGTGTGCCGGAGGGTGTCGATCGCGCGCGCGATCAGGTCGCTGCGGTCGTAGAACGGCTCGATCGTGACCCCGGGCGGCAGGCCGCGGCCGATCTCGGCGAGCCGCGCCTTCACGTCCTGGATGACCTGCCAGGCGTTCGCGCCGGAGCGCATCACGACGACGCCCCCGACCACCTCGCGGCCGTCGACATCGAGCGCGCCGCGGCGGTAGTCGCCGCCGACCTGCACGGTGGCGACGTCGCTCACGTGGACGGGGACATTGTCGCGCGAGGCCAGCGCGACGCTCCCGATGTCCTCGCCCGAGGCGAAAAGCCCGCGGCCGCGGACCACGAACTCCTGCCCGTTCTCCTCCAGGGTGCGGCCGCCGACGTTGAGATTGTTCCGGGAAAGGGCCTCGAGGATCTGCGGCAGCGAAACGCCGTACTGCCGCATGCGCAGGGAGGAAACCTCGACCTGCCACTGGCGCACGAAGCCGCCGATTCCGGCGACCTCGGCGACCCCGGAAACGGAGGCCAGCTGGTAGCGCACGAAATAATCCTGCAGCGCGCGGAGCGAGCCGAGGTCCTGCCGGCCGGAGCGGTCCTTGAGGTAATACTGGTAAACCCAGCCGAGGCCGGTGGCGTCGGGGCCCAGCCGGGGCGTCACCCCGGACGGAAGCAGGTTCCCGAGGGAGTTCAGGCGCTCGAGGATCCGCGAGCGCGCGAAATAGTTGTCGAGCCGGTCCTCGAAGACGACGGTGATGAGCGAGAACCCGAACATCGACGAAGCCCGGACCGTGCGCACGCCGGCGAGCCCCTGGAGGTTGACGGAGAGCGGGTAGGTGATCTGGTCCTCGATCTCCTGCGGGCTGCGTCCCGCCCACTCGGCGAAGACGATGACCTGGTTTTCGCTCAGGTCGGGAATCGCGTCGACCGGCACGCGGCGCACGGCGAACAGGCCCCAGCCGAGCAGGAGCAGCGCGCCGCAGAGCACGAGGAAGCGGTTGGCCAGCGACCAGCGGATGAGGCCGGAGATCATGGCTGGTTGGGGCGGGCCGGCGCCGCGGGTTCGGCGGCGCCGGCCGCCGGCGGGGCGAGCCGCGCCTGGGCGTCGATCAGCAGTGCGCCTTGGGTGACGACGCGCTCGCCCTCCTGCAGGCCGGCGAGCACCTCGACCTGGTCGTCGCCGCGTCGGCCCAGCCGGAGGCGGCGCTGCTCATAGGTGCGGTCGCCATGGTCCACGTAGGCGACCGGACCGTCCCCGGCGTCGAGCACCGCGGAGCGCGGGGCCAGCAGCACCGCGGCGGTTTCGATCTTCACCTTTCCCTCCGCGGGCACGCGGTGCGGCAGGCGGTGGTGTTCCCCCTCCAGGTTGAAATGCGGATTGGGAATGACCACCCGCACCTTCGTGGTCCGGGTGCCTTCGTCGAAGTTGGGATCGATGAAGGCGATCGGCGCGCGGATGGTCTCGCCCGGCACCGCGCCGGTCGTCACCTCGACGGACTGGCCGACGCTGAGCCAGGGAATGTCCTGCTCGTACGCGTCGAACAGGAACCACATCGAGGAGAAGTCGGCGATCTCGAACAGGCGGTCGCTCGCGGTCACGTACTGGCCCTCGTAGACGGATTTCGAGACGACCGTCCCGGCGAGCGGGGCGCGGACCGTGAGGGTGGCGGACGGCTGCTGCGTGGTCTCCAGGGCGTGGATTTCCGGCTCGGTGAGCCCGAGCTCGAAGAGCCGCTCGCGCGCGGCCGCGCGGTCGGCGGCGGGAAAGGCCGCCTCGCCGGCTTTCAGCCGCTCCACGAACACCCGCTCCGCGGTGAGCACGTCGGGACTGTAGATCGTCGCCAGCGGCGCCCCGGCGACGACTTCGGCGCCGACGGCGTTGACGAAAAGCTGGTCGACGCGGCCGGGGATGCGCGCCGCCAGGATCCGGTGGCGCGTGTCGTCGTCGTCGATCTGGCCGTTCACCCGGAGCGTCCGGACGAGCGGCCCGCGGCCGACGGGAGTCGTGGCCACGCCGAGCGAGGCGACCTGGTCCGGGCGCAGCGTCACCGTGCTGGCCACGGAGCCTGCCGGGTCCATGGCGACGAGGCTCATGCCGCAGATCGTGCACTTGCCTGGATGGTCCGAGTGGATCCACGGGTGCATCGGACATTGATAGAGGTGCGGCGCGGCGTCCGCGGCGCGGAGCGCCGGCAGCGGCAGGAGCGCGAGGCAGAGGAGAAAAATCGGTTTCATGGAGGGAAAGGGACGGAAAAGCGAAAAGGACGGGACGAGGCAGCGGGAATCGGACGACCCATGGCAGAACCGGCGCACGGCAAAGCCGGCGCAGGCGGATACGGTCGCGGCGGCCCGAACGGGCACGCCAGGGGCACGCGGCCCTTAGATCAGGAAACTGCAGTGCGCCTTGAATCGAGGCACACCCGCAGGGGGCGGATTCGAGCGCGTCGCGGGAAGGACCCGCTGGGCCGCGAACATCCCGGAAGAAACCGCAAAAACTTCATCCCGACGCCGGACGACGCGCGCGACGCGCCGAACCGCGGCCGGGCTCACCTGCGCCGACACCTCCATCGTGCACACGGCGGGACCCGCGGGCGGCAGCGCGCAATCGTGGTCGCAGCCGTTGGGCGGGCAGCAGTCGCAGCGGGCCGGCGCCTCGTGTGCCGCCGCCAGCGGCAGCGCCGGACCGAGAACACAGGTCCAAAAGAGCAGAAAAATGGCGGCAACCCGGCGCATAAAGCAGAGCAATGGCTATCCGTCAGAGGGGCGAACGCAATCGGATATTCCGCTGGGGAAATGTAGGGGCGTCCCTTGCGGACGCCCGGCTGGGCACTAGCCGAAACGAACGGGCGTCCGCTAGGGACGCCCCTACATTTCCCCAGCGACGCGGCGCATTGCACTTAGAAGCGCCGCGTCACGCTGACCCGGAACGTGCGCTCTTCGGCGGGATGGAGATGGATGTCGGCGACCGGGGCGGTCTCCGTCTTGAGTTGGGACTCGTAATAGTAGGCGATGTCGTCGTTGGCCCGGTCCAGGAGGTTCAGGACGTCGACGGCGGCCTCCCAGTCGCGGTGGCGCCATCCGACCCGGCCGTTGAAGGTCAGCGACGAAGGACCTTGCACGGAATCGTCCTCGATCAGCGGCTGCGGCCCGAAGTAGCGGACCCGCAGGCTGCCGAACCAGCCGGAGGGCAGGTTGACCACGGAGCCGGCGGTCAGCACGGTGCCGATGGAATTGGGCAGATAGGTGCCGGCGTTGGGCGCGTCGCCCTCCCGGTCGCGGTAGCGGGCGTGGGTGAAGGACAGGTCCGCATCGAAGGCTAGCCAGGGAGTCGCGCGATAGAAATTGGCCAGCTCGACGCCGTAGCGGCGCGTCGGCCCCGAAGCCTCGGTGCCGCCCGAGTCGCCGGAGAACACGAGCTCGGAGTCGAGATCCAGCGCCCAGAATGAAACCGTGCTGACGAGGCCGGGCAGGAAGGACGTGCGCACGCCGGCCTCCGCGCTCAGGGCGCGGACGAGCGGCTTCGCCCGCTCGACCGGCAGGCCGGAACCCGGGTCGACGGTCGTCAGCACGCCGCGCGCGTCGTTGCTGTGGAAACCATAGCCGCCGTTCAGGTAAAGCTCGGTTTTATCCCACGGACCGAAGGTGAGGTTCAGCTTCGGGCTGGCGATCGTGGCGGTGCGGGTGCCGCTGTTGGCGGGAAGATCGCTGTCCACCTTGAACCGGTACGCATCGCCGCGCAGGCCGGACTCGATGCGGAACCAGTCGTTCACGTGGAGGACGTTCTTGGCGAAGAGCCCGATGCTGCCTTCGTTGACGTCGTCGGAGCGCACGGTCGCCAGATACCGGCGCTGCACGGTGTCGAAGAGGCCGACGTTGATTGCGTCCTCGCGCAGCTGCGCGCCCACGGTGGTCTCGGACTTGTGCGCGCCGAGAGCGCCGGTCCAGGTGCGCTCGAGGCTGCCGCCAAAGACGCCGCGGCGCTCGCGCTGGTTGAACTGGTCGCCGTTCACCGGATCAACCAGGAAATAGGTGAAGTCGGAGAAGAGGCTCAGCCGGTAATAGATCGCGTAGAGATTGAGCCGGGTGGTGGCGTTGGAGCCGCGGTTGATCCAGTCGAAGGACAGGCTGTCGCGGTCGCTGCTGCCGCCGTCGGTGGGATCGATGTTTCCGAAGCGATCGATGGTTCCGGCCGCGATCGCGCGGAACGGCACCTGGTCGGTGGAGTTCCAGTCGCCGTGATAGCCGAGGGCGGTGAGCTTGAATTCATTGTCGCCGGCGGACCAGCTCTGGCGCGCGAGGCCGGAGAAATGGCTGGCGTCCTCCGCCTGCACCCACGGGCCGTTGTTGTAGCCGGCCTCGAAGCCGAGCGTCGTGAGGCCGCCGGCGCCATGCTTTTCGGTGTCGCCGAGGACCAGGCGGGCGTACTCGTTTTCGCCCAGCTCGATCTTGGCGAAGTTCCGCGGCAGCGCGTCGAACAGATGGAACTGGGCCGCGCCCGCCGCCGAGAAGTCGCCGTTCTCCGCGAACGACTGGCCCTTCTGGTAGGAGATGTTTTCGACGAACTCCGGGATGATGAAGTTCAGGTCGGAATAGCCCTGGCCGTGCGCGTTGGTGCGCATGTTGACGGGCAGGCCGTCGACGCTGCTGGCGAAGTCGGTGCCGTGGTCGAGATCGAACCCGCGCAGGAAATACTGGTTGGCCTTCCCGTCGCCGGAGTGCTGCGTGATGATCACGCCGGGAATGACCTCGAGCAGCTCGCCGCGGCGGAGGAACGGCCGGACCGCCAGCTCCGGGGCGCCGATTTCGCCCTCCGCGGCCGATGTGGCATCGCCGATGAGATCGCGGGAGCGGCCAAAGACGACGACCTCGCCGAGCGGCACCGTCGACGCCGGGGCTGCGGAAGAAACGCCTTGGGCATTCACCTCGGAGGAAACGACGAAGTCCGCTCCCAGCAAAAGCACGGCGGCCGCGACCGAACCACGAAGGCAGGGAAAAGACATGAAGGAGTGCTCCCCGGGGAATGACGCAGCCGTGAGGGAGGGGTTTCGCCGCACGGGTGACATGGCGTCAAAAGGCGCACTTCAAGCCGAGGATCACGGTGCGCTGCGGAAACGGATGGAAGAGGAAATATTTCCGGTTGAGCAGATTGTCGGCGCCGACACTGGCGGACCACCGCTGGCTCAAGCGGAGGTCGGCGTGGGCGTCGGCCACGAACCAGGCGGCGAAGCCCTGGTAGGTGTTCGGGTTCACGTCGGCGTCGTCGAGCGTGGTGAACATCATGCCGCTGTAGCGGCCGCCGACCGTGACGGCCCAGCGCGGGCTGGGGCGATAGGTGACGGCGAACGCGGCCCGCCAGTCGGGAATGTTGGGCAGCCGCTTCCCGATCGCGCTGCCGGCCGGCGCGGTGGCGCTGGCCTGGCCGGAGGTCGCGAGCGTCCGGGCATCGAGGTAGGTGACGCTGCCCGAGAAGCTGAGGCCGCTGACGAACACGTTGTCCCGGTCGAGCCAGAGCTCCGCGCCGCGGGAGCGGACATGATCGACGTTCGAGACATAGGAGAACAGCGCCGTCGATCCGGGCACGAGCGGATTGAACTGCGAGATCATCGCGTCGTGCACCTCGTCCTGGAAGAGCGCGAGGCGCGCGCGCCCGTGCTCGAAGCGGCGGTCGACCCGCAGCTCGGCGGCGAGCACGTCGTCGGGCTTCAGGTTCGGGTTGGGCGAGGTGAACGTGGAGCCGGTCGAGACGAGCTGGTAAAGCTCCGAGGCGGTGGCGAAACGGTAGGCCTGGCCGATCGAGGCCGTGAACGTCCACTGCGGAGAAGCCGTCCAGGCGAGGATGGCCTTCGGCGACGATCGCACCGCGCCGAGCCCGGGCTGGCGCACGGCGGTGGCGCCGTTGGCGTTGTAGCCGTCGTCGGCTCGCCATTCCTCGTAGCGGACGCCGGTGGTCAGCTTCAGGGCCGGCGTGAGCTGCCACGCGTCCTGCACCCAGAGGGCCTGCGTGCGGGTCTTGCCGTCGCCTTCGGTGGCGATGGTGGTGGGAGCTCCGGCCTGCCAGTCGGAGGTGTTGAACGTGGGATTGTACAGTTTGTAGCGATCGTCGTGCGCGCCGAATGTCACGAGGTGAGGGCCTTCGGAGCCGCTGGGCCGCCAGAGACCCTTGAGATCGAGGGTGGACCAGCCGGTGCCGCCGAGCACCGCGATCCGGCCGGCGGAGCCGAAGCCGGTGCCGGTGGCGGAAGCGGTCGTGGGCAGGCGCTGCTCGTCCTTGTCCATGCGATAGAGCGAGGCGACGGCCTCGAAATCCCAGTTGCCCTTGTTATGGGTGCGCAGCGAGAGGCTGTGCGAAGAGTGCTGCTGCAGCAGGTGGTAGTAGCCGCTGGCGAAACCCGATTGGCCGGCGAAAGTCGGCCGGCCGGAGGCGTCGCGCAGGTAGGTTTGGACGGTGGAATCGGCGTCATTTTCCCAGAAGCCGAAGGTGTACGTCGCGCGCAGCGCGGGCGTGAGATCGTAGGCGGCCTTGAACGTGGCGTTCGTCATCCCGGTGTGGAGAAGGCCGCCGGCGCCGAGGACGTCGGCGGGCGCGCCGAGCTTGTTGGCCGCCGCGTAGCCGCCGCTGGTGCCGGCGGGGAAGGCGCCCGCCGTGACGAAGCTGAGCGGCTGGCTGTGGCTGTCCTGGAAGTTCGCACTGGTCCAGACCGAGAGCGCGCCCGCGCGGCCGCCGGCGGTGGCGGCGGCCTGCGCCGTGCGATAGGTGTTCCGCGTGCCGTAGAGGCTGAAGTCCTGCCAGGCCAGCGTCTGGGAAAGCGAACCCTCGGCGCGTTCCGGCAGGCGGGTGGTGATCTCCATCACCGCGCCGATCGAGTTGCCGGCGTAGGCGGCGGAGAACGGCCCGTACATCAGGTCGATGCGCTCGATCTCCGCGGGGGCGACGAGGCCCCAGCGCGGGGCGCCGATGTTGTTGTTGTTGGCGATCAGCGCGGAGAGCGGCACGCCGTCGGCGAAGACCAGGCTCCGTGCGCTCGAGCTCACGCCCCAGGTGCGCGTGGCCATGACGGCCTGCGTGTCGCCGTAGTTGCGCTTGCGGAGGAAGACGCTCGGGAGGTATTTCACCGCGTCCTCGGTGTCCACGAGGTTGACGGTGTCGTCGATCCGCGCGGCGTCGATGCTGGCGGTGACGGGCAGCACGGGGGCCGTGACGAGCGAGGGCGCGGGATAGGCGGCCCGGCCCGCGCTGACGGCGAAGGGATCGAGTTTGGTGGGAGCAATGGCGCCGGCGGAAGCCGCCGGCGCGGGCGCCTGCGCCGAGGCGGCGGAGGCGAGGATGAAAGAGAGGAGAAGACAGGGAAAAGTTTTCATGGCAGGAGAGGAGAGGGAATGGCGTGACGGTGCGCGGGTGCGCGCAAATGGGGCCGGAGGAAAACCGGCCGGCGGGAGCCGTCGCGAAGGCGCGGAAGAAAGCGTGCGACTGCGCAAGGCAGCCGGACGCGGCGCGCCGGAAAAGCGGCGGCGGGATCAGGCCAGCGCGCGCGGCGGCGGGCTGGGCGGGGCTCCGCGCTCCGCGCTCGACGGCGTGGACTGGGCGGAGGCGAGGCCGGCGCACCGCAGGACGGGCGACGCGACCCAGGGAGCGCCCGGGGCGCTCACGAAAAGAATCTTGCCGAGCGGCTTGCCGTCCGGCGCGGGCACGCCCGCCGGATCCTGCTGCTGCCGGGCGTCCTGGACGGCGGCGCAGATCGCGCACATCTCGCCGTCGAAGGTCTTCTGCAGCGCCTGCTCAAGTGTCATGGTCCGGGAATAGGTCACCAGCATGCGTCCCCAGGCGAAGGTCTGCGCCAGATCCCACTGGCTCCCCGTGGCCAGCAGCCACGCGGCGAGCGTCAGGACGAGGGAAAACCGGCGGAGCATGACTCGAGCAGGAGAGCGCGGGTGAGGGTTTAAGACAAGGGCAGAGCGGCCCATGCCATCGCTAGAAGCGGAATGACCCCGTTTGTTCCGGTGCTCCTTATGACGACAGCGCCGCCGCGCTGAAAAATCCAAACTCCAAAACCCAAAATCCAAAATTAGTCCTCACCGCACCGTCCGCAGCTGCACGCTGTCGACCAGGCGATCCTGCGAGACGATGTCGGTGGCAATGATCAGCTTGTCGCCGGCGGCGATCGCGCCCGCCTGCTTCAGCTGGCCGATTGCGTTCTCGATGGTGGCGTCGGGCTCGGGGGCGAACGGCATGAGGAAGGGTTCGACCGCCCGCAGCAGTCGCAGCTGGCGGAACACCTCGGGCGAGGGCGTGAAGGCGAAGATCGGCGAGTGCACCGGCCGCAGCGCCGCCAGGCCGCGGGCCATGAAGCTGTGGCGGGTGAAGGTCAGGAGCTTCGAATGCGGCAGCTCGTTCGCGAGGACCACCGCGGAGTGCAGCACCTTCATCCGCTCGCTGGTGAAGACCGCCGTCGTGCGGGTGTCGGGCGCCTCCTCGCGCTCGATGCGGCGCGCGATCTTGTCGAGCATCTGCACGCATTCGACCGGGTAGCGGCCGACGGTCGTCTCGCCCGAGAGCATGACGCAGTCCGCCTGCTCGTAGACGGCGTTGGCGACGTCGGTGATCTCCGCGCGCGTCGGCACGGCCTGGGAGATCATGCTCTCGAGCATGTGGGTCGCGATGATCACGGGCCGGCCCTGCGAGAGGCAGGCGTTGACCGCGCGGCGCTGGATCACCGGCAGGTCCTCGAACGGGCACTCGATCCCGAGGTCGCCGCGCGCGACCATGAGGGCGTCGCAGGCCGTGACGATCTCGTCGAGGTTGTCGATGGCCGACTGGTCCTCGATCTTCGCGATGATCCGGACCTTGGACTTCCGCTCCTCGAGGAACGCGCGCAGCAGCGCGACGTCATTGGCCTCGCGCACGAACGACAGCGCGAGGAAATCGATGCCCTCCTCGAGGCCGACGGTGGCGTCGCCGCGGTCCTTCTCCGTGAAGGCGGGGAGGTTCACCTTCACCCCGGGCAGGTTGATGTGCCGGCGCGAGGAGAGCTGGCCGGGGATGAGGACGCGGCAGCGGATGTGCGCGCGGGTCTTCTCGAGGACCTCGAGGCGGATCAGGCCGTTGTCGACCAG
The DNA here is from genome assembly GCA_035549635.1 of Opitutaceae bacterium. GTDB lineage: Bacteria > Verrucomicrobiota > Verrucomicrobiia > Opitutales > Opitutaceae > CAIUWA01. Next base: position 37,667 of record DASZQN010000028.1, read on the forward strand.
CACGGTGTCGCCGACCTTGATGTCGTTGACGAGATCCTGGTAGTTGACGTTGACCGAGCGGATCTCCTCGGCGTTGTCGCGCTCGGCGCCGGGCTTGACGGTGAAGTCGAAGATCTCGCCCGGCTTCAGCTCGATCGGGGCGGCGAGGTCGCCGGTGCGGATCTCGGGGCCCTTGATGTCCATCATGATCGCGACGTCGCGCCCGACCCTGGCGGACGCGGCGCGGATGCGCCGGATCGCCTCGCGGGTCCAGTCGTGCTTCGCGTGCGCCATGTTGAGCCGCACGATATCGGCGCCCGCGCGGATCATGCGGTCCAGCATCTCCTCGCTCTCGGTGGCGGGCCCCAGCGTGAAGATGATCTTGGTGCGCCGGAAGGAATCGGTGGAGAGGGACACGGCGGGAAAGTTTGCGGTCCACTAGAGCAAACGCCACGCCGAAAAAGTGACAAACATGTCGCGACGTCGCGGGGCGGCGTAAATTTCAAACGCCAAACTCCAAACGCCAAAAACCGGTGAAGTCGCAAACGGGCAAAGCCGGAGCCCGGCGCTGAGATCCCAAATCTCTTTGGCGTTTGGCGTCTGGGCTTTGGCGTTGGCCGCCGCGGCCTTTAGACAAAATCGTAGAACGGCGTCCCGCACCCAGGAGCAACCACGGACAGCGGGAGACCGAGCGCGGCCAGGGCCTGTTCGACGGCCGCTGGGCTGTTGCAGTCGCGGCTGAGGTGGGCGAGGAACACGCGCTGCCAGCGCGGGCTGGCGATGGAGGCGAGCAGCTCGCGCGCGCCCTCGTTGGAGAGGTGGCCGTGGCGGCCGCTGATGCGCTGCTTCACGGACCAGGGGCGGCGCGGGTCGGCCTTGAGCATCTCGGGGCAATGGTTGGCCTCGACCACGAGGACGTCGGCCTCGCGGATGCGCTCGCGGATGTGCTGCGGCGCGTGCCCGAGGTCGGTCAGCCAGGCCAGGCTGCGTCGCGGCGAGAAGAGGTCGTCGGGCTGGCCGCAGCGGAAAAGAAAGCCGACCGGATCGGCGGCGTCGTGCGGCACCGTGAAGCTCTCGACCTCGAGGTCGCGGAAGCGGAAGCGGGCGCCGGTCTCGAAAACCTGCCAGTCAGGCCGGTGCGAGAGCCCGGACTGCACCGCGCGGGAGGTGCCGGCATTGGCGAAGACCCGGATGTGCGGAAATTTCTTCAGTCCGTCGATCCCCGCGGCGTGGTCGCCGTGCTCGTGGGTGAGAAAGATGGCGTCGATCCGCTGCAGCGATTCGCCGATGGCGGCGAGCATCTCGCCGAGGCGCCGCGCGGAAAAACCGGCGTCCACCAGCACACGCGCACCCTCCGTCTGCAGCAGGGCGCAGTTCCCCGCGCTGCCGCTGCCGAGAATGCAGAACCGCATCGCCATGTTACCGACTGGTAAACGCCGCGTGCGCCGCGGCGACAATCAAAATGTGAATCGGCGGCCAGGTCCGAATTTTTTGGCCACGAAAAGGCTCAAGATGACACAAAAATCGGCGGTTCGGGATCCATCCTGAATCCGATCCGAGGTATTTTATCGTGTCATTTCGTGCCTTTTCATGGCCGAAAATCCGAATCTGGCTAGCGCGCCGCCAGGCGTTCGATGATTCGGTCCGCGTCGTAAACGCAGCCGCCCCAGCTGCCGCCGCTCACGCCCTGCAGCGCCGCCCAGAGGCGGGTGTCGTCGGGGATCGCCGGGTTGCGGACGAGCTTCGGCGACAGCGGGCGCCGCGCCAGCTCCTGCTCGCCGCCGAGTCCGGTGCCGGGAGCGGGCAGGAAGTCGATCGAGCCTTCCAATTTGCGCGGATCGATCCGGACGCGCAGGCGGTCGCCGTCGCGCAACTTGCCGAGCGGGCCCCCGGCCCACGCCTCGGGGCTGATGTGCCCGATGCAGGGGCCCGTCGAGACGCCGGAAAAACGCCCGTCGGTCAGCAGCACGACACCGCGGCCTTTCGTGAGATACTTGAGCGCCGAGGTGATCTGGTAGGTCTCCGGCATGCCCGCGGCGGGGCCGATGCCCATGAGGACGAGGATCTCGCCGCGCACGATCGCGTCGGGCCCCTTCGACTTGATCGCGGCGATGGCGTCCCGCTCCGAGCCGAAAACGCGCGCCGGGCCTTCGTGGAGGAAGACGCCGTCGGGCCCGAGCAGCGACGGATCGATCGCGGTGCTCTTCACGAGGGCGCCTTCCGGGGCGAGATTCCCGCCGAGGAAGGAGACCGTGCTGGTCAGCCCCGCGGCCTGGGCGCGGGCGGGGGAGAGGATGACCTCGCCGGGATCGACGCCGTCGAGCTCGCGCAGCTTCTGGCGGAGGCGCTCCCGGCGCTCCGATTTTTCCCACCAGGCGAGATTTTCCCCGAGCGGGTGGCCCGTGATGGTGAGCGCATCGAGCCGGAGCAGTCCGAGCTCGCGCAGGTGAAGCATCGCCTCGGGCACGCCGCCGGCGAGGAACACCTGCACCGTGGCGAAATGCTTCGGGCCGTTCGGCAGCGCATCGACGAGCCGCGGCACCTGGCGGTTGATCCGGGCCCAGTCGGCGGCCGTGGGGCGCGGCAGGCCCGCGGCGTGCATGATTGCGGGGACATGCAGCACCAGATTGGTCGACCCCCCGAACGCCGCGTGCACGACCATCGCGTTGTGCAGCGCCGCCTCCGAGAGGATGTCTCCCGTGGTCTTTCCCGCGCGCTCGAAGGCCAGCAGCGCGAGGGCGGAGCGGGCGGCCATGTCGCGCCAGATCGGGGCGCCCGACGGGCTGAGCGCGGCATGCGGCAGCGACAGCCCCAGGGCCTCGCCGACGACCTGCGACGTCGCGGCCGTGCCCATGAACTGGCAGCCGCCGCCGGGCGAGCCGCAGGCGCGGCAGCCCATCTCCGCGGCGTAGTCGAGCGTGATCTCCCCCTGGGCGAAGCGGGCGGCGAGCGTCTGGACCTTGGCGGTGTCCTCCGCCTCCTCCGCCTTCAGGGTGGTGCCTCCCGGCACGAGCACCCCGGCGAGATGCTTCGCGCCGGCGAGCGCCATCATCATCGCGGGCAGGCCCTTGTCGCAGGTCGCGACGCCGACGACCCCGCGGCAGTTGGGCAGCGAGCGGATGAGCCGGCGGAAGACGATCGCGGCGTCGTTGCGATAGGGCAGGCTGTCGAACATCGCGTCGGTGCCGTTCGAGCGTCCGTCGCACGGGTCACTGACATAGCCCGCGAAGGGCACGGCGCCCTGCGCCGCGATGGTGCGCGCGGCCTCCTCCATCAGCAGGCCCACTTCCCAGTGCCCCGTGTGATAGCCGAGCGCCACCGGCGAACCGTCCGCGGCACGGATGCCGCCCTGCGTGCTGAGGATGAGGAACTCCTTCCCGAGCATCTTCCGCGGGTCCCAGCCCATGCCGGCGTTCTGCGTCATCCCGAACACCTGGCCGCTCGACGCCGCCCGCAGCGCCTCCGCCGTGAGCGGCAGCCGGCCCGCGGGCCCCGGCGCGGTCGTGCGCAGGGTGTAGATCGCGGGATCGGCGGAATCGAGGAAGGCGGGCGTGGCGGCCATGAAGAAGGTGAAGCGCCGGCGGCGCGGGGAGGGAGCCAGTTATCGGCCAAAAGGCATTTTCGTCGAGCCGCACTTTGCGCGACCGGCTTCGTTGCACGTGCATTGACCGCGGGGGGATTTTGGCTATCTCTGACCCCTCCATGCCTGCGAAATCCAGCCGCCGACCCGCCGCCCCGCGTCGCCCGCGCGTCCTGACCGGGACGGTGTTCATCACCCGGCAGGTGCATTTCAACGCGGCGCACCGGCTGCACAATCCGTCGAAGAGCCAGCGGTGGAACCAGCAGCAGTACGGCCTGTGCACGAGCCCGCACTGGCACGGCCACAACTACGTGCTGGAGGTGACCCTGCGCGGCCAGCCCGACGCGGAGACCGGCTACATCATGGACCTCAGCGAGCTGAAGCGCCTCCTGGAGCGGACGATCCTCCGGCCCTGCGACCACCACAACCTCAACGAGGACGTGCCCTTCCTGCGGGGGATCATCCCCACCACGGAAAACCTCGTCATCGCCTTCTGGCGGCAGATCGCCCCGCACGTCCCGGCGCCGGCGCACCTGCACCGCGTGCGCCTGTACGAGACGCCCCGCAATTTCGCCGATTATCACGGGCCGGTCGGCCCCGCCTGAGCCCCGCCATCATGAAACCCATGTATCTTCACGACTCCAGCTGCGGGCAGCCGGCGAAAATCAAGCGGAGCTACGACCGCAAGTTCAAGTCGACGCCGCCCTACGTCGCCTCGATGCCCGACATGATGCTGGCGGCGCACGACTCCATCCAGGGGGCGCACGTGCCGATCCAGCAGGTCGGCATCCACAATTTCCGCCTCCCGCTGAAATACCGCACGAAGGCGGGCAAAATCGTGACGCTGGAGACCAGCGTGACCGGCACCGTTTCCCTCGAGGCCGAGCTGAAGGGCATCAACATGAGCCGGATCATGCGCTCGTTCTACGACCACAAGGACGGCGTGATCACCGGCGAGTGGATGGGAAAGATCCTGAAGGCCTACCTGCGCAAGGTGGAGAGCAAGGATGCCCGGCTGAAGGTGAAGTTCTCCTATCCGATGCTCCGGCCGAGCCTGCGCAGCAACCTCGCGGGCTGGCAGTACTACGACGTGGCCTTCGAGGGGGTGATGACCCGGGACGGGCAATACCGGCGGTTCATGCATTTCGATTTTGTCTATTCCTCGGCCTGCCCGTGCAGCGCCGAGCTGGCCGAGCACGCGCGCGACGTGCGCGGCGCCTACAGCGTGCCGCATTCGCAGCGCAGCAAGGCGCGGGTTTGCCTCGAGGCGGCGGAGGGGAAGAAGATCTGGATCGAGGACGTCCATGCGCACTGCCTGGACGCGCTCCAGACCGAGACGCAGGTGATGGTGAAGCGCGAGGACGAGCAGGCGTTCGCCGAGCTGAACGGCGCGCACCTGAAATTCGTCGAGGACGCGGCGCGTCTGCTCTACCGGGAATTCGACGGCGACGACCGCATCCGCGACTTCCGCATCGCCTGCTCGCACCTGGAGTCGCTGCACTCGCACGATGCCGTGAGCGTGATCTGCAAGGGCGTGAAGGGCGGCTTTACCGCGGACTTCATGGATTTCGGGTCGCTGCTTTGCTGAATCAAGCCGCCGCGGATGATGCGGATCGACGCGGATACGAGCCGATGATTCACGAGGAGCTTAGTGGGAAGATCATCGGGGCGGCGATGGCGGTCCTGAACGAGCTGGGGCCGGGACTGGACGAAAAGCTCTACGAGCGTGCGCTGGTGATCGAGTTGAGGAGGCAGGGGCACACGGTCGAATCGCAAAAGGCCCATTCGGTCTATTATGGAGGAGAGCTGATTGGAACTCTTGTGCCCGACGCCATCGTGGACGGATTGGTGATTGCGGATCCCAAAGTGGTGGAAGTATTCACCGATACCCATCTGCGCCAAATGATCGGATACCTCGCGATCACCAAACTCAAACTGGCGCTGCTTTTGAATTTCAAGCATGCCAAGCTGCAATGGAAACGGGTGATTCGAGAATCCAATGAGTAATCCGCGTCGATCCGCGCCATCCGCGGCGAAGAAACCGCTGCTCCTCATCACTGGCGCCTCCCAAGGCATTGGGGCGGCGATCGCGCAGGTCTTTGCCCGGGAAGTCCGCGGGCTGCGGCTGGCGCTGGTGGCGCGGTCGGAGAAGAATCTCCGCGGCGTGGCGGTCAGGTGCCGGCGGCTGGGAGCGGAAGCGGAGATTTTCCCAGCTGACGTCAGCGACGAGGCCTCGGTGGCTGCCATGGCGAAGGCCGTGGCGAAGCGCTGGGGCGCGGTGGATGTGCTGATCAACAACGCGGGCAAGTTCGCCGGCGCGCCGCTTGAGAAGCTGGCGGTCGCGGATTTCGACCGGATCGTCGCGGCGAACCTCCGGAGCGCTTTCCTCGTCACGCGGGCGTTCCTGCCGGCGATGCGCCGGCGCGGGCGCGGCGACATCTTTTTCATGAGCTCGATCGCGGGGCTCGGCGCCTATCCGAATGGCGCCGCCTACTGCGCGGCGAAGTTCGGCGTGACCGGCCTGGCCCAGGTGCTGCGCGCCGAGACGAAGAACTCCGGCATCCGGGTCTGCTGCGTGCATCCCGGCGCCACCTGGTCGCCGTCGTGGGCGAAAAGCGGCGTGAAGCCCCAGCGCATCATGCCGGCGGAGGATGTGGCGTGGGCTTTCCTCGATGTCTACCGCCTGGGCCGCCGCACCGTCGTCGAGGAAATCGTGCTGCGGCCGCAGCTCGGCGATCTCTGAGTGGCCACAAAAAGGCACGAAGGGTCCGCGGCTACGGCTGGAATCTCCATCGCGCCTATAGGCGCACAGGCGGTTCCGCCGAAGCTCCCGACCCTTCGTGCCTTTTTGTGGCCAAGATTCCGGGCTCGAAAATGAGTCCGCGGCCCAAGGTGGCCGATGCTCACCGCCAGATCAGTGAGGCGTCGATGTCGGCGATCTTGGGCCGGCCGCTGACGGCCATGGCCATCTCGAGCTCGCGGCGGATGATCTGGATCACGCGCGTCACCCCGGCGGCGCCGTCGACGGCGAGTCCGAAAAGGTAGGGCCGGCCGATCAGCACGGCGTTGGCGCCGAGCGCGATCGCCTTGAGGATGTCGGTTCCCCGGCGGACGCCGCCGTCGACGAGGATCGGCACGCGCCCGGCGACCTTTGCGGCCACCTCCGGCAGCGCGTCGATCGTGGCGGGCTCCGTGTCCAGGTTGCGGGCGCCGTGATTGGAGACGATGATGCCGGCGACGCCGGCGTCGATCGCGCGCACGGCGTCGTCGGGATTGAGGACTCCCTTGACCAGCAGGGGCAGCTTCGTGATCGAGCGCAGCCAGGCGACGTCCTTCCAGGTCAGCGAGGGATCCAGCAGCGCGCTGAAGATGGCGCCCTCCGTCGAGCGGTGGGCGCCGAGCGCGTTGGGCAGCCCGCGCAGATTGGCGCGGTCCACGCCGGGCGGCAGCGAAAACCGGCTGCGCAGCTCGCGGTTGCGCGGGCCGAGGACGGGCGTGTCGACGGTCAGGACCAGCGCCTCGCAGCCCGAGGCCTCGGCCCGGCGCACCAGCTCGCGGGTCAGGTCGCGGTCGCGCTGGATGTAGAGCTGCATCCACAGCGGCTGCGGGGCGGCGGCGGCGATGGCCTCGATGGGGTCGGACGAGAAGATGCTCGCGACCATCGTGACCCCGGCCGCATGGGCGCCGCGGGCGGTGGCGAGGTCGCCCTCCGGATGCGTGAGGCGCTGGTAGGCCGTGGGCGCGAGGAGCAGCGGGAAGGGATGCTCGCGTCCCAGCAGCGTGACGCGCGTGTCGAGCTTCGAGACGTCCACCATCGCCCGCGGCCGCAGGCGCAGGCGGTCGTAGGACTCGCGGTTCCAGCGCAGCGTGAGCTCGTCCGCCGCGGCGCCGGAGATGTACTCCCAGGACACGTGCGGCATCCGCGCCTTCGCCTCGCGCTCGAAGTCGGATACATCGACGAAAAGCGGGGGCGGCGCAGAAGCCGGATCGGGGGCGGGCATGGAAAAATCGCGGATTACAGCAGCGCGTCCTGAGTGCCGCCCGGAGGCTTCAAGCCGATGGCGGCGTAGCCCTTGGCGGTGAGGACGCGGCCCTGCGGGGTGCGCTGGAGGTAGCCTTCCTGGATGAGGAAGGGCTCGTGGACTTCCTCGAGGGTCTCGGCCTCCTCGCCGGCGGCGACGGCGATGGTGCTCATGCCGACGGGGCCGCCGCGGTAGTTCTCGGCCATGATCCGCAGCATCCGCTTGTCCATCTCGTCGAGGCCGGCCGCGTCGATCTCCAGCAGCTCGAGCGCGGCGGCGGCGACCGGCCGGGTGATCCGGCCCTGGGCGCGCTCCTGGGCGTAGTCGCGGACGAAATGGATGAGATTGTTGGCGACGCGGGGCGTGCCGCGGGCGCGGGTGGCGATCTCCTCTGCGCCGCCGTCGTCGATCACGACCTGGAGCAGTCCGCAGCTGCGGCGGACGATGCCCCCGAGCGTCGCGTGGTCGTAGTAGTCGAGCCGGGTCTGGAGCGTGAAGCGGGAGCGCAGCGGCGCGGTCAGCAGGCCGCTGCGGGTGGTGGCGCCGACGAGCGTGAAGCGCGGGAGCGAGAGCCGCACGCTGCGCGCGTTCGGTCCCTGGTCGATCATGATGTCGAGGCGGAAGTCCTCCATCGCGGAGTAGAGGTACTCCTCGACCGTCTTCGGGATGCGGTGGATCTCGTCGATGAAGAGGATGTCGCCCTCCTCGAGGTTGGTGAGCAGGCCGGCGAGGTCGCCGGGCTTTTCGATGACCGGGCCCGAGGTGACCCGGACATTCTTGCCGAGCTCGTGGCCGAGGATGAAGGCGAGGGTGGTCTTGCCGAGGCCGGGCGGCCCGGAAAAGAGGATGTGGTTCAGCGCCTCGCCGCGCTTCCGGGCGGCGCCGACCATGACCTGCAGGCGCTCGATCGTCTTGGGCTGCCCGGTGAAGTCCGCGAACGACAGCGGCCGCAGCGCCGCCTCGGCGGCCGAGACCGGCGCGGCGAGCGTGCTGGTGATGAAGCCGAGGCCGGTCGCCGCCGCGGGCGGCGGCGGGATTTTGGATTTTGGATTTTGGAATTTGGATTCGGGCACGGCGTGCGGAGATTTTTCTGTCCGACCGATCAGCTGAGGGGAAACCGAGATTGAAGCGCGGGCAGGGGGGTGACGGACACCTTCGGCGCCGGCGCGAAATCCAAAATCCAAACTCCAAACTCCAAAATCAGAATCATTTCCATTCCAATTCCGCGCCCAGGCTGCGGAGGTTTTCGACGAAGCGGGGGTGGGCGCGCTTGATGATCTCGGCGTTGCGCACGACGCTGCGGCCGGGGATCGAGGCGGCGACCATCGTGAGGGCGACGGCGGCGCGGATGACGTAGGGCGAGACGACCGTGGCGGGGCGGAGCGGCTTGCTGCCGAAGACCACGATGCGGTGCGGGTCGCTCACCACGACGTGCGCGCCGAACTTCGCCAGCTCGGGCATCCAGGAAAAGCCGTTCTCGTAAACCTTGTTCCAGAAATGGATCGTGCCCTCGGCGCGGGTGCTGAGCGCGATCATCAGCGGCAGGAGGTCGACCGAGAAGTACGGCCACGGCGCGGCCTCGATCTTCGCGAGCAGGTTGCTGGTGTACGGATCCTCGACCTTCAGGCGCTGCCGGCGGCGGACGATGGCGGTGTCGCCCTCGTGCTCGACGACGACGCCGAGCTTGCGGAACGAGCGGACGATGAGGTCGAAGTGCTGGGGCAGGGAATTTCGCACGCGGACCTCGCCGCCGGTGATGGCGCCGAGCGCGAGGAAGGTGACGATCTCGTGGTAGTCCGAGCTGACCTGGAGCTTGGCGCCGTGGAGTTTCCTCACCCCGGTGATCCGGAGCATGCTGGTGCCGATCCCCTCGATCGACGCACCCATCGCCACCAGCGCCGCGCAGAGGTCCTGCACGTGAGGCTCGCTGGCGGCGTTGACCAGCGTGGACGTCCCGTCCGCGAGGGCGGCGGCCATGGCGAAGTTCTCCGTGACGGTGACCGACATGTAATCGAGCCAGTGCCGCGTTGCGCGAAAACCGCTGTCGAGCGCGATGACGAGCGGATCGCCCTCGGTCACGGTGGCGCCGAGCGCGCGGAGCACCTCGAGGTGCGGGTCGATCTCACGCACGCCGAGCGAGCAGCCCTGGGCGTTGGAGTGGATGCTGATTCGGCCGAGGCGCCGCAGCAGCGCGGGGTAGAGCAGCACGGTCGAGCGCATGTCCTGCGGCAGCTCGTCGTTCACCAGCTGGTTCCGGAAGGTGGAGTGGTCGACGCGCATCTCGCCCGTGTCGCGGTTCCAGTCGACGCGCGAGCCCTGCGCGCGGAAGAAGTCGACGAGCTTGTCGAGGTCGGTGATCGCGGGAACGTTCCGGATCGTCACCGGTTCGTCGGTCAGCAGGGTCGCGCAGAAGATCGGGAGGATGGAATTCTTGTTGCCGGACGGCGTGATGGTCCCCGCGAGGGGTTTGCCGCCGTTGACGATGAGGTCGGCCATGGTGCGGAAGTGGGAGGAAGCGGGATACGGAGCGGAGATCCGCCTTCGCTTGGGCTGCGGCGGATCCGCCTGCGGCGCAAAAAAGGCGTCCGTGAAAAACGGACGCCTTTGAAATGCGCGCGTTGCGGCGCGCCTTGGCAAGGTTTTAAGCGAACGGCGGCTCAGATCGCGCCGCCACCCTGGGTGCCCTCGGGGCGGGGATCGCCGCCGTAGCCGCCCCGGCTGCGTCCGCGGCCGCCGCGATGGCGGCGACGACGGTGACCGTCGCCGTGCGGACGATCGCCGCGGCCCTCGCCGTCGGCGCGGGAATGCTCACCCTCGGCGCGGGGCTGGGACTGGGCGTCGCGGGGACCGCGATTCTCGCCCTGGAAGCCGCCCCGGCCGCGGCCGCCGCGGTGGCGGCGGCGATGATGCCGGTGATGGCCGTCGTGACCGGACTCACCCTGGCCGCCGGCCTGCTCGGAGGAGCCGGCCGTGTCCTTGGCGCCGAAGAGACTCTTGAGCCAGCCGATGAATCCGCCGGATTTGCGGGGCTGGGGAGCGGGGCGCGGCTCGTCGCGGAACTCGCGGCGCGGCTCGCGGGCCTCGTTGCGCGGCTCGCGCGGATCGAAACGCTGCTCGCGACCGGAGGGCCGGCCGTCCCGACCTTCCCGACCGGGACCGCGGCCTTCGCGCGCCTCGCCCTCGGGACGTCCGTCGCGGCGTTCCGGGCGGAACGTCGGGCGGTCGTCGCGGCGCGGACGCGACTCGGTGCTCGAGGCGCCGTCGGTCGCAGGACGGTTTTCCCAGCTCTGCGCGACCCGCCGCGACTCGGCAGGCGGCAGGATGTTGAGCTCGGCTTTCCCTTCGGCCGCCGCGGGCGCGTTGAAGGGAAACAGATCACCGTCGGAGGCCGGCGCCGGGGCGGCCACCGCGGCCGGGGCCGGGGCAGGAGCCGGAATCGGAGCCGGAGCGCTGGCGACGGGCTCGGCGACCGCCGGGGCGGGAGCAGGAGCCTCGGCCGGCGTCTCGCTGGTGAACGGATTCTTGTATTCCCGCTGCGGCGTGATCACCTCGATCGAGGTGGGCTTGTAGTCGGGGGTGGACGAGGCGGCCGGGGAGGCCGCGGGCTGGGCGGGGCGTTTACCGCGGGCCAGGCCTGAACCGCGGGTGGAGCCGAACGTTCCGGTCGGCGCGGGGGCGTCCGCCGGCGTGCGAGCCGCGGACGAGGCCGGCGCCGAAAGGGGCTCCGAAGGAGCCGCGGCAGGCGCGCCGGTCGATGCTGTATCTGACATGGTGGTGTGTGTTTATGAGTGGGGGCTCAACGCAAGGCGCGAGCCGCCCGTTGGTTTGACGAGGCAGACGGAACGCAGAAGCGCTCTACGACTGCATCAAGGAACCACTGTCGCTTCATTCGTTCCCCGGGGCAACTGCTAATTCCTGGCAAAGAAGGAAGACGGAGGGCCGCCACAAGTCTTTGGCCGGAGCGGAATAAGCCCGGTGGGACAATTGGCCGCACTTGCCACTTGCCACTTCCGGGCCGCCGGCCCAAGCCTCGCGGCCATGGACAAACTCGAGGAAATCTTCCGCATGCAGGACGCGCTGAACCAGCGGATTGGCGTGAAACTTCCGCCTCCGACCGACGAGGAAAAAACCAAGTGGGTGCTCAATTACACCCGCGCGATGCAGCAGGAGACCGCCGAGCTGATCGACTCCGTCCCGTGGAAGTGGTGGGCCAAGTACCAGAAGTTCGACGAGCAGAATGCGCGCGTGGAAGTCGTCGACCTGTTCCATTTCCTCGTCTCGCTCGCGCAGACCCTCGGGATGAGCGCCGACGACGTCTACCAGGCCTATCTCAAGAAGAACCAGGTGAACCACCAGCGCCAGGACAGCGGCTACGTGAAGAAGGACGAGGCGGACTCAAAGCACATTTGAGGGGGGAAGTTCCAAGGGCCAAGTTTCACGTACCAAGGATCTGGTACCACGTGACGCGGGGTGAGGTTGGAGCGGCTCGCAAAATCCAAACTCCAAAACCCAAAATCCAAAATGGAGCCCGCGGGGCGCCCCTCGGTTGACCTTATTGGAATTGCCTCACATCTGTTTGGACGGTTCAGAAATGAACTCCGGCCAGCCACCCCGCTGTCAGGGCGCCGGACCAGTCAACCATAACCCTTAATTCCTGCGGCGAACCCACTGCCGTTCGCCGGTTTTTCCATGGCCCGCGGCAAAGTCGAAGGCAAACCCCTCAAGCCCCCCACCGGTTTCACCGGCAAACTCATCGCGAAGTTCCTCGACGGCGCCGAATGGTGCCTCGCGAAATTTTCCCGTGTCGGCGACAAGCCGGTTTACACGCGGTCCGACTTCCCCTGGTCAGCCGCGGTGGAGGCCGACTGGCCCGCGATCCGCGCGGAGCTCGACCAGGTGATGAAGCGGCGCGACGAGCTGCCGAACTTCCAGGACATCTCGAGCGAGGTGAAGACGATCCAGACGGACAACAACTGGAAGACCTTCATCTTCTGCGGCTATGGCTCCTGGAGCGAGGAGAACTGCCAGCGCTGCCCGGCGACGATGGCGGCGCTCAAGAAGATCCCGGGAATGAAGACGGCGTTCTTCTCGATCCTGTCGCCGCACAAGCACATCCCTGCGCACCGCGGCCCGTACAACGGCGTGCTGCGCCTGCACCTCGCGCTTATGGTCCCGGAGCCGCGCGAAAACGTCCGCATCCGCGTCGACGACCAGATCTGCCACTGGAAGGAGGGCGAATGCCTGCTGTTCGACGACAGCTACGACCACGAGGTGTGGAACGACACGGACGGCTGGCGCGCGGTGCTCTTCGTCGATTTCGTGCGTCCGGTCTGGTTCCCCTTCAACCTTCTCAACTGGTTCATCCTGCGCGCCGCCGTCTTCACCTCCTTCATCCGCGAGGCACAGGACAACCAGAACAAGTGGGCGAAGGAGTTCTACGCCGAGGCGCAGAAGCTCCGGACCAACCGCGGCACGCTGGGGCACTGAGCGGTCGGGCGACGGAACGTAGGGGCGTCCCTTGCGGACGCCCATCTCAGCGATCGCAAACCAAGGCGTCCTCAAGGGACACCCCTGCCTCGCTCGATCTGCTTGTTGTAGGCCAGGTCGCCGACCTGGCCGGGCCACCTCACCGAGGTGGCCTACAGCGGGACCGCCAGGGCGGATGGCGGGTTTGCCCGGGCAGATTGTCCTGCGGGAGGTGAAGATCGCCTCCCGGGTTTCCATCGCTTTCGGTTTGGTCGCGCTGCTCGGCCCGGCGGCGCCGGCCCGGGCGCAACTATGGGCGCCGGCGCCGCTGCCGGCGGGGGTGGCGGTACCGCTCAACTCGAGGACCGACAGCCAGGGGAACGTCTACAGTGTCACTCCCGATTCCCTCATAAAAACGACCCCGTCCGGGACGATCACGTCGATCGCCTCGGTTTACACGAACCCGGTCCTGGGCGTCCGCTGGCGTTACGGCTTTCGCGACGTCGTCGTCGACGCGTCGGACAACGTCGCACTCTTCGAGGCGTACCAGGTGCCGGAGTGAATCAGGAGACGGGAGACGGTGGACAGTAGACAGGAGTTGTGGGACGAGGAATTTCTTCGGCTTTGCGCATCTTCGCGGCGAAGCTCGCGAGCGGGAATCTTTCCGGCGGTCGCCGGTCTTCTGTCTCCTGAAATCCGCCGCGGGCGGATTTACTTGATCACCACGAATGCCGCGGTCACGTCGACGGCGGTCTGGCCGCCCTCGATGACACGGGCGCGAAGCTTCAGCTTCGCCTTGCCGTAGCGGGAAAGGGCTTCCTTGAACTCTGCGATCGCGGCCTGCGCCGGGCGCTCGCAGATCGCTCGCAGGTCGCCGAGCACCGGCCGGCGGTAGGCGGCACGGCTTTCCTTCACGACGATGTGCCACTCGGGCTTCGTCGCGCCCTTCTCGTTCTTCATCAGTTCCCAGACGACGCCGTAGCCGGCGAGCGTGGCGAGCGACACGAGGCTGCCGCCGAAGGCGGTGTTGAGCGAATTCTTGTTCTGCTCCTTCGGCGCGGTCAGGGTCAGGGAGCGATCGTCGCTCACCTCCACGCCGACGCCCATCGCCTTGGCGAGCGGGATCATCTCGTGCAGAAAGAGCTCAAATGCTGGAACCTTGACCGGTTTCATTACTGGCCGGCGACGTTGGACAGAAAAAACGCCGACGTAAAGCAAGTGTGCAACAATCCGCATTTTGTAAAAATGCGGCGTTTCCGGGCCGAAGAATCTCGCGCGGAGGCACGGAGACGCAGCCTGGCGCCTCGGAGCGAAAACGGACGGGATTTTTCCCGATTCTTCCTTTTTACTTCTCTCCTTCACCATGGAATGTCGCTCCGGCTGCGGGGCCTGCTGCATCGCTCCCTCGATCTCGTCGCCCATCCCCGGCATGCCGGGCGGCAAGCCGGCGGGAATCCCGTGCGTGCAGCTGGGTCCCGACTACCGCTGCGCCCTTTTCGGCCGGCCGGAGCGGCCCGCGGTGTGCGTCAGCCTCCGGCCAGTCGAGCCGATGTGCGGAGCCAATCGCGACGAAGCATTGGCATATCTCGGGATGCTGGAGCGGGACACCCGCCAGGATTGAACGCTGGCTGTAGGCCAGGTCGTTGACCTGGCCGGCCACCTCATCGAGGTGGCCTACAACCACAATCCTGCCGCTACTTCTTTTCCGTCTCGGCGGGCGTCTTGACGACGGTCGGCGTGCCGACGTCGACCTGGCCCTGCTTCAGGCCGGGCGCCTCGAATTTCAGGCCGTCCATGTTGCGGCCGAAGTAGTCGGCGGCCGCCTTGCTCATCTCGGGCAGGACGACGGTGAAACGGTTGCTGGCGGCACGGACGCTGAAGCGCGTCGACCACAGCAGCGTGGGCTTCGTGCCCTTCTTCATCGTGTGATAATCGTAGGCCATCAGGATGACGAAGAAGCGCTCCTCATCGAGGAGCTGCCGCAGGTCGAGCTCGCCGCTGCTCATGAAGCTGGAGTTGGTCGTCCCGCTCGCGGTCGAGGGATCGGCCTCCTTGGCGATCTGGCGGTCGAAGCCGAGGAGGCGCGAGTTCTCCTTGATGTAATATTCCTTGGTGCCCTGCTCGAGGTCGGCGATGGCGAGTTCGGAGTTCACCTCCGAGTGATCCATGTTGTTCGGCCCCTTCGCGATATCGGTCGCCATGGCGTCGTTCAGGCGGTCGAGGTCCATCTGCCGGTTCGGGTTCTCGTAGGTCGTGGTCACGCCCCAGTGCACGGCGATGAGCAGGTCGGCGTTCTTCTGGTCCTTGGTCGGGAAATAATTCTGCCGGACCATGTTCTCGCCGAGCGTCTGCGCGATCTGGAGGAACTGCGCGTGCTCGAGATCCGGGTCGCGGGTCGTACCGCCGAAGTAGTGGCCCTGGAAGAACAGGTAGGTCTCGGGCTTCGGCGCCTTGGGGCCGAATTTCTGCGCGGCATAGTTTTCCGTGGAGACGGACGACACCGCGACGGGATCGGGCGCCCGCTCCCAGAGCGCCGAGAGCAGGCCGGCCGAGACCGGGAACGGCAGCGCGATGATCCCGGCGAGCAGCGCGCAGCGGCGAAACCGGGGGAGCAGCGGGATCATGGGTGGAACGATGGCCGGCGGATTCAGGCCGCGCCGCGGCGGCGCTTCCAGCGATCGAAGAGGACGGCGGCGAGAAGGATCAGGCCGCGCGAGACGTACTGGTAGCCGGTCTGCACGTTCAGCAGGTTCATCGCGTTCTGGACGATGCCCATGATCAGCACGCCCGCGATGACGAACCCCATGCTGCCCACGCCGCCCGTGAGCGAGACGCCTCCGAGCACGCAGGCGGAGATGACGTCGAGCTCGAAGCCCTGCGACGTGTTGGGCTGGCCGCTCGTGAGGCGCGAGGCGAGGACGACCCCGGCGAACGCGGCCATCACGCCCTGCACGGTGAAGATCGTGATCTTGATCCGCTCGACCGGGATGCCGGCGAGATGCGCCGCCTCGGCGTTGCCGCCGACGGCGAGGGTGTCGCGGCCGAAGACGGTCCGGTTGAGGAGGAAGCCGAACAGCAGAAAGCACCCCAGCGTGATCAGGATGGGCGTGTCCACGCCGAACCACCGGGAGTTGCCCAGCGTGAAGAACGCGTCGCGCGTGATGCCGACCGCCTTGTAGTCGGAGATGATGTAGCCGAAGCCCCGCACCATCTGCATGGTCGCCAGGGTCGTGATCAGGGCGTTGATCCGCAGCCGGGCGACGACGAATCCGTTGATGAAGCCGGAGACGGCGCCGCAGGCGAGTCCGGCGAGGATGCCGGCCGTGATGCTGCCGGTCTTGTTCATCACCAGCGCGGCGACGACGCCGGCGCAGGCCACCACCGAGCCGATCGAGAGGTCGAAATCGCCGGCCGCGAGGCAGAACAGCATCGTGCACGAGACCATGCCCGTCATCGAGACCGCGAGGGCCAGCCCCTTCATGTTCGCCCACGAGAAAAAGTTGTTCACACCCAGCGCGCAGCCGGCGAAGAGGATCGCGAGCACGACCAGCATCCCGGCCTTGTCGAAGAAATCGCCGAGAGGGGAGGCGGGTTTGGGAGCGGAAGCGGACATGGGCGGCGCGAAGGAGACTAGGCCTGCGTGGCGGGAAGGACCAAGTTCCAAGTACCAGGTGCCAAATCCGATCCACCGGCCTGTCGCGGCTGCTTTGGAACTTGGTACGTGATCATTGTTACTTTCCGCGAAGCGGTCCCTCAGGAAGCGCGCGCGGTTTCGAGGGGGAGGGCGAGCTTGAGGACCTTTTCCTCGGTGGCGTCGGCGCGGTCGAGCACGGCGGCGATGGCGCCCTGGCGCATCACCACGATGCGGTCGGAGACGCCGAGGACCTCCGGGAGTTCGCTGGAGACGACGATGACGCAGACGCCCTGGCGGGCGAGGTCCTGCATGATCGCGTAGATCTCGCTCTTGGCGCCGACGTCGATGCCGCGCGTGGGCTCGTCGAGCAGGATCACCTTGACGGTCTCAGACAGCCAGCGCCCGAGGATGACCTTCTGCTGGTTGCCGCCGGACAGGTTGCGGATGAGCTGGCGCAGCGACGGTGTCTTGACGCGCAGCTGGGCGGAGCGGCGGGAGGCGTTGTCCTGCTCCCAGGCCTCGTCGATCAGGATGCCGCCGCGGGCGTGGCGGCGGCGGGCGCTGAGGTTGGTGTTCTCGAGGACGGAGCGGACGGGCACGATGCCCTCCTTCTTGCGGTCCTCGGGACAGAGAACCACGCCGGCCTCGATCGCCTCGCGCGGCGAGCGGATTGCCAGCTCGCCGCCGGCGAGGGTGACGCGGCCGCCCTCGGCCGGCACGGCGCCGAAGAGGATCCGCATGAGCTCGCTGCGCCCGGCGCCCACGAGGCCGAAGAATCCGAGGATTTCCCCGGCGCCGGCGGAGAACGAGCACGGCGCGGAGAGGCCCGGCCCGGTCAGGTTCTCGACGACCAGCCCGCCGTCCGCCTGCGCGCGGGGCGCATAGTTGTAAATGTCGGCCAGCTCGCGTCCGACCATGCGCTGCACCACCTTGTCGCGGGTGAATCCGGCAAGCGGGCCGGTCTCCACGTGGCGTCCGTCGCGCAGGATCGTGATGGCGTCGCAGAGCTCGAAGATCTCCTCCATGCGGTGCGAAACGTAGAGGATGGCGCAGCCGCGGGCGCGGAGATCGCGGATGATCCCGAAAAGCCGGCGCACCTCGCGGTCGGAGAGGCTGCTGGTGGGCTCGTCGAAGGCGATGATGCGGGCGCCCCGGGTGAGGGCCTTGGCGATCTCCACCATCTGGCGCTGGGCCAGGGGCAGGCGCCCGATTTTTGTCCAGGGATCGATGGTTTCGCCGATGAGCTCGAGCTGGCGCCGGGCGGCCGCGGCGAGGGCGCTGCGGTCGACGATGCCGCGCCGCTGCGGGAGATGCCCGAGGAAAAGGTTTTCCGCCACGCTCATCTCGGGGACGAGATGGAGCTCCTGGTAGATCACCGCGACACCGGCGGCGATCGCAGCCGCGGTGCCCGCGAACGTCCGCGGCTGTCCGTCGATCTGCAGCGTGCCGCCCGAAGGCGTGTAGGCGCCGCTCAGGATCTTGAGCAGGGTGGACTTGCCGGCGCCGTTCTCCCCCACGAGGGCGTGGACCGAGCCGCCGGCGACGCGGAAGGAGACATTGTCCAGCGCCTTGACGCCGGGAAACTCCATCGAGGCTCGGTCGAAGGCGAGGGAGGTTCCGGCGGTCATGAAGATCGATGTAGGGGCGTCCCTTGCGGACGCCCGGGTCGGAAGAGGGCGTCCGCAAGGGACGCCCCTACATTG
>DASZQN010000029.1:0-20403 GCA_035549635.1 Opitutaceae bacterium
CGTCCGATCTCTGCGCCTCCGCGTCTCTGCGCGAGACCGGATCGAGGCCGGGATCATTTCCCGGAGTAGTTTTGCCGGAGGAACGTCAGCAGCACGAAGGCGCCGACGAAGTCGCCGAATCCCATCACCAGCCGGGCGGGCAGCGGGGCGCGCCGGAGGGCGAGCAGGACGAAGAAGCCGCCGAGGATCAGCACGGTGGACAGCACGATGAGCGTGAGCTTCTGGCGGGTGTGCCTGAGCTCTTCCGGAAGCGAGGGACGTGGATCGGACATGGGACGAACGGAAGGTTCACGACCGGCGCACAACTTTCAACGCCCGAAAAGACGGCTGGTGCACCAATCCAAAATCCAAAACCCAAACTCCAAAATTCAAGAGGTCAGTTCTTCGCCAGCGGCAGGGTGACGCGCATCGTGGTGCCGGAAGGGCTGGTCGAAAGCAGCGCGATGTCGCCGTGATGGCTGAGCAGGATGCGCTTGGCGATGGCGAGGCCGAGGCCGGTGCCGTCCGGACGGCCGGAGAGGAAGGAGTCGAAGATGCGGTCGCGGATTGCCTCCGGAATGCCGCCGCCGGTGTCGGCGATGTCGATCGCCGCGAACAACGCCCCGTGGTGGTCCTCGACGCCGGCGGTGATGGCGATCGACCCGCCTTCCGGCATCGCCTGGGTGGCGTTGATCAGAAGGTTGAGGAGCACCTGCTGCAGCTGGCCCTTGTGGGCGTCGATGATGAGCGGGCGCGCGGGCGGCGTGAAGCGCAGGTGGATCTTGCCTTGGGCGAGCTTGAGGCGGATCAGGACGATCGTGTCCTCGATGATGTCCGCGACGCTCCAGCGCGAGTGCAGGCTGGACGGGGCCTTGGCGAAACTGAGCACGCGGGTGACGATGGCCTCGAGCTGGTCGAGCTTCTCGCCGATCACACGGACGTCGGTGCGGCGCGGATCGCCCTCGGGGAAGTCGAGTCCGAGGTAGCCATAGAGAAGCTTGATGACGGTGAGGGGATTCCGGATTTCGTGGGCGATCTCGGCGGCGAGGAGACCGAGCGTGGTGAGCTGCTCGTTCTTGCGGAGCGACGCCTCGCTCTGGAAGACGCGGGCGTAGAGCCGGGTGTTCTGCAGCGCGACGGCGCCGAGGCCGGCGAGCGCGGCGCAGAGGCGCTTCTCGTCGTTGTTGAAGCGGTGGACGTGGTCGGTGAAGACCGCCAGCACGCCGATGACCTCGCCCTCGTAGAGAAGCGGCGTGGCGAGGACGGAGCAGAGCCGGGGGTCGCGCGGGAGATCGACCAGGTCGGCGAACTCGGGCGACTGCACGTTTGGGTACTCGACCTGCCGGCGGGTGTGGATGGCGGCGGCGGTGAAGCAGGAGTCGAGCGGCAGGTCCTCGGCGGCGATGTCCGTGATCGCGTCGCTGGTCAGCGACGCCGGGCGCACGGTGGCGCGCGCGGCGTCGTGCAGGTAGAGCGCGCAGGCGCGGGCCTGCGTGATCTGGCGGGCGTCGCGGGTGAGGCTGTCGCCGAGCTCCTCGGGCTCGAGCTTGCCGACGAAGGACTGGCCGATGGCGATGAGGGACTCGAGCTGGCGGGCCTTCCCGCCGAGCTGGCGGAGCTGCCAGAGCCGCTGCATGATCGCGGTGGCCTCCGCGGTGAGGAGGACGAAAAGCGCCAGGTCGGCGGCGGTGAAGCCGGCGACCTGGTCCGAATCGAGGTTGATGACGCCGATGGTCTGGCCGCTGCCCTCGATCATCGGCGCGGCCATCTCCGCGCGCACGGCGGGCCGGAGCCGGATGTAGCGCGGGTCGCTGGCGACATCGGGGACGAGCTGCGGCCGGCCGTGGAAGGCGACCCAGCCGGTGATCCCTTGGCCGAGGCGGAGGCCGAGATCATCCGTGCCGGTGGGCATGCCCTGGTGCACCTCGATCTCGAGCCGGCCGCTGTCGGGATTGATCAGGGAAATGGAGCCGGAGCCGGCGCCGAACGTCTCGACCGCGATCTCGAGGATCGCACGGAGCGCGTCGCGCGGCTCGTCGACCCGGCCGACGAGCGTACTGATGCGATAGAGCGCCGGATAGGCCCGGGCATCCGCCAGAGGATCCATGGGACGGAGGAAGACAAAGGAAGAAGGAGGAAGGAAGAATTAAGCAAGGGTCTGCCGGCCCTAATTCCTTAGTTCTTCCTTCTGACTTCTTCCTTGGTCTCAGGCCCCTGCGGCCTGAGTCGCGGGCTGCGGCGGGGCGATCACCACGGCGAGCGCGTCCCGCAGGGCGTGCAGGCGGCCGTTGCCCTCGATCGGGGCATGGTCGGCGCTCTCGATGTAGAACGTGTCGATAGCGACGCCGCGCTCGGTGCCGATGCGGGCGAAGGTGATGTCGAAGCCGTGATCCGAGATCGTCTTGGCCAGCTGGTAGAGCAGTCCGATCTGGTCGTACGCCTGGATCTCCACGATCGTGCGCTGCATCGAGAGTTCGTGGTAAACCTCGACCGTCGGCGGGAACGAGCTGTGGAGCGCCTCGCCCTGGCTGGCGGAGAGCAGGCGGCGGCTGGCGAGCTTCTTGGCCTGCGCGACGATCTCCGGGTAGAGATCCTTGTTGGAAACGAGGGCGGCCTCGATGTTGCGCGCGAAGGCCTCCTGGGCGGCCGTGCTCTGCACGACGCCGCGCCCCGGCTCGACGACATAGAAGGTGTCGATCGCGATGTGGTCGCTGCGCGAGATGACCTTGGCGCCGAGGATGGACAGCCCGGCGACGCTGAAGGCGCCGGCGAGCTTGTAGAAGAGCCCGGCGCGGTCCCAGGTGACGACGTTGACCACGGTCAGCGAGCGGTTCAGGTCGTCCTTCCACTCGATGACGGGCTTGAGCGAGCCGACCGAGTCGGCCTCGGTGATCGACTTGAGCAGCCGGTTCACCATCTGGATATGGAGCGCGATCTCGCCCGAGTCGGTGTGGATGAAGTACCGCTCCGGCAGCAGATTGAAATGGGCCGTGATCTCGTCGGTGCTGATGCCGGGGATCTGCTTGGAGATGAGTTCCTGATAGATCATTTGCTTTTTTTCCTGGTGGCCAAGGTCGAGGGCGGCGCCGAGTTTCAGCCGCTCAAGGGTAGTCCGAAAAAGGGCGGTGTGAAGGGTATCCTTGTAACTGTTCCACAGGCTGGCGGCGGTGCCGCGCGCATCGCAGAAGGTGTGGACGTAGAGGTGGCGCAGCCTCTCGGCGTCGCCCACGATTTCGGCAAAAGCAGCGGCAGTCTGGGGATCATCTACGTCCCGCTTCTGCCAAAAGCGTGCCATCACGAGATGATTTTTTATGATAAAGGCCACCAGCTCCCGGCTCTGGGGGGCGACCTGCAGGCGCTCCAGCAGGGGCAGGGCGATCCGCACCCCGCTTTCGGCGTGGCCCTGGATGCCCTCGGCCTTGCCGATGTCATGTAACAGCAACGTGACATAGAGCAGCTCCGGCTCCGGGGTGTCGTGCAGGGCCTGCCGGTACTTGAGGGTGATGGGCTCGGCCTCCGAGAAGATCAGGTCGAGCTGGCGGATGGCGTTCAGGGTGTGCACATCGGCCGTATAGCGGTGGTAATACTCGTGCTGGACGAGGCAGGTCAGCTTGTCGAATTCCGGGATGAACCGGCCCAGCACGCCCAGCTCGTGCATGAGATTGAGGGTGGAGAACACGGCGCCGGCCTCCGAGAGGATCGCGCGGAAGCTCACGTTGGCATCCGCCGAGTTGCGGACGGTGCGCGTGATGAGCGGCAGCGAGTCGCGGATGAGGGTGGTCAGATGGAAATCCGGGGCGCAGCCGAGCTGCTGGCAGTGGCGGAACACGCGAATGAGCCGCTCCGGATCCTCCTGGAAGACATCCGTTTTCTCGGCGGCGAGCTCGCGGCCGCGGAGGATGAAGCCGTCGAATCGCTTCGCGCGCTGGAAGCGCTGGATGCGCAGCGATTCACGGAAGGACGCCAGGCGCCCCCCCCGCTCGCGCTCGAGGCCCAGCGCCAGGCGGTTCTCGATGATCTTCGAGACCCGGTAGATGGTCTGGGCCGCACGGTAGTAGTCGTGCATGAACGCCTCGACCCGCCCGAGCATCTCCCGCTGGTGGTAGCCGAGGTTCTGGGCGACGAGCGGCTGGATATCGAGGGTCAGCAGGTCGGACGCATGCTTGCTGATGAAGTGGAGCTCGTTCCGGACGCGCAGCAGGAAATTGTACGCCCGCTGGAAGTCGCGGAGTTCGTTCCGCCGCAGGTAATTTTGCGCCTGCAGCTCCTCCATGCCGCCGATGCCGAGCTTCACCCGGGCCATCCAGAGCGCGTTCTGGTAGTCGCGGAGCCCGCCGACGCCATTCTTGATGTCCGGTTCCTGGAGGAACACGGTGTCGCCGTATTTCGTCCGTCGGTCCGCCTGGTCCGTGAGCCGGGCGGCGATGTAGCCCCGGGGATCCTCGTCCAGGTAAAAACTCCGGTACGCGTGGACGAAGGTCTCGAACAGCCCCTGCGAGCCGGCCAGCAGGCGCGCCTCGAGCAGGGCGGTCTTGGTCTGGATGTCCTTGCGCGCCTCGACGAACACCTCGTCGAGGGTACGGGTGGAGTGGCCGACCTTCAGGCCGCAGTCCCAAAGGATGTAGAGGATCTCGTTGATGAGGTGTTCCTGCAGGGGCTTCATGGCGGCCGGCTTGGTCTTGGCCGAGAACAGGAACATGATGTCGATGTCGCTCAGCGGGCTCAGCTCGCTCCGGCCATAGCCGCCGAGGGCGATCAGGGCGACGGGCGACGGCAGGGCGCCGTGGGCCCGGGTGTAGGATTCGATCGCGTAGTCGAACAGGTGGGCCAGCAGCGCGTCGATCATCGCCGCCCGCGCCTGCGCGACCTTAAGCCCCGGGTCGCCCGCCTCGTGGCGCATGCGGGTCATCGCGCTCTCGAGACGCAGGAAGGTCTTGCAGGCCGCCAGGCGCTTGGCCGTGGAGACTTCGCCGGTGAAATTGAGGCGTTCGCGCGCGTGCTGTTGGAGGCGGCTGGGCATGGACGAAAGGGGGCACGATGAATGGGAAATGCCGGGCGCGCAACGCGTGAAAATTCCTCTCCGCTTAGACTCTTCCGCAGGCGCCAAACCTGGCGTCCACAAGGAACGTCCCTGCATCGCTCGGAGGTTGACGGGGCGATGCAGCGCGCCGGGGTCGGCGCGCTCCACCCTCAGGCGGTCCGGCGATGTCGCATCGCGGCGACGACCACCAGCGCCAGGCCGCCGAGGGTGAGCAGGGCGACGGTGGACGGCTCGGGGATGGCGACGAAGCGGAAATTATCGATGAAGATGAAATCGCCGGAGGAGGCCGCGGTCAGCGTGACATGGCTGATGAGCGGCGAGCCGACTCCCAAACCATAAAACTCACCGGCGTTGCTGCCGAAGGTCGGCCCGATGGAGGCCGAGGCCAGCAGGACATTGGTGCTGCTGAAGGCGCTGAGCGTCCACGCGACATCGGAGGCGCCAAAATTGAAGCCGAAGGCGGACACCGGGGCGCTGAAATCGATCGTCAGGTTCTGCACCGCGCCGGCGTTGTTGTTGATCGACCGGCCCGGGTTGTTGTACGTGTTGGAGTAGCTGGTATCGACCGTGACGCTCGGACCGAAGGTGACGGTCGAGACGACGAGAGGACTGTACGAGTTGATCGGAACCGATTCGAAATCGATCAGGGTCGAACCCAGCAGCCGTGGATCAGTGATGGAGGAGATCAGGGTCTGCGCCCTTGCCCCGGTTGCCGCCCCGCCCGCAAGGACGGCGGCCAGGCAGAACATCCGGCTCCATTTCATGGGAGGAAGGGCAGCAGGAAGCTCCTTTCCATACAAATGCAAAATATGGGCAACTTGTTGAAGCACCAGAAGACCAGAATGATTCCCGATCCGGGGATTGAGTTTGCCTCGAGTCATTGAGCGCCGGACTGCTGCCGGCGGTCGCCGCTTGCCGCGAATAGGGTCAGTTACCCATCTTGCCGGTTGGCAGGCGATTGTTTGATTCAATCCCCGCTTGCCTCGCAGGGTGTCGGACAGTTTTCTCCCCGATTCAGAATTTGCGACGCCCCATGGCCGAGATCACCAAGAGCTACGAACCGCGCGAGGTCGAAAAAAAATGGTATGCCGCCTGGCAGGCCGCCCATGCGTTCGCCGGCAAGGTCGTCGCCGGCAAGGAACCGTACAGCATCGTGATCCCGCCGCCGAATGTGACGGGCGTGCTGACCTTGGGACATGTCCTCAACAATACGCTGCAGGACATCCTCATCCGCCGCGCTCGCCTCGAGGGCAAGTCGCCGCTGTGGATCCCCGGCACCGATCATGCGGGGATCGCGACGCAGACGGTGGTGGAGCGCGAGCTGCGCAAAAAGAAACAGACGCGCCGCGATTTCGGCCGGGAGAAGTTCGTGGAGAAGGTCTGGGAATGGCGCCACGAAAAGGGCGGCATCATCCTCGAGCAGCTGCGGCGCCTCGGGGCGTCGTGCGACTGGGACCGCACGCACTTCACGATGGACCCGGTCTATTCCCAGGCGGTGCTGGGCGTGTTCGTCGACCTTTTCCGGAAGGGCCATATCTACCGCGGCAAGCGCATGGTGAACTGGTGCCCGGCCTCGCAGACCGCGCTCTCCGACGAGGAAGTGATCATGAAGCCGGTGAACGGCACGCTGTACAAGGTGCGCTACGAGGT
Source organism: Opitutaceae bacterium (assembly GCA_035549635.1). Lineage (GTDB taxonomy): Bacteria > Verrucomicrobiota > Verrucomicrobiia > Opitutales > Opitutaceae > CAIUWA01. The sequence goes on from DASZQN010000029.1 coordinate 6,671, forward strand.
GGCGGACCGGCCGGGCGAGTTCATCCAGGTTTCCACCACGCGGCCCGAGACGATCCCGGGCGACGTGGCCCTCGCGGTCCATCCGGAAGACCCGCGCTACGCCGGGCTGGTCGGCCAGTTCGTCTGGCGACCGCTCAACCGCGCGAAGATTCCCGTCGTGGCGGACACCGCGGTCGACCGTGAGTTCGGCTCCGGCGCACTCAAGATCACGCCGGCGCACGACAAGGTCGACTTCGAGGTGGGCCTGCGCCACCGGCTGCCGGTCATCGACGTGCTCAACGCCGACGGCACGCTCAACGCCTTTGCCGGCCCGGGGCTTGCTGGGCTCGACCGCTTCGCCGGACGAAAGAAGGCCGCCGAGCTGCTGAAGGAGTCGGGCAACCTCGTCGGCGAGGAGGCGTACGCCAACAATGTCGGCTATTCCGAGCGCGCCGACGTGCCGATCGAGCCGCGGCTGACCTGGCAGTGGTGGCTGCGTTATCCCCGCATCGAGGAGGCGAAGGCGGCCGTGCGCGACGGCCACATCAAGTTCTTTCCGGAGCGCTGGAGCAAAGTCTACCTCCACTGGCTGGAGAACATCCAGGACTGGTGCATCAGCCGGCAGCTGTGGTGGGGCCACCGCATCCCCGTATGGTATCGCAAGGGTCTCGACCGCGAGGCGCTCACCGAGGCGGACCTGCGCGATCCGGCGAAGGTGCACATCTCCCTCGAGGGCCCGGCGGATCCCGCGGACTGGGTGCAGGAGGATGACGTGCTCGATACCTGGTTCAGCTCCTGGCTGTGGCCCTTCGCGACGATGGGCTGGCCGGACCAGACCGAGATGAAAAAGGCCGGCTTCGATTATTTCTATCCCACGGCGACGCTCGTGACGGGGCCCGACATCATCTTCTTCTGGGTCGCACGCATGATCATGGCCGGACTGGAGTTCACGCGCCTGGGCGAGCCGCTGGAGCGACGGATCCCGTTCCGGAACGTCTATTTCACCGGCATCATCCGCGACGCGCAGGGCCGCAAGATGTCGAAGTCGCTCGGCAACTCGCCGGATCCGCTCGACCTGATCGACGCGTACGGTGCGGATGGCCTGCGCTTCGGCCTGATCTCGACGGCGCCGCAGGGCCAGGACATCCGCTTCCAGGAGGACCGCATCGAAGGCGGCAAGAACTTCTGCAACAAACTCTGGAACGCCTGCCGCTTCCGCCAGATCAGCGGCGAGCCCGACCCGAACATGACCCTTCCGCCGATCCTGGCGCGGCTGGACATCGCGAAGTTCGACGCCGACGACCACGCCATCCTCGACCGGCTGCTCACGACGACGCGCGAGGTGGACCGGTGTTTCGCCGATTTCGAGTTCAGCGCCGCGGCGCAGGCGTTGTACGGATTTTTCTGGAATGATTTCTGCGACTGGTACGTGGAGGTCTCGAAGGCGAAGCTCCAGTCGCCGGCGACGAAGTTCAACTGCCTCGCGATCCAGGACATCGTGCTGCGGCAGACGCTGCTGCTGCTGCACCCGTTCATCCCCTTCATCACCGAGGAGCTCTGGCAGCTGCTCGGTTACGGCCGGCCCGACAGCTTCATCGAGGACGCCCACCTGCGCAACGCCTCGGAGCTCGCCTCGACCCACAGCCTGCAGGGCGTGAAGATCGACCACTCGCAGGTGGCGGAGGTGCAGGCGGTGAAGACGTTTGTCTCGCAGGCCCGCGCGCTCAAGGCCGACCACAACCTGGCGAGCCGGCGCGACGTGAAATTCTTCGTCATCGCGACCGACGCCGCCTGGGCGAAGATCCAGGCGAGCCTCGCGAAGATCACCCGCATGGCCGGCGCCGCGGAGGTCCTCCGCCGCGAGCGCGTCGACGGGGCGCCGGCCGCGGTGACGCCGCTCGGCACGCTCTATCTCGACCTCGCCAGCATGGTGGATGTCGCCGCCGAGAAGGCCCGCCTCACGAAGGAGCTCGAGGCCCTGGCCAGGCACATTGCCGCGACCGAGGCGCGCCTCGCGAACGAGGCCTTCGTCAGCAAGGCCCCGCCGGCCGTGCTCGAGGGCGCGAGAAAGCAGCTCGCCGACCAGAAGGCGAAGCAGGCGGAGCTGACGCGCTTGCTCAAGGCGCTGGGTTGAGTTTGGTGAAGCGATGCCGACGCCGCCCCGCATCCTCGCCTTCTCCGGGAGCGCCCGGAAAGAATCGCTCAACCGGAAATTCCTGGCCGTCGCCGTCCAGGCGGTGCGCGCCGCTGGCGGCGAGGTCACGCTGATCGACCTCAACGAATACGAGCTGCCGCTGTACCATGGGGACCTCGAGGACGCGAAGGGCCTGCCGGCGAACGCCGTCAAGCTGATCGGCCTGATCCAGGGCCACGCCGGACTCCTGGTGGCGTCGCCCGAATACAACTCGATGTTCACGCCGCTGCTGAAGAACACCATCGACTGGTGCACGCGCGGCGACGACAACCCCTTCACGGGCCGGGTCGCCGCGGTGATCTCGGCGTCCCCCGGCGCGCTCGGCGGCGTGCGCTCGCTCAAGCTCGCGCAGCAGCTGCTGCTCCATCTCGGCTGTCACGTGGTGCCCGGGCAGAATTTCCTCCCCGCCGCGGACAGGGCATTCGACGACCGCGGCGAGCTGATAGACGAGCGGCCGAAAAAGGCGCTGCAGACGCTCGCGGTCAGCCTGGTGCGCGCGACTGCCGCGCTCGGCTCGTCCTGATCGTGGCCGCCGGCGCCGAGCCCATCGATCCGACCTCCCGGAAAGCCGGGAACGGATCGCGCTTGGTCGCCGTCCTGGGAATCGTCTTGGCGGCGAGTGCGCTCGCGCTCGGCGCGGCCAACTGCGCGCTGGCCGTCGGCTTTCCCCTGGAGCTCGAGGCGCGGGAGGGCACCTCGTGGCTCCACGTGCTGGCGATTCAGGCGGGCGTTCCGATTTACGATCACGCGCGGGTGGCGTTCATGAACATGAACCACGGACCGCTCGATCCGCTGCTGAAGTACATCCTGCACCTCGCGCTGCCGTTTCTGTCGCCGGCGATGGTCACCCGCTTTTTCGTCCCGCTGTTTCCGCTCGCGCTTTTCATGGCCTTGCGGCGCGCGCTGGCCGGCCGGCTGATTCCGGCCCTGGTTGTCACCGGTGGACTTTATCTCCTACTGCTCGGGCTCGCTCCCTTCCACCTCCTGATCGGCCGCTCCGACCCCGCGGCGCTGACGTTCTTGGCGCTGATGCTGGTGGCCCTCGATGCCTCCATGCGGGCGGCCGCGGCGCCGTCCGGCCGGGGCACGTGGGCGGTGTGCATCGCGGGACTGCTCGGCGGGGCGGTCTTCCTCATCAACTGGCGCTACCTGCCGGGCGTGATCCTCGGCGGACTCGCCTGGCTGGCAGAACTCGCGTGGCGGCGGGGGCACGGCACAGGTGAAAAATGGGCCTTTTTCGGACGCCACCTGGCGGTTTTCGCCGGCGGCCTGGCGCTGCCGTTCCTGGTGATCCTGCTCGCGGTGTTTCACGGCGATGTTTCGACCTACTACACACATTTTGTCGGCTATTTCCTCCCGGATGGGAGCTCCGACACCGTCACCTGGAAATGGCTGTTCCGCGGCCACTATCTCACTCCGCCCAAGGAGCTCCTGACGAACCGCTGGCTCGTGCATGGGTTGTTTCTCGCGGCCGCCCTCGTCGTGGTGGCGACAACGCGCGATCGCCGGGAGCGGCGGTTGCAGCTGCTGCTGTGGGGGCCGGCCTTCCTCGCCATCTGGATCCTCACCGCCCACTCCTACGATCTCAACCGGGCGGGCGGCGGGCTCTATTATTTTGCGCCGCTTTATGTCCTGGCCGCATTCCATCTCGCCCGTTCGTTCCCGCCGTCGGCCTGGGCAGGAGGGAAGTGGCCGGCCGTCGCCGCCTTGCTGCTCCTCGCGGGAGGCCTTCCGTGGACGGCGGCCTGGCACCAGACCCGCCTGATGGCGCACGCCCTGGAGCCGGCGCGGGCGTTCCTGCGGGAGGAACGACGCCTGACCGCGGGAGCGACGGTCCGCAGTGAGGACCTTTATCTGTTCGAAGACCGCTACAACGGCGAGATCATCGATATGGGCGACAGCGTGTTCCGGGAGCTGAGAGTGGGCACGTTCGGGGCCCGCTTCGACGACACCGCCTGGCGTTATTTCGAACAGCTGCCGCAGCAGCCGCCGCAATTCATCCTGATGGGCAGCGGCGTACGCGTGGTGAGCCCGCTGTTCGACGAGTTTGCCGCCAAGTACTACGATCGCATCCTCCTCGCCCCGGAACACCTTTGGTGCGACGGGGGAGGCGGCGCGGTCCTGCTTCGGCTGCGCGCCGGGGTGCACCCGGAGCCGGTGACCTATCCTCCGCCCTTGTGAGCCGGACGCATCGCGCGGTTAGCGCCACCGGCGGCGGCTGCGCGCCGCGACGAGGCCAGGCAGCGCCTCGGTGTCCGGTCCACGGATTGCCAGGCCCACCGCGTGGGGCTGGGCGTTGGCAAGACGGTAGGCGACGACCGCACCGGTGCCGGCGGACCGGTGACAGAGAGCGCGCTCTGGGCGAGGGCGGAGGCCGTGAGGACGATGATCGCGGCCAGCGGGCCACCCGCGGCAAGGGAAAGGCGGGTTTCATGAAGCGCGGCCGCGGCATCCAGCGGGAATTACCGGACCGGAACGGAGGACAGCGCGAATAAAGGCATGGGGAAATCCCTACCCGCCCGGCATCTACGGCCAAGAAGGCGCATCATCCGGCTTGCCCGTCGAACCACGGCGCTGCAGCGTTGTCCGCTCCGCTGCATGAAAAAAGCGCTTATCACCGGCATCACCGGCCAGGACGGCTCGTACCTCGCCGAATTGCTGCTCGAAAAGGGATACGAGGTCCACGGCGTCATCCGCCGGGCCTCGACCTTCAACACCAGTCGCATCGACCACCTTTACCGCGACCCGCACGTCAACGGCGTGCGGCTCTTCCTGCACTACGGAGACCTGGCGGACTCGGTCCAGATGGTGAAGCTGCTCTACGAGCTGCAGCCCGACGAAATCTATAACCTCGGGGCGCAGTCGCACGTGCGCGTGTCGTTCGACATCCCGGAGTATACCGGCGACGTCGACGGCCTCGGCGCCCAGCGCATCCTGGAGGCCATCCGCGAGGCCGGGCTGGTGAAGAAGGTGCGCTATTACCAGGCGTCCTCCTCCGAGATGTTCGGCAAGGTCCAGGAGGTCCCGCAGACCGAGAAGACGCCGTTCTGGCCCCGTTCACCCTACGGCTGTGCCAAAGTCTACGCCTACTGGCTGACCGTGAACTACCGCGAGAGCTACAATCTCCATGCGAGCAACGGCATCCTCTTCAACCACGAGAGCCCGCGCCGCGGCGAGACCTTCGTCACGCGCAAGATCACCCGCGCCGCGACCCGGATAAAGATGGGGCTGCAGGACTCGATCTACCTCGGCAACCTGGACGCCCAGCGCGACTGGGGTTTCGCCAAGGAGTACGTCGAGATGATGTGGCTCATGCTGCAGCAGGACAAGCCCGACGACTACGTGGTCGCGACCAATGAGACGCACAGCGTGAAGGAATTCTGCCAGGAGACGTTCGGACTGCTCGGCCTCGACTGGGAGAAGTACGTGAAGTACGACCAGCGCTATGAGCGCCCCGCCGAGGTGGAGCTGCTGATCGGCGATCCCGCCAAGGCGAAAAAGCAGCTCGGCTGGCAGCCGAAGGTGCGGTTCAAGGATCTCGTGAAGATCATGGTCGATCACGACCTCGAGCTCGCGAAGCACGAACTGCAGGTGAGCAAGCTCCCCAGGCCCTGAATTTTTTAACGTGGAGGCCGCGGAGGGCTCCGAGTTGTGAATTTTCCCTCTGTGGGTTTCCTGTGATCTCGGTGCTGAAACCATGAAACTCTATATCGCCGGCCACCAGGGCATGGTCGGAGCCGCGCTCGTCCGCCGCTTCCAGGCGGAGCCGGGCGTGAAGCTCGTGCTGCGCAGCCGCAAGGAGCTGGATCTCACCTCCCAGGCGGCGGTCGAGGCGTTCTACGGGGCGGAGAAACCCGACGTCGCCATCATCGCGGCGGCGCGCGTCGGCGGCATCCACGCGAACAACACCTACCCGGCGGACTTCCTGTTCGAGAACCTCGCGATCGCGACGAACACGATCCACGCCGCCTATCGCCACCAGGTGAGCCGGCTCCTGTTCCTCGGCAGTTCGTGCATCTACCCGAAGCACGCGCCGCAGCCGATGCCGGAGGACAGCCTCCTGACCGGACCGCTCGAGCCGACCAACGAGGCCTATGCCGTGGCCAAGATCACCGGGCTGAAGCTGGCCCAGTTCTACCGGAAGCAACACGGCGTGCTCTTCCACTCGGCCATGCCGACCAACCTTTATGGGCCGGGCGACAACTATCACCTGCAGAATTCCCATGTGCTGCCGGCGCTGATCCGGAAGTTCCACGAGGCGAAGGAGGCCGGCCGCCCCGAGGTCGTGGCCTGGGGCACGGGCCGGCCCATGCGCGAGTTCCTGCATGTCGACGATCTCGCCGCCGCCTGCGCCTTCCTGCTGCAGCTGCCGAATCCGCCGGACTGGATCAACGTCGGCACCGGCTCCGACGTCACGATCAAGGAATTGACCGAGTGCGTCGCCGCCGTGACCGGTTTCCAGGGGCGGATCACGTGGGATGCGTCCAAGCCGGACGGCACCCCGCGCAAACTCTTGGATGTTTCGCGTCTCACCGCCCTCGGCTGGACCGCGAAGACCAGCCTGCGCGAAGGTGTCGAAAAAACCTACGCCAGCTTCCTGGCGGAAAAAGCCGCCGGCAAACTGCGGGCCTGACTTGCCGCCTAGTTGGCGGCGGGGGAGGGCGGCGTCGTGCCGTCGATGGCCTCGCGCACGGTCTTCAGCAAGGTTTCCGACCGATAGGGCTTGTAGAGGAAGTGGCGGATGCCGGCGTCGGATGCCTTGGCGGGATTCGCGTTGGAGGCGAGCCCGCTGGCCGCGATGACTTTCACGTCCGGATTGATCTGGCGCAGCGCCCGCAGCGTCGAGATGCCGTCCATCACCGGCATCCTCATGTCGGTCAGCACGGCGGCGATCTCGTCATGGTGCTTCTCGTAGATCGCCACCGCGGCGGCCCCCTCGTTTGCCGTCAGCACGCGATAGCCGCGGCGCTCGAGGGTCTTGCGCGAGATGTCCAGGATCACTTCCTCGTCGTCAACGACGAGGATCAGCTCGCCGCCGCCGGGCGGGACCTCGGCGGCTGCCGCCGGGAGGGACTCCTCGGCCTTGGCGGTTTCGGCCGGCAGGTAGATCCGGAAGGTGCTGCCCTTGGCCAGCTCGGTCACAAGCTGGATGAAGCCGCGGTGGCCCCGCACGATCGCGAGCACGGTCGAGAGGCCGAGGCCGGTGCCCTTGCCGACCTCCTTGGTGGTGAAGAAAGGGTCGAAGATCTTGTCCTTGATCTCCGGACGGATGCCGGTGCCGGTGTCGGTGACGCTGATGACGACGTAGGCGCCCGGCCGCGCCTCCGGGTTCATGGTGGCCTCGCTTTCGTCGATCGTCGCGTCCTCGGCGGCGAGCGTGAGCGTGCCGCCCCGCGGCATCGCGTCGCGGGCATTGACGCAGAGGTTCAGGAGGGCCTGGTGCAGCTGGGTCGGATCGCCGCTGATCGTCCCGAGCGGCGGCGTCTGCCCGAGCTTGAGCCGGATCGTTTTCGGGAAGGTCTCCTGGATGCTGCCGGCCAGCTCGTCGACGAGCAGCTGCGGCTGCAGGGCGAGCCGCCGGCCTTCCAGCCCGCGCGCGAAAGAAAGCACCTGGCGGACCATCGCTCCGCCGCGCTGGGCGCTCCGGCGCAGGCCGTCGAGGATGTGCTGGCGCTGGGCGCCGACCACCAGCTCGTCAGCCAGGAGGTCGATCGACATCAGGATCGGTGCGAGCACGTTGTTGAGGTCGTGGGCAATGCCGTTCGCCAGCGTGCCGATGCTCTCCAGGCGGTGGACGCGCTGAACCTGCGACTCGATACTCTTCCGCTCCGTGAGATCGACGTCGAGACAGAGGATGGAATGGGGCCTGCCGTCGGCGGCGCGGACAAGGGTGAGGCGGCTCTCGACGATCAGTTCCCGTCCGTCGCGGGTCTGCTTCCGCAGCTCCCCGGCCCACTCGCCGCGCTCCAACACCAGCTTGCGGGTGACGGCATATTTTGTGGCCTCCCTCGCCAGGAGTTCCCCCGCCTTGCGGCCGACGGCCTGCGCGGCGGACCAGCCGAACACCTGCTCGGCCCCCTTGTTCCAGAAGGTGATGGTGTCGTCGAGGTCCTGGACAAAAATCGCATCCTGCGCCTGATCGATCAGCGCGGCCTGCGCCCGAAACTGCTCCTCCGCCTTTTTCTGCTCGCTGATGTCGAGGTGCATCACGACCGCCCCGGCGCCGGCCGGATGCACGAGGGGCGTGATGGTGGATCGGCACCAGCGTCCCGCGGCGAGGGCATGTTCGTGGACGAACGACGTCTGTTCGCCGGCAAGGACGCCCCGCAGTCCGGCGGCCACTGCGCGCCATTCGACGGCACCGGCGTTGGCGGCATATTCGCAGGCGTCGAGATAGCTGCTGCCGGTGTCGCCGGCCAGGCTGGGATCGCGCCCCTCCCGCCAGGCGGTGTTGGTGGCGGCGATTCTCCCGTTCGCATCGATCAGCGCAATGCTCGCCGGCAGCGCGTCCAGCATGGCTGCGAGCAACCCCGCTTCGGGGGAGGCGCTGGCCGGATTTTTGCGGTGAGAGGACATGGGACGAGGGCGACGGCTTGGTCCTGAAGACCGCCAAAAATGAAGGGCGGTACCGGCGGCGCAAGGCCCGCGGGCGTGTAATATTACCCACGTTCCGCTAGGTGTTTCTACGCTCGCCCGGACCGCCGCGGGCTACTTTCCCCTTGCACCGGCGGGGGCTCTTTGCGGCCATTTCCCTCTGCCATGATCCCTCCCGAGACTTTCAATCACATCGAGAACATCAAGAAGCGCGCCGGACATCTCTGGAGGTTTCTTTGACGTCGACCAAAAGCAGCGGGAGATCGAGGCGATGGACGCGCAGATGGGCGCGCCCGGCTTCTGGGATAACAACGAGCGCGCGCAAAAGCACATCGGCAAGCTCAACGGCCTGAAGCGCGCCGTCCTGCCGGTCGCCGCCTTCGAGAAGAAGGTCGATGACCTCGGCGTCATGGTGGAGCTCGTGGACGCGGCGACCCCCGCGGAAAAAGAAACCTACGAAAAGGAGCTGGTCGCCACGACGACGGCGCTCTTGGCCGAACTCGACCAGCTGGAGATCGCGTCCTTCCTCACCGGGCAATTCGACCGCAACAACGCGATCCTCTCGATCCAGTCCGGCGCGGGCGGGACGGAATCGAACGACTGGGCCGACATCCTCTTCCGCATGTACAATCGCTGGGCGGAGCGCCGCGGTTTCACGGTTGAGCTCCAGGACGTGCAGGCGGGCGACCAGGCCGGCATCAGCAAGGCCACGATCCTCATCAAGGGCGAATTCGCCTACGGCTACGTGAAGGCCGAGCGCGGCGTGCACCGGCTCGTCCGCATCAGCCCCTTCGACGCCAACAAGCGCCGGCATACCTCCTTCTGCGCCGTCGACGTCGTGGCGGAGATCACCGACGAGATCGTGATCGACATCCCCGAGAGCGAGCTGCGCATCGATGTCTATCGCTCCTCGGGCAAGGGCGGCCAGGGCGTCAACACCACCGACTCGGCCGTGCGTATCACCCACCTGCCCAGCGGCATCGTGGTCGTCTGCCAGAACGAGCGGTCCCAGATCAAGAACAAGGCCGCGGCGATGAACGTCCTCAAGGCCCGCCTCTACGAGAAGAAGCAGGACGAGCAGCGCGCCGAGATGGACAAGTTCTACGGCGAAAAGGGCGAGATCGGCTTCGGCGCGCAGATCCGGAGCTACGTGCTGCAGCCCTACCAGATGGTGAAGGACCTCCGCACCGGCATCAGCACCAGCGATACGCAGGGCGTGCTCGACGGCGATCTCGATCGCTTCATCAACGCGTGGCTCCGCGCCGGCTGCCCGCGCCACCGCAACAAGGACATCCAGATGGACGAGTAGGGCGGTTTACGAAGGACGAATTGCGAGGTACGAATGCTCCTCCCAAGCCCCGCCGATTTGCCCAATCGTAATTCGTAAATCATAATTCGTAAATCCAGCATGCCCGACCTGTCCTACGACCAAATCCAGGCTGCCCTCGGCGCGCAGTCGCTGTTCGAGGACAAGACCTGGCAGTTGTCGCCGTCGGCGTGGCCGCTGACGGCGGACCAGGTGACGCAGCTCGAGGCGATCGGCGCGGCCTGCCTCGAATTCCACCAGGCGCTCGAGACGCTCTACCTGCGCGCGGCGGCGGGAAAAAACCTCCTCCGCAACAAGCCGCTGCTGGCGCCGTGGGTGGCTGACTACCTTGACCGCGGCAAGCCGGCCGCGCTGATCGCGCATGCGCGCGATCCGAAGAACCGCGGGGTGTTCCCAACCGTGCTGCGGCCGGACCTGCTCATCACCGACGACGGCTTTGTCATGACCGAGCTGGATTCGGTGCCGGGCGGGATCGGGCTGACGGCCTTCCTCAACCGACTCTACGGCGGCGAGACCGACCCGGCGATCCTCGGCCACCGCGACGCGATGATCGGGAACTTCCACGCGGCGCTCACGGCGCTGCGCCCGGGCGTCCGCAATCCGCTGATCGCGCTCGTGGTCAGCGATGAGGCGGCGACCTATCGGCCGGAGATGCAGTGGCTCGCTCACCAGCTCCAGCTGCAGGGCCGGCGGGTTTTCTGCCTGCGGCCGGAGGACATCTTCCCGCTGGGGAGCGGGCTCTTCTTCGACGTCGAGGGAAATCCCGAGAAGATCGACATCATCTATCGGTTCTTCGAGCTCTTCGACCTCGGGAACATCCGCACGGCCAACTTCATCTTCGAGGCCTGGGCGGCCGGCGAGGTGGCGATCTCACCGCCGCTGCGGCCGTTCCAGGAGGAGAAACTGATGTTCGCGCTGTTCCATCACCATCGCCTGCAGGATTTCTGGGCGGAGACCCTGGACAGCCGGACGCTTGCGCTGCTGCGCGGGCTCATCCCCGCGTCGTGGGCGATGGATCCGGCGCCGCTGCCGCCCGGCGCCGTGCTGGAAGGGCCGCGCGCCGCCGGCCGCGCCCTGCACGACTGGCGCGACCTCGCCGGCGCGTCGCAGAAGGAGCGGGACCTCATCATCAAGATCAGCGGTTATCACGAGACGGCCTGGGGCGCGCGCAGCGTCGTGCTCGGCAGCGACAGCTCGCGCGAGGAATGGCAGCAGGCCGTCGCCCGCGCCGTCGAGCTGGCGCCTGCGAACCTCCACCTCCTGCAGGCCTACCGGAAACCGCGTCGTCTCGAGCACCCGCTCTATGTGGCGCCCGCCGCCGGCGTGCCGCCGGCGGCCACGGTGAAGGCCGGGCGCCTGCGGCTCTGCCCGTACTATTTCCTCATCGACGGCCGGCCGCGGCTCTCGGGGGCCCTGGCGACGTTCTGTCCGCCCGACAAGAAGATCATCCACGGGATGCAGGATGCGGCGCTGCTGCCGTGCCGGGTGACCGGCTGACCGGCGGAGTCCTTGCCTCAAGCCGCGCAGACGCAGAGAGGAAGGCGATCGGCTCCGGTGGAAGGAACGTGAACGCGGAATTTGCTTCGCGTTTCCCTGTCTTCCCGCGAGATTTCCGGGCAATGCCGCCTTGCTCCCGACTAGGGTTTTAACCTTAATCGCCGCCTGTGCGTAATTCCGCCGCGCTTCACTTGAAATCCGACCGCTCGATGCCTTCGCGCGCCCTCCTTCTCGCCGCGCTGGTGGCGGTCGGGACCGGTTTGCCGCCGGCGCGGGCGCAGACGGACCTGGCGGCGCTCACGATGCGCGCCGACCTCGGCGACCCCGAGGCGCTGAACGCGCTGGGCACGGCCTACGCCAACGGACAGGGCGTGACGCAGGATTTCGCCCAGGCCCTCCGCTACTATGGGCTGGCGGCCGCGCGCGGCCACGCCCCGGCGCAGTTCAATCTCGGCATGATGGCCGAACTCGGACGCGGGCAGGCCGCGGACCTCGCGGTGGCCTTCAAGTTCTATCTCCAGGCCGCGCAGCAGGGTTTCGCCCCGGCGCAGTTCAATGTCGGCAACATGTATGCGAACGGGCTCGGCGTGGTGCGCGATTACTTCGAGGCGGCGTTGTGGTTCCGCCAGGCCGCCGATCGCGGCGTGCCGGAGTCGCAGTACAATTTGGCTCTCGCCTATGAGCTCGGCCGCGGCGTCGGCAAGGACGAGGCGCAGGCGCAGAAGTGGTACCGCCTGGCCGCGGAGAAAGGTTATGCCCGGGCGCGCTACAACCTGGCGCTCATGCTCGAGGAGGGCCGCGGCTCGCCGGTGGATGAAACCGACGCGGCCAAGCTCTACCGCGCGGCGGCCGAGCAGGGCTTCGGCCCGGCGCAGAACAATTACGGCATCATGCTGGCCGAGGGCCGAGGCGGCCTCGCGGCCAGCCTCGTCGAGGCCTACGCCTGGCTGGCGGTGGCGGTGGAGAACGGCGCCAAGCCGGTCGGCCGCGATCTCGTTGGACAGCGGCTTTCCCCCGCCGACCTGGCTCAGGCGAAGGCGCGCTTCGCCGCGCTCCACGCGGAGCTGGCGGCACCGAAGCCGGCCGCGGTCGCGGCGGCGCCGGCACCTGCACCGGCTGCCTCCGGGCCGACGACTCCGGTGCCGGCACAATCGGCTGCGATCCCTCCCTCGGCTCCGGCGACTCCGCCTGCGGTCGCAGCGGTGGCTCCGACTCCTAACGTCGCGCCCCGGCCGGTGCCGGCCGCGGCGGCTCCCACGGCGGATGTCGCTGCGCTCAATTCCCGGCTCGCCGCCGCGCAGGCGGAAGTGGATCGGTTGCGGGCGGCGCAGGCGCAGCTGTCCGACGCGAACCAGCAGCTGCAGCGGGACAAGGCCGACCTGGAACAGCGGGCGCGCGCCGCCGTGGCCGCGGCCGACTCCAGCTCCAAGGCCGCCGCGACGGCCGACGCGTTGCGCAAGGCCGAGGCCGATGCCCGCGCCCGCGGCGACAAGCTCGCGCAGGATCTCGCGGCCGCGCAGGGACAGAACCAGGCCGCCACGCGGCAGATCAACGACCTGCAGGCCGCCCTCAGGCAGGCCCGCGATGCCGCGTCCGCCGCACCGCAGATTTCCGCCTCCGATTTGACGGCGCTGAACGAACGCCTGACGACGGCTCAGGCCGAACTGGGAAAACTGCGCGACACGCAGGCGCAGCTCGCCTCCTCCAACCAGCAGCTCCAGCGCGACAAGGCCGACCTCGAGCAGCGTGTGCGCACCGCGGGAACCAGTGCCGCGGATTCTTCCGCCAGCCTCGCCAAGGCCGAGGCCGACGCCCGGGCGCGGGCCGACAAGCTCGCCCAGGACCTGGCCGCCCTGCAGGCGCAGAACCAGGCCGCGACCCGGCAGGTCGCCGACCTGCAGGCGTCGCTCAAGCAGGCGCGCGATGCGGCGTCGGCGGCGCCGCCGATTTCCACTTCCGACCTCGCGGCGCTGAATTCGCGCCTGGCCGCGGCGCAGTCCGACCTGGAGAAATCGCGCGCGGCCCAGGCGCAGTTGTCCGATGCCAACCAGCAGCTGCAGCGGGACAAGGCCGACCTCGAGCAGCGGGCGCGCGCCGCGACGGCCGCGGCCGATTCGACTTCCAAGGCCGCAGCCGCGGCCG
>DASZQN010000030.1:0-12464 GCA_035549635.1 Opitutaceae bacterium
AGGGAGGCAAGAGCGGAGAGCAGAGCGGACGCTCCGCAAGGTCCAAGTTTCAAGGTCCACGTTCCAGGAATCGGAATGTGGATAGGCGTTGGACGTTGGCGGAGTCCAGAACACACCCCGCCCGTTGGGCACCCCTCTTTCTAGAGGGGAGCTCGATCTGCTTGTCTCCCCTCTAGAAAGAGGGGTGGCGCAACGCGCCGGGGTGTGTCGTCGGCGCGAGACGAACCCTCCAATCCCGGCCTCGTTACCTCGTCCGCTACGATTTTTTCGCCGCAGGCTCGCCGGCCCAGTGAAAGATCACGGGCTTCTCCACCGAAGGATCCAGGCTCAGGTGCACCGGGCAGTTGTGCGCGGCATGCTCGAGCAGCTTGGCGACCGCCTCGGTCCTCGGCAAAGGCAGCCAGAGCTGCGTCGTCAGGCGCGCGATCCGGCGCGGGCCGAAGGCGGACATCTCCTTCGTGACCTCGTATTTCAAGCCGCGCAGCTCGAGGCCCTGCTTGCGGGCCGCGATCGCCATCGTGGTGGCGATGCAGGTGGCCAGGGCCGTGGCGACGAGATCGGTCGGGGAAAACGCCTCGCCTCGCCCCTGGTTGTCCCGCGGGGCATCGGTGGCCAGCGTCCCGCCCGAGGGCCCGTGGGTCGCGACGCAGCGCAGGTCGCCTTGGTATTCGCCGGTGATCTTGACCATGGCCGGCAGTCCACGCGGGACTGCCGGAACGTTCAACGTTCAACTTTCAACGCTCAACATCCGACGTCCAGCTCCGAGCGGCATTCGCCGAAGTCAGGCGTTGGAGGTTGAACGTTGGACGTTGAACGTTCGCGCCGGCAGGCGCGCTAGACTCTTTTCCCGCTGAAGAGCGAGACGATGAAGAGGACGAGGAAAATGACGAAGCAGACTTTCGCGATCATGGCGGCGGTGCCGGCGATGACGCCAAAGCCGAGGATCGCGGCGATGAGGGCGATCAGGAAGAATGTCAGGGCGTAGCTAAGCATGGGAGGAGCGTGGTTGAGGTTGTTGGCGGAGTCAGGACTTCGAGCTGGAACCGCGGAGCATGCCGGCTCCGCCAATGATGGCGGCCGCAGCCCCGCCGATCAGGAACCAGAGGGTCTTGTCGGTGGGCGAGCCGGTGAAGGCGCGGGAAAAGCTGGAGCCGATGGAGTCGGAGGCGTTGAGGCCGTAGCCGATCAGGATGACGCCGGCGACGAGGAGGACGAGGGAGACTGCCTTGTTCATGATGGAATTTTGGGTTGAGGGGTGAACCCGCCGCGGCGCGAGCCGCGGCGGGCGTGAAAGGGCGGCCGGGAATCCCGGCCGACGGCAAGGAATCGGTTACTTGACGACCATGTCGTTGCGCACGGACTTCACGCCGCGGACGTCCTGGGCGACTTTCGTGGCCAGGGACTTTTCCGCATCCGAGGAGGCTTCGCCGCTCAGCATCACGACGCCGTCCGTGGTATCGACCTTGGTCTTGAGCGCGCTGGTCGAGCGATGGGCCAGCAGCGCGACCTTCACCTCGGAGGTGATGGAGGCATCGTCGATCGCCTCGCCCATCGAGCGGTCGGAGCCGTCGGCGGGCATCTTGATCACGAGCTCGTTGCGGACGGCCCGCACGTTGTCGATGTCCTTCACGTAGGCCTCGGTCAGGTCCTTCTGGGCCTGGTTGCGCGCCGTGCCGGTGAGCGTGACGACCCCGTCGTGCACGTCGACCTTGGTGGTGGCGACGCTGACGTTCGCCTTCATCAGCAGGCGGCTGCGGATCTTGAGGGCGATCCAGGCATCCGAGTGCTCGGGGACGGTGGATTGGACGACGATCTGGTTGTCGACCCGGATGACGCCGGGGAGGTTCTTGACGGTGTCCTCGGCGAGGTCGCGGTCGTCGCGGTCCTGGACCGTGCCGGTGAGCGTGACGACGCCGTCGTTGGATTTCACCTTCACATGGTCCTCGAGGACCGTGCGGTAATTGTAGGAGGACTTGGCGGCCGCCTCGATCTTGTCATCGGCGGAGGACGCGAAGAGCGCCGCCGGGGTGGCGGCGAGGAGCAGGCAAACGAGGCGGAGGGAGGTTTTCATGGATTTTGGTGGGTAGTTGCAGGAACAGGCTGGATTGCGCTGCGCGCACGAAGGCGGTCCGCGCGCCAGACCGCAGAAGCCCCCCGCCGTTCCCCACCCGCCCTGCTTTGCCGCAGAGGCCCCCAGCCCAGGACCAGCCGGGCAGCGACGCCGGTTTTTTCCCGCTCCACCCTCGGGGAAAACGCCTTCCGCCAGCGCGAAAAATATCGTGGCCCCGAAGGTAGTACGGTCTTTCCCGTCCGCCCATGGGGTGATCACGGCAGTCAGCTTCCCGGTTGCGCGCCGCCGCCGAAAAGCGGCGGTGGATGCACCCCACCGTCCGTTGAACGTTTAATGTTGCGCCGGCGGGCTTTTCCATCCGGCCCTTCTCCGAGGATCTCCGCCTCCCGCCGGTGAAAACCTTCCTGCTTCTCTCCTATTTCGCCACCTGGGGATTTATTCCCCATCTCCTGCTGCTGAAAAAACGACCGGCGGCGACCTTGGCGTGGCTCTGGGCCATCCTGTTCATCCCACTGCTGGGCGCGCTGGCCTACTTCGCGATCGGGACCGATCACCTCAAGCGCCGGCGGCTCAAGCGGCGCAAACTGTTTTCCGCCCGCTCCTCCCGCCAGCCCGGGGTCACGGGCGACGCAACCGACGGCGCCTCGGCCGCGCTCCTGCACACGCTGCCCGCCCGCGACCGCCAGTTCTTCCGGCTCATCTCGCGCATCAACCAGCTGCCGGTCAGCTCCGCCGCGCAGCTCCGCGTCCTGCAGGACGCGGAGCAGTTTTATCCCGCCCTCGAGGCGCGGATCCGCGCGGCCCGCCATCACATCCATCTCGAGTTCTACATCTGGCAGGGCGACGAGACCGGCCTGCGCCTGCTTCGGCTCCTGACTGAGGCCGCCGCGCGCGGCGTCCGGGTCCGGTTGCTCCTCGACGGGGTCGGCTCGCGCGCCTTCGCGGAAACGCTGGTGACGGACTTCAAGCTGGCGGGCGGAAAGTTCTCGTGGTTTCAGAGCCTCGACCCGCGGCGGAAGCGCTTCTTTCTGAACCTGCGGAATCACCGCAAGCTCCAGATCATCGACGGCACCACGGCGTTCGTCGGCGGCATGAACATCGGCCGCGAGTACGAGGGACTGGACGCCTTGCTCGGCCACTGGCGTGACGTGCAGGTGGAGGCGACCGGAGCGGTGGCGGCGGAACTCCAGGAGGTTTTTGCCGACGATTGGTTCTTCGCGACCGGCGAGAAGATTTATCAGGCGGACTATTTTCCCGCGCATGCCGACCATCCCCGTTTTCCCGTGCACGTAGTGCTCGGAGGGCCGGACCGCCGGAACGAGCCGATCAGCAAGTCGATCGTCAGCCTGCTCAACGAGGCGACCGACCGCGTCTGGATCGCCACGGGCTATTTCGTCCCGGACGACATCCTCCTGGCCGCATTGGAGCTGGCCGCCACTCGCGGCGTCGACGTCCGTCTGCTCATTTCGGAAAAGACCGATCATCCCTTTCTCGTCACCGTGGGGCGATCCTATTACGGCCAGCTGCTGGCCGCCGGCGTGCGGCTCTTTGAATACTCCGCGGGCATTTACCACTCGAAGGTGGCGGTCGCCGACGATCAATGGGCGATGGTCGGCTCGGCCAACCTCGACTACCGCTCGATGCGGTTGAACTTCGAGCTCAACCTGCTTTTCCGCTCCAAGGAGCAGAACGCCGCCCTCGGCCACCGGCTCGAGCGCGATTTCGCCCGCTGCGTCGCAATCGACCGCGCCACTTTCGCCCGCCGGCCTTTCCGCCAGAAATTCGTCGAGGCGGCGCTCCGCCCGCTCTCGCCGCTGCTTTAGCCGCACGCCACCGCCTTGAAGGCGGATTTCACCCGGTGAAATCGAGCGCTCGTCGAAATTTTCCTCGCGTCTCCGCGTTTGTGCGCGAGACGGACGGGGAGAATCGACTTGCCTAGGCGGGAGCGTTTGAGGCCTGCTCGCAGCCTGCCTTCCCGGCAACCCCCGCCGTGAGTCACTGCTTCACAACCTCCGGATCCCGGTCGCGCGCGGCAAATGCCGCCGGAGCGGGAGCGGAGGAGCGGGAAATCTCCGTCCCCGCCGCCCGCCCATGATCTCCTCCCCTCGTTTCCTCACCCTGCTGGCGCTGGTCCTGGCCGGCGCCGCGTCGCGGTCGTCCGCCGAGGACGCCCCGGCCTCTCCCGTCGCCGCTCCCAATCCCGCGCTGCCCACGATCTTCATCGCGGGGGATTCCACCGCCCAGCCGGGCGAGCCCAACGCCGTTGGCTGGGGCAAGATGTTTGGCGACTATTTCGACCCCGCGAAGGTCAACATCGTCAACCGCGCCATCGGCGGCCGCAGCAGCCGCACCTTCGTGAGCGAGGGCCGCTGGGAGCGGCTGGTCAACGACCTCAGGCCGGGCGACGTCGTCCTGATCCAGTTCGGCCAGAACGACGGCGCCGAGCGCAACGGCGAGCGCATCGCCCGCGGCTCGCTCAACGGCCTGGGCGAGGAGACCGAGGAGATCGACAACAAGGTCACGAAGCAGCACGAGATCGTGCACACCTTCGGCTGGTACATGCGCAAGATGATCGGCGAGGCCAAGGCGAAGGGCGCACTGCCCGTCGTCGTCACCCAAACCGTGCGCGACCTCTGGAAGGACGGCCGCGTCGAGCGCGGCTCGGGCCAGTACAACCTCTGGGACCGTCAGCTCGCCGAGGCGGAAAAGGTGCCGTTCGTCGACCTGACCAAGCTCGTCGCCGACCGCTACGAGCAGCTCGGCCGCGAGGCGGCGAACGCCTTTTTCCCGCGCGACTTCGTGCACACCGACGAGGACGGCGCGCGGTTCAACGCCTACTACGTGGTTAGCGGACTCAAGGGCCTGCGGGAGCAGTCGATCATCCGCACGCTCTCGCTCTCGGGCCGGATGGTCCCGACCGCGGTGCCCAGCGACGTCTGGGTGCCCACGCAGCCGCCGCCGCGCGGGGGCGGAGGCGGCGCGGACAGCTTCGCGAAATGGCTCAACCTGCCGGAGATCGCCGATCCCAAGCTGCCGACCGTCCTCCTCATCGGCGACTCGACCGTGCGCAACGGCCGCGGCAACGGCTACGACGGGCAGTTCGGCTGGGGCGACCCGCTGGAGAAATATTTCTTCCCCTCGAAGGCCAACGTCCTGAACCGCGCCGTCGGCGGCACCGGCGCGCGCACCTTCCAGGCGCAGTGGAAAAACATCCTGCCGCTGGTCAAGAGCGGCGACGTCGTCCTGATCCAGTTCGGTCACAACGACAATGGCGCGCGCGGCGCCCTCAAGGGCATCGGCGAGGAGACGCAGGAGGTCGAGAATCCCGCGACGAAGGCGAAGGAGACCGTCCACACCTTCGGCTGGTACCTGCGCAGCTACATCGCCGACATCCGCGCCAAGGGCGCCACGCCGGTGCTCTGCACGCTCGTCCCCCGCAACAACTGGACCGACGGAAGGATCACGCGCACGCCGGACACCCACGCCGACTGGACGCGCGCCGTGGGCAAGACGGAGGACGTCCCCGTGCTCGACCTCAACGAGCTTCTCGGCCGGCGCTACGACGCGCTCGGCCAGGAGGCGACGACCGCGCTCTTCGCCGACAAGACCACGCACACCACGTGGGCCGGCGCCGAGATGTCGGCCCAAGTGGTCGTCGAGGCGCTGCGCGCCCTGCCGAAAAATCCGGTCGCGGCCTTCCTTCGCTCGGGAATGTAAGCGCCGGCAAAACTTCGGAGGACCCGCGCATGAATCCCCACGCAATTTCCCGCCGGTCGCTCCTGAAGGGGCTCGGCGTCGCCGGTGCCCACCTGGTGCTCCGGCCCCAGCTTCTCGCGCAGGCGGCCGCGCCGGCGCCGGCCGCGAATGGACCGACCGCCACGACCACCCACGGAAGGATCCGCGGCTTCGTCGACCAGGACATCAACGTCTTCAAGGGCGTCCCTTATGGCGGCGACACCGCGAAGCGCCGTTTCATGGCGCCCGTTCCCCCCGATCCGTGGACCGGCGTGCGCGACACGTTGCAGTTCGGACCGCGCGCGCCGCAGCCGGGAACGGGGCGCTCCTCGGCGTCGAGCGAGACCGGGCCGCTGGATCCGCCCAGCGAGGACTGCCTCCAGCTCAATGTCTGGACGCCCGGCCTCCGCGACCGCGCGAAGCGCCCCGTGATGGTCTACATCCACGGCGGCGGCTACAATTCGCTCTCGGCGAACGATGTCCTCTACGACGGTGTGCGGCTCTGCCGGCGCGGGGACGTGGTGGTGGTGACGCTCAACCACCGCCTCAATGCGTTCGGCTATCTCTATCTCGCCGAGCTCGGCGGCGCGGACTTCGCCGACTCGGGCAACGCCGGCCAGCTCGACCTCATCCTCGCGCTGTAGTGGGTGCGCGACAACATCGCTGAGTTCGGCGAGGATCCCGGGCGCGTGCTGATCTTCGGGCAGTCGGGCGGCGGCGCCAAGAACGCCTGCCTGATGGGCATGCCTTCGGCGATGGGACTCTTCCAGCGTGCCGCTTCGTCGAGCGGGGAAACCGTCACGGCCTCGCGTCCCGAGACCGCGACCGCGCGCGCCGAGTCCGTGCTGAAATCGCTCGGGCTGCCCCGCGACCGCCTCGCCGAGATCCGGACCGTGCCAATGGAGAAGCTGATCGAGGCGAGCCGCGCCTCAAGCTACTACGGGCCGGTCGTCGACGGCCGCTCGCTGCCCCGGCATCCCTTCGCGCCCGACGCGCCGGCCTTCTCGGCGCATATTCCCTTCCTCGTGCACACGAATCACGACGAGGCCCGCCTCCTGATCGGGCGGGGCAATCCCGCGACGTTCGACCTCACTTGGGCGAACCTGAAGGAGAACCTCGCCAAATACTCCGAGAAGATGGGCCACCTGGATCTCGACGCAGTGATCGCGCTCTACCGTCGCGAGCATCCCGCCTACGACGCGAGCGAAGTCTTCTTCGGCGCGACCACCGACTCGCGCGACTGGCGGCCGGCGGTGTGCGAGATCGAGCGCCGGGCCGCGCTGTCGCCGGGCGCCGCGCCCACCTATTCCTCCGAGATGCGATGGGGCTCCCCGCTGGACGGCGGCAAGTTCCGCGCCTGCCACGCGCTCGACCTGCCGCTGATGTTCGACAACGTCGCCCTTTCCAATCGCATGACCGGCACGGGCGCCGACGCGTATGCGATGGCCGACCAGATCAGCGGCACGTACATCGCGTTCGCCCGCACGGGCAATCCGAACAACCCGAAGATCCCGCACTGGCCGCCCTACGATCTCGCGAAGCGCTCCACCATGGTCTTCGACGTGCAGTCCAAGGTCATCGACGACCCGCGCGGCGAGGAGCGAAAGCTATTTTCACCGATTCCCTATGAAAATCCCGGCACTTGATCTCCGTCGCCTCGCGCTGGCTGCCTTCGTTCTGGCGGCTACAGGCGCACCGGCCCTGCAGGGCGCGGACGCTCCGACGACCTGGAAATTCAGCTTTGGCCCCGGCGCCGCTGCCTCCGGCTATACTCCGGTCAAGGCGGATGCCGTCTACAGCCGCGAGGTCGGCTACGGATTCGAGCCCGGAGCCTCGGTCCAGTCCATGGACCGGGGCGGCACCGATCCGCTGCGGGCCGGCTTCGCCACGAGCGACAAGCTCTTCCGCTTTTCCGTGAAAGTGCCGGCGGGCAATTACCGCGTGACCGTCACGCTCGGCGACGCCAAGGGCGAATCCACCACGACGGTGAAAGCCGAGACGCGCCGCCTCGAACTCGAGCGCGTCCACACCGCCGCAGGCGAATTCGCCGTGCGGACCTTCATGGTCAACGTCCGCACGCCCGAGGTTTCGCCGGGCAATGCCGTCAAGCTCGACACCCGCGAGGTCAACCCGCAGACGCACGAGGCCGTCAACGCGACCTGGGACGACAAGCTCACGCTGCAGTTCAGCGACGCGCGTCCGGCGCTCTGCGCGGTCGAGATCGCGCGGGCGGACGACGCAATCACCGTCTTCCTCATCGGCGACTCGACGGTGACCGACCAGCCCGGCGAACCCTACGGCACGTGGGGCCAGATGCTGCCGCGCTGGTTCAAGCCGCCCGTCGCCTTCGCCAATCACGCCGAATCCGGAATGACGGTGAAGGCCTTCCGCACGCAGAGCCGGTGGTTCAAGGTCATGAGCGAGATGAAGCCGGGCGACTACGTTTTCCTGCAGTTCGGCCACAACGACCTCAACAAGACCGGCCACGACGGCATCTGGCCGCGCGAGGACACGATGGGCGACTGGGTCAACACGTACTCCGACGCCGACACCGACTACAAGTGGCTGCTCGCGAGCTATGCCGTCGAGGTGAAGCGCCGCGGCGGCATCCCGGTGATCGTGTCGCCAATGACAAAGATCAACCTGCGCACGGGCGAATTGAACACCGCCGGCCTCGCCGGCTATCCCGCCGCCGCGGTCGAGGCTGCGAAGCTGGCCGGCGTCGCGTGCATCGACCTCAATGCGATGAGCGTGGACGTCGCCAACGGCCTGGGCACGGCGCTCGCGCCCAAGGCGTACGTCGACGGCCTGCACACCAACAGCTACGGCGGCTACCTGCTGGCCCGCTGCATGGTCGAGGGCATCCGGCGGGCCGGGCTCGGCCTCGCGGACCACCTCACCGACGATGCCGGGTCGTTCGATCCGAAACACCCGCAGCCGCTGCCGGACGATTTCAAGCTCCCGCTCGAGCCGCGGCCCGCACCCGGGCCCGGTCGTGCCCGCGGCGCCCCTCCTGCCGGTGCCGCCGGGGCCGGACCAGCGCCGAGTCCGGTGCCGGCGGCGAAATAAAATCGTAACATCCCGCGTGCGGTCCGGCGCTTTTCACCGCCGGACACGTGTCTCCATCCTTCGTCACTTTCGTCAAGCTTCCACCCCCGCGTTCCTTCCTGCTTCCCCTCCCCTCATGAACCTCCGCTTCACCTCCGTTCATTCGCGTTCCGGTTTCGCCGGCGTCGCCCTCCTGGCGCTCGCCGCGGCCCTCACCCTTCCCCTCCGGGCCCAGGCGCCCGCCGATGCGCTCGAGGAGGGATTCAGGAATCCCCCCGACTCCGCCAAGCCCCGCACCTGGTGGCACTGGACCAACGGCAACGTCACCAAGGAGGGCATCACGAAGGACCTCGAGTGGATGAAGCGCGCCGGCATCGGCGGCATGCACCTGGCGGACGTCTCCTCCGGCAGCGGCCAGACCGTGGAGAAGAAGATCCTTTTCGGCAGCCCCGAGTGGTACGACGCCGTCCACCACGCCGCGAACGAGGCGGACCGCCTCGGCCTCGAGATGACGATGTTCAGCTCGGCCGGCTGGAGTGAGACCGGCGGCCCCTGGGTCAAGCCCGAGGGTGCGATGAAGAAACTCGTGTGGAGCGAGACCGTGGTCGAGGGACCAAAGGCGTTCGACGGCAAGCTGGCGGCGCCGCCGTCGAACAACGGCCCGTTCGGCAACCTGGGCGGCGGCGGCGCGCGCGGCGGCGGGACGCCGGATCCGACCTACTACGGCGACAGCGCGGTGATCGCCTACCGCACGCCGGCGGACGAATCGAACACCGCGGACCTGAAGCCGAAGGTGACGACGAACAACGGCCCGATCGACGGCACCGCGCTGATGGACGACCAGTTGAACACGTCGGTCAGCATCCCGGCGCCCGCCGGCGGCGGCACCGCCTGGCTCCAGTATGAATTTCCCCAGCCGATCAAGGCGCGCGCCATCACGATCGTCGCGGCGGGCCGCGGCGTGCCGTTCGGGCAAATCGTCGCGAGCGACGACGGCATCAACTTTCGTCCGCTGGTCGAGCTGCCGGGGCCCGGCCTCTACCGCGCGGGCACCATCCGCACCTACGCCTTTGCCGAGGCCTCGGCCCGCTTCTTCCGCGTGGAGATGACCGCCGCCGCCGCGGAGCCGGGGGCCGTCATGAGCCAGGTCAAGCCGCAGCCGGCGGCGCAGTACACGCTCAACGAGTTCGTCGTGCACACCGGCGCGCGCATCAACCGCTGGCAGGAGAAGGCCGGCTTCAGCTTCTACTATCAGTACGATTCGACCCGCACGTCCGCCGTGCCGGCGTCCTCCGCGATCCCGCGGGGCGACATCGTCGATCTCACCGGCAAGATGGCGAAGGACGGCACGCTCAACTGGCAGGTTCCGGCGGGCCGCTGGACGATCCTGCGGATGGGCTACTCGCTCACCGGCGCCAAGAACCGCCCGGCGCCGCCGACCGGCTCAGGCTACGAGGCCGACAAGCTCAGCAGGAAATACGTCGAACAATATTTTCACGGTTACACCGACCCGATCATCAAGGAGCTCGGGCCGCAGTTCGGAAAGACCGTCCGCTATATCATGATGGATAGCTGGGAGGCCGGGATGCAGAACTGGACCGACGAGATGATCGGCGAATTCCGCCAGCGGCGCGGCTACGATCCGACGCCCTACCTGCCGGTCCTCGCCGGGCGTGTCGTCGAGAACGCCGAGGTGAGCGACCGCTTCCTCTGGGACTTCCGCCGCACGCTGGCCGACATGTTCGCCGACAACCACTATGGCACCATGGCCGACCTGCTGAAGCAGCGCGGCATCGGCATCTACGGCGAGGCGGCGGGCGTCTCGATGGAGATCATCGAGGACACGCTCCTCAACAAGAGCAAGGTGGACATCCCGATGGGCGAATTCTGGATGCGCGCGCTCCACCCGGAGCTGCAGTACTACGTCGACGTCCGCGGCGCGGCCTCCGCGTCGCACGCCTACGGCAAGACTCTCGTCGCCACGGAGTCATTTACCGGCGGCGGCTACGAGGCGCCGTACAGCCTGAAGAAGATCGGCGACTACTGGTTCGCACAGGGCGTCAACCGCATCGTCTTCCACACCTCCGCCGAGCAGCCGCTCGACACCAAGCCCGGCAATACGATGGTCGGCACCCACATCAACCGCAACATGACCTGGGCCGAGCAGGCGCGCCCGTTCATGACCTACATCGCGCGCAATTCCTTCCTGCTGCAGCAGGGCCTGTTCGTCGCCGATCTCGCCTACCTGCTGCCCGAGGGCGCGCCGTCCAGCCAGCCTTTCTGGGGCGCAGGCCTGCAGCCGACGCCGCCGGAGGGCTACGATTACGACTGCATCAACACCGACATCCTCCTGCACCGGATGACCGTCGGCGCCGACGGTCGCCTGATGCTCCCCGACGGCATGAGCTACCGCGTGCTGGTGCTGCCGGAGATCGACCGCATGACCGTGCCCGTGCTGCGCAAGATCCGCGAGCTCGTCGCGGGCGGCGCGACCGTGGTCGGTCCGCGCGCCGTGAAATCCCCGAGCCTCGCCGGCTATCCCGACGCCGACCGTGAGCTGCAAACCCTCGCCGATGACGTCTGGGGCGACCTCGACGGCGTCATTCGCAACCGGCGCTACTATCAAAAGGGCCTCGTCATCTGGGGCCTGCCGCTGACGGACGCCCTGGCCGCCACGCATGTCCCGCGCGATTTCGAATACAGCCGCTCGCTTGACTCGGACATCCCGTGGATCCATCGCCGCGCGGGAGACACGGACATCTATTACCTCGCGAATCACACCGACCACATCGAGGACCTGAAGGCGCGTTTCCGCGTGAGCGGCAAGGAGGCCGAACTCTGGCATCCCGACACCGGCGTCATCGAGCCCGCGGGCTTCAGCATCGCCGACGGCCGCACCACCGTGCCGCTGCACCTCGGCGAGCGGGAGTCGGTCTTCGTGGTCTTCCGCCGCCCGACCACGGCCGCCGAGCGCGTGCTGCCCGCGGTGCAGACCACCACGCTCGGCACGGTCGCCGGGCCCTGGGACGTGAGCTTCCCGCCAAACTGGGGCGCGCCGGCCAAGGTTACCATGGCGAAACTCGACTCGTGGACGAACAGCTCCGACGAGGGCGTGAAATACTTCTCCGGCACCGCGACCTACACCAAGACCCTCCAGGCGCCCGCCGCCTGGCTCCAAGGCGGCTCTCACCTGCTGCTGGATCTTGGCGCAGCGCGCGATGTCGTCGAGGTCTCGGTCAACGGCCGCCTCCTCGGGACGCTGTGGAAGCCGCCCTACCAGGTCGACGTGACCGGCGTGCTGAAGGCCGGCGACAACCAGCTCGAGATCAAGGTCACGAACGAATGGACCAACCGCCAGGTCGGCGACCGCCAGGGTCCGCCGGACAAGCGCGTGCTCACCTCCGACGCCCCCGCTCCCCGCGGTGGCGGCGGAGCGCCCCCCGCGGGCCGCGCGGGTGCGGCCGCAGCCCAGGGACGCGCGGGCGCACCCGTCGGCGGTGGCAATCCCTCGTTCGGCGGACTCCAGATCCTCGGCACGTCCGGCCTGCTCGGCCCGGTCACGATCGTGTCAAAAACCGAATAACCTGTAGGGGCGGGGGGGGGGGGGGGG
>DASZQN010000031.1:0-1578 GCA_035549635.1 Opitutaceae bacterium
CGCCGACCTTGCCCGGTAGCAGATGGGCGATCCGCTGCCACTGCGCGTCGGAAAGTTCATATCGCCCAGCCATGAGAAGGACTCCAGATCGTCAAAATCTGGAGTCCTATGAGTCACACATTTAGGATCGTGGGAATCCTAGAGCGGGATGAAGTTTGGCGGAATCGCTGATTTAACTTTTCAAGATGTAGTGTTTTTGATTCAAGGATAGGGCTGGGTATGGGGGCCAGCCGGGATGGCACGACCGTATTCGATGGATTTACGGGAGCGGGTGGTAGAGGCGGTTGAGATTGAAGGATTGTCGCGGCGTGCCGCGGCGATGCGGTTTGGGGTGGGGGTCAGCACGGCGATCAAGTGGCTGCAGCGGGTCCGCGCGACGGGCAGCGCGCGACCAGGCCGGATGGGCGGTCACAAGCCAAGAAAGATCGCAGGCGAGCACCGGGCTTGGCTGTTGGCGCGATGCCGGGAGCGCGACTTTACGCTGCGCGGTCTGGTAGCCGAACTGGGCGACCGCGGCCTCAAGGTCGACTACCGTTCGGTGTGGGAGTTTGTCCACGGCGAGGCGCTGACGTACAAAAAAAGACGCTGGTCGCCCGCGAGCGGGCGCGCCCCGATGTCGCCCGCCGGCGGGCGCAATGGCTGAAGTACCGGCCGCATATCGATCCCTCCCGGCTGGTCTTCATCGACGAGACCTGGACCAAGACCAACATGGCGCCGCTCAGGGGCTGGGCGCCGCGGGGCGAGCGCCTGCCGGGTCTCGCGCCGTTCGGGCATTGGAACACGATGACGTTTCTGGCCGCGCTGCGCCGTGAACGGATCGAGGCGCCGTGGCTCCTCGACGGGCCGATCAACGGCGAGCGCTTCCTCATCTACATCGAACAGGTGCTCGCCCCCACCCTCATCAAGGGCGATCTCGTCGTCATGGACAACCTCGGCTCCCACAAGGCCAAAGCCGTGCGCCTCGCCCTTCGCCGCGTCGGCGCCAGACCGCTCTTCCTGCCCAAATACTCGCCCGACCTCAACCCCATCGAGCAGTTCTTCAGCAAGCTCAAGCATCACCTACGCCGTGACCAGCCCCGCTCGCGCGATGCCGTCTGCCAAGCCATCGCCGACGCCCTCGACACCGTCACCACAAACGAATGCTCAAGCTACTTCGCTCACGCCGGTTATGGATCAACTTAATCCCATCCCGCTCTAGCTTCTGTGTTCGGTATCCGAACAGATGGAGCCGCTGCGCCTGTCGTCGATCGTCACTCCGACGAATGCCGGAATCCGGGGATCGATCGTCCGTGCGGCTGAACCCTGGGCCCCGGCCTTCGCCGGGGTGACAGAGAAAATGAAATAACAGGTTCCCGGATCCCGGGGATGTCTCTTCTCGTCATACCGGCGAAGGCCGGTATCCAGGGCAGGGCTGGACCCCGGCCTTCGCCGGGGTGACGAAAACGAGGGGAGTCGCTCCGGCGTGAATCCGCTAACTGTCAACGGAACCTAATCTGCGGCCGAGGCCTGGAAGCCGATATCGGCGCTCGTGCCGAGCAGGCGGTCGAAATAGTCGATCGTGCGCTGCAGGCCGGCGCG
>DASZQN010000032.1:0-2029 GCA_035549635.1 Opitutaceae bacterium
TGCGGACGCCCGGCTCGGGGATCGCACGGAGGGCGTCCGCAAGGGACGCCCCTACATTGGGTGGCGTGCCCGGCGTGGAACGGAGTCCGCGTCCTTCCGCGATGAAGCGGCCGGTCGTTCCAGGTCCGGAGGAGGAAGGTCCGGGGCTGCCCTGGCCGCGGAGCTGGCGGGGCGTGTACGTGTTCGTGGCCATCGTCTTTGTGGTCTGGGTCGCGCTGCTGTGGCTCCTGCCGCGGATCTTCGGATGAACGCCCTCGATTACGTCGTCCTGCTCGGCACGCTCGTGGGTATCGCGGCCTACGGCGTCTGGCGCACGCGCGGGCGGCGCGACCTGCAGTCGTACCTGCGCGGCGCGCGCCACACGTCGTGGATCGTCATCGGGCTGTCGGTCATTGCGACCCAGGCGAGCGCGATCACGTTCCTGTCGACGCCGGGACAGGGCTTCGAGAGCGGCCTCGGGTTCGTGCAGAATTACTTCGGCGGGCCGTTCGCGATGATCGTCGTCGCGGCGGTGTTCCTGCCGATCTTCCGCGGCCTGAACGTCTACACCGCGTACGAGTTTCTTGGCCGGCGCTTCGACGGGAAGACCCGCCTGCTCGGTGCCGCGCTCTTCCTGCTCCAGCGCGGCATCGGCGCGGGCATCACCATCTACGCGCCGGCGATCGTGCTCTCGACCGTCATGGGCTGGCCGCTCGACGCCACCATCATCGGCAGCGGCCTGCTGGTCATCGTCTACACCGTCACCGGCGGCAGCGAGGCGGTGAACCTCACGCAGAAATACCAGATCGGCGTCATCTTCGCCGGCATGGCCGCGGCCTTCGTCATCGTGGTGGCGCGGCTGCCGTCGGGCCTGGCGCTGCCCGACGCGCTGGCGGTTGCGGGCGGCCTGCACAAACTCGAGGCGGTGGACTTCTCCCTCGACGTGCACCGGCGCTACACCTTCTGGTCCGGGCTGCTCGGCGGCCTTTTCCTCCAGCTGGCGTATTTCGGCACCGACCAGTCCCAGGTGCAGCGGTACATCTCCGGCAATTCGCTGCGCGAAAGCCGGCTCGGGCTGATGTTCCACGCGGTCTGCAAGATCCCGATGCAGTTCTTCATCCTCCTCCTGGGAGTGTTCCTCTTCGTCTTCTACCAGTTCGAACGTCCGCCGGTCTTTTTCAACCAGGTCGCCTGGCAGCGCGAGGCAGCCCGTCCCGGCGCCGGCCCCGGCCTGCGCGCGCTCGAAGGCGAGTTCGCGGACGCGCACGCGGGCAAGGAGCAGGCGCTGCGCCGCTGGCTCGACGCCCGCCATGCCGGCGACGCCGCCGCCGAAGCCGCGGCCCGGGCGGGCGTGCTGGCGGCGGAGGAGCGCAGCGAAGCCATCCGCGCCCGGGCGAAGGACGCGCTCAAGGCCGCGAACCCGTCCATCGAGACCAAGGATTCCGACTACGTCTTCATCACCTTCATCCTCGACCACCTGCCGCACGGGCTGATCGGGCTGCTGGTGGCGGTGTTCTTCGCGGCCGCCATGTCGTCGAAGGCCGGGGAGCTCAATGCGCTCGGCTCGACCACGACGGTCGACCTCTACCGGCACGTCATCCGCCCGGGAGCCGGCGACGCGCACTATCTCACCGCCTCGAAGTGGTTCACCGCCCTCTGGGGCCTCGTGGCGATCGGCTTCGCGCTCTTCGCCCGCCTGTCGGAGAACCTCATCGAGGCCGGCAACATCGTCGGCTCGGTCTTCTACGGCGTCCCGCTGGCGATCTTCCTCGTGGCGTTCTTCCTGAAATGGATCGGCGGCACCGCGGTCTTCTGGGCGGCGATCGCGACGCAGCTCCTGGTCTTCGTCTTCTATTTTTCGCTCTCGATCAGCTACCTCTGGTACAACCTGATCGGCTGCGCGGTCTGCATGGCGCTGGCCATCGTCCTGCAGGCCACGATCGGCGGCACCAAGACCGCATCTGCGGGCAGTCCGGCATGAAGAACCTCATTTTAAGTTTCGGCTATTGGTCCAACCCGGTAGGGCGCGGACTCCGCTCCGCGCCGGGCC
>DASZQN010000033.1:0-68225 GCA_035549635.1 Opitutaceae bacterium
AGGGAGGCAAGAGCGGAGAGCAGAGCGGACGCTCCGCAAGGTCCAAGTTTCAAGGTCCACGTTCCAGGAATCGGAATGTGGATAGGCGTTGGACGTTGGCGGAGTCCAGAACACACCCCGCCCGTTGGGCACCCCTCTTTCGCGAGGGGAGCTCGATTGTCAGGCTCCCCTCTAAAAAGAGGGGTGGCGCGAAGCGACGGGGTGTGTCGGATCGACCTCCGCGTCCCTGCGTCTTCGTGCGAGACTATTTTTTCTCCGGGAGGACGATCACCCGGAAGGCGCGGTCGGGTGCCATGTAGGTCTTGGCGAGGGCGTCGAGGTCGGCCTTCGTGATCGATTCGAAATCGCTCGCGCGCGAGCGCGACCAGTCGAGCACCTCCGGTTTTTCCTGCGCGCGGGCCAGCACGCTGCCGATCCAGTAGGCGTTCGTCCGCGCGGTCTCGCGCAGGCTCGTGAGGATCGGCTGCTTGGCGCGCTGCACCTCGTCGTCGGTGACGCCGTTGCGGTACAGGTCGTTCGCGATCGCCACCACGACGTCGGAGATCTCGCCGGCCTTGGCCGGGTCGACGGTGACGTTCGCGATCATGAAGCCGTAGTTCGTGTAGGTGTCGCTCGGCTGGCTGCCGGCGCCGGGGCTGTAGGCGCCGCCGAGCTCCTCGCGGACCTTCACGCGCAGGCGGTCGCTGAACACCTCGCCGAGGAGCGTCAGCCGGCGGGTGCGGTGGATCTCGTTCGCGTCGGTCGTCGGCCAGTAGATCACGATCACGCCCTTGGGGATCTCGGTCGGCACGGTGTACTCCTTTGCGAAGGGCTTGTCGGGGAACTTCACCTGGCGCTCGGCGGTGAGCGCGGGGCGCGGACCGCGGGTGGGGAGAGCGCCGAGGGTCCTGGCGACGTCGGCGATGGTGGTGTCGATGTCGAGGTCGCCGACGAGGGCGATCTCGAGCGCGCCGGTCGCGAGCTGCGGCCCCATCCAGGTCTTCACCTCGTCGAGCGTGCGGGACAGCGCGACTTCCTTCGTCGGCAGGCCGAAACGCGGGTCGCCGCTGGCGAGGAGGCGCGCCACCTCGAGCTGGAGCGGACCGTTGGTGGTGTGCGCGAGGCCGGTGTAGAGCTGGTCGAGGCCCTTCTGCGCCAGCCGGAGGGACTCGGGACGGTAACCCGGGTCAGTGAGATAGGCCGTGATGAGCTGCAGCTGCAGGAGCAGGTCGTCGCGGTTGGTCGTGGCGCCGACCGAGAGCGCATCGGTGCCGACGCGGAAGCCGAAGCCCACGGTCTTGCCCGCGAGCAGCGTCTGGAGGTCGTCGGTGCTGTGCTTGCCGAGGCCGCCGGCCGAGAAGGTGTTGCTGGCGAAGAACGCCAGGCCGGGCTTGTCCTTCGGCTCGGTCAGCGAGCCGGTGCCGACGCGGACGTTCACGCGGATGCGGTTGTCCTCGAAGTCCGTTTTCTTGAGGTTGAGGCGCACGCCGTTGGCGAAAGTGACCAGCGTGACGTCGAGGTCGTCGACATGCTCGCGCTTGGTCACGGCGCCGGCGGGGCCGAAATCGGTGTAGGCCCACGTGGCGTCGGCCATCTTGTCCGGCGGCGCGACGGGGACCGCGTGCGCGGTGTTGTAGCTCGACGTGATGGCCGCGACGGCGTCGCCGGGAATGACGGCGTTGCCGGACACGAGCAGGTAGCGGAAGGGCGCCGACCAGGTGTCGCGCAGCGCGGCGGCGCAGTCCTCCGGGGTGACCTTCGCGAGCGCCGGGGCGAAGAGCGCGAGGTCGCTCTCCGGCGTGGTGAAGACGTTGTCCTCCGCGACGGCGCCGAGGATCTCGTTGGCGATGTCGCCGGAGCGCCGCGTGGCCGCGGTCTTCGCCGCCTGCTCCAGGCCGTTGGAATAATTGGCGACGGCCTCCTTCAGCTCGGCGGGCTGGAAGCCGTACTGGAGCGCGCGGCGCAGCTCCTGGTCGGCGACGGCGAGGGCCGCCTGCCACTGCTCGGGCTTGCAGGTCAGGTCCACGGAGGCCTGGCGGTAGAAGTCGTATTCCTCGCCGACATCGGTCTGGCCGCGGGTGAAGGGCGCGTTCTCCTTCTTCGCGAGGATCGAGAAGCGGCGGTTGAGCATGTCCACCGCCAGCTCGCGCGGGAGGTACTTCAGGCGGCTGGCGGCGTTGTCGACCTCGTGCGCGTAGGGCGTCACCGACGTGATCGAGACCTCCGTCGCGGAGGCCTCCGCCTCGGGATGGAAATTCACCCGCAGGCCCACGGGCAGCGCGACCTTGCCGAGGTCGGGCAGCGGGCGGGCCGGCGCGCGGTCGGTCACCCCGGAGAACGCGGCGGCGATCAGCGGCTCGACCTTCGCGGGATCGATGTCGCCGACGACCACGACCGTCATGCGCTCCGGCCGGTACCAGGTGTTGTAGAAGTCGAGGAAGGGGGCGCGGTCGGACTTTTCGATGATGTCCTGCAGGCCGATCGGCATGCGGTGCGGGAAGAGCGTGCTGCCGAGCACGAAGTTGTACTCCGCCTCGTAGGTCCGGTAGTCGACGGAGTCGCGCGTGCGCTTCTCGCTGAGGATGACGCCGCGCTCCTTGTCGATCTCCTTGTCGAGCAGGAGGAGCCCGCCCGCGTAGTCGCCGAAGACCTTCAGGCCCTCCGCCACGGTGCCGTCCTTGGTGTCGGGCAGCTCGAGCATGTACACCGTGCGGTCGAACGACGTGTACGCATTGGTGTCGCCGCCGAAGTTCATGCCCATGCGCTGGAAGAACTCGACGAGCGTGTCGGGCGCGTAGTGCGTGCTGCCGTTGAAGGCCATGTGCTCGAGGAAGTGGGCGAGGCCGCGCTGGTTCTCGTTCTCGAAGAGCGAGCCGGCCTGCACCAGCAGGCGGAGCGACGCGCGGTTCTTCGGCTCCCGGTTCGGCCGGATGACGTAGCGAAATCCATTGGGCAGCGTGCCGAAGCGCGCGGCGGGATCCGGCTTGAGGTCGCTGGACGCCTGGGCGAAGGGCATCACCGTCGTGGTCGCCGCGCGCAGGCCGGGGGAGAGGAGCAGGAAGGCCAGCAGGGCGGGGCGGAGCAGTTTCGTCATCATGTGCGCAGCGTGGGCCAGCCGCTCTTTCGGCAAAAGCTAAAAAAGGCTGGGACGAACCTGCAGAAATCCGATCCACGAGCCGGTCTCGCGCAGAGGCGCAGAGCCCGCTGAGGACAGAAACGGATTTCCGGTTTTTCCCGTGTCTCTGCGCCTCTGTGCGAAACCGTCCACGGTATTGTCCGCACAAAAGGCTCGGAAATGCGCGCCGCCTGGGCGAGGATGAGGTTCAATCGTGATGCTCTGGCTTTATCGCCTGCTCTTCCTGCCCGCGCTCCTCGTGCTCGCGCCGCGCTACGCCTGGCGCATGCGGCGGCGCGGCGGCTACCGGCGGGATTTCTCGCAGCGCTTCGGGATCGTGCCGCGTCTTCCGCCGAAGCACTCGCACGTGCGGCGCATCTGGCTGCAGGCGGTGAGCGTGGGCGAGATGCTCGCGATCGCGCCGCTGCTGGAGGCCTGGCAGCGGCAGGGCGGCATCGAGGTTTATCTTACCACCACGACCAGCACCGGGCACCGGCTCGCGCTCGACCGCTATCTCGGCCGCGTGCTCGCGGTCGGCTACTTTCCGCTCGACTGGTGGCTGTTCTCCCGCCGTGCGTGGCGGCAGGTGCGGCCGGATCTCGTGATCCTCACCGAGGGCGAACGCTGGCCGGAACATCTGCACCAGGCACGCGTGCGCGGCGTGCCCGTGGTCTGTCTCAACGCCCGCCTCTCCGACCGCAGCTTCCGGCGGATGCGCGCCCTCCGTCCCGCCGTGCAGCCGCTGCTGGCCGGGATCACGCGGCTGCTCCCGTGCTCGGAGCCGGACGCGGCCCGGTTTCGCGAGCTGGGTTTCCCGGCGGACCGCATCACCACGACCGGCAACATCAAGCTCGACGTCACCATCCCGCCGCTCGACGCCGCCGACCGCGCGCAGCTCCGGCGCGAGCTTGGCCTCGCGGACGGCCTCGTGCTGCTGGGTTCCTCGACCTGGCGGGGCGAGGAGGACGCCCTGCTGCGCGCCCTGCGCCAGGCGCGCGGGGCCGGGCTCCGGGTTTCGCTGCTGATCGTGCCGCGCCACGCCGAGCGCCGCGGCGAGATCGAGGCGCTCCTGAAGACGACGGAATTCACCTCGCACCTCCGTTCGCGCGGCGCCGCGCCGGTCCCGGTGGACGTCTGTATCGCCGACACCACCGGCGAACTCCGCCGTCTCACGCAACTCGCGGACCTCGTCTTCGTCGGCAAGAGCCTCGCCCCACACACCGAGGGCCAGACCCCGGTCGAGGCCGCCGCCCTGGAAAAGCCGATCCTCCTCGGCCCCGGCATGGGCAACTTCCGCCAGATCGCCGCCGAGCTCACCGCCGCCGGCGCCGCGCAGGTCGTGGCCTCGCCCGCCGCGCTCGCCGACGCCGTCGCGTCATTGCTGCCCGACGCCGCCCGCCGCACCACGATGGCCGCCGCCGCCCGCAGCTGGCATCGCGCCAATCAGGGTGCGGTGCAGCGAAGCCTCATGGCGGTTGGCGAGGAACTGGGTCGAACACGCTGAACAAGACGCTAGGCCAAATTAATTTCTAGTGGCCTGACGTCCGTGAATCGCTCCCTGGCGGGATCGCAAGTCAAGGGGCAGCTCTGGCGGTATCGGTTGTCGTTTACGGTACGATATTCTGGGGTGCAATTGAAGCCGTCACGAGAAGTCGAAAGCCTAAGGATTGAGCGGAAGGGGTCAGGCCGAGTTTTTGTGTGGCGACCGGGAAGGGGGTGTGACGTCGTGGGTGGCTTATCCAATACTTCGACGTCGATTGGAGATGGCCTGCCGTTCAAAGCCACAAAAACTCGGCCTCACCCCTTCTCGCTCAATCCCATGCTTCAGCAGATACTCACGGAGCGATTAGCCCTCCGAACCTTGGAAGCGTCTGACGCGGATGCGGTCCACGCGTATCGCGTCGAGCCCGAAGTTGCTCGTTACCAAAACTGGCCGTTTTCTTCGGTCGACGGCGTGCATGCGTTTTTCGCGCGGCAGCACGGGGCGGATCTGTTCGCGCTCAACGATTGGTTTCAGATTGGGATCACGCTGCGCGACACGGGCGAGGTCATCGGTGACTTCGGTCTGCGTGCACGCGACAACGATCGCAGGCAGGTCGAATTGGGGATTACGCTGGCGCAGCGCTTTCAACGCCGCGGCTTCGGTGCAGAGGCGCTGAGTGCCTTGCTCGAGTTTTTGTTCATCCAGACCTGCGCGAATCGGATCTATTGTTCCACCGATCCACGGAATGGACCTTGCTTGCGACTGCTCGAGAGGGCGGGATTCCGTCGCGAGGCTCACCTGATCGAGAGTCTTTGGATCAATGGCGAATGGGTGGATGATATGATTTTCGCGCTGTTGCGGAGCGAATGGAAGGCCCGGAGGTGCAACGAGGGAGCCGAACCGAAAACGTCAGGCCACTAGAGGTTAATTTCCCGGCGGATGGGAGTAATCGTAGTGGAACCAGTCGACGTCGATGTAGCCCGTGTCGGCCTTGTCGTTGTAGCAGTAGAGGCCGATGCGGTCTCCGCGGTAGTAGCTCCAGGTGAGCGGGTACGGGTCGCCGAAGGAGACGAAGGCTTTTCCGTCCACGCTGTAGGAATAGCGACTAAGACCGTCGAGTCCCCAGGTGGAGCGCAGCCAGATCCGGGATGAGGCGATCGTAGGGCCGGGCGTGGGCTGATGGTTGTGCGTGAACTCCAGTCGACGGACCGCTCCATCCTGGCGCACGCCGAGGGTGCTGGGCTCTTTTGCAAAGTGACAGAGGCCGGCGAGCTGGCCGTCGGCCATGCCCGTGAGGTCGAGGGCTAAGCCGAAGACGTCAGGCCACTAGAAGTTAATTTCCAAGTGGACGGGTATAGTCGTAGTGGAACCAGTCGATGTCGACGTGGCCGGCGTCGGCCTTGTCGTTGTAGCTGTAGAGGCCGATGCGGTCGCCGCGATAGTAACTCCATGTCAGCTGGTACGGGTCGCCGAAGGGGATGAAGCTTTTTCCGTCGAGGCTGTAGGAAAAGCGGCTGACGCCATCGAGGCCCCATTCGGAGCGGAGCCAGAGCCGCGGCGCGGCGATTTCCGGGCCGGGAATCGACTGCTGGCTGTGCGTGAACTCCAGACGGCGGACTTTTCCCTCCTGGCGCACGCCGAGCGCGCCGGGCTCCTTGGAGAAGTGGCAGAGGCCGGCCGCCTGGCCGTCGGCCATGTCGGTGAGGTCGAGCGCGACGGTGACGCTGCTTTCGCGGGTCCGCATCGTTCGCTGCGTGAGCGTGTTTCCGGCGGCGAGCAGGTCGTGCGGGCGAAGGGGAGGGAACGCGTGCAGCCGGAGAGATCCCGGGCGCTCGGTGAGCGACCAATGATCCGCGCGCGGCTGGTAGTTCCACTCCCATTGATCGGACAGGACGGGGCCGGTGAATTCATCGCTGGCCTGCGGCGTGATGACAGGAAGGCCCGGCACCGGCAATTTGCCCGACCACGCCATGCGGCTCAGGCCATCCGCGCCGATCTCGCCGACGATCGGCCAGCCGTCGATCCAGGTCACTGGCAGCAGGCTGGCGGCGCGGCCTTCCCAGGCGCCGCGGCCATGGTGGGTGAAGAAATACCAGTGCCCGTCGGGTCCTTCGACGAATCCGCCCTGGTTTGGCTCCATCGCCTCGTGGTCGGCTTGTTTGAGCTGTTTCTTTTCCTCGTAGGGTCCGGCGATGGCCTTGGCGCGCTCCATCATGATGACGCGACCGTCCGCGTGCACTTCGCTGAAGAAGTGGTAGTAGGTGCCGTCGATCTTGTAGAGCTTGTTGGCCTCGCTGCCCTTCGTTTGGTAAATGACGCGATCCGACTCGCGCACGAGGTCGCGGCCGTCGGGCGTCAGTTTCCAGAGGTGGATCTTATAGCCGTCGCGGAAGTTTGAGCCGACGAGATAGCCCTGCCCGTCGTCGTCCCAAAAGGGGCAGCAGTCGTCCCAGCCCGGCTCCGGCAGCACGCGATGCAGCGGGGTCCACGGGCCCGTGATGTCCTTGGCCGTCGTCATGAAGTAGCCTTCGTCGGGTGTACCGAAATAAATCCAGAACCGGCCGTCATGGTGCCGGATTGCCCCGGCCCAGATGCCTTTGCCGTAACGGTTCATCCGGTCCCAGTTCAACTCCGGGCCGATCTGCGTGAGGTCTGCCACGGCGTGGCCGGCGATCGTCCAGTTCACGAGGTCGCGGGAGCGCAGGATCACCATGCCGGGCGAGAACTGGAAGGTGGAGGAGATCGCGTAGTAGTCCGATCCGACCCGGATGCAATCGAGGTCGCTGTAGTCGCCCGGCAGCACCGGATTCAGGTAGGTGCCGTCGCTCTGCGTGCCCCAGCGCAGCCAGTCGCCCCAGGCCCGCGGCGTCACGTCGGCCGCCGCCAGCGTGGCGAACTGAGACAAGAGCAAAGTAGCGGCGAGACGGACGGAGGCACGCATCGGAGAAACTTGAGTCCGCCCGACGCTCGGACTCAACGTCGTCCTTGTCACCCGATCTGGGGACGGTGGCCGTCCGGCCAAATTTCGATCTCGGAAGGTTTCACGCAGAGAACGCGGAGAGCGCAGAGACCGGACATCGGATCCCTCTCTGCGTTCTCCGCGTCCTCTGCGCGAAACCCTCTTCTGTGGCGCTAAAAATTTGGTCCGCTCTTGTCGGACACTGTTTTCAGGAGCGTGGAAACTTCACCCACTTCGCGCCGAGGCGCGACGACTTCACGGCGGTCTCGATGAAGGCCATGCCCTCGACGCCGTCATCGATGGTGGGGAAGTCGGGATGCTTCGGCGGCTTCTTGCCGGCGACCTCGGCGGCGATGGCGGCGAAGGCCTCGCGGTAGAGGTTGCCGAAGGCCTCGAGGTAGCCCTCGGGATGGCCGGCGGGGATGCGCGTGAAGCGCGCGGCGTTCCGGCCGACGTAGCCGTTGCCGCGGCGCCAGACCTGGCGGGGCTGGTCGGGGAATTTCACGACCAGCTCGTTCGGGTGCTCCTGGTGCCACTCGAGCGCGGCCTTGGTGCCGTAGACGCGGATGTTCAGGGCGTTCTCGTCGCCGACGCTGATCTGCGAGGCGTGGATGATGCCCTTCGCGCCGCCCTTGAAGCGGACGAGGATGTTGCCGTCGTCATCGAGCCGGCGGCCCTTCACGAAGGTCGTGAGGTCGGCGCAGAGGGAGTCGATATGCAGGCCGGTGATATAACGAGAGAGGTTCTCGGCGTGCGTCCCGATGTCGCCGATGCAGCCGGCGGCGCCGCTGCGCTTCGGGTCGGTGCGCCAGGCGGCCTGTTTCTGTCCGGTCCTCTCGAGGAGCGTGCTGAGCCAGCCCTGCGGGTATTCGGCAACGACCTTGCGGATCTCGCCGAGCGCGCCGCTCCGGACGAGGTCGCGGGCCTGCTTCACCATCGCGTTGCCGGTGTAGTTGTGGGTCAGGACATAGATCTTCTTCGTCCGTTGCACGATCGCGCGCAGCGCCTTCGCCTCGGCGAGATTGAAGGTGGCGGGCTTGTCGGAGACGACGTTGAACCCGCTTTCGAGAAAGAGCTTTGCCACCGGAAAATGCTGGTGGTTGGGTGTGACGATCACGACGAAGTCGAGCCGCTGGCCGGCCGGCCTCGCCGCCTCGGCGCGGGCCATCTCGCGGTAGCTGCCGTAGACGCGCGCCGGATCGAGGAAGAGATCGGCACCGGAGGCGCGGGAGCGCGCGGCGTCGGAGGAGAATGCGCCGGCGACGAGCTCGGCCTGTCCGTCCATGCTGGCGGCGAGGCGATGGACCGCGCCGATGAAGGCGCCGCGGCCGCCGCCGATCATGCCAAAACGAAGTTTGCGGTTCATTGTAGGAAGTAGCGAGTAGCGGGTAGTGAGTAGCGAGTAGAGGCGGCAGAAAGCGGTGAAAATAGGGAGCGGTAACGAGCGAGAGCGGCGGGTTTAAGAATGCTCGCTACCCGCTACTCACTACTCGCTACTTCCGCACCACGTCACCGGTTCTTCTTGTCGAAGGCCGCGTCGAAGGCGGCGGCGTTCGTCGGGAAGTCGAGCTTGCGGACGAAGGCGGCGGCCTCGGCCGCGCCGTGGAAGCGGTCCATGCGGATGTCCTCCCACTCGACCGAGAGCGGGCCGCGGTAGCCGACGTCGTTCAGGGCGACGATGATCTCCTCGAAGCGGATGTCGCCGTGGCCGAGCGAGCGGAAATCCCAGAAACGCCGCGGATCGCCGAAGTTCGTGTGCCCGCCGAAGACGCCCGCGCCGCCGTCGCCATGGCCCCACCAGACATCTTTCATATGGACGTGGTAGATGCGTCGGCCGCAGGCGCGGATGAACTTCACATAGTCGACGCCCTGGTAGCCGAGGTGTGACGGATCGTAGTTGAAGCCGAAGCGCCGGTGACCCTTCACGGCCGCGACGGCGCGGTCGGCGCTGGCGAGATCGAACGCGATCTCGGTCGGGTGCACCTCCAGCGCGAAGTTCACGTTGACGCGCTCGAAGGCCTCGAGGATCGGCCCGAAGCGCCGGCCGAAATCCTGGAAGCCGCGGTCCCAGAATTCCTGCGGCGTCGGCGGGAACGCGTAGAGCGAGTGCCAGATCGAGGAGCCGGTGAAGCCGTTGACGACGGCGGGGAACTCGTCGCGGCCGTTGCGGCCCGGGCGGGCGTCGAAGAAGGCGCGGGCGGCGCGGCCCGTGGCGATCATCTTCTTCGCGGCGCGCCGGCGCACCGCCTCGGGCTTGCCATCGCCCCAGACATCGGGCGGCAGGATCGCCTGGTGGCGCTCGTCGATCAGGTCGCAGATCGCCTGGCCGACGAGATGGCTGGAGATCGCGTAACAGGACAACCCGTGAGCGCGGAGCAAGTCCCACTTATCCAGCAGGTATTTCTTCGACGCGACGGCTTGGTCGACGTCGAAATGATCGCCCCAGCAGGCGAGCTCGAGGCCGTCGTAGCCCATTTTTTTCGCGAGCGGGGCAAGTTTTTCGAGAGGAAGATCGGCCCATTGGCCGGTGAAGAGGGTGACGGGGCGGGGCATGGAGAAATAAGGAGCAAGTGACAGGTGCCAAGTGGCAGGTGGCAGACAGGGAAACGCAGGCCGAGGGCAGAGGGGGTTGGAAGGCAGTGGTTGTTGGCGGGCGCGAAGGGACGGGCAAGGGAAAATCGGGGAGGGAGAGAACGTCCAACATTCAACGTCCAACGTTCTAGGACGGCAGTCGGAACATCCTAACCTGCGGAAAGCGCCGCGCTCTTACTTGAACGTTGGGCGTTGAACGTTGGACATTGAACGTTCCGCGTCCGCCTCGGGCGCGGAGACGGTCCACGTCGCTTCCTCGACCCGGCCGAGGGCGAAGAGATGAACGGCGGCGCCGGTGAGGGTGACGATGCCGATGGCGACGAAGGCCCAGATGAAATTGCCGGTGCGGTCGACGGCGAAGCCGGTGAGGGCGGGGGCGACGACGCCGGCGAGGTTGCCGACGAAATTCTGCAGGCCCGACCAGCGGCCGGCGGCAAGCGGGCCGGCGATCGTCTGCGTGATTGCCCAGTGGCTGGAGGCGAAGATGCCGTAGGCGATGCTGGCGAAGAACAGCACGGCCATGGCGGCGGTGATGTCGGAGGTCAGCGGCACCAGCACGACCACGGTGGCGAGCGTGAGACCGGTCACGGTGCAGGTCTTGCGCACGCGCGTGGGTGAGGCTCCGGCCCGCAGCGCGCGGTAGGACAGCCAGCCGGCGAGCATGGTGGAGCAGGCGGAGAGCAGCGGCGGCACCGCGCCGACGTAGGCCATCGTCTCCGTCGAGAAATGCCGTTCCTGGACCAGATAATACGGCAGCCAGGTCAACAGAAAGTAATAGAAATAATTCCCGCAGAAATGACCGATGAAGGTCGCCGGGACCGCCCGGTGCCGGAGGATCTGGCCGAAGCCGGGCTGCGCGAGTGCCGGGCGGCCGGGATCCGCGCGGACGATGTCGCCGCGGGGCATCCAGCGCAGCCAGGCCGGCACCCACAGCAGGCCGGCGAGGCCGAGCCCGACGAAAAGCGCGCGCCAGCCCCAGTGCGCGACGATGAGTCCGCCGACCAGCGTGCCGAGCGCCGGCCCGAATTTGGAGCCGGCATCGACCAGGGCGTTGGCCACGCCGCGCCGGTGCTCGTCGAGCCGGGCGACGAAGAACTTCGAATAGCACGGGTAGGCCACGGATTCCCCGATCCCGAGGAGCAGGCGGACGGCGAGGAGCGTTCCGAAGCCGCCGACGACGCCGGTGACGGCGGTGGCGCCGGACCAGAGCGCGAAGCCCGTGATCATCACGGCGTTCACATTGAAGCGCTCGACCAGCCAGCCCGACAGGATCTGGCAGACCGCGTAGCTCCAGAAAAACGCCGACAGCAGGTTGCCGAGCTGCGTGGCCGAGAGCCCCAGCTCGGCCTTCAGCGACGGCGCCGCGATCGAGAGATTGGAGCGGTCGATGTAGTTGATCGCGACGGACGCGACCAGCAGCGCGATCATCGGCCAGTGCGCGCGGGAGGAGGAGCGGTCGCGGGCAGGGGCCGGCGGGGTAGCGGCGAGGGGCACGCTGACGGAGATAGAGGAGGCAACGTCCAACGTTCAACATTCAACGTTCAGGGAGGTGGCCACAAAAAGGCACGAAGCGGCTGGGGCTGCGGCTGGTTCTCCATTGCGCCTATAGGCGCGCGGGTGGCTCAAATCGGAGCCCCAGAACCTTTGCGCCTTTTTGTGGCCATGCCGGAATTCATCCCGAGCTGACAGACGGCGGACGCCTGCGTCTCGTGGCGGAAAATCTCTCCCCCGCGGCGACCGCCGCGCTGTCCCTTGGAACTTGACCCTTGGACCCTGGCCCTTCCGCGCCACCCCGGACGCGAGGTTAAGCTTCGATCAGATCAGCGGTGGCCGTTTCCTCCTCGGCCATCGGGAACTCCTGCACGAACTGCGGGAAGTGGATCAGCTCGAAATGGCCGTCGTAGTGCTCGACGATCGCGGTGAGCGACTCGACCCAGTCGCCGGAATTGAGGTAGTGCACCTGGCCGAGCAGCTTGTCGGCGGGCGTGTGGATGTGGCCGCACATCACGCCGGTGCAGTTGCGGGAGCGGGCGAGCTCCACGATGTGCTCCTCGAAGTTCGACACGTGGCTGACGGCCTCCTTGACGCGGGCCTTGATCGCGCGGCTGAGCGACCAGTACTCGAGGCCGCGCCAGGCGCGCCAGGCGTTGTAGATGCGGTTCAGCTTGAGCAGCGCGCGGTAGCCCCAGTCGCCGAGGTGGGCGAGGAAGACGAAGTTCTTGGTGACCGTGTCGAACACGTCGCCGTGCAGGACGAGGTAGCGGCCGCGCGGCGTCTCGTGGATGTAGTCCTCGACGATCCGGAGATTCTCGAACTCCAGCGGCAGGAAGGCCGAGAGGATGTCGTCGTGGTTGCCGCGGAGATAGATCACCTCGGTGCCGCGCTTCTCGAGCTTCTTGAGGATGATCCGGATGAAGCGGGTGTGCGCCTTGGTCCACTGGCCGGCGCGCTTGAGCTGCCAGCCGTCGATGATGTCGCCGTTGAGGATCAGCCGCTCGCACCGGACGGTGCGGAGGAAATGATTCACCTCCGCCGCCTTGCAGTCGGGCGTGCCGAGGTGGACGTCGGACAGGATCACGGTGCGGACGCGGAGACGTTTTCGTTCCATGGTCAGGCGGGTTGGATTCCCGGAGGGATGTCACGTAATACGTGACACTCCCCGGACGGGAGGAGAGGGTGCGAGGCGAGGCAGGCCGGCTCGCGGGCCGGGGCCGTGGCCGTGGCCGCGGCGCCGTGAGGTTCGGCGTGGGTTTCGGCG
This sequence comes from Opitutaceae bacterium, assembly GCA_035549635.1. GTDB lineage: Bacteria > Verrucomicrobiota > Verrucomicrobiia > Opitutales > Opitutaceae > CAIUWA01. The sequence continues at coordinate 12,887 of DASZQN010000033.1, forward strand.
GCGGGGCGGGCGCGGGACGCGGCGGGGACGACGAGGCGGAGGCTGCGGGGGCGGACGAGGACCTCGATGCGCGCGTCGGTGGCGTGCGTCTCGCCGTCGGTGTGGATGAACCCGGGAGCGGAGCGGATGATGCTGAAGCGGTGGTCGCGCAGCCGCAGGACGCGGGCGCTCCGGTCGAGCGTGCCGAGGAAGAGCCGGGCGACGAGCGGCACGGCCCCGGCGAAGCCGACGGGGCGCACGGCGACGAGGTCGAGGAGCCCGTCGTCGACGCGCGCGCCGGGGGCGATCAGGGCGTGGTTGCCGTACTGGTCGGAATTGGCGATCGCGACGACGAACACCGCGAGCTCCTCGCGGCGGCCGGCGCCGAGGATGACGCAGTGCTCGGGCCGGTGGCCGCGGAAGGCGGCGTAGCCCGTCATCGCGTAGGCCGGCAGCCCGCGCCGCGTGAGGCGGTTGAAGCGGCGGCTGATCTCGGCATCGAAGCCGAAGCCCATGGCGTTGCAGAACGGGTGGCCGTTGGCGGACCCGGTGTCGATCGCGGCGATCCGGCTCGAGGGCTCGGCGAGCAGCGCGAGCGCCTGGCGCGGGGAGGTGGGGATGCCGAGATGCAGGGCGAGGCCGTTGCCGGAGCCGCACGGGACGAGCGCGAGGGCGGCCGGCGAGGCGATCAGGGCCTGGGCGACCTCGTTCATCGTGCCGTCGCCGCCGACGGCGACGACGCGCTCGCAGCCGAGCGCCACGGCCTCGCGCGCGAGCTGGGTGGCGTGTCCGGGCTCGAGGGTGCTGACGAGGTCGGCGTCGAGCCCGTGGCGCTCGATGAACTCGTGGATCGCGGGGATCAGCCACGGGTTGCGGCGATTCCGGCCCGAGTGCGGATTGAAGATGAAACGCGTCTTCATGCGGGGGCCGTGGAGACGCGCGGCGCGGGGACGGACGCGGCGGGGGTGCCGCCAACGCGGCCCTCGGCGAGCACGCGCTCGACGATGGCGGCGGCGGCGGCGGGACGGGAAAGCGGGGAGAGGGACGTGCGCCAGTCGCGCCAGACGGCGCCCTGCCAGGCGAAGGCGCGGCGGCAGGCGCTGACGACGGTGTCGGGCGTCGTGGCGAGCGCGCCCACGCCGTGGCGGCGGAGCAGCTCGTAGTTGCCCTCCTCCTGGCCGGGCACGATCTGGTTCACGATCATCGGGCAGCGCGCCGCGATCGCCTCCTGGGTGGTGGCGCCGCCGGCCTTGCTTACGAGGAGGTGGTGCGTGAGGAGCAGCCGCGGGATCTGGTCGGTCCAGCCGAGGATGTTGGCCGGGCCGGCATCCCGCACGGAGCGCCGCGCGGCGAAATCCAGCAGGTGGCGGCGCAACGCCTCGTCGCGGCCCACGGCGCAGGTGATCTCCCAGCCGGGCTCGGAGAGCAGCAGGCGCGCGGTCTCGGCGGCGCCGCGCGTCCCGGAGTTGATGATATAAAGCAGGCGGGGCCGTCCGCCGGCGGCGAGATCGGGCGGGGCGAGGTCCTCGTTCTCCGCGATGAAGGCCGGCGTGGGAAAACCGCACACATGCACCCGTGACTCCTCGACGCCGGCCCGCAGCAGCACCTCGGCGGAGTCGGCGTTGGGCACGAACCAGCCCGTGCAGGCGGCCCGCCACCAGAGCGAGTTGATGCTGATCGAGTCCGTGACGATGCTGAAGTAGGGGACGCCGAGCCGCTGTTCCAGGGCGAGCCGTTCGAGCATGAACGCGTAGACAGGGAACGTGCTGCAGATGACGTCGGGCTTTTCCCGCTCGATCAGGGCGGCGAGCAGCCGGCGCTCGCGCGCCATCATCCAGAGCCCGCGTGGCAGGATCCGCGACTGGTCCACCCAGCGGTAGAACCCGCTCCAGAGCCTGGGTGAGCCGTTGATCAGCGCGAGGTAGCTGCGGCGCAGGACGGCGTTGAGGCGGGGGGAGGCGAGGGCGTAGAGGTCGGCGATCTGCGCGGACCGGGGGCCGAGCCGGGCGTCGAACGCGACGGCGAGGTTGCGGGCGGCGGCGTTGTGGCCCTCGCCAAAGCCGGCGGTGAGGATGAGCACCTTGGTCATGAGGGGGCGTGGGCTCCGGCCACGACGCGGGCCAGGTCGGCCTCGAAATGCTCGATGACTTTCTCCCACGACTGGCCCGCCAGCGAGGCGGGGGCGGCGGCGCGCAGCTTCGAGCGCAGGGCGTCGTCGGTCGCGAGCCGCACCGCCCCGGCGACGAGGGCCTCGGGCCGGCCGACCGGGGCGACCAGGCCGTTCTCGCCGTCGCGCACGAACTGCCGGGCGGCGGCGTAGTCGAAGCCCGCGACGGCGAGCCCGCTGGCCATCGCCTCGGTCAGGACGTTGCCGAACGTCTCGGTGAGGCTGGCGTGGATGTAGATGTCGGCCGACGCGTAATGCCGCGCGAGTTCGCCGCGCGGGATGAAGCCCGGGAAGCGGCAGTCCGGATGCGCGGCGGCGAGCCCGCGGCGAAGCGGGCCGTCGCCCACCAGCACGAAGCGAAGGCGGGGCTCGGCAGTGCGCATTGCGGCGTAGGCCTCGAAGAGGAGCGGGTAATTCTTCTCGGCGGCCATGCGGCCGACGTGGAGCACGACGACGTCCTCCGGCCCGGCGCCCCAGGACTCGCGGAGTCCGACCGAGCGCAGGCCCGGGGAGAACTGGCGGGCGTCGACCCCGCGGGAAAGGACGCAGAGGTCGCGAAAGCCGAGGCCGGCCAGCTCGGCACAGAGCTCGGCGGTCGGGGCGAAGGTGCGCAGCGTGCGATTGTGCACCCGCCGCAGCCAGCCGAGCGCGGCGCGGCGGAGCGGGGCGAAGCCGTAGTGGCCGGTGTAGGCGTGGAAGTTGGTATGGAAGCTCGACGTGACCGGGAGGCCGAGCGCGTGGGCGGTGCTGACCGCGGAGGCCCCGAGCGGACCCTCGGTGACGACGTGCACGAGATCGGGGCGGTCGCGGCGCCAGAGATTCTTCAGCCGGCGCCAGGCGGGGAAACCGAGCCGCAGCAAAGGATAGCCGGGAATCGGCGCGCCGGGCAACGCGACCTCACGGTACTCCGTGGGTTCCGAGCTCCCGGCGAGATCCGGCCGCCGCGGCCGGTAGACCGTCACCGCATGTCCCCGGCGCCCGAGTTCGCGGGCGATGATGCCGAAGGTCATGGCCACGCCGTTGATCTCCGGCGGGAATGTCTCGGTGACGATGGCAAGCTTCACGTATCCGGGCGGATTGGGCGGTGCGTTGGGTTGGGTGGCTGAGGGATCGGTGCGCCTCCAATTAGCCCGGGAAGTGTGTCGAACAGGTGGCGTTTCGGTGACAATCGCGGCAAATGACTGGCGGCGGCCGCGGCGGCAGCCGCAAAGTACAGCATCCAATGATCAAACTCCAACGTTCGATCCGGTTTCACACGAAGGCACGAAGGGCGCGAAGAAGAGGCGGTCCGCCTCGTGATTCCCGTGCCTTCGTGTGAGCCACTCCGAGTTGCCGAAGGCGGCCGTGGTCAAAAAAAGGTCAACCTTCCTGCGGCGTTCCGTCTTCGCGAGGGGGGATCGGACGAGGACGCAAGCTCCGATTCTCGCTGTTGATAATTGGGTGTTGCACCGGGCCGTGCGGTTTCTACGTTCGCCCTTTTTACGCGGATGCAATCGCACGGGCCCAAGCGCGTCTATACCCCTCAGTCGCTGGAATTCTGGTTCGATAAGCTCGAAATCGACTGGGAAGCGCACTTCAGCGCGTCCCAGCTGGAAGAGGGACACCGCATCTACCGCGACGGGGAAGTCCGGGAGCTGGAACTGACCGCCAAGGACGCCATCGTGCACCGCCGCATCGACAAGCGCGACGAGTACGCGGTGATCGAATGGGACGACGCGGAAGGCGGACTCGCCGTGCGCTCGTCCTCGACCGACCTCGATGTGGCCCGGGCCCTCGCGGTCGCGGGCCTGCACGAGATCGAGGAACTCGTCGCGGACGAGATCCCGATCCTGCCGGGCGAACAGGCGGCGACGCCCCCGGCCGCACCGGCGAAGAACGGCACCAACGGCAACGGCCATGCCCACCCCGCGGCGGGCAACGGCCACAAGGAAACACCGCCCGCGGCGGCCAGTGGCGTCGTCCGTCCGCTGCTCCTCGTCTTCAAGACCAAGACGGCCGGCCTCACCTTTCAGGCCTACTGGATCGACACGGACGGCCGCACCCGGCACCCGGCGCTGGGCGTCGCGGCTCATGCGAACGGCAACGGCCACGTCTCCTCCGGCGAGCGCGCGAAGCTGATCGGCCTGGCGGCGTACGCGCGGAAGGCGCACTTCCTCTACCACCAGGACACGGGCGTCTACGTGATGGAGTCGCTCGTCGAGATTCCCAATTTCCTCAAGACCGTGCTGCCGGCCTGGCGCCGGCTCTTCGCGATCGAACTCGACGACCGCTGCGCGCACCTGCTGAAGGGCACGCGGGTGATCGAGATCGAGGCGGTCGCCGAGCGGCTGCCCGCCGCGCCGGCCGACGGTGGCGAAGGGCAGGGCGCCGCGGGGACGTCGGTGCCGCGCACCGGCGACGCCGAGGGGCTGAATCTCCGCTGGATCTTCCGCGCGGGCGAGCGCCTCCTGACGGACTCCGAGGTCAACACGCTGCTGAAGCGCCACGGCTCGCCGGTGATCCTGCCGAACCTGGGCATCGTGGCGCTCGATGCCGCGCGCTGGGAGTCGTTCAACGCCTGGCAGCGGAACGTGGCGGAGACGCACGGCGAAGGCGCGCTGTCGCCGTACCTCATCTTCTCGCTCTTCAACGACAGCCGGCTGAAGCTGACGCTCTCGCCGGAGATCGAGGCCTGGCGCCAGCGGGTCCTGACCCCGGCGGCGGCGGCGGCGGCGCTGCCGGACGTGCTCCGGCCGTACCAGCGGCGGGGCGTCGAGTGGCTTTACCACCTGTGCGACGTCGGCTGCCACGGCCTGCTGGCGGACGAAATGGGCCTCGGCAAGACCCTGCAGGTGATCGCGCTGCTGGCGTCGCGTCCGATCGCGGACCGCCCGAGCCTGATCGTGTGCCCGGCGAGCGTGGTGCCCGTGTGGCGCGAGGAGATCGCGAAGTTTTTCCCCGGCATCAAGGTGGAGGTCCTCAAGTCCGGCCACGATTTCACGACCCAGCGCGAGCCGGTCCTCTGGCTCGCGAGCTACACGCAGCTGCGCAAGCACCGCGAGCTCCTGGGCGCGCGCGAGTTCGGCTACGCGGTGCTGGACGAGGGCCAGTTCATCAAGAACCCCGACGCGAAGGTCACGCAGACCTGCTTCGCGGTGAAGGCGCGGCACCGCCTCGTGCTGACCGGCACGCCGCTGGAGAACCGCCAGCTCGACCTCTGGAGCATCTTCCGCTTCCTGCTGCCCGGCCTGCTGGGCTCGCGGGCCTCGTTCGAGGCGGCGCTGAACGCCGACCGCGAAGGCACGCTGACGCGCCTGCGCGCGCAGCTCGCGCCGTTCATCCTGCGGCGCACGAAGAACGAGGTGGCGACCGAGCTGCCGCCGAAGGTCGAGATGGACCTGCTCTGCCCGCTGACCGACGTGCAGCGCGCGGAGTATGCGCGGATCTGCACCGAGGGCCTCGAGCGCCTGGGCGACGACGTCGGCGCCGCGATGCGGGAGAAGTCATTCGGCTTCCTCGCGCTGCTCACGCGCCTGCGGCAGACCTGCTGCGACCCCGACATGCTGCCCTGGCTGAAGTCGCCGCTGGCCGACTCGGGCAAGATCAACCTGCTGATGGAAAAGCTCACCGAGGTGGTGGGCAGCGGCCACAAGGTCGTGATCTTCTCGCAGTTCGTCATGCTCCTCGACCGGGTGCGCGAGGCGCTGACCGCGCATTTCCCGGACCTCCCGCGCTACGAGCTCACGGGCATGACCCTCGACCGCCAGAAGCCGGTGCAGGCCTTCCAGGGCGCGCAGGGCGCGGCGGCGATGCTGGTCTCCCTCAAAGCCGCGGGCACGGGCATCACGCTGCACGCGGCGGACTACGTCTTCCTGCTCGATCCCTGGTGGAACCCGGCGGTCGAGGCGCAGGCCGTGGACCGCGTCCACCGCATCGGGCAGACGAACACCGTGTTCGTGTACCGGATGGTGACCGTGGGGACGATCGAGGAGCGCATCCAGGCGCTGAAGGCTTCGAAGAAGGACCTGTTCGACCGGCTCATCGGCGGCCTCGGCGGTGACTTCGACCTGAGCCAGCACTTCACCTCGCTGCAGAGCCTGGTGCAGCTGACCTCGCAGGACGAACACGACCACCCGCATTCGCCGGCGAATATTGAGCACATCGAGGCCCCGGCGGCTCTGCCGCCGGAGGCATGAGGTGTGAGGCCTGAGGCGTGAGGTTACGAACCTCATACCTCGTACCTCATACCTCATCAGCGACCGCGAGGGCGCTCCGAACGTCTGGCACTTGGCCCTTGAAACCTGGCACTTCCCGCGCCCGCCCGGACGCGGGCTCAGGGTTTGAAGATGCCCCAGTGGAACTGCTGGTCGAGGGCGAGCAGCCAGATCATCGCCACATAGAGGCTGACGACCACCATGGTGACATTCGCGATCATCCGGCGGCGGGGATCGTCCGGCGGGGCGGCCGCGGCGGGAGCCGAAGGCGCGGAGGGCGGCGTGGCCTGAGCGGAAGAGGAGGCGTTTCTCGATTTCTTGCCCATGGGGAGGAACGAATGCGTTGGAAGGGTGGGCGGGCGGTGGGATGCGGGCGAGCGAAAATCGGCGGATCTCAATTTTGGATTTTGGACTTCGGATTTTGGATTGGCCGGAGTTCCAGCCGCGGAATCGAAGGCGTGGGATTGCGTGAACAGGGCAGCGAGGTGGCGGAGCGGATCGACCAATCCACAATCCAAAACCCAAAATCCAAAATTCAAAACACTCCGCCCGGACTTGTTTTGGCCGTCCGGTCACGTAACGTGGCGGCGTGACTCCTCCGCCCGCCCTCCTTGCCCAGCCCGACGCGGTGGTGCTCGACCTGCCGGTGACCTCGGGCGAGGCGGCGATCCGGGCGCTGCACGCGAAGCTCGCGGCGCTGCCGGCGGTGACGGACGCCGAGCTCCTGCTGCGCGACCTGATGGAGCGCGCGGCGATGTCGTCGGTCTGCATCTCCCCGGAGGTCGCGCTGCCGCACGCGCGCACGGCGGCGGTGAGCCGGCTGGTGCTGGCGGTGGGGCGGGCGGCGCCGGCGGTGCCGTTCGACGCCGGGCATCCGGCGGTGCGCCTGGTGATCCTGATCGGCACGCCGAAGAAGCAGGTGACGGAGTACCTCCAGCTCGTGGCGGGGACCGTCCGCCTGCTGAAGAACGAGAAGGTGCGCGCGGCGCTGCTGGCGGCGCCGACGGAGGCGGAGTTCCGGGCGGTGCTGGCGCGCGGGCTGGCGGGATGAAGACCGCGTCTGCAGCCGCGCCCGAGTTCCTGCGCCGCCTGGTGCGGCTCCTGCGCTGGCGCCTGTGGATCGCGGAGAAGCTCCACCCGACGGAGTGGCAGACGACGCTGCTCTGGGCGGGGCTGGCGGGGTTCCTCGGGGCGCTGGTCTCGCTGCTCTTCAGCGGGCTGGCCGAGGGCATCCACGAATTCCTGACCGGATCGAGCGCGGGCGTGGTCGAGTCGATGCGCCAGCTCCCGTGGTGGGCGTGCATCGCCGTGCCGGCGACCGGCGGCCTGCTGGCGGGCCTCGTGCTGCAGTTCGGGAAGAAGCTGACGCGCAGCCAGAGCTCGACCGATTACATGGAGGCGATCGTGATCGGCACCGGCCACCTGCCGGTGCGGGCCAGCCTGGTGAAGAGCACGGCGGCGCTGTTCTCCATCGGCTCCGGCGGATCGATCGGCCGGGAGGGCCCGATGGTGCAGCTGGCGGCGATGGTGGCGTCCTACCTCGGCCGCCTGCAGCAGTTCACGCCGCCGCAGCTGCGGCTGCTGGTGGCCTGCGGCGCCGCGGCGGGCATCGCCTCCGCCTACAACGCGCCGATCGCGGGCTCGTTCTTCGTGGCGGAGATCATCCTCGGCACGATTGCGATGGAGAGCCTCGGGCCGCTGGCGGTGTCCGCGGTGGTGGCGGCGCTGACCGTGCGCGCGCTGACGAACGCCGCGCAGCTCTACCATGTGCCGGCCTTCAGGCTGAATTCGCCGTGGGAGATGGGGCCGTACATCGTCCTCGGACTGACGACGGGCGTGGTGGCGCCGTGGTTCCTGCGCTCGCTGCGCGCGGCGGAGCGGGCCTTCGTCGCGACCCGGCTGCCGCTGGTGGTGCGCCTTGTCATCGGCGGCGCGCTGGTCGGCGTGCTGGCGATCCGCGTCCCGGAGGTCTGCGGCAACGGCTACTCGGTGGTGGTCGACATCCTCAATGGCAACCTCAGCAACCTGGTCTTCGGCCTCGGCCTGCCCAGCCACCACCTGGCGTGGGTCGCGCTGGCGCTGGTGTTCGTGTGCAAGTGGATCGCCACCGCGGCCTCGTTCGGCTCGGGCGCCCCCGGCGGCGTGTTCACGCCCTCGCTGTTCATGGGCGCGAGCGTCGGCTACCTCTTCGGCACGGCGGTGAACGCGGTCTGGCCCGCGGGCGCGCCGGACCCGGGGGCGTTCGCCCTCGTGGGCATGGGCGCGTTCCTCTCGGCCGCGAGCCGGGCGCCGGTCATGGCGGTGATCATGCTGTTCGAGATGACGCTGAGCTACGACATCGTCCTGCCGCTCCTGCTCTGCAGCGTGCTCGCCTACTACACGGCGAAGGGCATCGAGGAGCAGTCGCTCTACAGCGAGTCGCTCCAGCGCAAGTCCGCGGAGCAGCCGGCGGCGGCGCTCCCGGCGCGGCGGGTGGCGGAGCTGATGAAGGCCGACCCGCCGGTGCTGCCGGTCGCCGCGCGCTTCGCGGAGATCGCGGAGCGTTTCCTCGCGGTGCGGGTGAACAACCTCTACGTGGTCGACGAGGCCGGGCGTTTCCTCGGCGTGGTGTCGCTGCACGACATCAAGCCGTACCTCGGCGAGCCGGAGGTGGCGGAGCTGGTGCTCGCCCGCGACATCCTGCACGAGGATTTTCCCCGCCTGTCCCCCGACCAGTCGCTCAGCGAGGCGCTGGGCGGATTCCTGGGCATCGCCGCCGAACGCCTGCCGGTGGTGGAGCCGGGCGGCCGGCTGATCGGGAGCTTGGCGAAGGGCGACCTGCTGCTGACCCTGGTGGAGAAACGGAAGACGCCGGTGCCGGGCGGGACGGCCGCCTGATCAGGGCCCGGGCCGGCATCTTTTAACGCAGAGGACGCGGAGAACACGGAGATGATTGGGGATCGGAACTCCTCGGCCCTCGGTGTTCTCCGAGCTCTCCGTGTCTAAATCAGAGGGACCTTGGGTTCATTCCCGCTGGTTGGAGACGGGACGGTCGGCGCCGGGGAGGGGAAGGGCGAGCGCCTCGAGGCCGCCGTCGTAGAGCAGGCGGCGCTGCTCGGGGGACAGCCCCGGCTGGAGGACGGCGGCGCGGTAATCCTTGTACAGCGCCCATTCGTCACGGCGCTCGACCGCGTTGTAGGATTCGTCCATCAGCTCGCGGGCGGCCTTGTCGGCATCATCGACGTCGGGGCCGGTGTTCACGAATCGGACCAGCTCGCCCCGCAGGTCCTCGCTCTCGCGCTCGAGCGAGGCGATGCGGGCGAGGTTCTGCTCGTTGTAATGGGTGACGAGCTCGCGGACGGGCTTCAGCTTCTCCTCGGTCCGGTCGGCCGGGCTGACCATGATGCTGAGCCGGGCCCGGCCCTCGGGGCTCTTGGTCACCTCGACGCGGGAGACGGAGATGATCTTCCGGATCTTCTCCACGAGCTCCAGCGCCTCCTTCTGCGCGTCGCGCTTCTCGTGGAACAGCGCGGCGATGCGGTCGCCGATGGCGGGCGGCACCGGCGGCAGCGGGGGCAGCTGCGCGAAATGCGGCATGGCATCCAGTTCGCGGCGGATCTCGTCGGCCTGCGTCTCGAGGGCGGCGAACTGCGGCTGTTCCTTGTCCGCCAGCTTTTCCAGGGTGCGGGTGCGCATGAAGTCGAAGTGATCGCTGTCCTCCTGGTAGATGGTCTGGCGCAGCTCGGCTTTCAGCGCGGCCTTTTCCCGCTCGTAATCGGAAATCCGGCGGGCGAGGTCCGGCGACAGCTCGAGCGGCAGGCGCAGGCGGGCGGTTTCCGGCGAGAAGAAGAACAGCGGGTTGGAGTCGGCCGACTCGAGGCGGGGCGCCGAGGCGGAGCCGTCGTTCGCCAGCAGTCGATTGGTGACCTCGGCCAGCTCCATCACGACCTCGCGCAGCAGCCGCCGCTGCGCGGGCGAGAGTCCCTTCTGGTAGAAGACCGCCGCGCGCATCACCTGGTACTGCGCGAGGATGGCCTCGGTCGGACTGCGGAAGCCGCTGATGCCGAGGTGCCAGTGGCGGAAGTCGTTCCAGTTGGTGCCTTCGTCAAAAAGCCCGGAATCGATCAGGTCCGAGCGCAGCCGCTCGGCCTCCGCCTCGAGGGTGGCAAGGCGCGGGGTCTGGATTTTGGCGAAGGCGATCAAATCCTGCTCGCGCACGGCGGGCGTGGCGTCCGCCAGCCCCTCCAGCCGCGCGCGCAGTTCATGGAGCTGGGCGACCCGGGCGGCGCGATAGGCGTCGAGGCGGGAGCGCAGCCTGGACTTCAAGCCGGCCTCGGCGAGATGGGTGCTGAGGGGGGCGTAGAAGGGCTCGTTGACGTAGGCCGCGAGCTCGGGCGGCGCGGCGAGCGGCCCCCCGCCGGGGGCCGATGCCGGCAGCGCTCCGCCGAGCTGCGGCGGGGAGGGGGGAAAGAAGACGAGGATCCGCCGGATATAGCGCGACGGGGAGAAGTAGTGGCCGGTGAAATCGTCGGCATCGCGTTCGACCCGTCCGCCGATCGGCCCATAGGGCGAAGATCCCCGGGGCGCGTCCGCGGGCGCGGGCTCCATCATCTGCGCGCCGGCGGGCGGAATCGCCGCAAGCGTGGCGACGGCTGCCAGGATGAGCGCCGCCCGGGCGAAGGCGGGCTGCGGGCGGCCGCGGGGGGCATCGGTGACGCCGTTCATGGGAGAATCGTTCGCAATCCGCGGTGGCAAGCGCCGGAAAACCGGCCCCGCAATGCGTGCAGATGCCCATATTTTTTCAAGTTCCAAGTGCCAAGGGGCGAGTTCCAAGGACGGGCGAATACCTTTCGCTCAGGGTGATTCCCTAGGCGAATGGACGGTGGGGGGAGCCTCTCGGTTTCCCATTTCCATGAGGCCTTCGATGGGAGCGGTGGCACTTCCTTGTCCCTTGAAACTTGGCACTTGGACCTTCGCGGAGGCGCTGCGGCGCCTCCGCGTTTTGCTCCTTTGTCACATCCGCGTCACGGAACCGTAACAATCGACCGCTAAAACCGTGGGCGTTCCAGCAACGTTAACACTGAAACAAACCACCCTATGCTTATTCCGAAATCAAAATGGCTGGCGCTGTTCGGCGCTGCGATCCTGGCCGCCGGCTCCGTCGGCGCCCAAGACAACAAGGCGCTCATCAATGCCCTGATCCAAAAAGGCATCCTCACGCAGGATGAAGCCACCAAGATCACCGAGGACATCAAGAAGGCCGACGCCGGCCAGGATGTCGTGACCAATCCCTCGGACAGCTGGATCAAGAAGCTGACGCTGACCGGCCGGTTCCAGGCCCAGTTCGTGGACATCGGCACCAGCATCGCCGGCGCCGCGGCCAATCCGGTGGCCACGCAGCATTTCCTGCTGCGCCGCATCTATCTCGGCACCAAGGTCGATTTCGGCGACGGTTTCACGGGTGCGGTGACGTACGATTTCGCGAACGTCTCGTTCGACACGGCGATCGTCTCCTGGAAGCAGAGCGACGCGCTGACCTTCGACCTCGGCCTGAAGAAGGCGCCGTTCGTGTACGAGGAGACGAGCTCCAGCGGCGCCCTCAAGGCGATCGAGCGCTCGGTGGTGACCCGCTACTTCGACGAGCCGAACAACGGCCGCCGCCTCGGCGCCGCGAGCTATCGCATCGGCCTCTACGCCAGCGGCAACATCCCCTCCAGCCCGCTCTTCTACAGCGTGGCGGTGACGAACCCGGAGCGCAACGAGTACAGCGGTGACGGCACCAGCGGGCCGGCGGTGAACGGCAACCCCGGCGTGCAGTCGGCGGGCAACGGCACCAACAACAACTTCGGCTACTACGGCACGCTCGGCGTGGGCGACAAGTTCGACGGCGGCACCTACAAGTTCGCGGTCGAGGGCGGCTATCTTCCCGACCAGGGCGGCCCGGCGGCGACCGTGGGCCAGGGCAACAACCTGAGCCTCTACGGCGCCTTCGCGGATGTCACCTTCGGCGATTTCAACCTCCAGGGCGAGTGGCTCCAGGCGCAGGATGACCATGGCGTTTCCGCCACCCAGAATGCCCGCCCGATGGGCTACTGGATCCAGCCGTCCTACTTCCTCATCCCGAAAGTGCTCGAGGCGGTCGTCAATTACAGCTACATCGACTCCGACGGACGTGGCGTGAACATCTCCGACGGCGTGCGCTCGGCGCCCGGCGGCGGCACGATGAACAAGCTTTCCGAGTGGTACATCGGCGGCAACTGGTACTTCCGCGGCCCGGACTACAAGCTCCAGTTCGGCTACGTGCATGCCGACTCGAAGGATACCGTGACCGGCGGCAGCGCGAGCGCCAAGTCCGACGGCCTCCGCACGCAGGTCCAGGTCAACTTCTGATCCGGCCGTTCCCTTCCGCGCCTCCACCGGGCAACGGTGGAGGCGCTTCCTTCCCGTCTTTTCATCTCCTCCAGCTCAACCTCAGTCCTCAAGTATCATGAAAAAAATCCTCCTCTCCGGTCTGTTCTCCCTGCTCGTCGCGGGTGGCGCCCAGGCCCAGCTCATCAACGGCGCCGGCTCCAGCTTCGACAACCCGGCGTTCAAGATGTGGTTCGACGCCTATGCGTCGGTCGACTCGGCCGTCCATTTCAACTACCAGTCGGTCGGTTCCGGTGCGGGGCAGAAACAGCTCCTCTCCGAGACCGTGGACTTCGGCGCCTCGGACGCCCCGATGGCGGACGACGCCATGGTCAAGGCGCCTTCCAGGATCCTCCACATCCCGGTGGTCGCCGGTGCGGTGGTGATCTCCTACAACCTGCCGGGCAATCCGAAGCTGAAGCTCGATGCCGGCACGCTCGCGGGCATCTTCCTCGGCGAGATCACGAAGTGGAACGATCCGAAGCTCGTCGCGCTCAACCCGGGGATGACGCTCCCCGACATGACCGTCGTGGTCATCCATCGCTCCGACGGCAGCGGCACGTCGTTCATCTTCACCGACTACCTTTCCGCGGTCAGCCCGGACTGGGCCTCCAAGATCGGCAAGAACACTTCCGTCAACTGGCCGACCGGCCTGGGCGGAAAGGGCAACGAGGGCGTCGCGGGACAGGTCAAGCAGCTCCCGGGCTCCATCGGTTATGTCGAGCTGGCCTACGCCGAGCAGAACAAGCTTCCGTTCGCCGACCTGAAGAACGCGGCCGGCCACTTCGTCACTCCGTCGCCCGACGCGGTCTCGAAGGCCATGGCCACCGCGACGATCCCGGACGATTTCCGCTTCTCGATGGTCAACGCCCCCGGCAACGAGTCCTATCCGATCGCCGGCGCGAGCTGGGTGCTGGTCTACCAGAAGCAGACCAAGGCCGAAAACGGCAAAAAGCTCGTGGCCTTCCTGAAGTGGGCCGTGACGAAGGGCCAGAAGCTCTCGCCGTCGCTTTCCTACGCCCCGCTGCCGGAGAACCTGCAGCAGCGTGAGCTGAAGCTCCTCGACACGATCACATTCTAATCCGCGGAAATTTGGGATAGAGCTTTCCGCATCGCCGGATTTTCATCGCGGGGCTGGAGTGTGTCTTCAGCCCCGCTTTCCTTTCGGCCCCGTTTCCCCTCCTGCATGACCACCGATACCGCCGCCGTTTCCTCCACCGCGGAGATGCCCCCGCCGTCGCGCTGGGGCGACCGCTGCTTCCGCTGGCTCACCCTCGCGGGCGCCCTCACCGTGCTTCTGCTGGTGGTGCTGGTGGGCTACCAGCTCTTCAAGGGCAGCCGGGCCACGATCAGCCAATTTGGCTGGCACTTCCTGGTCAGCACCACCTGGGACCCGGTCAAGGAGCAGTACGGGTCCCTGCCGTTCATCTTCGGCACCTTCGTCTCGTCGCTCATCGCCCTGCTCATTGCGGTGCCGCTCGGGGTGGGGACGGCGATCTATCTCACCGACCTCGCGCCGCTCTGGCTGCGCCAGCCCCTCGCATCCGTGATCGAGATGCTGGCGGCGGTCCCCAGCGTGATCTGGGGCCTCTGGGGCATCTTTGTCCTGGTGCCCTGGCTGCGCGTCCACGCCTTCCCCGTGCTGCAGGATACGCTCGGCTTCCTCCCGATCTTCCAGGGCCCGATCTACGGCATCGGCATGCTGACCGCCGGCATCATCGTCGCGATCATGATCCTGCCGATCGTCACCTCCGTCTCGCGCGAGGTGCTGCGCTCCGTGCCGAACCTGCAGCGGGAGGCGGCCTACGGCCTCGGCGCCACGCGCTGGGAGGTCACCCGCATCGCCGTGCTCAGCTACGCGCGCCGCGGCCTCTTCGGCGCTGCAGTGCTGGGGCTGGGACGCGCGCTCGGCGAGACCATGGCGGTGACGATGGTGATCGGCAACCGGCCCGAGATCGCCAAGTCCCTCTTCGCCCCCGGCTACACGCTCGCCAGCGTGATCGCCAATGAATTCACCGAGGCGACCTCCGACCTCTACCTGAGCGCCCTCTTCGAGCTCGGCCTCGTGCTGCTCGGCCTGACGATCGTCATCAATATCGTCGCGCAGATCATGATCCGGGCCATCACCTCCCAGGAGACGCGCCGCGTCGCCTGAACCCCCGACTTTCCGTTCCGTGACCGACGAACACAACCACCGCCTCCGCCGCCTGAAGAACACGGGGATGAACGCGCTCTTCGTCCTCTGCGCGATCCTGGTGGTCTCGCCGCTTGGATTCGTCATCTTCCACCTCGTGCGCGAGGGTGCGTCGGCGGTGAATCTCGATTTCTTCATCCATCTGCCGAAACCCGTCGGACAGCCCGGCGGCGGCATGGGCAACGCCATCGCGGGCACCTTCGAGCTGCTCGCCCTGGCCTCCCTGATCGGCGTGCCGGTCGGCGTGCTCGGCGGGATCTTCCTGGCGGAATACGGCGGCGAGCGGCTCAACGGCTGGGTCCGCTTCTGGGCCGACGTGCTCAACGGCACCCCCTCGATCGTCTGGGGCATGGTGGCGTACAGCCTCGTCGTGTTGCCGATGAAGGGTTTCTCCGCGTATGCCGGCGGCCTCGCGCTGGGTTTCATCATGATCCCGCTCGTCCTCCGCACCACCGAGGAAGTGCTGGTCCTGGTGCCCCGGAGCTACCGGGAGGCGGCCCTGGCCCTCGGGCTCGAGCGCTGGAAGATGATCGCCCAGATCGTGCTGCCGATCGCCCTGCGCGGCATCATCACCGGCATCCTGCTCGCCATGGGCCGGATCGCCGGCGAGACCGCCCCGCTGCTCTTCACCGCGTTCGGCAACAATTTCTGGAGCCACCACCTCGCGGAGCCCATCGCGGCCCTTCCGCTCCAGATCTTCGCCTACGCCATTTCCCCGTACGACGACTGGCACCGCCAGGCTTGGGCCGGCGCCCTCGTCCTGGTGCTGCTCATTCTCGGCCTCAGCATCGGGGTCCGGCTCCTTGCCGGCCAAAAGCGCAGCCCAAATTGATCGCGGATGAACCTGACCATGAACAAAGACGTCCAGACCCCGCCTAGCGCCGGCCAGCCGGTGTCCGCCCCGAATCCCGCCGCCTCCCGCCCCGCCGCGGCGCCGGCCCCGGCCGCGGGGCCCGCCTTCGAGGTGAAGGACCTCAATCTCTGGTATGGCACCCACCGCGCCGTGCAGGACGTGACCCTGCAGATCCCGGCCCGCCAGGTCACGGCGATCATCGGGCCCAGCGGCTGCGGCAAGTCGACGTTCCTGCGGACCCTCAACCGCATGCACGAGCTCACGCCGGGCGCCTACCACACCGGCACCATCCTCATGGACGGCCGCGACCTCTACGGTCCCGGCACCGACCCCACCGTGGTCCGCCGGCGGGTCGGCATGGTGTTCCAGAAGTCGAATCCCTTTCCCACGATGTCCGTGGCGGAGAATGTGCTCGCGGGGCTGCGGCTGAACGGCGTGCGCGACAAGGCCCTCCTCCGGGAGCGGCTGGAGAAGTCGCTGCGCATGGCCGCCCTCTGGGACGAGGTGAAGGACCATCTCCACAAGTCCGGCATCAGCCTTTCCGGCGGCCAGCAGCAGCGCCTCTGCATCGCCCGGGCGCTCGCGGTGCGCCCGGAGATCCTGCTGATGGACGAGCCCTGCTCGGCGCTCGATCCCATCGCGACCGCCAAGGTCGAGGAGCTCATCCACGAGATCAAGCGGGAGTACACCATCGTCATCGTCACCCACAACATGCAGCAGGCGGCGCGCTGCTCGGACCGCACGGCGTTTTTCTACATGGGCAAGCTGATCGAGTACGCCGAGACCCAGCAGATCTTCATGAACCCCAGCAATCCGCAGACCGAGGCCTACGTTTCCGGCCGTTTCGGCTGAGGCCCCTTCCATGACCAACGATCCTGTCCCCGCGTTTCCGCCGCACATGAAGCGGTTCTTCGATGCCGAGCTCGAGACCTTCCGCTCGCACCTGATCCTGATGGGCGAGACCGCGGCCAGCCAGGTGCGCGCCGCGATCAAGGCGCTGGTCGACTCCAACGCCTCCCTGGCGGACCAGGTGATCGCCGCCGACGACGAGCTCGACCAGCTCGAGATCAAGATCGACGAGGAGGCGATGCGCTACATGAACCTCCGCGCGCCGGTCGCCACCGAGCTGCGCCTCGTGATCGTGGGCATGAAGGCGAGCCACGACCTCGAGCGCGTCGGCGACGAGGCCACCAGCATCGCCAAGCGCGCCGTGCGCCTCAGCGCCGAGCCGCCCCTCAAGCCGTATGTCGACATCCCGCGCATGGCGAACATCGCGCTGGAGATGCTGCGCGACGCCCTCGACTGCTTCCTCAACGGCGACACCGCCAAGGCGCTCGCCGTGTGCCGCCGCGACGCCGAGGTCGACTCGATCAACAAGCAGCTCTACCGCGAGCTCACCAGCTTCATGATCGAGAAGCCCGGCACGATCAGCCGCGCGATCGAGCTGATGTTCATCTCGAAGTCCCTCGAGCGCATCGCCGACCACGCCACGAACATCGCCGAGGAGATGATCTACCTCGCGAAGGGCAAGGACGTGCGCCACAGCGAGGAAGTGAAGAAGAACGGCAGCGTCGCGTAAGCGACGCTGGAGGCGTGAGGCTGGAGGCCTGAGGCGTGAGGCGCCGCTGCGCGGGAGGTATGAGGTTTGAGGCGTGAGGTGTGAGGTGTGAGGCGCCGATCCACACACCACGCACTGCGGGCATCAGCCTTTGCTGAATCAGGCTCCCCTCTATCAAGAGGGGTGGCGCGAAGCGACGGGGTGTGTCGTCCGTCGCCGAACTGTGGGAGGGGCTTTACGCCCCGGCTGAATCTTTCCTGGTGCCAGTAGAGGCCACAGCTCCTCCTTCCGTCCCCTCATACCTCATACCTCATACCTCATACCTCATACCTTCCGCCTCACACCTCACACCCCGCGTAGCGCGCCTCAGGTAGAGGCGAACAGGCGCACCAAACCATAGCCCAAGAGACCGGTGACGGGCAGCGTGAGGATCCACGCCCAGACGATCCGCTCGACCACGCCCCATTTCACGGCGCTGAGGCGCTTGGAGGCGCCGACGCCCATGATCGAGGTGGCGATGACGTGCGTGGTGGAAACCGGGACGCCGAGGGTGGAGGCGCCGTGGATGATGAGCGCGGCGGTGGTCTCGGCGGCGAAGCCGTGGACGGGCTGCAGCTTCACCATCTTGTGGCCCATCGTGCGGATGATGCGCCAGCCGCCGGCGGCGGTCCCGGCCGCCATCGTGAGGGCGCACGCGAGGATCACCCAGTGGGGAATGACGAACTCCGGCGTGCGGAGGAACGCCAGCCAGGGCGGGAGGTCGCCGAAGGCGCCCGATTTGGTGCCGGTGAAGAGCGCGAGCGCGATGATGCCCATGGTCTTCTGGGCGTCGTTGGAGCCGTGGCTGTAGCCCATGAAGCCGGCGCTCACCAGCTGCGCCTTGCCGAAGAAGACCGCGACGTGCCGCGGGCGCGCCGGGCGGAGCAGGAGGGTGAGCAGGAACATGAAGAGCGCGCCGATCGCGAACCCGAGCAGGGGGGAAATGAACATCGGCAGCACGATCTTCGGCCACAGGCCGCCGTGCGCGCCGCTGGCGTCGGTCACCGACCATTTCAGCACGCTCCAGTCGTCGTGCGCCGTGGCCAGCGCCGCCCCGCACAGTCCCCCGACGAGCGCGTGGCTGGAGCTGGAGGGCAGGCCGAGCCACCAGGTGAAGAGATTCCAGATGATCGCGCCCACGAGCGCGCACAGCACGGTGGGCATGGTCACGGCATTGGTGTCGACCAGGCCCTTGCCGATCGTGGCCGCGACGGCCGTGCCCATCAGCGCGCCGAGGAGATTCCAGAACGTCGCCCAGAGGATCGCGAGGCGGGGCGTGAGGACCTTGGTCGACACCACCGTCGCGATGGCGTTGGCGGTGTCGTGAAAGCCGTTGATGTACTCGAAGACGAACGCAGCCAGCAAAACGAGCAGGAACAGCGTCATGAAGGGGCGGCGGAGGCGGGCCTCAGGAATATTTCAGCACGACCTGGACGACCACGTTGCCGGCGTCGCGGCAGCGGTCGACGGCTTTCTCCACCAGCTCGTAGAGGTCCTGGAGGATGACGAGCTCCTTGGCGTCGTAGGGTCCGTGGTAGAGCTCGCGGATCAGCCCGAGCATGACCTTGTCGGCCTCGCCCTCGGCAAACTGCAACCGGTCCTGCGCCTCGCGGATCCGCTCCATGTGGGTGCCCCCGCGCAGCTGGCGGACCATGAAGACGACCTCGCCGGCGGCCTGCTCCAGCAGCTGCGCCTGGCGCTGGAAGCCCTCCTGCGGGGTCCGCCCGGGATAGATCGAAAGCCGCTCGACGATCTTCTCCACCGTCTTGGGGATCCGGTAGAGCGCAAAGGAAAGCGCCTCGATGTCCTCCCGCTCCAGCGGGGTCACGAACGTCCGGCTCAGCTCCTCGGTGATCTGCTGGGTGATGCGCTTGTCCTTGCGCCGGCTCTGGATGAACTCGTCGAGGTTGGCGGAGACGCTGGCCAGCGCGCGGGTCTGGATGAAGCGCGAGAGCAGGGTGATGCTGACCCGGGCCTCCTCCGCGCTCGCCTCGAGGAGATCGAAGAATTTCTCGTCCTTGCCGAAGAGTTTTTTGACGGAGAGCATGCTGCCGCTTGAGTAGCGGCGCACGTTACGTTTGCGAAACAAATCTTTGTCCCCTCGCAGCGAGGGGACAACGTTCAACGCTCAACTTCCAACGTTCAACGTCCAGCGGTCAGAAAACTGAGATGCTGCATCTGATGTTTTCCATGCACTCCGCCCTGCGTCCGAGTTGAACGTTGGACGTCGAACGTTGAATGTTGGACGTTGCGCCCGGCGCTCACCCGCTTTTCCCGCGCAGCCAGATCCAGAGGCGGCCGATCTCCTCGCGCACCGCGTAGGTGCTGCGGACGAGCGCCTCGGGCTCGCAGGCGAAGTCCGAGACGCTGAGGCCCGGCACGACCTTGCCGAGGAAGTCCGCGGGACAGGGGAGCACATCGACGCCGGCGTGGCGGAAGAGGGCCACGGCGCGCGGGAGATGCCAGGCGGAGGTGACCAGGGCGACGGGCGCGTCGCCGATGAGCTGCCGGACGGCCTGCGACTCCTCCTCGGTATCGCGGCCGGTCTCGGACCGGATGATCCGGTCGGGGCCGACACCGAGGGACAGGGCGGCGGCCGCGAGCACGGAGGCATGCGTCGGATGATTGCCGAACGCCGGGCCGGTCACGATCAGGCGCGCCTCGGGAACCAGGCGCGCCAGCCGGGCGCCCTCGGCGATGCGGGCGAGGGAATAGGCGCTTAGCTTGGCGGTGGCCGGGAAGTCCTCGACGTCACCGTGCCCTCCGCCGAGCACGACGATGTAGCGGCAGCGGGCAAGGGCGGCCGGCACCGCGGCGCCCGCCGGGACCTCCGGCTGCGGCGGATATTGCGCCTCCAGCGGCCGGACCAGCCAGGTGCTCACGAGATTGTTGCTGAACAACAGCAGCAGCAGCACCCCCGCGATCATCAGCCCCCGTCCGGTCCCGCGGCGCTCGCGCCGTCCCGCCAGCCAGAGTCCGACGATCATCAGGATAAGGCACACCGACAGCGGCATGAGCAGAAACCCGACAGCCTTTTTCAGCCAGAAAGCCATGGAGAAACGGAGACCCGCGCGCAACAAAGGGTCAATCCTGCGTTCCCGCGAACCCTGATCCCAGTCTCTTCAAGCGGGCAATGGCCTCGCTCCAAAAGGCCGGCGCATAGTTTACATCGATATAGAATGCAGCGCCGACGCGAGGCTTGTTGAAGTCTCGTTATCTGCTAACCCCGAATCGTGCTGATTGAACAAGGTTTCGAGCTGGTCCAGCGAGTCGTCGGGGATTCATGGACGGAAGCTGCTCGGAAAAAGTTGTTCCGCCCGGGAGAGGCCGGAACCCGATGCCTCCTGGACGAGCCGGCAGTGCGGAAAATCGTTGGGTCGGTTCGGGCGGCCTTGGCAGTCGCCGGGCGGTTACCCACTACGGCGGTTGCCATTCAGGCGATCGCTTTCGACAAGACACCGGATGCGAACTGGAAGGTCGCCTGGCATCAGGACCTCATGTTTCCCTTCGCCCGGAGGGTGCAGTCGGAAGGTTATACGCTGCCGTCGCGAAAAGAAGAGGTGGATTATGCTCGGCCGCCGAGATCGGTGCTGGAATCGCTCCTCGCGGTTCGAATCCATCTCGACGATTGCAACGAGGCTAGTGGCCCGCTGCGCGTGGCTCCTGGAAGTCATCGACAAGGAATCATCCGCGGCGCGGATGTCGCGGAGATCGTGGCCCGACAGGGGCAGACAACCTGTCTGGCGAAATCAGGCGATGCGCTGCTGATGAAACCTCTGTTGCTGCACGCGTCGTCCCCGGCCTCTGCACCGCAGCGACGCCGGGTTCTGCACCTCGTCTACCATGCAGGGGCTGCCATTCCCGAGCCCTGGCATCGCGCGATTTAGGAGCATCGCCGCCCGCTGGCGGCCATGGTGTCTTCCACGTTGGCCCTCCCTCGCCAAGGCCATGGCGGGCATTTTTTCGCGGGGCGAAAAAATGGGGCGGCAGTTGGGCGCGCCGGCGTTCGAGGTCGGACGCGCCGGGACAAAGGGCTGCAGGGAACGGCGCGCGGAGCTCCGGCGACTCCAATCGCCGCAGGCCTTTCCCATCAACACGCCCAAGCTCCCTCACGGCGGGCGGGAGGTCTGATGTCTTATAGTCTGGACAAAAACGCCTTTGGATGGGCAAAGTATGAGACATTATGCCGCGCACTACTCCCACGCTTTTCCCGACTGCAACCCGCCAACTCGCCTCCCTCGGCGAGCGCCTGCGCGTGGCCCGGTTGCGTCGGCGCTATTCTGCGGAGTCGGTGGCCAAACGGGCCGGCGTCGCGCGCGGAACACTCTATCGCGTCGAAGAAGGTGACCCCGGCGTCAGCATCGCCACCTACGCGAGCGTGCTGCGCGTGCTCGGCCTGCAAGGCGATCTGGATCTCGTGGCACGGGACGATGTGCTCGGCCGTAAATTACAGGATCTAAAATTGCCTACTCGTAAGAGAGCGCCGCGCCGCTCTTCTGAATAGAACTTCTCATCGGAGCTTCCAGGCCATGTTGTGTTTCCTAGGTAGATAGAAATAAATACCGAGCTTTCGCAACATCACCTAGGTCGTTGCCGCTCCTGCTTCCATCTGCGCCTGCGCGCGCGCCGGCCCGGCGAATGTAGTCAGCAACCGAATCGTAGACGACGAGCCGGACGCGCAGCGCTTCTCGCTGGCGGACTGCAATCATACCTTCAGCGCCGAGCGCGCAGACGGCATTCGCGTCCTTCAAGTTTACCACTGCACGCTGCATCGCGTCATCAAACAGGCGCTTGTTGCCTAGACTTGCGTCTCGGGCTGCCTGAAGTGTTAACCCAGCTCTAAGAGCCTTCACTCCTGCTGGCTTGCCCAATGCGGTATCTAAATCCCGCAAATCGGGATTTTGGCTCTCAACGAGTGGCTTCTGCTCTCCAGGTGCTTTTCGTCCAAACAACCAAAGACACAGCTGAAGTCCTCGAATCCTTCCGCCCCAACAGCCTTTCTAAATTTTCTGTCTACGATGGCCTTTACCGCCACAAGGCGGCGGTTGCCTTCAATAACCGTATAATGACCACCTTTAGCCGGTTCAACCATCAGCGGCTCGTGCGAGAAGAAAATTTTGGCGGCAAAGCTCGGCCGCCTGTCGCATCGTCAATTCCAGTCTTTCCGCTGCGAACTGCGCGCGCTGGTGACGCACTTCCCCAATGCCAACGTCTGCGAGCTGACACCCGCGAAGCTGATGGCTTACTTCCAGCGAGGCGACGCCAGCCACAAGTCGTTCAACAATCGCCGGGGCCTCGTCAGCGCTTTCCTGAAATACTGCTTCGTGCAGGATTGGATCGCGACGAATCCCATCGAGAAGGTGCCGCACTTCCGCGGCGTCGGTCATCGTCGCGGCTCAGCCGTCACGCTGACCGCCGCGCGCTGCGCCGAAATCATGGCATGGTGCGAAATGAACCACGAGGGCAAGCTGGTGCCCTTCGCCGCGCTCTGCCTCTTCGCCGGGATTCGTCCCGACCTCTACGAAGGCGAGATTTCAAAACTCAAGCCCGAGCACGTGCGCCTCGACACCGGCGTGATCTTCATCGAGCCGGAGGTCTCGAAGGTCCGGATGAGGCGCGCGATCACGATCCAGCCGAACCTCGCCGCCTGGCTCCGCGCCTATCCATTAGAAAAGTTTCCGATCATGCCGCGCGGCTTCCGGCGTCTGCGGCTGAAATTCCGGAAGCAACGACACGCCGTGTGTCGCGGTGGACACACGGTGTGTCCGGCTTACCGCTTTTAACCACGATAAGACGACACATCCCGAGTCCCGATTGACACGCGGTGTGTCAAAAAAGCAAAGAGCCGCACTGGAAAGGTGCGGCTCTTGTAGCCTAACTGGCGGCTCGTAGTTGAGGCGGAATCGCCACTGGGGGCGTTTCTGCGACCGGCACGGGCCGGAGTTGCGGCACGATGCCGAAGAACTCGTCCGCCTCGGCAACGGTCTTAAGGTCGAGGTAGTGTTTTCGGATGATCGATTCCGAGTTGCCGGCTTGGAGCGCGGCTTCGCCGAGCGAACGGAATTTGCCGACGAACATCGAGATGAACGTGTGGCGCAGCACGTCGTGGCTCAGGTCGAATTTCCCCTTCAGCAGGGCCCAGACCGTCACCGCCCCTGATAACTGCGCCTCCGATGCCGCCGGCAAGGTGGACCGCAGCGCAGCGAGGAGTATCTTGCCGGCGGCGATATAATCGAGGCGCGAGGGCGGTGACTGATTGCACTTCGTTGCACGTGGTTTGCCGCCCGCGCTGGTCGCATTCGCCGATGACTTACGTCGGCTTCAAACCTTACGTTTTACGTAACCCGCGCCTTCGTGAAGCGGGGGTGCCGGCAAACGCTGATCAGTTGACTATCGCCGAGGCTCTTTGGACGCACCTCCAAGCGGAAGAGATCGCTATGTCGATCATTTCCTCGGCGCCGCGCAGCGCGACGTAGATCGACGCGGCGTCCTTGAGCGACTTCTGGTTTTCCGGGTCGCGGTAGTTCGAGAGCGCGTGGTTGACGTAAAACGTCAGCCCGCGCTTGCGGTCCGCGACCGCGCGAAACACCGACTCGGCTTCGCGCAGTTGATCCTCGGACAAGCATGTCAGCGCCGGACGTAATCCGGACGCGGCCTGAATGCATTTAATTTCCAACGCAGCTTTCTCAGCGGCGGCTTCCTCCCGGCTCGGGAGGTTCTTCCGAATGCGGACGCCGTGCAGCCAGCCGGCGACGCGCCATGAAGTCGCGCCGTTTCGATTCACGAAGCGGCTCACGACGAATTCACTCTGTTTCATGCTTAGGTTGCCACTTCAACTGGCAACCTGGCCTCCGCTGATCTTAACTCACGCTGGGCGTGAAGTTAAAATGGGGCGGCCAACGGGACTCGAATTGGCCTTCCTCAACTTCAGAAACGCTTCGTTGATCGCGCTTTTGAGTTGTTATGAGTGAGTTAGAACGAAGAACAAAGTGCAGCTAGTTTGAAGAAATTCAAACGAAAAACACCCTTCTGACAAATCCGTGGCAAATAATTTGGCCTGAAATCGCACGCAGATGAGCGCTGACGACGTGCGTTGCTGGATACGGCGGTGGGTTATTATTCGGACGGCATTACATCGTTAGGACTCATCGCGGTGGCGTGGGTGTGACGGATGAGCAGGTTGCGCGCGATGAAGTCCAAAATCCAAAAAAAAGACCCGTCGTCAGTGCCCACACTGCCGGCGTAAATTCATTCCCGATCCTCGGGTCATTCACCGCCAGCGGTATTGTTCGCGCCGCGATTGCATCAAGGCCAGCCGGGCCGCGGCGCAAAAGAGATGGTTACGGAAAAAGGAGAATCACGGTCATTTCAAAGGCCTGCCTCATCTGCTGCGGGTGCAGGATTGGCGTAGCGCACACCCCGGCTATTGGCATCGGCGAACCAAGATCGGACGCCATCTGGTTGCCGGGAAGTTAGCGGAGGTAGTGCGCGAGTTTGCGTTACAAGATGTGATTGACACGCATTTTTCCCTCGTAGTTGGGCTATTATCTCATCTCACGCGGAGTGCGTTACAAGATGAGATAGCCAACGAGATTCGTCGGCTTATTTTGTTGGGTCATGGTATCCTCAATCCGTCTACCAAGGCCACTGCCTCGCCGGGAGGGAGAGCTTCCGCTCAGTAGCTGCGGGCACTGACCGCCAACACCGATGAGCGGTCAAACCCAATTACCTCTGCCTGCCGTCGGCGGCGACCGCCTGCCGGTTGCCGCCTACGTGCGCATGTCCACTGAGCACCAGCAATACTCGACCGAGAACCAGTTGGATCGCATCAAGGAATACGCGGCCAAACGCGGTATGGAGATCGTCCGTGTATTTGCCGACGAAGGCAAAAGCGGGCTCAGCGTGAAAGGTCGGGAAAGTCTCCGACGCATGATCGCCGAGGTGGAAGCCGGCAAAACTGAGTTCAAGGCGATCCTCGCCTACGATGTCAGCCGCTGGGGTCGTTTTCAGGACGCCGACGAAAGCGGCTACTATGAATACATCTGTAAGCGTGCCGGCATCACCGTCCACTACTGCGCCGAACAATTCGAGAATGACGGCAGTCCCACCTCGAACATCATCAAGAGCGTCAAACGCTCGATGGCGGGTGAATACAGCCGGGAACTTTCGACCAAGGTTTTTCAAGGTGCCTGCCGATTGATCCAACTCGGTTTCAAGCAGGGCGGTGCAGCCGGTTTCGGCCTCCGCCGCGTGCTCATCGATCAAACTGGCAACACCAAGGGCATGTTGAAAGTCGGCGAGCACAAGAGCCTCCAGACCGACCGAGTCGTGTTGCAGCCGGGACCGGACGAGGAACAGGAAGTCGTCCGATGGATTTATCGCGCGTTTCTCGAGGAGGGCAAAACCGAGCGCGAAATTGCCGACGCCCTCAACTCCCGGAAGCTTCTTACCGATCTTGGGCGGGCGTGGACGCGCGGCACGGTGCATCAGGTGCTCACCAACGAAAAATACATCGGCAACAACGTCTATCACCGCACGTCGTTCAAACTGAAGCGCAAGCACGTCCTGAACCCACCGGAAATGTGGATTCGGGCGGAAAACGCGTTCCCCGCCATCGTCGATACGATGACGTTCGCCAAGGTGCAGGAAGCGATTCTCGCCCGTGCGAAACGTTATTCTGACGATGAGATGCTCCAGGCACTCAAGGAGCTGTGGTCAAGGCATGGCCGAATTTCGGGTCTGCTGATCGACGAGCAGGACAGCATGGCGTCGAGTGCCGCGTTCCGACACCGCTTCGGCAGCCTGATTCGGGCCTATCAGTTGGTCGGCTACACGCCGCGCACCGACTATTCGTTTCTCGCTATTAACCGTTACCTGCGCGGCCGGCATCCCGAGATAGTGCAGGAAGTCATCACGCGGCTGTCCACGATAGGTGTCGCCGTGGAACGCGATCCCGAGACGCAACTGCTCATCCTCGATCACGAGTTGACCGTGTCCTTGGTCTTGTCGCGGTGCCTGCGGACGGGAACGAGTTCGTCCCGGTGGATGCTGCGGTTTGAGGAAAGTTTTCGGCCCGATCTCACCATTGCCGTCCGCATGAACGAAACGAACGAAGCCATTAAAGACTACTACCTCTTCCCGGCCATTGACCTGACGGACGCCAAGCTCCGGCTGGCGGAAAACAATCACTCGCTCTTGGACGCCTACCGTTTCGACGATCTCGAATTCTTTTTCGCGATGGCGGAGCGTATCCCGGTGGAGGATGTCGCATGAAGCCCAC
Organism: Opitutaceae bacterium; assembly: GCA_035549635.1. GTDB lineage: Bacteria > Verrucomicrobiota > Verrucomicrobiia > Opitutales > Opitutaceae > CAIUWA01. The sequence goes on from DASZQN010000033.1 coordinate 39,537, forward strand.
CGACGATTCGCGGGTGCACCTGATACCCGTTGATCGGATTCGGGTGGTCAATCCACGTGTCCGCGACAAAGCAAAATTCGAGCGAATCGTAGAGAGCATCGCGAAGCTCGGCCTTAAGAAGCCGATCACGGTCACGGTAGGTAAGCCCGGCGACGGCGGCGCGGAGTCATACGATCTGGTATGCGGGCAAGGACGGCTGGAGGCGTTCAAAGCGCTCGGCCAAACGGAGATTCCGGCACTCGTGCGCGGTCTGTCGAAGACTGACGGGCTGCTCGCGAGCCTGATTGAAAATATCGCGCGTCGCCGCGTGCGTTCGCTCGATCAGATCCAAATGATCAATTGGATGAAGGACCAAGGGCATGGCCACGTCGACATCGCCCGCAAGACTGGGCTCGGTGAGGACTACGTGAAAGATATCCTCAACATGCTCCGAAACGGTGAGGAGCGGCTCCTCGAAGCGGTGCTCCATGGTAGGATTCCCGTCACCATCGCCGTCGGTATTTCGGGAGCGACCGACGACGAAGCCCAGCGGCTTCTGATGGAAGCCTACGAACGAAAGGAGATGAACCAGAAGTCACTGACGTCATTCAAGCGGGTGCTCGATCAGCGGCGCTATTTCGGCCGCAAGTATGGCCCGCGTCATCGCGAGTCCGCCCACCGCACCAGCGCCGAAAGCCTCGTGCGTGCCTATCGCCTCGAATCCCAACGCCAGAAACTCATGGTCCGAAAAGCCAAGCTCTGCGAAGTGAAATTGTTAGCAACGTCTACCGCGATAAAGATGCTCGTCGGAGACGAGGACTACGTGAATCTGCTGCGCGCCGAGAAATTGGAAACGATGCCGAAATTTTTGGCCGAGCGCGGGAGGCAGCCCGAATGAAGAACACGGTCCATGCGGCCTTCGACCTCAACGGCATCACCCTGCCGCTGAGCGCGATTCATCCGATTCGCCAGGTCAAGCCGACCGATCACGCATGGGGCAAATACCGATCAATGCTGGCTTCGATCCGCGAGGTCGGCGTGATTGAGCCGCTCATTGTGCATCCGCAAAAGAAATCGCGTGATGTCTACTTGCTGCTCGACGGGCACATGCGGTTAAAGGCCCTGCTCGAACTCGGCCGAACCGAGGCGTTCTGCCTCGTGGCCAACGACGACGACGCGTTCACTTACAATGATAAGGTCAATCGGCTGTCGCTCATTCAAGAGCACGCGATGATTTTGCGCGCCGTCGACAACGGGGTTAAGCCCGAGCAAATAGCGAAGGCGCTCGACCTCGATGTCGGCAAAATCAGGGAAAGTCTCAATCTGCTCAATGGCATCCACGCCGACGCGGTCGACCTGCTGAAGGAGAAGCCGATCACAGCGGGAGCGCTGCGAATATTCCGAAAGGCGAAGCCCGTCCGCCAGATCGACATGGCGCAGCTGATGGTTTCCGGCAACAACTACACGCGGGCCTACGCCGAGGCGCTCATCGTGGGGACGCCGTCAGAGCAACTGGTCAACGGCTGCAAACCTAAGTCGGCGCACGGAATTTCCGAGGAAGAGGTCGCCCGCATGGAAAAGGAAATGGAGGCGCTGGAGCGCGATTATCGGCTTCATCAGGATCACTTCGGGGAAAACTCCCTCCACCTCAACTCGACCCAGCGCTACGTGAAACGTCTGCTCGAAAACGCCAAAGTGAAACGTTTCCTCGGCAATCGCTACCCGGAAATTCTGGAGGAGTTTCAGGAACTCGCGGCGATTGAGACACTGTAATTCACGCACGCTTTCACCTAGCAAATTTCACTTTCAGTCCAACGGGTTGGCGCCCAGAAGCCGCAACGTCCAAAGCCGCGAGAGGCGAATATGGGCACGAGGTCGCGAGGCTTGGTGAAGCATCGTTCTTTTTAGCGGGGGCTGGGGCCGAAAAGTCGGCCCCAGTTAGGCGCGGCGGCGTTCGGGGCCGCGCGCGCCGTGGCAAAGCGCCGCAGGGATCGGCGCGCGGAGCTCCGGCGACACCAAGCAAGACCAGCCCACTTCCCCCATCACCCCGTCACAGCAAGAAAAGGTGCTCACAAAGGTTCAGGGGAGATATAGTCAAAGCCCACGCCAGCGACCGTGGAAATGGGCTATTGAGCTTGACCATTCGCTATTCGCGAACAGCGTATTTACATGGTCACCAAGCCACAAGATGTTGTAGTTGCACTCAAGCTCTCCTTGAACGGCGCGCGGAGCAGCTATGCTGATTTGGGCCAAGAACTTGGGATGAGCGCCTCCGAAGTCCATGCCGCCGTCCGCCGGTTGGGCGAAGCTAATCTGGTCGATCCCGAAACCAAAGAAATCCGTCGACAAGCACTCCGCAACTTTCTGGTTCACGGGGTGCCCTATGCTTTTCCCGCGAGCCAGAAAGAAGTAACCCGCGGGATGCCGACCGCATGGGCAGCGCCAATCCTGTCCGGCAGAATCAGCGCGTCAGACCAAATTCCTCCCGTGTGGCCGGACCCGGAGGGCCAGGTGCAGGGCGCCGCCGTCCAACCTCTATATGGGAGCGTGCCCGGTGCGGCTCGACGCGATCCGGCACTCTACGACTTACTCGCATTGGTGGACGCCCTCCGCATCGGACGGGCGCGCGAACGCAGCTTGGCGGAAAAGGAAATCACCGAGCGTCTGAATACTCATGTCCCAGCCTAACCTCGCGGCCATGCGTGCGGTCGCTGACCGACTGGATAGCCTTGGACTGGACTACGCTTTCCTCGGCGGCTCCATCGTGAACCTGCTGCTAGACAATCCGGCATTGTCGCCAGCGCGCCCGACCGACGACGTGGATGTCATTCTCGAAGCCGTGACCGCGCAGCGCTATTCCGACGTCGAAGCGAAGTTGCGCGGCCTCGGTTTCGATCACGATATGCGCGAGAAGGCGCCGAAGTGTCGGTGGGTGCTCGGGAATCTCACCGTGGACATCATGCCGGCCGAGGGTGGATTTCTCGGTCTCAATACGGCTTGGTTCAAGGAGGCGTTGGCCACGGCAGCGGAACGCGAGTTCGGAGACACGCGGCTCAAACTGATTTCTCCGGTCGCCTTCCTCGCCACGAAGCACGTTGCGTTCGCCGACCGGGGCGGAGGGGACTACTACGCCAGTCACGATTTGGAGGATTTTATCACGGTGATCGATGGACGGGAGAACATCGTCGCCGAGGTGAACGCGGCGCCAGTGGAATTGCGTCGCTACGTCATCGCGTCGATCCGCGGCTTGGTCTCGACCGCAGCTTTCGAGGAAGCATTGCCCGGTCACTTGCCGCCGGACCGTGCCAGTCAGCAGCGATTGCCGAGTCTCCGTCGTAAACTTCGCGAAATTGCTGCGCTGGTCTAGTCTCGGCGGGTTCGGTAAATAATGGCGAGTGCGTCAGGCCAGAAGCCTTTCGAGCCGCCATTCCAAACCCTGCCGGTCCGGCGCGAACGCTGACTCGACGGGCGCCAGCAAAGGTTGGCCGGCCAGTCGGGTCAGGTCTTCCTCACCGCGAGACCGACGTGGATCGATCTGCCGCGAGACGCGCCAGACTAACGTCAGGTCTGGCGCTATCAGCCTCTGATCGAGGGCCCAATGGTGATTCTTACAAAGGGCGAGGCCGTTCGTTGGATGATCATTTCGTGTTTCGGAAAACGGCACAAGGTGCGCGGCATCCACGAACGTGAGGTCATGCTCTGGCAACCAAATCCGGAGACCGCAGGCGACGCACTGATAGTCGTAAAGTTCGACTACCCGCCGGCGAAACGCGGCGGTGCGACCTGGCAATTCCTCTTCGATTGCATCCTCGGCTACGGACGCCCCGACGTCGCCCAGATCTATTCCCGGCTCCATGAAATGCACAGTCAGCTTCGACCGGGCGTGAGGAAAGTAACGGGAGACAAGCGCATCGCGAAACCCCGCTCGGAAAAGCTGATTGGCGACAAGCACATCCCAACCCTCGATGAACCGCGCAAAAACGCGTCCGGTGTCTAGGTCGCGGGCCTTCGGCGGAGCACCAAGCGGAATTTCCCCAATGGCTTCCACCGAAACCGGAAACCAAAACCCGTCGCCCTTCAGGTGGTAGAACGGAAATTCTGGTGTGCAGCTGTCGTCATGCGAACGCACTTGCTCAAAGTAGATTCGGAAGCGCTCGCGCAACCACGCGCTCCACTCAACGCGATTGGGCCGGGCTTTCCCTGAGGCAAGGGCGTCGAAAACCGCCAGCAGCAATACCGGTTTGTGTGGACGCTCGTGCCTCCCCGATTCCGTCCCAATGACGCCGGTATTGAGACGGTAGAGTGTTTCGACGGCAGCGGAGAAATCCATGGTGCCAGCGTCGCTCAGCTTTTGAAAATGCCATGGTGCCACTTAAGAAACTCTGGAGCGGGCCGGGCGATTTCCTCGCTCGGTAGCACCACGAGCGGTTGGTCATCCAACTCATAGTAATGGCGACCGTTCTCGAACTCTTCACGGATACGCCGGCTGACCTTGACCTTGTAGTCCAACGTTACCGTGAGGTAGCCAAGATCGAAAAGATTGTGGAGATCGGAGCGAAGCAACAGCCCGTTTCGAATTTCATGAGGGCCGCTCTTGGCGTAAGGGCGAATGTGACCGGCCTCCAGCGCGGGCAGCGTCTTTTCTCCGGTGATCGCACAGCGACGGAAATATGCGTCGGTAACTTCGACCCTGAAGGCCCCTTGGCCCAGCCTTGGCCGAATTGTCACGGGCGCACCGTAACGCGCTGCCGCCTCCGCGACACTCCCAGCAAGGCGGCCTGACACCCCTTCGGTCAGACGGGTTTGCACATCTGCCCAAAGCGCGGCGCCAATACCGGCGCTGACATCATAACCTTTGCCGGTGACGATGTTCTTACTCCAGTCGCTGGGGACGGGAATCCACGCATCTCGCGGCCAGAAAAACGGCTCTGCGAGGACGGTGCAGCCAATCTGTCGGCTCAGCTCGTCCGGCGACCGATGCTCCAGAATGCGGCGCTCGAACGTCTCATAGTCGGGCACGCCATTGTTTTCTCCAAACGCCTGCCAAGCGAGTGGCAGGGGGAGGAAGCGGTGACTTACAAAGATTCCACCTCCAGCAATGAAGTCTAACGGCGAGTGCAGCTTGAAAAGAAATACGTCGCCTTGGGTGATAGCCTTGAAATCCGTCTGACTCCGTGGCCGCCAAAAATTCACCTCATCGGGCATCCGCTGGGCGAGAAACCGAAACCACTCGTTATTCGTGACTCCAACGAAAAGCTTCATGAGGGAGTTGAGATGGTCCGTCGGTGAAAATCGTTATTTCACGTCGGCCAATGGCGGCGAACCCAATGCTGCCGCAATTTTTGCGCGCAACTCCGTCTGATTGTATGCGGCTTGGGCGGGAACGTGAAGAATTGGCAGCGCGCACGAACGGAACAGGTCGTCGACGAACGCATCCCGTTGTTTTCGGTCCGCCCCTTCATGGGAGCTATCGTCCAATTCGACGCCAACGAGAGGAGCAAGGTCGCTGCTGCGCACGAGGAGAAAGTCGACATGCTTTCGGTCAATGCGATTTCGTGCGGTGGCGCTTTCGGACGCGGTTAGTCCCTTCCGCGTTTTGAAAACGTCTCCCAATCTGACTTTGGCGAGCCATGTCACGCCTTCAGGGAGTGCGCCATCGAGCACGCCAGCAAACGAACGCTCCGCGTGACTGAAGATGGATTTTCGTAGCTCATAAGCGGTCAGTGCCCCTTCAGGGGGGCTAAGATTGCCAAGCTTTGCTTTAAGGAGACCGACGATGATCGCGATCGCGACTAGGACAACGGCCACGATAAGAAGCAGGGGGAGTGGGTTCATGGCAGCCGTTCGATGAAAAACAACGAGTGTGGGTCAAAGGCTGGCTAACTAGGAAGCACGCCACAGACCTCGCGGATTTTGACGAGCAGCGCGGCCTCACGGGACGCCAAGAATTGGTCGTAGGCATCCTGAGCTGACGCTGCGCCCGCATCTGACCGGTCCTCAGTCGCGCGCCGCATTAGCTGGAGCCCGTCTTCTCTGATGAAATGTGCAGAAAGCAGGGGTGCTGGGTCTGAGCTAAACACTTCGGTCTTGAGATAGTCTGCCGGGGCTTTGGCACGAATTTTGTTGTTCGTCTGGTCAGCAATCAAAGTCCGGTTGACCACAGTGTTTGTTCGGTCACCGGTAGGGATGCCATGTCTCTTAAGGTAATCCTTCGGGAAAATGTGGTGGTCCTGAAGCGATTGAAGCTCGATGTGCTCGCCTCGCTGCCAATCTCGCGCGCCTTGCTTCGCAAGAAGGCAAAAAACGGCACAATAAATACCGCTCGCGTTGCTTGTCGCCGAACGGATTGAGAATTCGGCCGAGGCAATGCGCCGCGCGTCATCGAAGATCGCAGGTGCGGGTCCCCCTTCAAACCAGTGCCGATGAAAATCGGAATAGTCTTTGCGCGACTTGGATTCCACGGCGCTGGAAAAGCGCTCTAGAAAAACGGAACACCAATACCATTGCCGGACCTGCCGGCGGGCGGCTTCTCCGAGATTCTTTTCCTCGATAAGGGCTCGCAACGCTGCGAGCACCGGAAGAAGACCAAAGTTTGGCAGCCAATCACGGTGGAATACTCCCATACCGTCGTCGTGTATCGCCGTGACGATTTCTAGCGCCCGATTCATTGCCCCTGCCGCACGTCGCCAGTCACGCTCGAATCCGGCCGGATTGAGCGATATCAACATTTTGGGCTTCGGGTCCAGATCGCGGAGCAAGGCCAGTGTGCGTAGAACGAGCACGCCGAATTTGTTAGTGTCTGCCTTGCCCCCAGACCACTCGGCGAGCAGTGAGTTGTTTTCACACGCCTCGTCCCAAAGTTGGTGTAACGCGATTTTGGAACGGTAGAGCCGAGCGGTGAGAAGGTCGTAGACCGACAAATCGACGCCAGTGGAGTTCAGTTTCTCAAAAATCGCGCACACGCGCCCCATGGCATCGGCGTCGTCTTCGGCGACACGCGGGAGTTCGACAAGGGGCACCTCGAAATTCTGCACCCGATCCACGATTTTTTGCCAAGCTTGCCGCCACTCCGACCGGAACACCGATTCCTTGTCCGGCTGGTTTACCCGCACCCAATCTTCAAAGCCGTCGCGCCATTTGTAGAAATCAGCCGGGCGGAGCAACACGGTGCAGGGAATCAGATGACGCTGATACTGTGCCGCTGGGGAATGGAGATCGTCGATGTCTCGCTTTGAACGCTCGATGACGATGTCATCGTGATCGGGGTCCCGGGTGAGCAAGTCGAGGTCGATGAAAAACCAGCGACGCAACTTCGTCCCCTTGAGCGGTAGATCAGGAGCGGTGAGCGCGTAGATGAGTGAGGTCAGGCGTTGCTGTCCATCCAGCAGCAGCAACTCGGGCTTAACCTCGGTATAAATCGACTTGGCGCCGCGCAGCAGCGTCGGAGAAAACGGCGGTTTATCCCGGTCGCTCCGGAGCAACAAAAGCGATCCGACAAAGTAGCCCCGCAAGATTGACCGCAAGAGGTCGGCGATCTGCTCGGGTGGCCAAACGAAATCTCGCTGGAAATCGGGTAGACAGATTTTCCCTTCGTAGGCCTGTTCGACCAAGCCAACGAGTTTGCGTTTGTCGGGGATGATTTCCATGGGGTGGTATAGCTGGACAGCTGAAGTGCCGAAAATGGGAGGGCTTTAAAAAGCCGAAGGGCCGCGCAGACTGTTCATCGGCGATTTCGAATAAAATCGATCAGATCGGTTCGCGCGATTTTCCAAGTTCCGCTTACACGCCGGTATCCCTTGAGCGTGCCCGCCTCAAGCAATGCTCTTACTTTGGCGGGTGTCGTGCCGAGGGCACGCGCAGCTTCGCTTTCCGATACTCCATCGATATTGCGAATCAGACCCGGGCCACCGGGTGCCACCGCGCCAACACTTGATTTTCCAAGTGCCGGAGTGGCGGGTTTTGTAGTCAACCCTGCTCTCCATTTTTCATGGAGCGCTGCGACTTCATTGCGCAGGCCAATGTTTGCCTGGCTGCGGCGGAGCAAGCCTTGAGCCTCCCGCGGTGCGCCGCCGTGAAAGATTTCTCCTCCCAACTTCTGAAAATTGATTCCCTCCGCTTCGAGCGCCGACAGCAGCTGCACGAATGCGGCGTCAACGTCAGAAGAGGATTGAGTCATGAGTGAAATTCACTCCTTGGCTACCACGGTGTCGTAGAGCCCGTAGCTTGTGAGCCCTTCATGGCTCTCGATGCCCGTGTATCGCAGCGACGCATCTTCATAACGCCGGAATGCGAACACGGCCTGATTCATCTGCTCGGTGTTAAATACTTTGAGCTGCACGAGGAGATCAAAATCTTTTACCGTCAGCCCAGTGACCGTCTCGAACAAGCCCGTCTCGATCTTAGTGATCACGTCTTGCAGCGTGTTCTCGCGAAAATCGGTCAGATACATAAAGGCTGGAATGCGCGTCGCGAATTTGATGAGTTTTTCCTGAATCAACTTCCGCTTAGATTTGTATTCTTTTTCCTCCTCGGTTAGCTGCTTCATCTCTTTCTTCGACAAATCTTTTTCCTTCGCCTTGTTCTTCAGGTCCTTCACGACATCGCTCTTGTTGATGATCGTTTCGAGAACGTTGTCGCCAAGCGAGCGCCAGCCCTCGATGCGCTCCACAGCAGCCATCGCCTCCGGGTTGTCGAGGATGCGGCGCAACGTGTCATTGTCCACGTTCACCAGCAGCGCGCTCTCCCACTTGCGCGCGAGCAACGTGGCCGAAGTCCCCGCCATCGCCATATCCAAAATGCTGCCCGCATCAATCTGCATCATATTCGCGCCGTCATAGGCCAGCACGGGCAGAAACGACACGAGGTCTTTCACCGCGTTCTCCGGGTTCGCTTCGCCGGGCGAAAGCCCGATGCCGTATTCGGAAAGCTGGCGCAAGGCGCGGGTTGGGGCAAAGTCGAAGACGAAACACACCGGCTTCAAAATTTCCTCCGTGTTCGGGTCGTCGCCGTTAGGGTTCTTGATGGCCCACGGCGATTGCACGCGAAACGCCGACTGAAAATACGTCTCCGGTGATTTTAGATTCCGCAGCATCAAGATGGACGACCACTGCGGCACGGTCACACCGGTCGTGAGCTTGCCGCACGACAACGTGATGGTCTTGGTGTCAAATCCGCTGCCGATGGCCTTGCGGACCGGCGGCAGTGCGTCCAGCCCGATGCCGGCGCCCGCGCCAGCCGCAACAACCGCAGTGTAGTCATGCCAGAAAACATTTTGCTTCTCGCCCAGCAGGTGCGCCATCGCTTGACACGCTGCGACGTCGGGCAGGAACCAGAACGAGTGGTTGAGATACGGTAGGAGGGTGGCGTCGTAATACGGGAATGGCGCTCGCGAGCCGGTCTTTAGCTGTTCCACCGTCTTGGGCCCATACCCACCACGGATGATGTCCAGCCACTTCTGGACGTCGCTCTTGTGCTTGAACTGTGCTTTCTTCCCCTCGCCTGAGGCCTCGAAGAAGGCGTTTAGGTCAAACTCATCAAATTCTCCAGCACTCGCGACCGCGATCAGCTCAGGAGGCATCTGATAAGTTAGCAGATGTAGCCTGGGCAACGCGCCGTAAGGGTTCCACTTGCCCGGATTCTTTTTCTCGAACTCTTCCTTGGCGCGCTGCTCGTCGGTGTAGGTCCAGTTGAAAATCGCCTCTTCGATAAACTCGCCCGTGGCGAGAGCCTTGAACGGCGTGCCGGAGAGATACAAGTAAGCCTTAGTCGTGATGGGCAGGAAATCGGATTCCTTTTCCAATGGCTCCTGTTTGTCGGCAATTTTTGCTTTTAGTTTCTCCGAAGCATTTTTCTCTTTGTTGGCAGTTTCGAGTTCCGCTTCCTCTCTGGCGACTCTCTCTTCCTCACCCTCGACCAGTTCCTTGGCTGACTCACGCCATGCGCCGAAATGGTATTCATCAAACACGACCAAGTCCCACTTCACCTTATGAATCCACTTGTTCTTTGGCTTGATGTTCCCAGTGGCCTTATCGCGACCCAACAAGTCCTGTAATGAACCGAAATAGACGAGGGGTGTCGCGGCAGGTATTTCCGTTGGATCACTATTAGCATCACGGAATTGCCAGCCGTCAAAGTCCGCGTGGGATTCGAGATCCGTCTGCCATGCGTCGGCCACAGCGGGTTTGAACGTCATTACCAATACCCGCTTGGCTTTTAATTTCTTGGCGAGTTGATATGCGGTGAAGGTTTTGCCGAAGCGCATCTTGGCATTCCACAAAAAGCGCGGAGCGACTTTTCTTTTCTCGGCCCAGATTGAGTTAAAATAAGCAAAAGTCTTTTCGACGGCATCGGCCTGTTCGCGCCGCATTGCAAAAGTCTGGTCGTGTGTGCCTGTGAACTTCTTGCCGGTGCGCAGTTCAGTGAGGACGGTTTTCACGTCCTTGAGCGTGCAGCGCATCCATTCCAAATCCGGGTTCTCGAACTTCTTTTTGACGAGGGCGGCGCGCACATCGTGGTCGGTGAACGTCGTGCCGTCGTTGCGCTCTGCTGGTTCGTCCAGTTCGATGGTGGCCTTGATGGCGGCCGTCTTGGTCTGCTCGGCTACGCGCTGCTTCACGTTGCGCGTGGTCTGGCCGACCTTGAGCAGACCCGCGTGCGCTTTGTCGTCAATCGAGTAGGCGTAGATGCGGGGACGGGCCTCCGGCTTCGGCGTTAGGATTTCTTCAATGGTCTTACTCATCGCTTTCGTCCTCGTCCATTGGGCGAATCATGCTGTTGATGAACTCAATCTCGTTCTTCGTGATGCTGTATTTCTTGTAAAGCATCGCGTCGGTCCATTCGCGATCCATTGGAAGGTCAGGCACGAACTGAAAGCGTTCGTTGTAGAGATGCTGCGTGTATTTCCGCAGCGAGACCAGAAAGCGGACAAGCTTTGTGCGTAGGTATGAAGCGAATCGTTCTGCCTCGGCCTTCGTCTTGAACCGATCAATAACTAAATAGGTTTCACTGCAAGCTGTGCCAGGGCCAGCGACGATTGGGTGGTTGTAAATCTGGTGCGGATAGCCTTCACCTGCGCCGTAGGCAGCACCGAGCAGCACCTTCCACTCGTCAATCCATGCGTCGTTTCTTGGAACGTCGGCGCGTTCCATGAACGACTCACCACCATTCCCGATAAGGCGCACGGGCTTCTTGATCCCCTTCGGCGTCTCAGCTCCTCGGAAGTTGGTGCGAATACTGAATGGCTGGATTGCAGAAACCTTGGATGCCAAGTTTCCAAATCCATCTTTGGAATTTACCTTGAGCACCTTTTCCAAAATTGGAACTGCCTCGTTTCGGCGAACCAACACATCGTATCCACTGAGAAACCGTTTTGTCGGCGGCGAAGTTGGCTTTCCGCCCTCAATCGTTGTGACTTCGCAAGCATCGTTCCACGATTTGTCCCAGAGGAAGTAGGAAACCCCGCCTTTGATTTGTGTGCCCGGAAAAGCCTCGGATGCGTCGGGAAAATCCACCAAAGCACGCAGCCGCTTATCCGTAAGCATCTCGTTACGGTATTCGTCCAGTCCACGCCCGCCGGCAAACCATCTCGACGGTGTTACCATCACGACGAAACGCGGATCGAGGCTCTTGGCGGCTTTGACGAACTCCTGATAAACTGGCATCGCGAATCCGCCAACTGCTTCGCCGCCGCTTTGTCCGAGTTGATACGGTGGATTCCCGATGATTACGTCGAATTGCATATTACCTCCAAAAATTTCGGTGAGCCGAGTCTTTATGTTGTCGGTGTGAATGAACGCGTAGGCGTGAGTTTCCAGTCCTGCCGCCCGGTCGTAATCGCGTCGATTCGCTCCGCAATACTTACACTTGTCGCCATCCCAAGTGTGTTTGAGGCGCTTGAACCAGATGTTGCCATCGTCGCTGGTGAAAGATTTGGCAATGGAGTGTTTGCCGGTGGCGTGCTTGGAGCAATACACGCTGCGCCGCGCTAGCATGCCGGTGATTTGCGTGATGCCGATGCCGAAGACCTGGCGAGTCAGGATGTGGTCCACGCGCTTTTGCAAATCGGGAATCTCCTGCTTTAACCCTTGGTTGAGGCGACTGGCGATCTCGCGGAGGAACACACCGGATTTGGTGCAGGGGTCGAGGAACTTCACCGTCTTGTCGGCCCAGATATTCGCGCCTTTGTTGTTCACCGCCCACGCCTCGGCCAGCGTATCGAGCATCCGGTTGGCTAACTCAGGCGGGGTGAACACCTCGTCGTTGGAGAGGTTCGCGATGCACGTCAGCACGTCGGGGTTGCGGCTGCGCAGGGCAAAGCTGGCTTGCTGGATCATAGGTTTGTTTGCTCCATGATGGTCGCGAGCTGGGCTACGGTCATCAGCGGGTAGGCCTTCGTTGGCGCGAAAATTTCATGTTTACCGAGGTCGGCGAAAAGCGAACCCTCGGCGCTGAACTCCGAAGAATAAGATAGACTATCGAAACGAAAATCGCGCCGCTGAAACCGACCTTTGCCCACATAGCCCCATTCCGGGAAGCTGATCGGACTGGTGTCGAACATCCGCATCGAAATGGCGTCACCATGCACAAGGTTTTGCGAAAGCACGTAGAACGCGGCGCGATACAGGTCGTCCGACGGGGCGAGACTCAGATACTCGGCGAAAGGCTCCAGCAGGTTCGCACGACATTCTGCGATGTTGTCTGGCAGCAGCTCAATCCCGTAAACGCACATCAAACCAAGGAGCGCGTAGTGCCGCCGTTCAAACTCGGATTGCTTGTATTTGAGTTCCACGGCGGCGAGCTTGCGCCGCAAGACGCGGACGAGAAAGTTACCGTCGCCACACGCGGGCTCCAGAAAGCGCGAGTCAATCCGCTCGGTCTCGGCCTTCACCAAGTCGAGCATGGCCTCGACCATCCAAGCCGGGGTGAAAACCTCCCCGTGGTCGGCGACGCGTTGCTTGGATTTGACGAGAGTCATCAGATGAAGTGAAGCCAAGGAAATGGAATACGCGGAGGATTACGCGACTTTTCCGCGCGCCACGATATTTTTATCGGTGCGTCGAAGTCCAACCGATGAGCTGGGGCGCACGTCTGCCCCCTTTGGGGTAGAGCGACTACACCAAAGTCGGTAGGCGCGTGGCGTTGAGTCGGGATCGCTTTCGGCCGCGAATCGACGTCATGAAGACGATCAATTCAAAAGAGCGGCGGCTTTTCAACGGTGCCCGGAAATGCGGCACTTTTTTGCACGCGGTAGGCCCTATTTCCGAAACCCAAGGTGAGGTAAATTCGGGCCACGAAAGGAATCCCATTATGAAAACCGAATCTGAAAACTTCTTTAGCGAACCCGCTGATCCTCGGAAAGAGGGACTGGCTATGGCCACGCACGTAATCTGCCGCTTGCTGGTCTGGATGGCAGATGGGCGGACACTCGAAGCGCGGGGCCTGCGCGCCTGCGTCGCTCTCTTCTGCATCCGTCCCGATCTGATCGACGATGCGACGCTCGAACAAATCGGCACGCTGGCGGGATGTTCCCGGCAGGCGGTGCACAAACTGACCGTCGAGTTTCGCGAGACTACGGGTCTGCCAGCGTGAACGTTGACTCTCCAATGCCTGCGCTCCGTCCATCTGGGGCGGACGAAATCAACCGACTGCATGAGGAAGCGGTCAGGTTGAGCGCTGCGTCCCGTGACTCATTGCACGCGGCGCTGGTCGCGGCGTGGAGGGCCGGGCAGCTGCTGGCAGCGGAGAAAAACCATGTTCGTCGGACGATGGGGGCCGGTGCCTGGGGCCTATGGTTGAAGCGATATTTTCACGGTTCACCGCGCACCGCGCAGCGCTACATGCTGCTGGCTAAAAGCGTTTCGGATGCGTCGTTTCTCACCGGAATGAGCCTGCGCCAGGTGTATTTCCGCCTCGGCATTGCCACCGAACCAAAATTGCCGGGGCGCGCCGTGGCACTGCGGCCCCTGCCGCGGCACGTCGTTTTCGCCGGTCGGTTGTTGGGCCTCCTATCTCGACCCAACATGCTGCCTCCGGATGTCCAGAAGTCCTACCGGCAGGATTTTCGGCCGCTTTATGAGCGCCTTCGGGTTCTGTTTGAGGCAGCCTCAGAATAATGACGCCGATGCGCCACGCGAGGCGCGGGTGCTCGGAATAACGGCAACGCCCGTTGCCTTCGTCGGATCACCGCTCGATCTGCCGTGCGGTGATCGTATTTCCGAATCCGGGCCGGCTGGCCGGATGCCTTGCGGCCGGCACGGAGTCTCGGGACGGGCGGCGCGTAGCGGAGCCGCAGGCGACTCGAAGCGACGAACGCGCCCGAGTCTCCGTGACCGTGCCGCTTCATCCCGCCATCACGAGGGCGCGACGAAACAGCGCAGCGCGGCGTGCCTTCGTGCCGGACGGGACGACGGCCGGCGAGGCCGCCTCCGATTGCCGGTGTCATTCCTGCCCCGCGCGCTCTGCGCCGGTTGACGCGCACACTCGTGCGACAGACGGCGTGTCGCACTTGCGGACGTCCTTCCGTTGCGGTTCACCGCAAGGGGTAGGGTGTCTCACCAAAAAGAAACGAGACTTCGTTTCACAAGTGTTCGCCGTCGAGTCGGGAGATTCGACGATGATTCAAACTAAAATTCAGTTTAACCTGAAAAATGCTAAGCAGTATTTTCGCGAGCATTTGGGTGCCGGCGACTACTATTCCGAGGGCCAGAAAATCGAAGGAAAATGGCTCGGTATTGGTGCTGAAAAACTGGGCCTGAAGGGAGCCGTCGGTGAGGATGCTTTCCTCGCTCTGTGCGAAGGAAAGCATCCGGAAACAGGCCTGAGATTGGGCCAGCGGATGAATTCTGTCCGACATGAGGGAGACGGGGTGAAGGCCAATCGGCGCATCTTTTTTGACTTCACGATTGCACCGCCGAAGAGCGTTTCGGTGGTCGGCCTTTACCAGGATGAACGTATTTTGGTGCTGCATGAGCAGGCCGTCCGGCAAGCCATGCTAGAGCTGGAAAAGCGGGCGGAAGCGCGGGTGCGGAAGTCAGGACAGAATGGTGAACGCGTGACGGGGAATCTCGTGACGGCGTGTTTTCGACATGAAACCAGTCGTGAACTCGATCCCCATCTTCACACGCATTGCGTCGTGATGAACGCCACTTTCGATCCCGTCGAAGAC
Source organism: Opitutaceae bacterium (assembly GCA_035549635.1). Lineage (GTDB taxonomy): Bacteria > Verrucomicrobiota > Verrucomicrobiia > Opitutales > Opitutaceae > CAIUWA01. Next base: position 54,679 of record DASZQN010000033.1, read on the forward strand.
CGTTGGAAGGCGCTGCATCCGGCCGGCATGTATCGGGCGCATCGCTTCGCCACGAATTTCTACCGGCACGAGCTGTGCAAGGGGCTTCGCGCGCTGGGATATGAAATCGAAAACCATGCCCGCGGGTTTGAGATCAAGGGTGTGCCGCAAAGCGTCATCGACCGCTTCTCAAAGCGACACCGGCAAATCGACGACGAGACCCGCGAGCGGCTCGCGAAGGGCGAGGTCATCGGAAACATCAAAGACCTGCGCGAACGCGTGGCGCACGGCAACCGGCGCCGGAAGCTGAAGGATTCGACGGCCGACCGGTTGCGCGAGTCGTGGGGTCATGAAATGGAGCCGGCCGAACTCGCGGCCTTGCGTGCGCTGCGCGCGATGAAGCCGCATCAGGCAGAGAAAGCCAACATGGCCGAAATTATCGCGTGGGCCGATGAACACCTGTTCGAACGGCGCGCCGTTGTTCACGATCACGAACTCATGGCCGCCGCGCTGGAGCGCGGGCGCGGAATGGATTTCGGTCTCGTGGCGCTGCGCGCGGCCATCGATCAGCGCGGCTATTTGCGGGAAAAGGGTTCGGATAAACTCACGTCACGAGAAGTCCTGCGCTGGGAGTCTGAGGTCGTAGTAGCGGCCCACGACGGCCGGAACCGGCACGTGGCGCTCAATCGGGACTATCGGCCGTCTTCCGCGCTTTCGGCGGAGCAGACCGCAGCGGTTGAAAAGATTCTGCGGAGTCGAGATTTCATCACGCTCTTTCGCGGCGGTGCGGGGACGGGGAAGAGTTTCGCGCTTAAAGAAGTGGAACGCGGCCTATCGGCGGCGGGTCGCCCCGTGACCGTCTTGGCCCCGCAGCGCCAGCAGGTGCAGGATTTGCAGGCGGACGGGCTAGGAGCCGATACGCTCGCCCGTTTCTTGCAGGAGAAGCAACTCGCTCAGGAGGCGGTCGTGATTGTCGATGAAGCTGGCCAGATTGGTGCGCGGCAACTCGGCGAGTTGATCCGTGTGGTTCGGGCTAGCCGTGGCCGGCTGATTCTATCGGGCGACACCCGGCAGCATGGCGCGGTCGCTGCATCGGACGCGCTACGCGTCATCGAAAAACATGCCGGCCTTAAGCCAGCGGTGATCCGAACCATTCGCCGTCAGGACCCCCAATTGGGCGAGACCATCCAGCAACGGAAATTCATTCGCGCTTACCGCAAGGCCGTGAAGGTGGCGGCGGTCGGTAATGTCGCCGGTTCGTTCGACGCTCTCGACCGGCTCGGCTGCATCCGGGAGGTGGGCGACGAGAGCCGCCGGCAGGTGCTCGCGTCCGAGTATCTTGCCGCGGTCGGGCGCAAGGAAACCGCGTTGGTCGTCGGCCAAACCCGAGATGAGGTCCGGATCGTCAACGAAGCGATCCGGGAGAAATTGAAGGATGCCGGCAAGCTTGGTGCTGGTGCAATGCTCACCACCTTTCGGCCGCTCGATTTGGACGAAGCGCAAAAACGAGACGCCCGCTTCTACCGGCCCGATCATCACGTGTGTTTCCTTCGTGGCTATGGTCGTTTCGCCAAGGGCGAAATACGCCCGGTAATCGGTGCTAACGAGCGCGGGATCATCATCGAAAAGGACGGCGTTCAGAGCACCATGAGTTATCGCTATGCCGACCGGCTGTCGGTCGCGGTTGGGCAGAATACTGAGGTCGCCGCAGGTGACCGGCTCCAACTCAAATTCAACGGAAAGTCCGCGGAAGGTGCCCGGTTGAACAATGGTGAATTGGTCACCGTCTGCGAGGTCGGCGGGGATGGTTCACTTGTGGTCGAGGCCGGCAACTGCATGCGCAAGACCCTCGCGCCGGCACAACGGCTCCTGGTGCGGGGCTTCGCCGTCACGTCCTACGGCTCGCAAGGCAAGACCGTCGATACGGTGATCATGGCGGATGCCGGCAATCGCGCGGCGACGGACGCGCACCAATGGTATGTGACGATCTCTCGCGGACGAAAACAGGTGTTGGTTTTCACGCCGGATAAGGAAGCGCTGCGCGTTCACGTGCAGGCGGCCGGCGAGCGTGAACTCGCGCTAGATTTGAAGCTCGGCGAAGCGCAGTCAGTTGACGTGCGGCAATCAGAGTTGAACCGGCGCGCAATGGTTGCCGCTGAGCGCATCCGCCAAGACGAGGCCATCGCGCGGATGAACATAACACAAACAAATGGCCAGCGCGTCCGCCTATGAGCTCCCTCAGCGAATATCTCGCCAAACATCGCCCACAAAGTGAGAGGTCGGTATGTTGCGTCGAAACCGAGTATCATCCGTTTCCAACCGTAACTTTCTGTCCATGGCAGAACAAGGAATGGACCGTGCCATGGGCTCGCCTAGATGGCGTGACCTATGCGCATGATGAGGATCGAGAGCGGATCGAGTTTTTCTTTCCCCAACATCACGTCATCGCCGTCGGTGAAAATCTACGGCATGTAATTAAGGAAATTCGCAATTTCCGCGTTACCTGCATCCGGAGTCTGCCGGAATCGTATCGAGCCAAGCAGGAGTCATTTTATTCGTTCATCGCGCACTTGGAGGTCAACATGGTCGGTGGCCAGCAAGGTCAGCTTCCGAAGGTAAGTCTTTTTTAAGGGACGGGTGGCTTCCTTCTGAAGTGCTCTTTTGAGAAGACAAAAAAACGACACGCAGTGTGTCGTTTTTTTGTTTTCCGCGGGATGCGACACGCGCGTGTCGCATTCGGGACGCCATGTGGCGCGCGATTTCTATCCCCGCGCCGGCACCTTCAGTTTGCTGCGAATGTGCGCCCAGACTTCCGAAGGATTGTAGTAAACGAAATGCCCCACGCGATGGTGCGGGATGTGCCGGAGTTTCGTCCAGTTTCGCAGGGTGGCGATGGAGGGTTCTTTGTCTTTCGGGAAAATCCCGCTGGCCCGGAGGCCGACAACGTCTGTGAGCTGAGTTTCTGTAGGTGAGTATGTTTGGGTTTCCATACCTCTGCTTGCCCGTCAACCAAGGCAAGCAGAGGCAGAACGCTTAGGCTGCGGTAGCCATCAACGATAGTTTGGCCGCGGCAGGAACCGCCGCTTTCTTGGGCAGGATGCTGAAAAACTCCTCTGCCTCCTCGCGCGTCTTCAGATCGAGGTAGTGTTTCTTGATGATGGATTCCGAATTGCCTGCCTGAAGTGCAGCTTCGCCCAATGAACGGAATTTTCCGACGAACATCGAAATGAACGTGTGCCGGAGAATATCGTGACTGAGGTTAAACTTCTTTCTGAACGCCAACCGCAGTCGCTTGAAACCGCGGGGCCAGATGGGGAACGATTCGAGCGGATAGGCGCGGAGCCATGCCGCAAGGTTCGGCTGAATGGCCACGGTTCGCTTCATCCGGACTTTGGACACCTCGGGCTCGATGGTAATCACGCCGGTGTCCAGACGGACGTGCTTCGGTTCGAGCTTGGAAATTTCACCCACGTAGAGGTCAGGCCGGATGCCGGCGAACAGACACAGGGCGATGAACGGCACAAGCGCCCCGCCGTGCTCGGTCTCGGCCCACTCCATGATCTCGGCGCACTGTGCGCCGCTGAGCGTGGGTGCCGACCCGCGCCGGTGGCCGATGCCGCGATGGTGAGCGATCTTCTCGACTACGTTGGTCGCGACCCAGTCCCGGAGTAGGCAATATCTCAAGAACGAGCCGACCAAGCCGCGCCGGTTGTTGAACGTCTTTTTCGAGGCGTTGTCGCGGCGGAAATAGTCCGTCAACGCACCCGCTGCCAGTTCAGCGACCTTTTTCCCGGGGAACGCGGCAATCAACGCGCGCAGTTCGCACCGGAACGCTGTGAACTGGCGGTGTGAGATGTGGCCGAGTTTCTCGTCCGCTTCGCGCACCGCGAGGTAGAGCTTCGCCGCGTCGGCGAGCGACATGTCATTCACTGGGTCCCGATAATTCGACAGGGCATAGTCGAGGTAGAATGCGAGCGACCGGGCGCGGCCCTCCAAGCGGTGGAAAGCTGCCTCGGCCTCCCGCAACTGGTCATCCGCAAGGCGGGTGGCGGCGACACGCATGCCGCTTTCGCTTTGAAGCGCTGCGATTTCTAGGGCCTGCCGCTCGGCTTGAGCCTCCGCGCGGCTGGCCAGATTCTTGCGGACGCGTTTGCCGTTGAGCCAGCCGGCAACGCGGAAAACGATCTCCCCGGAGGGATTCGTGAATTCAGAAATCTCGAATTTGACTGCTGTGTTTTTGAGGAACGTCATGACCGATTTGCCACGTCAACTGGCAAATCTTCGGTCGAGGACTTCCAACTGTTGGTAACCAACAGTTAAAATGGGGCGGCCAACGGGACTCGAACCCGCGACCCCAAGATTCACAATCTTGTGCTCTAACCAACTGAGCTATGACCGCCGTGAGGGTCGGCCAAACTCTTTGACGGGGTTTCGGCTGTCAATTCCTTCCGCGGGGAAAATGCGACAGGGGAAGGCGTGGTCCGGGACGGGGGACGGGAGTCAGGCGACGGGGGGCGGGGAGCTTCGCTCCGCCGCTCGACAAGGGCGGCTGGTATCACTTTATGGGGACATGCACCGGCTGCGCCTCGTCACGTTCAACATCGCGCACGGGCGCGGGCTGACGCCGATCCAGGGGCTCACGTCGGGACGGAAGATCCGGGCGAACCTGCTCAGGATCGCGCACCTGCTGCAGCGCCTCAACCCCGACGTCGTGGCGCTGCAGGAGATCGACGAGTGCTCCCGGTGGGCGGGCAACTTCGACCATCTCGAGTACCTGCGGGTCCATGCGGGCTATCCGCACGCGGTCTTCGGGATCAACAACCGGCGCACGGGGCTGCTCAACCTCTGCTATGGGAACGCGGTGCTGTCGCGGCACCCGATCGTCGAGTCCGAGACGATCGTCTTCGGTCAGAGCCGGGTGGGGGAGAAGGGATTTCTCTTCGTCGAGCTCGAGGCGGCCGGGCGCCGCGTGCCGCTGGTCAACCTCCACCTGCACTACCGTTCGCGCGAGCACCGCTTCGTGCAGCTCGAGCGGCTGCTGGCCTGGCTGCGGGAGAAGCAGCGCCACCGGCATTCGCACTGGGCCACGCCGGTGATCGTCTGCGGCGACCTCAACAATCCCGGGCACCGGTCCGACGCGACGGCGACGCTGCTCAGCCATCTCTCGGATTACGGCGACTACGCGCTGCATCCGCAGAGTGGGCGCACGTTCCCGTCGCCGCTGCCGACGCGGCTGCTGGACTTCGTCTTCCTGCCCGCGGCCTGCCGCGAGGCGCGCAGCGAGGTGGTGCGGTCGTTCCTCTCGGACCACCGGCCGGTGCTGGTGGAATTCGGGCTGAAGTGAGGCGTGAGGCGCGAGGCCTGCGGCCTGAGGTTCGATCCCGGAAGTTTCGCGCCGAGGCGCGGAGACGCAGAGAAAGGCCGGTTTCGATCGGTAAAAGTGGGATCGATCTTGGCGTCTCTGCGCCTCGGCGCGAAACTTCCGGGAATTTGCACTCGCCACCGCCCCCCGGCCCTTGGCACTCCTCTAGTCCGCATGTCCCGCCTCGCCCAAGCCTTCGCCCGCGCCCGGGCTGAAAACCGCGCCGCCTTCGTGGCCTACCTTTGCGCCGGCGACCCCGACTTCGAGAACTCGCTGGCGGCCTGCCGCGCGCTGGTCGCGAGCGGCGTGGACATCCTCGAGCTGGGCGTGCCGTTCTCCGATCCGCTGGCGGACGGAATGACGAACCAGCTGGCGGCCCAGCGCGCGCTGGAGGGCGGGATGACGGCGGCGCGCGTCTTCGAGCTGGTGCGGCGACTGCGCGAGACGAGCCAGGTGCCGGTCGTCTTCTACACCTATTACAACCTGGTCTTCGCGAACGGCGTCGACGCCTATGTCCGGGCGGCCCGCGCGGCGGGCGTGGACGGCATCCTGACGCTGGACCTGCCGCCGGAGGAGGCCGGCGACGTGGTGACGTCCTGCCGGGCGCACGGCGTGCACACGGTGTTCATCGTCGCGCCGACGACGCCCGAGAGCCGCCTGCCGGTGATCGCGGCGGCGGCGAGCGGATTCATTTATTATGTGTCCCGCGAGGGCGTGACGGGCGTGCGCGACCAGGTGGCCGCGAACATTCCCGACGCGGTGGCGCGCATCCGCCGGCACACCCCGCTGCCCGTGGTGGTGGGCTTCGGCCTCTCCACGCGCGGGCAGGTGGCGCAGGTGGCGGCGGAAGCCGACGGCGTCGTCGTGGGCAGCGCCCTGGTTAATGTCATCCGCGACCACCTGAAGGAACCGGCGCGGATTCCGCCCGCGCTGGCCGCCCGCGCGGCGGACCTGGCAGCGGGCACGGCGCGCGGCGTCCCGGCATGAGCACGGCCAGCCACAAGATCCTCCTGATCGACGACGACCGGATGCAGTTCCGGCTGACGCAGGCGCAATTCCGGAAGATCCGCGGCGAGGCCTACGAGCTCGACTGGGCGGAAACCTTCGAGGAGGGCCTGGCGAAGCTCCTCGGCGGGACCTATGCCGCGTGCCTGCTGGATTACCGGCTCGGCGACCGCGATGGCCTCGAGCTGATCCAGGAGGCGGTGAACCAGGGCTGCCGCACGCCGATCGTCTTCCTGACGGCGGAGACCGCCAAGAAAGTCGACTTCGCCGCGATGCACGCGGGCGCGCTCGACTACCTCGTGAAGGGCGAGATCACCCCGCGCACGCTGGAGCGTTCCCTGCGCTACGCCTTGAAGCTGGGCGAGACCCTGGAGGCGCTGCGCCGCCTGGCGACGCGCGACCAGCTGACGGGCCTGCTCAACCGTCGCGAGTTCGACCGCATCCTGGCGGAGGAAAGCGATCGCGCCGCGCGCTTTGGGCGTCCGCTCGCGCTGATCCTGGTGGACATCGATCATTTCAAGCGCGTCAACGACACCCACGGTCATCAGGCCGGCGACGACGTCCTGCGGGAAGTGGGCCGCCGGCTCGGCGGACTGATGCGCTCTGTGGACCGCGTCACGCGTTTCGGCGGCGAGGAGTTTGCCCTGGTGGCGATGGAGACCGACCGCCCGGCCGCCCTCGAGACGGCCCGCCGGATCTGCGCCGAGATGGCGCGCGCGCCGGTGCAGGCGGGAAGCGTGAGCTTGCCGGTGACCGTGAGCGCCGGCGTGGCGATCCTGCCGGGCGACGCGGCCGATGGAAAAAGCCTCGTCGCCGCGGCGGACAAGGCGCTCTACGCGGCCAAGGCCGGCGGCCGCAACCGGGCGGTCGCCTTCGCGGATCTTTAGCGTGCGATCGCGGTTGCAGGCCACCTCGGTGAGGTGGCTGGCCAGGTCGCCGACCCTGGCCTACAGCGGAGAGGCAGGAATGCGCAGGGCAGATTTTTTGGATTGGGCAATCCGCAATCCGAAATCCAAAATCCGCAATTGATCATGGCTCGCGTGATTCACGTCCTCACCGGCTGCACGGCCGTCGGCAAGACCGAGTGGGCGCTGCGCTGGGCGGAGGCGCGGGGGGCGGAGATCGTTTCGTGCGACTCGCTGCTGTTTTACCGCGGCATGGACATCGGCACGGCCAAGCCCACGGCCGCCGAACGGGCCCGGGTGCCGCATCACCTCATCGATGTCCTCGACGTGACGGAGAGGATGGACGTCGCGCGCTTCACGATCCTGGCCCGGAAGGCGGCCGAGGAGATCGTGGCGCGGCGACGGCCCGTGCTGGTGACGGGCGGCAGCGGCTTTTATCTCAAGGCCTTTTTCGCCGCCGTCGCTGACGACGTGGATGTGCCGCCGGAAACTCGCTCGGCCGTCGCGGCCCTCGCGCCGGCAGAGGCGCTGGAGGAACTGCGGCGGCTCAACCCGGCCGGCCTCGGCGCGCTGGACACGGCGAACCCCCGGCGCGTGTCGCGCGCGCTCGAGCGCTGCCGGGCCTCGGGCCGTCCGCTCGTCGAGCTGGCGGTGGAATTTGCGGCCCAACCGGGAGCTTTTGCGGACTGGCAGGTGAACCTGACCGTCCTCGAGCGGCCGCCGGCGGAACTGGAGCAGCGCATCGCCGTTCGCGTGGACGCCATGCTGCGCGCGGGCCTGCAGGCCGAGGTCCGGCGGCTGCTCGACGCCGGCCTGCGCGAGAATCCGAGCGCGGCGGGGGCGATCGGCTACCGCGAGGTCATCGCGGCGATCGAGGGCCGCCTGCCCGAGCCCGCGCTCGCCGGCGAGATCGCGAAGAACACCCGGGCGCTGGTGAAGAAGCAGCGGACCTGGTTTCGCACCCAACTGCCGGCGCACCGCGTGCTGCCGGCGGAGCAGGCGACGGTGGAGGCGCTTTTTGATTAAAGCGCAACGTCCAACATCCGACGTTCAGTGCCAGGCAACCGGTTCACCCAGCTGGACGTTGAACGTTGAATGTTGGACGTTGAACGTTCCGCCGGCGCCACGCGCCGGTGTCAGGGCGCTTTTTCCGTCGGCACCGTGATGTGGTAGGTGTCGAGCGTCAGGCCCTCGAGGCGCTGCAGCGCGCTGAGCGCGGTGTTGAGGCTGACCTTGGCCTGCAGCTCGCCGAGGCGGGCCGACTCGAGGTCGGACTGGGCCTGGAGCAGGTCGCGGGCGGTGGTCTGGCCGACGTCGTAGCGCGCCTTTTCGAAATCGTACTTCTTCTGGCTCAGCTGCGAGGCGAGGGCGGTGAGGCGCACGCTCTCGATGTTGAACTCGACCGTGCGGACGGCGGAGCGCACCTGCACCAGGAGGCTCTGCTCGAGCTGGCGGAGCTGGATCTGGGCGGTGGTGAGATTGTAGAGCGAGGTGCGGTAGCGGGCGTTGTCCGCGTGCAGGCCCCAGGGCATGTTCAGGCTCAGGCCGAAGTTCCAGTTGTAGCTGTCGCGCTCACGCACGCGATCCCAGGCCTGGTCGAAACCCTGGTCGCGGCCGGTGTAGCCGAGGCCGCCGGTGAGGCCGAGGGACGGAAGGCGGTTGCTCTTCGCGACGACGACGCTGAGTTCGTTCTGCTTGATGGCGGCGAGCTGGCGCTGGTAGTCCGTCTGGTTCTGGAGCGCGAGCCGGTAGGAAAGCTCCACCGTGGGCGCCGGCTGATTGTAGGGGGGGATGCCCGTGACGGGGGTGATGGCGACGTCGTAGTTGTCGCCGCCGAGCAGCTGGCGGAGGGCGTCCTCCTTGTTGCGGATATCCTGCTCGGCCTTGAGCACATTGTTGCGGCTGCTCACCACGTTGTACTCGGAGCTGTAGACATCGAGGTCGGTGAGAAGGCCGGCGTTCTTGCGCGCCTTGGTCTCGTCATCGGACGTCTGGGCGAGCTTGAGGCTGAACTGGAGGACATCGAGCGACTCGCGGGAGCTGACGAGACTGGCGTAGGCGTTCTCGACGCTCTGGATCACGTCGAGGACGCGGCCCTTGTAGCTGAGGTTCGCCATGTCGAGGCCGATCAGGGCGATCTTGATGTTGGCGAGGTTGTAGGTGCGGCCGAACCCGCGCAGGAGGGGCTGCGTGACCGACAGCGCGAGCCCGCTGTTGTACTGCGGATTGAAGGTGTTGATCGACTGGTTGCTCGAGCTGCGGTTGAAGAGGTTGGCGGAGAGCGAGACGTTGGCGCCGGTCGAGACCTTCTGGGAGACGGTGATGGAGCCGGCGGCGCCCTCGGTGCGCGGCGCCGAGGAGCCCTCGAGCGTGGTGGACGCGTTGGCCTGCTGGGTGAGATTGTGGGTCGTGCTGGCCTGCAGCGACGGATCGTAATCGGCCTTGGCGATGGCCACGGACTCCTTGGAGGTCAGGACCGAGTACTCCTGGATCTGGATGTCGAAGTTCTTCGCGATGGCGAGGGCGACGGCCTGCTGGATGGTCATGTCCACCTTCGCCTGCGGCGCGCTGGCCGGGCCCATCGCGCCGGCCGGGGCGGCGTCCTGGGCGGACACGAGCGCGGCCGCCAGGAACCAGGAGCCAAGCGGAAGGAGGACGGAGCGGAGGAATGAGCGTGACATGGAGGAAAAAGGCAGGCCGAAAGACAAAACACAGCGGGGGTCGAAAAGCTACTGCTTTTCACCGTCGTCGCCGGCAGGGTGACTCCGGTCGGGGAACAAAGCCGCCTGCTGCGCGGAGAAGACGGCTAGGCCCTCAGAAAGTTGCAGCGATTTCGCGGGTTACGGAGCGGGATTCCCGGGGCGCCCGCGCCGGGTCACTGGACGGCGGGCTGGCTCTTCTTTTCCTCCTGCGCGACGAGCTCCTGGAGGTAGGAATCCGTGTTGTAGCGGGCGAGCGAGCCCGCGAGCTGCGCCTTGGCGGCGAGGTAGGCGGGGCTGGTCTCGGAAAGGTCGGGGGCCTTCTTGTCCACGACGTAGACGAAGCTGCCGGCCTTGTCCTGGCCGAGGAGCAGGTCGGAGACCTGGCCCTTGTCGAGATGCTCCAGCGCGCCGAGCACGCTGTAATCGACGCCCTGCGGCGGCTGGCGGAGCGTGAAGGGGGCGGGCGACTTCACCTGCAGCTTCAGCGCGGAGCCGGCGGCGTTCGCGGCCTGCTCGAAGGTGTCGCCGGCCTTGAGGCGGGCCTCGATCTGGGTCTTCATCGTTTTGCCGAGCTCGATGAACCGGCGCTGCTTCTCGCTGTCCTGATAGTCGGCCACGACCTTGTCATGGACCTCCGCCAGGAGCGGCTTGCGGGACGGAAGGGTTTCCTTCCAGAACAGGACCACGCTGCCATTCGGCGAGGTGAGCGCATCGGAGTAGAAGTGGTCCGCGCTGAGCTTGAACGCGGCGTCCGCGATCTGCGGCGAGCCGCCGAATTCGGCGGGCCCGGCGTCGTGGGTGAAGGGCGCGAGCGGCTTCGGCGTGAGCTTGTGCGCCGCGAGCTGGGCGTCGAGCGCGGGGCCGGCGGTCACCTTGCCGTCGAAGAGCGAATAGGCGAAGTCGGACGCGGCCTTCACCGCGAGGCGCTGCGCGCGGTCGAACTTGAGCGCGGCCACCACCTGCGGACGCACGGCGAGGAAATCGGCGGCCGGATCGGCCTTCGCATCCTTCGCCGGGGCGGCGGCCTTCGGGTCCGCCGGCTTGGGGAAGCGCCCGGGATTGGCGCTGTAGTAGGCCTTGGCGTCGTCGTCCGTCACGTTGACCTGGCTGGCGAAATCGGCGGCGGGAAACTCGACGTAGCTGACGCTGACGCGCGGGGGAATCTCGTAGCGGAACGAATTTTCGTCGAAGAATTTTGCGAGGTCGGCCGCCGACGGGCTGATGGCGGGCGAGAAGGCGGCGTAGTCGGCGGTGGCGACGGCGATCGTCCAGGTGGAGTCGGACTGGACCAGCTGGGTCCGGACATCGGCCGGCAGGACGTAGCCGGGGCCTCCGATCAGATCTTCCACGCGGTGCGCGCGCCAGTCGGCGGCCAGCACGCGGGTGACATCGGCCTCGGTGAGCCGGGCGTTGGTCTTGAGCGAGTCGCGGAAGGTGGCGTAGCGCTTGGCGTCGAACTGGCCATCCTCGCCCGCAAACGCGCGCAGGCCCTTCACCAGGCCGGCCAGGTCGTCGGCGGTCGGCTGCGGGATGTGCAGCTGGTCCGCGAGATGGAGCGTGGCGTAGCGCTGGAGCGCGTACTGCTGCAGCTGCTCGTTGTCGAAGCCCATGTAGCCGGCCTGCAGGTTGACACTGAGGGCGGCGTCGCCGAGGACGCGCTGCACGTCCACCTGGGAGGCGAGATTGAGGTCGAAGAACGGCTTCTTCTCCACCTGGCGCTCGGTGCGGCCGGCGCTCGAGGCGGAAGGCGCGTACGCGATGACGAACGAGAGGATCGTCAGACCCAGCATCACGGCGAACATCGCGCGAAAGTGGTTCTGAAAGGTGCGCTGAATCCAGGAGATCATGGGGAGAAACCCGCGACGGTAGGTCGGGTCGGGTTCGTAGCAAGGCGAAAGGGGGCTGTTCCGGAGGACGGATGACGGACGACGGAGGACGGGAGCGGGGCGGGCGGTGGTTGACCTTTACGATGCGGTCAGGCGGCTGAAGGGCGGGCGGGACTCGTCGAAGGGATGTTCCGCCAGCAGCTGCTCGAGGGACTTCTTGAAGAAATCCTGTTCGCCGAGGCGCAGCAGCGCGGCGTTGTAGTTGAAGAGGATCGGGTCGATGCGCTCGAGCGTGCCGCCGATCGGGTCCTCGCCGAGGTTGTCGTCGAGGTCCTTGAACTCGAAGAGCGTGATGCGGTTCAGCGGGCGGGCGGGCTGGTAGAGGCAGTCGGCGGCGGAGTCATCGGGGTTCGAGGAGGGCACCGGCGTGATCAGCTTCATGTCGACGAGCAGGTTGAGGCACTCGTTCAGGATCTGCGTGGGCACCTTGATCATCGAGCTGAGCTGGAGCGCCGACACCGGCGGGAGGCAGGCCTGGAAGCGGCGGCAGATCGTGAGCAGCACCACGAGGAGGAGCCGTTCGCGGATGCCCTTGGCCAGGCGGCTCCAGGCGGCCTGGCTGTTGCGGAAATGGACGTTCTGGACGGCGTAGCTGATCTGGCCGCCGATGAGCACGTAGAGCCAGAAGATGTAGAGGCCGAACATCACCACGAGCGGGAAGCCGAGCGAGCCGTAGAGGCTCTCGGTGAGGATCACGCGGCGCACGTAGAGGAACGCGAGGTAGTTGTTCAGCATCAGGAGCGAGGCGACGGCGAGGGCGCCGGTGAACGCGGCGCGCCAGAACACGCGGGTGTGCGGGATCACGCGGTAGAAGACGGTGAGGAGGATGACGAGCAGCGCGAAGGAGAGCAGCGGGAGCGACCACTGGAGCGCGGCGGCGACCTCGGCGGAGAACGGGAAGCTGGCGACGGCGTTGTGGAAGACGCCGATGAACGCGCCGGCGCCGAGGAGGGTGACCGAGGCGAAGAAGAGGACGGCGCCGAGGGTGAGGATCGTCCAGTAGTAGACGATGCGCATGAGGAGCGAGCGGCCGCTGCGCACGCCCCAGATTTCGTTGAAGGTGTCCTCGACGGTCTTGAAGAGCATGAGGACGATCACGATCAGGCCGAAGAAGCCGAGGGTGCCGGCGGAGCCGGAGCGGCCCTGGTTGATGAAATTGTTCATCATGCGGACGAGGCGGGGATTCGGCGGCGGGGTGGAGGGATTGTTAGTTGAGAGCTGAGAGTCGAGAGCTGAGGGTCGAGGGCTGGGGGTTGAGAGGGGAGAAGGATTGGTTATGGGGGAGGGGTTTGAGGTGATGGGTTCCGAGTTCCCGGAAGATGGTTTTGGGGTTGGGGGTTCCTGGGTCGGGCTTCCGACCTCTGCGTTCCGACTTCCGACTTCGGCGTTTTCGCCGTTGCGGCGGTGGTGGTGATCGAGTTTGCCGTATTGCCCGACCTGCGGGGCGACGAAGTTGATGAGGCGGCTGAGGGTGTTGGCGGCGAGGTCGGGGTCCTTGTTGTCGAGGGCGAAGCCGGCGACGAGGACGGTGAGCGCGACGAGCGGGCCGAGGCCGAGGAGCGAGCTGAAGCTGAGGGCGGCGGCGCGGCTGGCGGCCTTGGTCTCGTTGAAGACGGTGGCGGTGATCGAGATCACGCGGAGCGCGGCGTAGAGGAGGCCGCGCGGCGAGAGGCGCTTCAACTGGCCCGGCTGCCAGATTTCCTTCTGG